>DATHIB010000153.1:0-3317 GCA_035490055.1 Candidatus Limnocylindria bacterium | reverse complement strand
GCTCTATGGGGCTTGAGGTGCAGGTCCTACTTGGCGGCTGAAGCTATCAACGCCGCCATCTCTGCGCGGACGCCGGTTGGCCTGCGGAATTGTCAACCGATGGATGGTCGGCACCCTTACCTTGGGATTACTTCAGGTTGCCCGTCATTCAACCCGACTGTCCCGACTTCGTTACACCGGACATTCCGGGCGACTCTCGCAGGAATCAAGGAAGCTTGAGATCGAGCAGATCATCAGGACCGGGCTGCGGCGAGGACCGCGATGGTGAGGCCGAAGCCCGAGGCTTTATCGATTCTTCACATCGAGCGTTCCTGGCATCTCGGAGGCCAAACAATTTATCAATTTAAGTCTTTGACCATGCGTTCTATGGCCTGCAAACCGACGGTCAGTTTCCTTAGCGTTTCGGTTAGCGCTGACGTATCAATGCCCTCTCTTTTGCGTGGCTCCAAAAAATGCTCGTGGAGAAACTGGACTCGCTTGCTCGAATCTTGCGCGAAGGATCGCTGCCGCCTCACGTCGGTGTAGCCGGCGTCATAAACCTTCGCTATCAAGAGGAGAGTCGAAAAAACCGTGAAAATGCAGCCCACAACGGCCATCTCGACGGAGATCGTCCGGAATATCGTGAAACCCTCGCTGGCCAGGAATGGGCCCGCACCTCTGGGTAACGCAAGCGAGCTGGCCAACCCGTACCAATTACGGCGCAATTCCTCCGCGTTTCTCCAAAAGCAGAAGATAAACGCTCAAATCTTTGGGGACTGAACAATTCCCGCTGCCCGGAAATCGTCCATCGGTGAGGAAATTCCACTACCAGCATCACATCGGCACACGCGCTCAACCATGCTTACAATCTTCGTGGAACTAGATCCTCGGACTGACCGACAGTCAGTCGGCAATAAAGAGACGCGCGATGGAAGGATTGAACCTAATTGTTTCTTGCAGAACTACAAACACTGATCTATCGCCGGCATTTGAATTCAACTGCATCCCGGAATACTAGGATTTTTAATCTATTGGGTAAATCGGTCGTTTTTTGAGCCAAGCGTCGATGGTTGATATAGCGGCCAGCGCGCCAAGGACATTAACGCCAAAGGCTAATGCAACGGATCTCTTGCGCCTTTACGACCTCAATGCCACCCGGTCGATTGCCGAGTTGGTCCATGCATTATGAAAGAACGCCCCGCTTCACAAGATTGAAGCTGAGTGTGGCGTCGGCTGCACACCAGACTCAGAATGGTTAACGTCGGCTACTAAAAACGCTCGAAGGGCGGGTCCTGAACGATGGCAGTTTTACCTTGGGGGAAAGTAGACGTTGGCACGAATGAGCTTCCCCCCAAGGAGGCAACTCAAATGAGTCGTGAAGTTAAATATATCGGAATGGACGTGCACAAGGAAGCGATTGTGATCGCCGTGCAGAATGCCCGTGGCCATCTGGTGATGGAGTCGATCGTCGAAACCAAAGCCAGCAGTATTCTGCAGTTTATTCATGGACTGCAGGGCGAACTGCATATCACCTGGGAAGAAGGCACTTGGGCGGCCTGGCTGTACGACTTGCTGCAGCCCCACGTGCACCAAGTCCTGGTCTGCAACCCGCGGCGCAATGCCTTATTAAAGGAGGGCAGCAAGAATGACAAGGTGGATGCGGGCAAGCTGGCGGACTTGTTGCGCACGGGAATGCTGCGACCGGTGTATCACGGAGAACATGGACTGCGGACGCTGCGCGAGCTGGCACGCACGTATCAGACCCTCAGCCAAGATCTGAACCGGGTGATGAATCGGCTGAAGGCGCTATATCGTGGGTGGGGCATTGCCTGTGGGGGTACGCAGGTCTATGCACCGCGTTATCGCGAGGAATGGTTAGGCAAGATCAAGCACGTGGGGGTGCGCCGCCGAGCCGAGCTACTCTATCAACAGTTGGATGGATTGCAGGGCTTGCGGCGAACGCTGCGCCCGGAGTTATTGGCGGAGAGCCGGAAACATAAAGGCGCGAAACTGCTGCGACAGATTCCCTGCATCGGTCCGATTCGGGCAGCCCGCTTGCTGGCGTTGATGCAAACCCCGCACCGGTTCCGGAGCAAGCGACAACTGTGGACCTACAGTGGGCTGGGCATCGAGACGCGGGATAGTGCGCAATACCGCTTTGTCCGGGGAGAACTGCAACGTGCGAAAAAACCGCAACAGATTCGTGGTTTAAATCAGAATCACAACCACGAAATGAAAGAGATCTTCAAGGGAGCAGCTACCCGAGCCAGCTGTGGGATGGGGCCGTTCCGCGAGTTTTATGTGAGTTTGCTCGACAAAGGCATGAAGCCGGAGATGGCGCGGCTGACGCTGGCGCGCAAGATCGCGGCCATTACTTTGATCCTTTGGAAGAAGGAGGAACGCTTCGACGCACAACAAGTGAAAACGCAAGCAGCTTGAGCATTTCACAGAACCCAGGTGATCTCCCAGGTTTTCATGCCTCTGGTGGTGGCCAATCGGTTGGTGCGATGCTCGGGTTCGAGGGAGAGTATCCAAGCGCTCATTAGGCATCGTGTGCTTGCTGCATTCAGCACCGAGTCTCGGAGTCAATCCTATGCCCCCTCGGATAACCCAACAAAGCCATAGGCCTCTAGCCTCACATAGGATGATGGTTGGCACTTATGCCAACACTTGGCTTGCGTAGCTCGCAACTGAACGGCGTCAAGCGCTACCGCTCCAATGAAACCATTCAGTCGGGATCAGCAACTGGGGCTGGCATCGCCGCTGAACTGCGCGGCGATCCAAAGCGGTAAACCCAAAACCCCTCTAAGAGGAGGAGACGCGGGCAGGGGCTGGATGCAAGCCACACCGCCTTCCGCGAGGGGAGGGGAGAGAATTTTCTCTTGACATCCTCTTTCATAGGATGAGCGCAATGGCCTATTTCGCCGTCATGCTTGCGCAAATCGTTCACAGCTTGGAGAGAATTTCGACTGCCAGGGTCTTTTCCTTGGCCTCGATCTGATCGAGGGGAAAGCCATAAACGTGAACGACGAAGGCCGAGTTCCCTTTCTTGACCGATAGGGTTCCCTGTCCGGCAGCCGTGCCGTAGACGACGTCATCGCCAATACCGCTGACAGATATCTTGGTAATCCCCTTGAAGTTCACGGGCATCTTGGCATGGGCAAACCCCTGTTCGTCCAGAAGCGTGACCGTGACTTTTTTCGTGTTGATCCCTATGGGCTGTCCCGGTGCAGTCCAATCACAGGATTTCGTTCCAAGCGGCTTGCCTGCTGCGATGTTCAGGCCAAGTACGGCACTGATCTGGGCGGGCGTAAGGAGAGAACAAGGATCGCTCGACG
>DATHIB010000152.1:0-3077 GCA_035490055.1 Candidatus Limnocylindria bacterium | reverse complement strand
CCTTTGAAAATCATGTTTCCATTTACCCGAACAGTGCTAGTCTTCTTCATAGCCGGTCTCCTTTTCTTTGCGCCCTTGAGCGCGTTGATCCATTGGGAGCTTATCGCATCCCGCGGAGACCGGCCTTCTCATCCCATCTGGTAAGAACGCGTTTTACCGGAGATCCCAGGAGAACACTTCGACAGATTCCCGTGGGCGTATAATCCTTTATCAACACGGCAGGAGGTGCCGACATGGCCAAAACCAAACAATTCACAATCGCGGTTGATAATCAACCCGGTGCAGTCGCAAGAATCGCGAAAACACTCGGGAATGCCAAGATAAATATTCTCTCTCTGTTGGGAACTGCCGAGGGCACGGCCGGGACGGTCCAGGTCGTCGTAGACGATGCTCGGCGCGCCAAGAAAGCTCTCGACGCGGCCCGGGTGGCCTACACGGAAACTCCCGCGGAGCAGTACGATCTGCCCAACAAGCCAGGTGCACTGGCGCAATGCCTCGAGAGGCTCGCAGCGAAAGGCGTCAACCTGAATTCGATCCACGCCACCGCGGCGAAGGGCGGCAAAAAGGCTGTCGTGGTCTACAACGTCGAAGCCGCCGCACAAGCCACAAACGCCACGGCGTAGGAGCATCTCATTCTTTCGATTGTCAGCTTTCTGCCGGCGTGGCGGCGTGGCGCGCCTCTCGCGTTGATCCGATGATCGCGCTACCCTACGATCGTCGCCACTTTGACGTTGCATTACGCATTACCGTATATCTGCCGGGCGTTTGCAGGCGTTTCAAGTTGACGTTTATCACTGATTGGATTCCTTTGATGGGAACCTGTAGTCGTCCCGCTTACTAAAACTTACCGATCTACTCCCTGACTCCCTCTGCAGCGCTTCGGCCGAACCAGCGCGCCCAACCGATTCGGAGGGGCGCGTCCCGTGAAACCCTGTGGCAAACATTCTCCAGCAGTGCGCAAGAAGATGCTGGCCCTTGTGCTTGTGCCTTGGCCCACTGTTCGTGGCTGTCGTCCCAAGGTGTTCAGGCACTATCAGATAGGGACTCTTACTCTTTAGGTCTTATATGGTTAGGGGATTGCTTGATTCTATGGATGGATCGTTTTCAAGCGTATTTGAGGTTCACGGACCGGAGAGACACCATGGCTGAAGTTCCCTACACTAGGCGTACCAATCCGCGCTTCTCGTTTTTCGCAGATGCCGAAGTTACCCAACTCGACGGAACGTGGGTTCGCGGCCAGCTTGCCGAATTGAGCTCGCGTGGTTGCTATATCGATACGCTCGAACCCATTCCCATTCGTACGAAATTACATCTCCGCATCTGCGATGGCCTGAGCACATGCGAACTGCCCGGCAAAGTGATCTACATGCATTCTGGCGGCGGCTTTGGAATTTTCGGCATGGGCGTGCTGTTTGGAGAAATGGGTCCCGAGCAGCACTCCACAATCGACGCGTGGCTGCGCCGACTCGCCGGGCGTCCTGGGAGAGATTTGGGAAAGAACTCCTTCTCTCAAATCAGAGGCTTAGGCCTGCATGAAAAGAAAATAGCCACTGATGCTGCTCTCGAATCTTCTGGTCCGATTCAGCACTTTCGTCAACCAGGCAATCACTGACAGCAAGGCGACCAAGTGGGTGGCAACTCGTCAGACTCTACCGTGTCATTGCCCGATGTGCGACAACGCTATCACGTCATTGAATGGAAACGGCTCCGAAAGGTCGGCAGTGCGGCGCTAAGCTTCATTCCGATGACACGCCCGTTAAACTGTCCCCAAAAACCGAAACTGATTACTTTGATTCACCTTATGTCCGTCGAGCGTTTCGGAAGAATGGTGACCAGCAGCACTGTTGAGCCGACGCAGAACTCGGACAAATGTTCGAGATTCGTGGCCTTAACCCGTTCATCGTTCACGTAGGTTCCATTCGTTGAGTCGAGATCGCATAGCCTAACCGTATCTTCTGTTACGCCTACAGCGCAGTGCAGGCTAGAAACTTGCGGATCATCAATTTCGATATTTGCGCCGCTACCAATGTTGCCTATGCTGTTCTTGGGTTTCATTATTCGGTGCGCCAACCCTTTCGACCGGCCAGAGATCACAGAGATTGTGATTGTCTTGTCGTTCGGCAGGGCTAGACGTGACGATGGAATCATAATTGGCGTGTGGATTGTCGCCCAGCGTACCGCAGTGAGCGATGTTCCATCACTCGCTAGTTCTCAGGATAACGAGACGAAAGGACACGCGCTATAGGAAGTTAGTACCGTTCCTGGAGGACTAAAGTATTGTCTGATGACGCCCGGAGACTCGCAGTTCGGGCAGTCACGGAGGTCGAGGCCTCAGGCTACCTATCCGACCGTATCTTGTAAACTCCCGCTAGTAGGTCCTTTGCGCTACCTCAACGTAGTCCGCAGTCCTGATTCTTTTGTCGCGCACAACAACGAGTGATTTCAAGAGCGCTCGCCGTTCGATCAGTGGAAGTCGTGTCAAGTCACGGTCGCCCCAGTACAACAGATCGAAAACGTAGTAATGAATCCGAGATGCTTCAGCACGGAAATTCTGCAAGAGATTGAAATCGGGGCCCGCTGTCATCGAGGGCGACCAACTCTCCATCTACGACCGTTCCCTCAGGCAGGTCGGCCAGCGCGTCCACGATATAGGGGAATTGTCTATTCAGAGATTTTCTTCGTCGCGAAAGCAAAGTCACGCCAGTTCCAGACTTGACCGCAAGGGCTCGATAACCATCAAGTTTGATCTCTTCTGTGGCGATGAGCGTTATGTGGCGCTGACTTTGATAGGCGATCTAGCCAAGCGAAATTTTGCAGAAAAGCACCACATAATCTGAAACGTGGCCTCCAGTCTGATCCTTGTATTGGCATTGGTCTTCATTGCATTTGCGGCCCGATAAGTTATCTTTTCGCGGGTGCAACTTTACCGGTTAGCGTTTACCAGATGGGATGAGAAGGCCGGTCTCCGCGGGATGCGATAAGCTCCCAATGGATCAACGCGCTCAAGGGCGCAAAGAAAAGGAGACCGGCTATGAAGAAGACTAGCACTGTTCGGGTAAATGGAAACATGATTTTCA
>DATHIB010000151.1:0-14104 GCA_035490055.1 Candidatus Limnocylindria bacterium | reverse complement strand
CTCATAGAAGGCCAGTTGCTTTCGCAGGAAGAGGACCTCCACGCTCAGGGATGTGCGCGAGCGGAACAGGAGACGGAAGAAAAGAAGCCCGTCCGCGACCAGATCGATGATCAAGTTAAGCAGAGAATCCAGTGAGCGCTTAGCGTTCGGAAAAAATCGAAGCATAGGCTTTCAGAATGGCACAAGGTCAGTCAGGCTGAGGGGTATTTTCTGCCAGCCGAGCTGGCTTCCCGGGTTTTCCAAGTCACGTAAGCCGAACAAATAAGTGCCAACATCTCTGTCAGATGGGAGCCGGATGGAATTCTTGCGTACCACAGGAGGTGTACCGGGCATGGGACACGCGGCTCGACCGCACTGTCGCCGTCAAGATTCTTCCCGCACAACTCTCTTCTGATCCCATTCGTAAGCAGCGCTTCGAGCGGGAAGCAAAGACCATCTCCAGCCTGAATCATCCGCACATCTGTGTGCTTCACGATATTGGCAGCCAGAATGGCATCGACTATCTCGTCATGGAGTGCGTTGAAGGTGACACGCTCGCAAAGCGCCTCGAAAAGGGTCCGCTGCCTCTCGATCAAGTCCTCAAGTACGGAATGCAGATCGCCGACGCACTAGGCAAAGCCCATCGCAGCGGCGTGGTCCATCGGGACCTGAAGCCCGGCAACATCATGCTGACCCCAGCGGGCGCGAAGCTATTGGATTTTGGCCTTGCCAAGCCCGCTGCTCCCCTGGCCACCGCCGCGACACTCACTGCCGTGTCCCAAAACTCTCCAGTCACGGAGCAGGGCACGATCGTCGGCACATTCCAGTACATGTCGCCCGAGCAGATCGAGGGGAAGGAACTCGATGGCCGTAGCGACATCTTTTCTCTTGGCTCTGTGCTTTACGAAATGCTGACGGGCCAACGGGCGTTCCAAGGAAAGAGCCAGCTCAGCGTCGCCTCTGCCATCCTCGAAAAAGAGCCTGCACCAATCACCGTAGCCAAGCCAATGACGCCGCCCGTGCTCGATCACGCAATTCGCCGCTGCCTCGCCAAAGACCCCGAAGAACGCTGGCAAAGCGCGAGTGACCTGAAGAACGAATTGCTGTGGGCCCAGTCTTCGGGCGAAAGCGCGATTCCGCAGGGGGCGACGAGCACAAAAACACGCTGGGGCCACACTCTTCTCATCGGCGGCGGGGCGGTCCTGCTTCTCGCGATGGGAGTGATCACTACCTATCTCTCGTCGCATAGGGAAAGTGCCGCCCCGGTCGTGCGGTCTATCATCCTTCCGCCGCCCAACTTGACCCTTGTCACGCTTGGCGATCAGGCCGGAGCTGCTGCCATCTCGCCGGACGGTCGGAATCTTGTGTTCGTTGGAATATCCGAAGGAAAGCAGATGCTTTTCTTGCGGTCCTCGGACAGTACTTCAACGAAGCCGCTACCTGGGACGGAGGCGGGAAAGTTCCCGTTCTGGTCTCCGGACGGAAAATCCATCGGCTTCTTTGCTGAGCAACAACTCAAGAGGGTGGAGCTGGCGGGAGGGCCACCCAGGACCTTAGCTCCTGCGCCGGACGCGCGGGGAGGCACCTGGGCCAGGAACGTGATCCTTTTTGCGCCTGATATCTATGAGGTAATTTATCGTGTGCCTGCTTCGGGAGGTAAGCCGGTTCCCGTTACGGCTCTGGACCGACCCCAGCACTCCACGCATCGATGGCCCTACTTTCTCCCTGATGGAAAACACTTCCTGTATCTGGCAGCGAATCATGTGAGCGGCAAGTCTGAAAGTTCTGCAATTTATGCCGGGAGCATTGACGGAGGAAACCATAAGCTCATCCTGCAGACAAATGCGAGGGCCTTATATTCTTCGGGAAACCTCCTTTACTTCCGAGACGGGAGCTTGATGGCGCAGCCGTTTGACGTGGACCTTCTGGAGCTGCGGGGAGATGCAATATCTATCGGTCAGGTGCTCCGGGAAAACGGAAACTGGGGAATAATGGTCTCCGCTTCAGAGAATGGTGTTTTGGTTTTTCAAAGCTGAGGAGAAGCGAAATATCCTGTCTTCTGGTTCGACCGAAGCGGACACCGCCTGGGGCCTGCGCCATTCTCGGGAGAACTTGTGGATTTACGTCTGTCGCCCGACGGAACTCGCGCTGCCGTCGTGAGTTTCGCTAGCGAATCGCCTCACGGGGTTGCCTACGTATTTGATCTCAAGACGGGAGCGCGTACGCGCCTCACGTTCGAAGAGGACGCCTGGTTTGTTACGTGGTCGCCCGACGGAAATAGAGTGGCGTACTCAGTACAGAAAGCCGGTACGAAATACACCGACCTCTTTGTGAAGCGCGGAGATGGGGCTGGCGAGCGGGAGTTGTTGCTATCTTCAGATAACGTGAACCACCCGACAGACTGGACGCGAAATGGGCAGTATATCGTCCTCAATTGTGGGGATTTGAGTGCCCAACAAATATGGATCCTCCCCATGTTTGGTGATCGAAAGCCATTCCCTCTATTCCCCAATGGTACCTTTGACCACTTTGACGGCCGAGTCTCGCCCGACGGGAAGTGGATTGCGTATATGTCGAGAGAATCGGGTAACCTGCAACTTTACGTAACGTCATTCCCGAAGGGTGTTGGCAAGTGGCAGATCAGCTCAGAAACCACACAACCCGCCGCAGCATGGCGGGGGGACGGAAAGGAAATTTATTTTGCCTCTTCGGCGGGAAATCTGATGGTTGCGGCCATCCGAGAATCGGCTGAAAGTATGGTGGTTGAAGGAGTACACCCGCTGTATCGCTCCCCTTTCATTAACACCCGCACGCACGCAACCTTCGATGTTGATCCGAAAGACGGCCAGCGCTTCATCGGAAGCGCCGCGCCGGACACGAGCACGCTGCCCCTAAACGTCATCACCAACTGGACCGCCGAGCTGAAGAAAAAATGAGCCTCGTGACCGGGGCATGCACAGCCTGCTAATTGGACAATAGGCCGGACTACACGTAGAAGGACCTCGTTCGCAACCGATCATCGACCGTCTGTGTGGTGTGCCCGAGTCACGGGCCACTCTGAAGTAATCGGCCAATTTCCGGTTGGCCATCCGGGAGTTATAACGTGGTGGCTCGAATCGAAATGCCCAGTTTGGCAACTTCTACGAGTAGCCCGTTCATCAGGCAAATGGATATGACTCACTCGTTTCCAGCGATTGACCCACGCCCCGTTGACGTCAGCCACTATCGCCCCTAACATCTTCCTCCAGGGGCGGAGCCCTCTGCTCTTGATCGGCCAAACCATCTCGCACTATCGCATCCTTGAAAAACTCGGTGGCGGAGGCATGGGTGTCGTCTACAAAGCCGAGGATGTCAGACTCAACCGCTTCGTTGCCCTGAAGTTCCTCCCCGATGATATAGCCAGAGATCCTCAGGCACTGAGCCGCTTCCAGCGGGAGGCCAAAACCGCATCGGGCTTGAACCACGCCAACATCTGCATCATTCACGAGATTGACGACCAGGATGGACAGGCTTTCATCGTTATGGAGTTTCTGGATGGCCAGACGCTGAAACATCGTATCGAAGGCGAGCCCATGCCACTCGAAGAGGTGCTGGACCTTGGAGTCGAGATTGCGGACGCGCTCGATGCAGCCCATGCCCAGGGCATCATTCACCGGGACATCAAGCCGGCGAACATCTTCGTCACAAAGAGCAGACACGCGAAAATCCTCGACTTTGGTCTGGCAAAATTGACCTCCGGCGACGAGGGTGCCGGTTTTTCTGCGATGCCGACAGTTACGACAGACGAACCGCTGACGAGTCCCGGCACGCCAGTGGGCACGATAGCCTACATGTCTCCGGAACAAGCTCGTGGCGAAAAACTGGATGCGCGGACGGATTTGTTCTCCTTCGGCGCAGTCCTGTACGAGATCGTAGCGGGGCAGAGGGCGTTTCCTGGCAGAACCGCCGCAGTTATCCATGATGCGATTCTGAATCGAGCCCCGATTCCCTTAGCACAGCTAAGTCCGAGCCTGCCGCAGAAGCTCGTAGAAATCATCAGCAAGGCGATCGAAAAGGACCGCAATCTGCGCTACCAGAGGGCCGCGGAAATCCGCACTGATTTGCAGCGGTTGAAGCGCGACGCCGACCTGAAGGGCACCACCAGCTACCCTCGTGCCATCGGCACCGGCTGGAGAATCGTAATTCCAGCCGGGCTGGCTATCGTTGCGCTGGCCGTCGGCGGATGGTTGTACTATGCGCGTCATGCCCATGCCCTGGCCGAGAAGGACACCATTGTTCTCGCTGACTTTGCCAACTCGACGGGTGATCCCGTTTTTGACGGCACGCTTCGCCAGGGGCTCGCCGCGCAGCTTGAGCAATCTCCCTTCCTCGGCCTTATCTCGGAGTCGCGCGTCCAGCAAACGCTGCGCCTCATGGCTCAGCCCGCGGACGCGCCGCTCACTCCTAAAATTGTCCGGGAACTCTGCCAGCGCGCCGGCAGCAAGGCATACGTCGGCGGCTCGATTGCGAGCTTGGGGAGCCAGTATGTTCTGGACCTTACTGCAGTGAACTGCAGCACCGGCGATTCCCTGGCTGAAGAGCAAGTGACGGCGGATGGAAAAGAAAGAGTCCTGAAAGCACTCGGTGAGGCCGCGACGAGACTGCGCAGGAAGCTGGGCGAGTCGCTGAGCACGGTGGAGAAATTCGATACGCCCATCGAACAGGCCACCACGCCTTCCTTGGAAGCTCTACAAGCTTATAGCCTAGGACGGAAAACGATGATGGGAAAATCCGACTTTGCCGGGGCCCTGCCTTTCTTTCAGCGCGCCATTCACTTCGACCCGAATTTCGCCATGGCCTATGCCTCCCTCGGCGTCTGCTATTCGAACCTGGGCGAAACCAGCCTGGCGGACGAGAACACGCGTAAAGCCTACCAACTGAGCGAGCGCGTCAGCGAACGCGAGAAATTCTACACTGAGTCCCACTACCACTTCTTTGTCACCGGAGACATGGAAAAGGCACGCCAAGCTTATGAACTCTGGGCGCAAACCTACCCGCGAGATTTCGTGCCGCGAGCCAACTTGGGTGGCGTCTACGTGAACCTCGGTCGACATGAAAAAGCCCTCGGGGAGTTCCGCGAAGCCCTCCGCCTCGAGCCTGGAAGCGCCGGGGCTTACGCCAACCTCGTTGTGGCATACCTCAATCTGAATCGCCTGAAGGAGGCCCGAGCGACGGCCGAAGAAGCACTGGCGAAAAACCTCGACTCGCCTACCCTGCGCTTCGATCTATATGGCCTCGCCTTCTTGGAGAATGATTCGACGGGGATGGCCCAGCAGGTGGCCTGGTCTGCCGACAAGCTGGGTGTGGAAGACGTGCTTCTAGCGGCCCAAGCCGACACGGCTGCCTACTCCGGGCGGTTGGCCAAGGCGCGGGAGTTTTCCCGCCGCGCCGTGGCTTCAGCCAAGAGGGCTGAAGAAAAGGAAACAGCAGCGGGCTACGAAGCCAGTGCTGGTGTAAGGGAAGCCCTGTTCGGCAATGCTACTGAAGCCCGACATCTGGTAGGGGCGGCGCTCGCGCTTTCGAACGGCCACGATGTTCAATGCGCAGGGGCACTGGCACTGGCTCTGGCCGGAGATGCAGCCCAGGCGGATAAACTGGCCGACGATTTGGCCAAGCGCTTCCCGGAAGATAGCATTGTGCAGTTTAATTGCGTGCCCACTCTCCACGCGCAAATCGCCCTCAGCCGCGCCGAGGCTTCGAAGGCCAGTGCGGTTCTTCAGGCCGCTACTACATATGAATTGGCAACACCCAGCAATGGCTCATTCTCATTCAGTTTGTATCCTGCCTTCGTGCGTGGGGAAGCGTATCTTGGGGCGCATCACGGTACTGAGGCCGCCGCTGAGTTCCAGAAGCTCCTCGACCATCGCAGCCTTGTGGTCATGGAACCCATCGGCGCGCTCGCGCATCTCGGCCTCGCCCGCGCCTATGCCTTGCAGGGCGACTCCGCGAAGGCACACGCCGCGTATCAGGATTTCCTCACGCTGTGGAAAGACGCCGACCCGGACATACCCATCCTAATCGCTGCAAAGGCCGAGTACGCCAAGTTAAGATGACCGTAAGAAATTAAGACCCATGGGGAACCCAACCGGATAGATGTTAGGAAATCCCCTTCCACTTGGAAACGATCCGGGATGGGGAAACCGTTATCTGTTTTAAGTGAAATCTCCCCTAAGCCCGTTGTGGCAAGTTGCAGCTCCAGTGACGCTTGCGCCCGATTCTGGTTGGATGACGAGCTACTCTTCCCTTATCGGATTGGGGAAGAGTTGCCGACACTCGTCCAGTATCGGCGGATTCGCCGAGCACCAAGGCAGCACGAAGCTCACACCGCGCGGGCTTCCAATCAATGCGACCGAGTCGGAGCGCAAGACTCTCGAGGCGGGGTTCAAGGCCATGCCGCAGGGCTTTACCCGAACGCTGGACCAGCTCGTTGATTGCCTGGCAAAGGCCTGAATTTTCGGAGCACATGCCCGGCTGCTTGCACGACGGAGGCTGTCCGAATCTGGGCAAAGCATCCCAAAATCGCGCAATGCGAGGCATAAGACACCCTGGCGTATTGGAGTAACACGCTCACAGAAAAGAACTTAGATTGATCGGTACGGTGGATTGCTAATTGCATTTCTATCTTCGACATCAGCTCGCTAAGATGAGGCAAAACGGATGCAAACTTAGTGGTTGCTTCTATCGCTTGGGAGACTGACTTCCGGGAAGGAAGAGCAAAATTATGTCATTTTTTCGCGATCTGAGGGTTGCGTTTTACTCGCTCATGCGGACGCAAGGGCTTGCGATCACCGTGATCCTGACGCTGGCCCTTGGCATCGGCGCCAACGCCGCCATCTTCACGCTGGTTCGCGGCGTGCTCCTCAAGCCTCTCGTCAACCGCGACGAGGACCGGCTGATCTACATTCGCCAGAGCGCCCCGGGCGTCGGCGACGACAACTCAGCGTTCTCCGTGCCCGAAATCCACGATCTGCGCGCCAGCGTCAAAACCCTGAGCGCGTTCGGTGAATTCTCGACCATCGAGTTCACCATGATCGGCTTGGGTGAGCCTCGCGTAGTTCAAGCTGGCGTCGTCGACGGCCCCTTCTTCGAAGTCATGGGCCTCCACCCCGTCCTCGGTCGTCTCGTCGGCCGTCAAGACGACGGTCCCAAAGCTGCCGGCGTCGTCGTTCTCACCTATCGTTTCTGGGCGACCACTCTTGGGAAGGATCCTTCCGTCCTCGGCAAAACCGTCCGGCTTGGCAGCGGGCCCATGGGCGATCGCTCCGCCACCATTATCGGCGTCCTCGAGCCCTCCGTCCCCTACCCCCAAGATACGGAGATCATCGCCAACGTCGTCACCAGCCCGCATCATCTTTCCGCCACCATGGTCACCGACCGCCTCCACCGTATGACCGAGCTCTTTGGCCGTCTCGCTCCCGGTGTCACACTCGAGCAATCCCGCGTCGAATTGCGCACCGTCTACGGAGCCATGACCAAAGAACATCCCGGCGACTATTCGCCCAAAGCGAACTACCAGATCGGGGCCAAGCTGCTTCGCGACCAGATCACCTCGGGCGCCCGAACCGTGCTGCTGGTGCTGCTCGCAGCATCAGCGCTGGTCTTCATCATCGCGTGTTCCAACGTCGCCAACCTGATTCTTACACGCACGGTTCGCCGCGAAGGCGAGCTGGGGATCCGCGCGGCGCTCGGCGCAAGCACAGGCGCGCTGCGCCGCATGCTGCTGGCCGAAAGCCTTTTGCTCTGCGGCGCTGGGGCCGCGGTCGGTGTATGGAGCGCCCAGCCGCTGGTGGCCGTCCTGGCTCGCTACGCCTCACGCTTCTCGGTCCGTGCGCTCGATTTGACGGTTGATTCCAGCCTGCTCTGGGTCGGAGCGGCGCTGGCCGTCGTCGCCGCGGTGATTTTGGCGTTTGTCCCCCGCTTGCCGTCGGCCGGCACGTCCAATGGCCTCAACCTGTCGAGCGGCAGCCTCCGGATCACCGGCAGCACGAGCCGCCGCCAAAGAATCTTCGCGGTGGTACAAATCGCTGCATCCTTCGTGCTGCTGACCGGCGCAAGTACAGTCATCACCACGCTGATCGCGCTGCAAATGGCGCAGACGGGCCTCGATACACGCCACGTCCTCACTGTCAACGTTCCCGTTATGTCCTACGGAAAATCCCCTCAGCAAGTGGTCGATTTCTATAAGGAATGCATTCGTCGTATTGACGCGCTGCCCGGCGTCA
This sequence comes from Candidatus Limnocylindria bacterium, assembly GCA_035490055.1. Lineage (GTDB taxonomy): Bacteria > Acidobacteriota > Terriglobia > Acidiferrales > UBA7541 > Acidiferrum. The sequence continues at coordinate 5,864 of DATHIB010000151.1, read as the reverse complement.
GCAAGACCGCTTTCGGGATGGCTGTTCCCTGGCGCGATGGTGGTTTCGGCCTCCAATTCTCCGCCGACGGTCGCGTTCATGCCGCTGGCGAAGAGGATCCTCGCGCGCAGTGGCGCGTCATTTCTCCCGGATTCTTTGCTTCGCTCGGCGTTCCCATCATCGCCGGCCGTGATTTCGACGATCTCGACGGCCAAAAAGGGAAAGAGCCCGTCGTTATCGTCAGTGAGACTCTCGCAAAGCGCATCTTCCCCAATCAGGATGCCGTTAATCGCCACGTCTTCTGGACGGATCCCGTGCTGAGATTCGCTCCCGGCATTAGCGGCGCGCCGCACCGCATCATCGGCGTCACTGCCGATATTGACGACCAACACCTCATTCCTGGGCCCATCCTCACCGTGTATAGCTCCTCTGAAGAGGGTCCCGTGTTTGGCGGCCACCTTTTCATCCACACCAGCGCAAATCCTTATTCGCTCGTCACGCCGGTCACGCGCCTTATCCGCGACATGTCCGCCGATCAGCCTATTGAACATGCTGCCACTCTCGAAGACGTCCGCGCGGAGGTGCTCACGCCGGACCGTTTGAACTCGCTGGTGTTCGGAGTGTTTGCAGCGGTCGCGTTGACGATTGCGTTGGTTGGCGTCGCGGGCGTGCTGGCATTTTCGGTCAGCGCGCGGACGCGCGAATTCGGTATCCGGCTCGCCCTTGGATCGCAGCCGCAGCGTCTTTTGAAAGGCGTCGTCACGGAAGGCGCCGTGATGGCTGTGGCCGGTGTCCTCGCAGGCGCGGCATTCGGGTACGTCGCGGCGCGTTTGGCGGGCAGCTATTTCTTCGAAGTGAAAATGCCGGGCGCCTTGCCCGTGATCCTCTCTGCGTTCGTGCTGCTCGCCGCCGCAGTCGTCGCGTCCTGGCTCCCGGCCGCCCGCGCCGCCCGCATCGACGTCATACAGGCTCTTCGCGCCGACTGAAATGCACAGGGCGATACGAACGCCACTACCGAAGGGATTCAAGCTGCTTCGCTCCAGTTCGTGAGAAGAATCAGCGGCTTTAACAATTCGTCAGCCATGCGCGTCGATCCGATAGCAGCGTTGAGATACGAATAAATCATGCCGCCTTCGGCGTCACAAGCGAACCATGAAAATATTCTCGAGAAGAGGTATCTTTGAGCACCGTCAAGAACCGAGCTCCGAATGAGATCTTCTTGACTCTGGAAGGCGTACCAAGAGCGGAGGCCCTGACCGTCTAAATTAGCGGGGTGCCCTTCAATTCGCATCGAGACCGTCTCAATCTGTTCGGTATTCACCTAAGCCGGGATTTCCGTTTTGACTTCCCGGCCGACCGATCATGTACACTCGACCCCGTCAGTCTGTAATGCGCCAGCCAGGTTTTTGAGTGCAAAGCCTTTCCGACGGCCACGGCAAAGTCCCAAAGCCAAAAAATTGGCGCTTCTCCCACCCATTCCTCAGACACTTTCCCTTCGCCTGTCTCGCTCAGCACCGAAATCTGTTTCGGTCTACGGCTCGGCTCCTGCATTAACGGTTTCGAGGCCTGCTCAGCGTTCACTCACGTTACGGCCTGCACGCTCACCAAGTCGCCTAGCGACTCTCTACACCAGAGGCTTCAGCAGTCTCGTTGCCTCCACTGCTGCTCTGATTGCTACCGGGTGGAGCGAACCAGTTCCCGGGCGGGTTTACTCCCGCTGTGGACCAGCGCCTTTTCTCGGCGCACCCGATAATCCCGTTAGAACGTAGCCGCTGGCGCGGCGGACGCTTCGCGTGCTAAGCTCCGTACGTCATGCAGTATCAGCGGAACCTAATCTCCATGGAGTTACTCTTGTTTGCATTAACTCCCTTGAACATGATAGAAATCCCATAGAAGCTCGCCCTACCGCATCCGCCGCAACCGCCAGCGGCCACCTTCAAACGGTTTTATCGAACGCGCGCAAGAGCATCGCACCCATCTGTACTTCCTGCACCAATGCGCGCCTCCGATAAAACACTAGCGTTTATCGGGACCTATTGGCAGCGACTATGCCCCCGGACCTTGACGGTTCAAATCCTTTCAAGCGCACAAATCTTTCACAAGCAACCTGATGAATTTGCGACCGAAATCGAATCCCCACGCTTTGCTTCGCAGACCATTGGGCACGCTGCTCTGTAATCTCTTTGCATTCAGGCCCTGGCAAAGAGGATTGGAGGATTGGTGGATGGAAGAAAGATCAACTAGGGCGCTGTCCATACATGGAGAAGCGCCCTAGTCAAAAATTGGCCAAGCCAGGTACGGGCAACTCCGCCGGAATCTTGCCGTCGATCCTACCCATACCCGGGCCATCTGGTTTATTCTGCTTCCACGCCTAACTCCTGCCTTACGGAGCGGGCACTGTGACTGTATTGGACAGAAATGTGACCTGGCCAGTAGAGCACAGCACTCTGCCCTCCACCACTGAAAGGGTACCCAATGAGTTTGAGGATTGAGCCAGGATGCTTCCCTTGAAACTAACATTTGTTCCAAGAGTGGAAGAAGACCCAATCGCCCAAAATACGTTGGAAGCCTTGGCTCCATTGATCAGGAGAACCTGGGCACTGTTATTGACTGTGAGGGCGGACCCTACCTGGAAGATCCAGACAGCGTTAGCGTCGCCCATGGCGTCGAGAGTTAGAACTCCATTTACCGCTATGCTCATCGTGGACCCAGACGTATAGACGCCGGGGGCGAGTGTCATCCCGGACAAGTCAGCTTCCACCATACCCGGCGGTCGTCCAGTGGCATCGCTATATGCGAGAAGCAAGTCTGCTTTTGCCTGGGCTGCGATGCCCGCGGGGTCGTTGGCGTACAATGTGCCATTGATCTTTGGATTGATAGCACCACAAGTAATACCATCACCGAGACATGTTGCAGTTGGATTTAACCCAACGTCCCCATTCAGCGTGGTCATACCACCGGAATTGGAGTTGGTGAGCCCGGCGCCGGCTACAGCCACGAAGGTGGAGAGCGAACGAAGGTTTACTGGCGCTTGACCCGTAATTGTCGTGCCGGTCATAAAGGTCCATACCTTGTTCGCCGCCAATGGATTGCCGGAGAGGTCTTTAACCCCGGTTGTAACCGTGGCAGTAAATGTGGCACTGGATGTGAGACTGCTCGTCGGCGTAAAGGTCGCAACATGGCTTGTCGCGTTATAGGTAACTGTTCCGGTTACCGGAGTGACACCGGGCCCTGCCAGCGTAAAAGTTCCTGTGTTAATCGTTGAAGGGTCCATGCCCGTGCTAAAGGTTGCGTTGATTGTCTGATTGATCCCCACACCGGTCGCAGAAGCAGCCGGGACAGTCGAACTCACCGTGGGTGGGGACGTATTTGAGGTCATACCTGTTGTGAAGGTCCAGACAAAGTTGCTTCCCAATGGATTGCCAGCCAGGTCTGTAGCCCCGGTAGTAATCGTTGCGGTATAGAGAGTACTGGCTGCGAGATTGGCAGTTGGAGTAAAGGTTGCGGTTGTTCCAGCGTAGCTCAAAGTGCCCGCAATAGCCGTTGTGCCTTGCTTCAAGGTGAATGTTGTTGCGGTGATCGTTGAAGAGTCCATCACCTTACTGAAGGTTGCAGCAATTTTCTGACTAAGCATCACACCCGTGGCCACATTCGCAGGGTTCGTGGAACTCACTGTGGGTGCGGTGACGTCCGTGGTCGCACCTGTTGTGAAGGACCAGACAAAGGGGCTTGCCAAGGAATTGCCTGCAGGGTCTTTAGCCCCGGTTGTTATCGTGGCGGTAAAAGTGGTACTGGCTGTGAGATTGCTCGTCGGCGCAAACGTCGCAATATTGCAGGCCGCATTACAGGTGACTACCCCGGTTACGCCCGCCACCACAAAAGTTGCTGTGGTGATGGTTGCAGGGTCCATGGGCTTACTGAAGACTGCGATGATTTTCTCGTTGATGGGGACGGCGATGGCACCAATCGCAGGGTTCGTGGAACTTACCATGACTGGAAGCAAGTTCACCGTGAACGTCTGCGAACCGCTGGCCATTCCTGAACTCGTCACGGTGACGTTCTGGGAGCCGGTCGTAGCGCTTGCAGCGATGGTAAACGTCGCGGTGATAGACGTGCTGCTCGCCACCATCGTGTTGCTGACGGTGATGCCCGTTCCGCTCAGGCCGATCGTGGATCCAGATCCGAAATAGGCTCCCGTCAGGGTGACGGGCACGGCCTGTCCCTGCGTGCCGGAACTCGGGCCCACCGAGGTCAGCGTGGGGGTGGGAGTGGGAGTAGAAGGGGAAGTATAAGATGACCCGCACCCGGCCATTAAAACGACCAGCAGGGGTGTCATGCCGAGACCCAGGGACCACATTTTGACAGCGCCGTATTTCCACATCGGTAACTTCTTTAAATTGAATGACATGTCGTTTGTCCATTCCTTAATTGGTATAGCTTCAATTTGATTGATAGATCTTTCTCGAGGCAGTATCTGCGGCGTCGGGTCAACAACGCAAAACCTAGAAGGTAGGCCTAGCTTTTATAGAGGAGAGCGAGTCGGGAGTCTGTTCATTTTTGAACATAGACAGCCGTGGCCACATCCTGTCCACAAATGACCCGCCCCGCGAGACTGTGGGGTTGATCATTACGGGGACTCAAATCTGAGCGTAGAGCAAGGACAGTTCTGTAGAGTTCTAAAATCGGCCCCTCGGGCGCGCCACTGCTCGATTGGTCCCGGGAAGTCTTAGTGTTGTATCGGAAGCGCGAAGGGCAAGGCGCATGCACGAGCACGGTGTGTTCGCGCGCTTTCGATACAACGACTTGAAAGTCTTAGGTTACCTATCGGATCTCGGTGAGTGCCTTGGCGATCATGCACTCACCGAGATCCGCCGATTTTCAGATGGCCGAGAAGCCGCCGTCGACAGACAACTCCACCCCATTCACGAAGCTCGAATCGTCTGAAGCAAGAAACAGCGCGACCGTCGCGATTTCCTCAGATTGACCCATCTTTCCCCGCGGGATCAGGGATTCGAACATCTCCTTCGCCTCCTTGGTGAGAACTTCTTCCTGCATCGGTGTGGCGATCGGCCCCGGGCTCAGCACGTTCACCCGGATATTCCTGCCCTTCAGTTCGTTGAGCCACGTGCGTGCGAATGAGCGCAATGCCGCCTTGCTCGCCGCATACACGCCGAAACCAGGAAAACCTTTCACCGAAGCCACGGACCCGGTCATGATGATCGATCCACCATCGTTGAACAGCGGCAACGCCTTCTGAACCGTAAACAGCGTTCCGCGCGCATTCAGGCCGAAGGCCGCATCGAAGTGCTCCTCGGTAATCTCGCCCAGTTTTGCGGCTTCGCCCTTGCCGGCGCTCGCGAACAGGACGTCGATCTTGCCCTTTTCCCGCTTGACCGTGTCGAACAGACGGTCGAGGTCGTCGAGATTGGCCGCGTCACCGCGCACGCCCGTCACGTTCCGGCCAATCAGCTTGACGGCCTCATCGAGCGCCTCCTGCTTCCTGCCCGTGATGAAAACGTAGGCGCCTTCTTCAACGAACCGCTTGGCGCTTGCCAGCGCCATACCGCTCGATCCTCCCGTGACGACTGCCACCTTACCCTCTAGCTTTCCCATAATTGCTCCCTTCGGTAGATGTGTTAGCATTGCGTACAGGATACTAGATGTCTCTGGCAGTGGACGAGAACTGTTCAGGAGTCCTAATATTTTGTCTATTCGTCCAAAATAGGAGGATGAGTTGGACCCGGTAACAGACATCTTCAGAACGATGCACGTAACCGCTTTCGGTCTGCACAGGCTCGAAGCCACAGCCCCGTGGGGCGTAGAACAGGAAAAGCAGACCGAAGAAAAAGTCACGCCTTCCGACAAAAAGATGTCACCCACAGATT
>DATHIB010000150.1:0-33710 GCA_035490055.1 Candidatus Limnocylindria bacterium | reverse complement strand
GGAAAAACTACAACACGGGTGAAAAGATCTCCCGCGCAGAGATGGCGAAGCTCATGCTCACCGGTCACAAGACTTTGCCAAGCTGGAACTACACGTTGACCCCATCAAAAATGTGAAATTATTTTTGCGCGGCCCCTTAGTGTGCTGCATAGTAATATCGTACGCCCGGATGAGCGGTAGCGCCCGCTTCGCCATCGTCTCCGCTAGACTTTCTAGTTGACGGATTTCCGGTTTATAATCTGTTTCATGCCGAATCGCGATCCACTGGCAGGCATCCTTCCTCGGGCCGTCCATGAAGTAAAGGATGGCGAAACCGCCATCACCGAATACGTTGAGAAGATCGAAGGAGAAGTCGCACTCGATACCTACGTCAAGGCACAGACGTCCGCGCCCGAGGTAGCGAAGCGGATCACTGAGCTGGAGAACTGCCTACAGCGCCTGGCCAGTGCCGTCCTTGTTTCAAGCGACGTCGATAAGCATCCGGAGTTGCGCGCTGCCGCCGAGGAAGCAAAACTGGCCCTCAAGAATCGGCTCGAGGTCGATGACACCAAGCATCGATTCCACAGTGAATTGGGAGTGTTTAAGGACGATTTGCGAATCATCAAGGACTAACACTTAGACTGCCTCGGTACCGCCCGTCCCGCATCCCGCTTCCAGAACATGAATTTATCAAAAATCTGGCGCTGTGTTGGAAAGATACTTCAAGGACTTAAAAGAGTTTGCTCTAACCCTAATCGGCTCGCCCACCCGCCCTACCTTCTTCAAGAACCAACCCGAAAAGGTAGGGCACCCTCAGTCGGCAGCGTGTTTGCGGTGATCCACCCGCCGAGAGAGGATATAGGAGGCTAGGGAAAAGTAGTCCTCCGGTGGCATGTCAATTAGTTGTTGACGACGAATAATAAGTTGTATATGATGAACATAGAGGTGTTTTATGGGCAACCCAAAGGAACTGACACGAGCGGAGATCGTTCGTGCCGCTAATCATTTCCGCTGGACAAGAAAAGGGGCAAAATGGACGGTGATTGTGGGTGAACGAGAGCTTCCGGCGCGCCCGCTTGTTCTTGAGGCCGCGGGTGTTCCTCCGAATGACCCGATAAACTCGCACCAGGCCGTCGAGATATTGCGGAGACTAGGATTTGAGACTCGGTACGCCAAGGACCAGGGGGAGATGGAAATAAAGGAGAGAGAGGAATCTTCGGAAAAGAAATCGGGCTCGATTCTTGAGATGGTTTCGACCGTTACGAGGGAAGTACCTGAACACGAATGGGAACGCGTTCCCGCCGACCTGTCAAAGAATGTTGACCATTATCTGTACGGTAGCAAGCGGACGGATCAATGAGGCGGGTCTTCGCCGACACTAGCTATTGGATCGCCCTGGTGAATCCGCGGGATCAGATTCATGCGAAGGCCGTCAGCGTAACGCAGCAGATTTCCCCGGTAAGGATCTTGACCAGCGAAATGGTGCTGGCGGAAGTCCTTAACAGTTTTAGCGATGGTGGTCCGTTGCGCCATGCTGTTGGCGGCATGGTCCAGAAACTCAGCAGCAATTGGGATGTAGTCATTGTTCCGCAGACATCGGAACAATTTGAGACCGCGCTGCGGCGCTACAAGCGAGCGGCGGATAAGAGTTGGAGCCTGACCGATTGCGCGAGCTTCCAGGTGATGGAAACGGAGCAGATTCAAGCGGCGTTGACGCATGACCAGCACTTTGCGCAAGCGGGATTTGAACCGTTGCTGCGCTGAGGGGAGTTCTCGCGCGGTTCGGGCGAGGCACCAGGCGCAAAAACGACGCCCGCGGCACCCGGCGTTCAAGCGGAACGACGGCGCGGTTGTCGATGTTGGAGGCGTTACCGTGAAAGGCGAGGAAAGTGAATCTCGCCTTGTCATCAGGGACCCACCCACGCGTGGAGCTTGACACCGTCAGAGGCCGTGATCCAAACGTCCCCACATTCAAACCACGAGGATGCCACTCGCCGTCGAGGCGCCCGGGATAGTTCGGGAAGAAGACCAAGCGCGACTCGAACACGCGGGCGAGTGCCAGGACCAAGAGATAGGCGACAACAATGGTGAGAAAGTAGCTCAAAAGACGATGGTGGAAAGGTTTTCTTGAAGCATTAGGGGTTCCATTGGGTTAATGAGAGATTTGTTTAACCAGAGCGGGAAAGTAAATGCGAAAGTATCCACGGTTCTTTGTGTGCCGGCGGGTGGGGCAGGCTTCTGAATTGGGTGGTGCACCCTTTGGGTTTTGTTTTTCAAAGGGCGCGGCTTTTAGCTTTTCCCCGAAATCCCCGCGATGGCACTGCCTTCTTCCTGCGTAACGCGGCGCGGCTGGATCGGACTTCGAAGGTCACGCCTTCGGCTTGCTGCAAATAGGCAACGATCTCAAACAAGTTGCGCGCCCGAGGGTTGCCACGGGGGCCGAGCATCCGCATGAGACTTTTCGCTGAGCGATGGGTAACGTCGCTCAGTTTCGCAAATCCAACTGTGGCGTTGATGAAATCGCGCAGTATGATCTTGCCGGTTTGCACGTCACCGGAAAGAAAGTTCTCGATTCCTCCCCGGAGAAGCGCCTTGAGGAAACCAGGATCACGTTTTACGCGCGCCCGGATGGTTTCCTTGAAATCTCGTGTCAGAGCCATTGTAGTCACCTTCCTGTCCTTTTTCGTTGCTTGTAGTCCTGCCAGCTAGCCAGTGCCGTGGCGATGTCTTCCTGCTGACGTTTTTTCGTCCCGCCGCCAACTAGCATTACAAGCCGGTCGCCATCTCTGCCGCAGTAAATCCGGTAGCCCGGACCAAAATCAATCCGATACTCGTAAACACCGGCCCCAACGCTCTTAGCGTTGGAAAAATTACCTTGTTGGACGCGTGCCAGAGCAGCCGCCACCTTGGCCGCCGCTTCTCTGTTCAGGCGGTCAGACCAAGCGGCAAACGGACTGCGTCCACCCCGGTCAAGGCACTCGCACACTTCGACAATAGCTAATGGTAACACATACGATACCATTGGCAAGGGTCGCCTGAACGGCGCGTGCAAATCGTCGAGTGCTTGCGAGCGGTTGCAAGTGAGGACGGCTTCAGTTTACCGGGAGGGGGGAGTGGGGCCGTGGCCGGCCAGGAAACGCGCAAAGCGCGGGACGTTGTACGTCTTGCCGTCCTCAAATTCGTTGGCGCGCTGCGGGTGCAGGAGTTTGCCATCCGCGCCGAGCACGAAGAGGTATGGATAACCCGGTATCTTTGGGTAACGGGAAAGAAATGCCCGGTTCTCATTCTGGGGACTCATGTTGATTTTTAGGGTCACGAAGTTTCGCTCGCGCAGCGTCCGGACGTCAGCGTGGCCGGCGAAAAACTTGTCCATGACCTGGCACCAGTCGCACCAATCGCCGCCGACTACCAAAAGGACGTTGCGCCCCGAGCGCTTGGCTTCGACGAGAGCCTTGGCCAGATCCGCGCTAGGATTACGCTTGGGATCGTACCGAGTTACCGGGATGTAGCGCGGCGCGCCCGGCGCTGCAGCCTGCCACGCCATTTCGCCGGCAACCGGGGCGGGATAGCGAAGCACCAGCGAGAAGAAAAGCAGCAAGAACATGACCGCCTCCGTGGGCCGCGTCTGTCCGGGGATTGCGACAAACTCCGCGGACCATTTTAGCGCTGCTCGGCGGCACTGTCGGCAGGGAGTTGTGGTCCGCGTGCCCAGAGGGAGAACGCCGGGCAAGCCTAGCGGGCACGATGATCACAACGGCTAGCTACAGCTAAGAAGCCTGAATCCCTCTCAGCGCAACTTCATGCGGCCGATTTGCACTTTTCAGAGCAGTTCTTGAGGATGGATGAGATAATTGGAATGTGCGAAGGAGGGCCGCCATGGGTACTGTCTCTGAAACTGTAATCATCAAGGACCCGAATATCCTTGGCGGCGAGCCTGTCTTCAGCGGAACCCGCGTTCCTTTCAAAGTTTTGATTGACTATCTGGAAGGGGGCGACACGTTGGATCAGTTTTTGGAAGAGTATCCTAGCGTCAGCCGCGAACTTGCCACTGACGCCATCGAGGAAGCAAGGCTGAGTCTCATCGCGCAGCTGAAATGAGAATTCTGATTGACGAGTGCGCACCGCGAGCGCTCAAGAAACACCTCATGAATCACGGCCACGAATGCCGCACCGTTCAAGAGGCGGGCTGGTCTGGGAAGTAGAATGGCGAACTTTTGAGGCTGGCGGAAGCTGCTTATAATGTCTTGGTTATTGTGGATACAAATCTCCGCCACCAACAAAACCTTGCGGGCCGCAGAATCGCTGTTTGTTCTCCAATCGCCCTCCAATCGTCTGGGGCACCTCCAGCAACACTTCCCGGCGTGCGTTTTGGCCCTCGAGAAAATCAAGCCCGGGGTGATGGTTCAGATCGGCAGTATGAGCTGAGCCCAGGATGGCGCTAGTATGAGCGGCGGAGAGGGAAATTCATGGGCGTGACTGTGCCAGGAACAGTGAAAGAAGCAGGATTGGCGAAGGGGCCGTTTCGGGCGCCGCGGGGGACGCAGATTTCGTGCAAGGGGTGGCAGCAGGAGGCGGCGCTGCGGATGCTGATGAACAACCTCGATCCGGAGGTGGCGGAGAAGCCGGAAGAGCTGGTGGTGTACGGGGGGACGGGGAAAGCGGCGCGGAATTGGGAATGTTTTCATGCGATTGTGCGGTCGCTGAAGGCGCTGGAGGCGGACGAGACGCTGCTGGTGCAATCGGGGAAGCCGGTGGGGGTTTTCCGGACGCATGAATATGCGCCGCGGGTGCTGTTGTGCAATTCGAATCTGGTGGGGCACTGGAACAATTGGGACAGGTTTCATGAGCTGGACCGCGCGGGATTGCTGATGTACGGGCAGATGACGGCGGGAAGCTGGATTTACATCGGCACGCAGGGAATTTTGCAGGGGACATACGAGACGTTTGCGGCGGCGGCGAAGAAACATTTCGGCGGGAATTTAGCCGGAAAGCTGGTGGTGACCGGCGGGATGGGGGGCATGGGCGGGGCGCAGCCGCTGGCCGCGACGATGAATGGCGCGGCATTTCTGGGAATCGATGTCGATCCGGAACGAATTAAGCGGCGCGTGAAGACGGGCTATTGCGACGTGATGGTGACTTCACTGGATGAGGCGCTGCGGATTTTGAAAAACGCGGTGCGCAAGGGCGAGGCGACTTCGGTTGGACTGGTGGGCAATTGCGCGGACTTGATTCCGGAGCTGGCGAAGCGCGGCGTGGTGCCGGACTTGCTGACGGATCAGACGAGCGCGCACGATCCCATCGACGGCTACGTGCCGAATGGAATGACGCTGGAAGCGGCGCTGGAGCTGCGGAAGAAGAGCCCTGAGGAATACAAAAAACATTCAATGGCGGCGATGGCGCGGCACGTCCAGGGAATGCTGGAGTTACAAAAGTTGGGTGCGGTGACGTTCGACTACGGCAACAACATTCGAACGTTTGCGTTCGAACAAGGCGTGAAGAACGCGTACGACTTCCCCGGTTTTGTGCCGGCGTATATCCGGCCACTGTTTTGCGAAGGCAAAGGGCCGTTCCGGTGGGCGGCGCTTTCGGGGGAGGCATCGGATATTGCGCGGACGGATCAGTTGGTGTTGGATATGTTTCCGAAAGATGAGCATCTGAATCGCTGGATTAGGCTGGCGCAGAAGCGTGTGAAGTTCCAGGGGCTGCCGTCGCGGATTTGCTGGCTGGGATATGGCGAGCGCGACAAGTTTGGGCTGGCGCTGAATGATCTGGTGGCCAAGGGCGAGTTGAAGGCTCCTATTGTGATTGGGCGCGATCACTTGGATTGCGGGTCGGTGGCTTCGCCCTTTCGCGAGACGGAATCGATGCTGGATGGATCCGACGCGATTGCGGATTGGCCGCTGCTGAATGCGCTGATCAATACGGCGAGCGGGGCGTCGTGGGTGTCGATCCACAACGGCGGCGGCGTAGGGATTGGGTATTCGCAACATTCGGGACAAGTGACTGTGGCGGATGGAACCAAAGAGATGGCGAAACGCATCGAAAGGGTGCTGACGAATGATCCGGGGATGGGAGTGGTGCGGCACGTGGACGCGGGATACCCGGAGGCGATTGCGTTCGCGAAGAAGACCGGCGTCAAAGTTCCCATGTCATAATACGTAAGCCTTGGCGGATTCCCTTCTTATCACGGGTGCATCGCAACTCCTTACGCTGCGCGGGAGCGGTCCGCGGCGGGGCAGTTCCCTTTCCAAACTAGGATTGATCGAAGATGGCGCGCTGCTGGTGCGCGATGGCTTGATCGCGGCCGTGGGATCGCGCGCGGAGGTCGAGGCGTTGCCGGAGGCACGCGCGGCGGAGAAGCTCGAGCTGGGCGGGCGCGTGGCGCTGCCGGGTTTTGTTGATTCACATACGCACTTGATCCATGCGGCAAGCAGAGTGGAAGAATATGAATTGAAAATTGCCGGGGCAAGTTACGAAGAGATCGCGCGCAAGGGCGGAGGGATTCTCAATTCGGTGAATAAGCTGCGCGCGGCCACGAGCGAGGCTTTGAAGAAACGCGCGCATGCCGCGCTGAGACAGTTCGCGGCGTACGGCACGACGACGGTTGAAGCAAAGAGCGGGTACGGGCTCGACGTTGCGAGCGAATTGAAGATTTTGCGACTGCACAAGGAGCTGGCGGCGGAGCAGCCGCTGGAGATCGTGCCCACCTTCCTTGGCGCTCACGTGGTTCCGGCGGAGTATCGGGGAAAAACGGGCGGAGCAGAGCGGTACATCCAGCTAATCGAACAAAATCTGCTGCCGGAGATCGCAGAGAGGAAGCTGGCGGAGTTTTGCGATGTGTTTTGCGATCGCGGCGCGTTTTCGGTCGTGCAGTCGAAACGTGTCTTGCAGGCGGGCCGCCAATGGGGACTGGCTCCCCGATTGCACGCCGAGCAGCTTTCGCGGACGGGCGCAGCGCGGCTGGCAATCCTGATGCGGGCGGCAAGCTGCGATCACCTTGAGCAAGTGAATAAGGGCGACATCCAGGCGCTGGGAAAATCGGAAACCGTGGCGACCCTGCTGCCGGGATGCGATTTTCACCTGGGGCTGAAAAAATATGCGCCGGCGCGGGCGCTGATTGAAGCGGGAGCGATTGTTGCGCTGGCGACGGACTACAACCCGGGGACGAGTCCGACGCTGAGCATGGCGATGATTCTATCGCTGGCGTGCACGCAACTGAGCATGACCCCAGCGGAAGCGATTACGGCGGCGACGATGAACGCAGCTTATGCGCTGCGGCGGGAAAAAAGCATCGGGTCACTGGAGGTTGGCAAACAGGCGGACATTGCCGTATTCGAAGTGGCCGACTACCGGGAAATTCCTTATTATTTTGGTGTCGACCGTTGCTGGATGACCGTGAAGCGTGGTCGCGTAATCCATGCTGCCGAACAAACCTCAATCTAACTATTCGAAGAGGCCGGTCAGGAGGGTGCGCCTCCTCAAGATCGCGCCGCGGACGACAAAGAGCCTGTTCGAAGAATATTTCTACGGCTTTGTGGTGATGATCTCGCTGGCCGTTACGATTTTGGGAAAGGCAGCGGGCCTGAGCGGCTACGATGCAATCGTTACCGGACTGTGGGCGGGAGGATTCACGTGGTTCGCCTGGCAGGTGAGGCGCTACCGGAAAGAGCGAGCAAGTCCCGGCTCGACAGAAAAGTCTAGGCGAGCGGTCCAAGCGCCGCCGCAAATGATGAAGCAGCCGCTGCCTCCGAACATGAAGCCGATGATCGGACCGCAGTGGCCACTGAAAATCTTGCCAGGTTCGGCGAAGTCTGCAAAAAGGCCCGTCAAGCCAGTAAGAGGGCCAATGAAGCCCGCGCAAACGCCAGCTCCGGCCGGACAAGCTCCTGGGACACCAAGCAATCCGAATAAGCCAGCGTTCGTGTACGAACGGCCCACGCTGCCGGACAGAAAGCCGAAACTGCCGAACAATTGGCCGGGACGACCGGACAAGAAGCCAAAACGATGAAACGGCTGATTGAGTGCGTGCCAAATTTTTCCGAAGGGCGCGACGCCGCGAAGGTTGATGCCATCGTGGCGGCGATGAGCAGCGTGCCGGGTGTGTACGTGCTGGATCGCGAGATGGACGCCGACCATAACCGCTCGGTGGTCACGCTGGCGGGCGAACCGGACGCGGTGGCGGAAGCGGCGCTTCTGGGCACCGGCAAGGCCGTGGAGCTGATCGACCTGACGAAACACAAAGGTGCGCATCCGCGCGTGGGCGCGACCGACGTGCTGCCGTTTATTCCCATCGATGGCGTGAGCATCGAGGATTGCGTGGCGCTGGCGCGGCGGGTGGGCAACGAAATCTGGAAGCGTTACCGCATACCGGTGTTTTTTTACGAAGCCGCGGCGACGCGGCCCGACCGCGTAAATCTTGAAAACGTGCGGCGCGGGCAATTCGAAGGGCTGCGCGAAGAGTTTAAGAAGAACCACGACCGCCAGCCGGACGTCGGCGAACCGAAGCTGCACCCCACGGCCGGGGCGACCGTGGTGGGCGCGCGGAAATTCCTGATTGCCTACAACGTGAATCTTAATATCTCCGATATCAGCATCGCGAACAAAATCGCGAAGGCGATCCGGTTTTCGTCGGGCGGACTGCGGTATGTGAAGTCGATGGGGGTCGAGCTGAAAGCGCGCAACCTGGCGCAGGTGTCCATCAACCTGACGGATTTCGAACAGACGCCGATGCACCGCGTGTATGAAATGGTGAAGCGCGAAGCGGAGCGCTACGGCGTGATGCCGGTGGGCAGCGAAATCGTCGGGCTGGTTCCGAAAAAAGCAATCGAGATGGCGGCGGACTTTTTCCTGCAACTCGAGAACTTCTCTCCCGCGCAGGTATTTGAGAATAAGCTGGCGGCCGCGCTGGGCGGCGCGCCGCTGGAAGCGGCGAAGGACGAAACGCTGGCGGGATTGGCGCGGCCGTTTCTGGACGCGGTGGCGACTCCTTCAGCAACGCCGGGAGGAGGAAGCGTCTCGGCGTTTGCGGGGGCCCTGGCGGCGGCCCTGGGGCAGATGGTTGCGGGGCTTTCGCGGAAAAAGAAATCGCAAGCCGGATTTGCCGATCAGCTCTCGGCAGCGCTGGACGAAATGCGGAGAATTGCCGATGAACTTGCCGAGGCCATCGACCGCGACGCGGCTTCCTACGACGCAGTAATGGCGGCGTTCAAATTATCACAAGGGGACGCTAAGGAAACGCGGCAGCGCGAGGAAGCGATACAGAAAGCGACGAAAGGCGCGTCGGAGGTGCCGTTACAGGTGGCCGAGCGCACCGTTGCGCTTTTCGAACACCTCGGACAACTGGATGCTATCGTTGCCGCATCCATGAGGTCAGACTTACAAGTAGCACGGCTGATGGCCGAAGCGGGCGCACGCGGAGCACTGGCCAACGTGGAGATCAACCTCGAGGGCTTGACGGACGCTTCGTATGTCGCGTCAACGCGCATGAAGATCGCAGCACTGCTGGAGCGTCTGGACAATGCAGCCCGCGCGACAAGGGCGTAAACTACGAGTTTTCCCCCTGCCCCATTCGAAAGGAGCACAAGATGAGATTGACCATGAATTCAGGTGTGACACCGACCAGGCGGGGGGCAGCGATTCGCAGACTCGTAGCTGCCGGCATTCTGGTGGCGATGTCCCTGGCGATGCCGAAACCCGCGCGGGCCGGCCGCCTTGGCGCGGACATCATCGCCCTCTTCCCCAAGGAGATTGGAGAATTTGCCTACGCCGACCTGAAAAAAGCGCGCACTCTGAAATGGTTTCCGCAATTGCAGGAACAGATGCTCCCTGACCGCTTCCGGCAATTCGAAAAATTCCTGGCTTCGGCGGGAGTCGATCCGAATTCGCAAGTCGATGAACTTGCATGGGGGCTGGTAGCAGAGGGGTTGAGTACAAAAACCGAAGGCACAGGCTCGACGGACGTTCCCACGGGAGAAGAAATCGTCGGCGTGGCGCTCGGGACTTACAATCCGAATTCGACGGAAGCTTTCTTCAAACAGCAAAAGCTTGCCACCTTCAAAGCGCGGGGTTACACGCTCTATGCGTTCGGAACCGGTTCGGGGGCGAACGATCTGTTCTTCTTTTTCATCGATTCGAACACCGCGGCGTTTGGCCATCGCGCCGTCCTCGAAAAGATGATCGAGGTGCGCTTTGGCGGTGAGGAAGGACTGCTGCGCAACGACAGACTCTACCCGCTGATCAACGAAGCGAACGGCAGCGGCGTGGTCTGGGCGGTGCTGAATCCCGCCTACACGCGCTTGGCGATGCAACAACTGGCGCCGGAAGTAGGACAGTTCCCCGAAGCGGCGAAACTCGTCGCACGAATGCAAAACATGATTATCAACGTGGACGCGAGCAGCGGCATCGAAGGAAAGTTCCAGGCGGTATGCGGATCGACCGACGATGCGAACACGCTTGGCCAGTTGCTGCAGGCGGGGTTCCTCTACAAACGGTATCAAGCGCAAAAGGACAATCCGGATCTGGCGCAATTGCTCGATCAGGCGCGTGTGACGCCCGCGGGCGATCGCGTGACGTTGCGGATGTCCCTCAGCGACGACCAGATGACGTCGCTCATTCGCAAAAACACGTTCGCACTAAAGATGTAAGGCTCTGAAAATAATAAGGCGCAAGAGAAAGGGGCCAGGCAGTCGCGCTGTCTGGTTTTTTTTCGTTTCGAACAGCGCTTAAATGCCGGGAGTGACCTGGCCGATATACTTCGTCAGGCGAGTGACGGCTTCTCCGCCGTGCGTTTCATACTGGACGCGGTCGAAACCGGCTAAAACGACCTGGATGGATCCCCTGCCGCCAACCTGCGCGGCAAACCCTGCGATGGTATCGAGGCCAACTGTTGGAGAGTCTTCGTCTTGATAGGACAGAGCGACTTCCATGCGATCGGAAAAGCGCGTGAATCTGATTTGCAGTTGAGGTTGATCTACCGGCAGATGTTCGAAAGCTTCCGAGCAAGCGGCGACGACGGCGGATTGCAATCGAGCGATGGCGTCGTTCTGGAGTCCCGCGGCATCAGCGAGATAGCGGACCACGCCTCCGGCTGCGGCCGCCAGGCGCGCGTCGGCCTCGATGTGCAGGAGGAGGCTTTTGAGTTCAGCGGCCACGGCTGGTGGCCAGAGAGACTTCGCAAGCTTCCCGGCAGTCGGGGCAATAGTAGAGACCGTCGGAGCAAAGGCGCACGTTTACCTGCCCCTTGCAGATAGTGCAGTACTTTTCACAGGCGCAGCGATCTTCCGGCAAATCACATTGCACGCAAACGGTCGGACCTTGCATAAGGGCCTCTCCGCAAAACTCTACCTGAGCATGGGAGGATGCGGCAAGTCGAAGGTGAGTGAAGTGCGCTAGTCGCTCAACTCCTATTTGGGATACGCCTCAGCTTCCGATTATCCGAACACCCAAGCGCACCTGCCGCTATGAATTGCGGCCTGGCGCAGCGCGTTGCTAAATGTCGCCGCTATGTTCAACGTTTAATACGATTTTCCCTTGCGCGTGTCATTTCTCCAGATAACGGAGAGCTTCAGCTGCGTCGCTCAACGGGTAACGTCGATCGATGATGGGTACAACTTTTTCGGTTTCAAGAAGATTTTTCAGAAAAACTAAATCCTTCTGGTTTATATTCGCTATAAAAAAACATGTCTTCTTGCTTCCAATCCGTGACAGTAACGGCGCCAGTAACATAGCTTGGAAAATTTGAGGCAAACCACCTCCGACGATGACATAAATTCCGTCCTGACTCAGCGCACGCCTGTAATCGAAGATCGAATGATGGGCATTCGCACCCATGATCAGATCGTAACGCTGCCCGCTCTGCGTGAAATCTTCTCGAGTGTAATCAATGACATGGTCGGCGCCAATCGATCGCGCCGTGTCCACATTCCTCGTGCTGCACACGGCAGTGACCTCAGCCCCGAACGATTTGGCAATCTGGACCGCAAATGTACCTACGCCACCAGACGCGCCATCAACCAGAACCTTATGGCCTGGCTGGATGCGCCCCTTATCACGAAGACCCTGAAGGGCGGTGATTGCCGCGATTGGTACGGCTGCTGCGTCCTCAAATGAACTGTTGGCTGGCATCAGCGCCAACTTATCTTCAATAGCGCACGCATACTCGGCAAACCCTCCCCCTGCGAAACCTGTTACGCCGAACACCTCGTCACCTGGCTGAAACTGCTTTACGTGTGCGCCAATCGCTTCCACTCTCCCTGCGATATCACAGCCCAGGACCTGGTGTTTTGGAGTGCGCTGCCCCGGGATGAGGCGGATCAACGGTGCACCTCTCAAGTGGAACAAGTCCAGTGGATTTACCGATGCGGCGTAAAGCTTTATCAAGACCTCATTGTCCTTGGGCGCAGGTTTTTCTACCTCCGTGAACCGCAGCACATCCGGTGGTCCGTAATGTGTGCGTACAATTGCTTTCATAAAGTGCTCTCCAAGAGTGCTTCCGTCGGACGAGACGATTCCGGGCCTATAGAGTTATGGGCAGACACTACGCCTCGCTATCCGAGTAGTCCAGCGTGCGCAAGACTGTCTCCTGAATTGACTTATGGGCCATTTTTCGGGGAGCCGCAGCGAATAGGCACAAAGCCCTGATTAACGCTTGTGAATCGGAAGTTGACCTGCCACCTCATGGCGGCCGCCAGCACTCTTGGAATGCCATTGTGGGAATTTCATTTCATATTTCGGGTAGCCTATAGGAGTACTAGAACTTCACCTATAGGAGTACTGAAACGTTTGGACCGGACACATTACCCAACCGCTTGCG
This sequence comes from Candidatus Limnocylindria bacterium, assembly GCA_035490055.1. Classification (GTDB taxonomy): domain Bacteria; phylum Acidobacteriota; class Terriglobia; order Acidiferrales; family UBA7541; genus Acidiferrum. Next base: position 20,920 of record DATHIB010000150.1, on the reverse strand, counting down.
AACCTTACACTTAGGATCGTTCTCTTCAGATTGCAAAACACACTTCCGGCCTACTAACTTGAGGAGGCTAGGAGAACAACCGAGGAGGCTGACCGGGCCCGGAATGCAGCGAAGGGTCATGGACTGGATTCGCCAAACAGCGGACAGTTCGGCGGCTAATACCCTGTATCTTAGAGACTTAGAGTTAATTCGGAAGAGGCTCAAGTGTCACATGACAAATGACCCTCGGGGGGCCTTTTTTGGAGTCGCCGGGAGGATTGGCTCCGGCCGCTTAGGTGCGCACGCCAAGGGAAAGATTCACGCGACCTCAGCTTCCCTCCTGGTCATCCCACCCCTGGTCCTAAAGAGCATTGGCATCCCTTTTGCACAAAAAAGGGGCAGGGGGTATGGATGGATACGCCTAGCGAGCATCGCTCTTGTATTCCCCGTTGCAGGCTTCCTGTACCGATGGAGCTCGATTCGGTGGGGCTGTGCGTCCACCACTTCACATGGAGCGTCGAGGAGGCGTGCGCTGAGATGCACCGCCAAGTTGCGTTGCGCAAGGCGACCGTTGAGCGCCGTGTGGAGATGGCCACCTACGTAAGCGAATGCGCCTTGCTCCTCGCCCGCGTCAGCAGCAATCTGTGTTTATCGGACGACCTTAAAAGACGCATTCTCTGCACTTTCCTATCGCTGATGAATCTAAGAGAAAACTTAGAGCGTGCCCCAGGCGGACACGCCCCCGAACTACGGGTTTTTGCACCGGGACTATTCCCGACCCCTGCCGTTATGCCTGATTGGCTCAACTCGGAATCGAATGCCAGCGTGCGTTCTCAAGTGTGAAGGCTGTGGCAGAGTTGGGTCCTTCCTGATCCACGAAGGCGAACCGCCGGAAGCCCGAAAGAAACAACCCATTCGGCGGCACTGTCCCACTTGCCACAGAACCACCGGCTGGGCTATCGCGTTGCCGGAGCGGCGCGACGGTCACGACCGCCGAAGCGGCATAGACCGGAGAGCAACAGAACAGGAATCGAGACACTAGCCGCAGCGCGCATACAGTCCAGCCCGTTTACCCTGATCAACACCCCACTTAGCGGCCTGACTCCTGATTACGCGGAAGTTGACCTCCCACCTCATGGCCTCGTGGCGGGTTCTTTGACCCGTTCGAGAGCGCGTGCTAGTATCGATTTCTGCTTGAGCCATTGGAATGGAATCCGCCGCAACTCCTCACAAGAGCGAGCTTCGTAAGACGCCGCTGAATGCAATGCACCGCCGCCTTGGCGCAAAGATGGTCAATTTCGGCGGATGGGATATGCCAGTCGAATATCCATCGAGCGGCGGACTGATCGCGGAACACAAGGCGGTCCGCGCAAGTGTCGGCGTTTTCGACGTCAGCCACATGGGGGACATTCGAATCCGCAGCGGCCGGAGGCCCGGCGGGGCGCTGGCGGCGGTGCAGCACATCAGCATGAACGATGCGTCGAAACTGGCCGTAGGCCAGGGGCACTATTCGGCCATGCTCTATCCGGAAGGCACGTTTGTGGATGACGTGATCGTGCACCGGCTGGGCGAAGATGATTTTTTGCTGGTGATCAACGCCGGGACGCGAGAGAAAGACATCAACTGGGTGCGCGAGAATGCCAAAAGTTTCGATTGCGTGGTCGAGGACTTGAGCGACGCCTACACGCAATTGGCGATTCAAGGACCGCGGGCCGTCGATCTCCTGCGAAAATTAACTGACGTGGAGTTGAACGGCATCAAGAATTACTGGTTCACGCATGGAACGGTCTGCGGTTTGAAAAACACACTGATCGCGCGCACGGGATACACAGGCGAGGATGGTTTTGAGATTTATGTGCCCTCCGATGTGGCGACCAGTGAGAATGTCTGGAATCAGGTGATGGAAGCGGGGCGCGAATTCGCCGCCGTTCCCTGCGGCCTGGGGTGCCGGAATACGCTGCGGCTGGAATCAAAGATGGCGCTGTACGGGCACGAGATCAGCGACAAGATCAATGTGTGGGAAGCCGGGCTGGATCGCTACTGCAAGATGGAAAAAGGCGATTTCGTGGGACGCGCGGCGCTGGAGCAGGCGAGAGCGGCGGGATTGCGGCGCACGCTGGTAGGGATCGAGATGGTGGACCGCGGAATTGCGCGCGACGAATATTGCTGCTGCAATCAAGCAGGCGATGCCATCGGCGTGGTGACGAGCGGCTCGCCTTCGCCGACGCTGCGAAAAAACATTGCGCTGGCTTATGTGCCGCCGGCGTATTCTGCGGTGGGCACGGTTTTGTACGTGGAGATTCGAGGGCAGAAGTGCAAGGCGCAGGTGGCCCCGACGCCGTTCTACAAGCGGCCGAAGAAGGCAGCGGCGCCGCGCGAATCCTGATCGGACGCAAAAGAATCCAAGGAGTGACATGATGGCCTATCCGAAGAATTACCGCTATACCAAAGAACATGAGTGGATCAACGTGGAGGGCGGACTCGCAACGATCGGGATCACTGACTACGCGCAACATGAACTGGGCGACGTGGTCTTCGTCGAGCTGCCCAAGCCCGGAGCGAAAATCGAAACGGGAAAGTCTTTTGGCACGGTGGAGTCGGTAAAGGCGGTCAGCGAGATTTACGCGCCGGTTGCGGGAGAAGTGATCGAAGCCAATGGCGAACTTCAGAATACGCCCGAGAAAATCAATAGCGATCCGCACGGCGCGGCGTGGCTGATCAAAGTGCGCCTGACGAACGCCGCTGAGCTCAGCGGGCTGATGGACGCGGCTGCCTACGAGGCCTACATCGCGGCCAAAGGTAAGGAAGCCTCGGCCTGATGCGCTACCTCCCGAAGAGCCCCGCCGAGCGGCAGGAGATGCTCGCCGCCGTCGGCGCAAAATCGATCGACGAACTGTTTTCCAGCATTCCCGAACGTTTTCGCTTGCGCGAAGCGTTGAACATCCCCGGACCATATTCGGAAGCCGAGGTCATCCAGTATTTCAAAGACCGCGCGGCGGAGAATTCGAACGGGTACACGAGTTTTCTCGGCGCAGGCGTCTACAATCATCTGCGCTCCGTGGTGACGGACGCTATCATCCAGCGCGGAGAGTTCCTCACCTCCTACACGCCCTATCAGGCGGAAATCACGCAGGGCACACTGCAGTCAATTTTCGAGTTTCAGACGCTGATGTGCCAGCTCACGGGGCAGGAAGTGGCAAACGCGTCGATGTACGACGGCTCGACGGCTACCACGGAAGCCGTGCTGATGGCGGAGCGCCTGACGAGCCGGCGGCGCGTGCTGGTGGCGCGATCCGTGCATCCGGAGTACCGCGACGTGCTGAAGACCTACGCGAAAAATTCAGGTTTGCGCGTGGAGGAGATTCCGTTTACAACGAGCGGAACGGTGGATGCAAGAGCGTTGCAGGCAACCCTGAAAGATGACATCGCGGCAGTCGTCGTGCAATCGCCGAACTTTTTCGGAGTGATCGAATCGTATGCGACGCTGGCGGATTTTACGCACGCGGCTGGTGCGATGTTTGTAGTCGCGATTGCGGAAGGTGTATCCCTCGGGCTGGTCAAGCCGCCTGCGGAAGCGGACATCGTGGCGATGGAAGGCCAGAGTTTCGGGCTGCCGCCGAGTTACGGCGGGCCTTTCGCGGGCGTGATTGCTTCACGGGATAAGTTTGTGCGGCAAATGCCTGGGCGGCTCGCGGGACAAACGACGGATTCCGAGGGCCAGCGTGGATTCGTGCTGACGCTCGCAACACGCGAGCAGCACATCCGCCGCGAGAAGGCCACTTCGAACATTTGCACCAACCAGGCGCTCTGCGCGCTGGCCGCCACGGTCCACCTGACACTGCTCGGCAAAGAAGGTTTACGCGAGATGGCCGAACAGAACTTGTCGAAGGCGCAGTTCGCGCTTTCGGAATTGCTGAAGATTCCCGGCGTCCGGCGCACCTTTGACGCGCCGTTCTTCAACGAGTTCACGATCGAGCTTCCGCGCTCGGTGAAGCTACTCAATGGGCAGCTCTTGCGCGAGAAAATCATCGGACCGCTTGCGCTAGGCACGGCTTATCCGGAATTGACCAAGCGCGCGCTGGTGTGCGTCACGGAAACAACGACGCGCGCAGAGATCGAACGGTTTGCCGGGGCGCTGAAGAGCGCACTGCAGAGACCCATTTAAGGGAACGTATCCTTGTCGTGGCGCAGCATGCTGCGCCACGAAAAAGTAAAATGGCCCGCCGCAGACGGTGGACACAACGCGGGCAAGCGCAGGCTAAATCACGGAAATGAACACAAAAATCAAGAAAGCATCGCGCCACACCAACCAGAACGAAGGGCTGATCTTTGAGAAATCCTCGCCGGGAAAGCGCGCGTTCGAATTGCCGCCGTTGGATGTGCCTGCCGCCGATCCCGCCAAGGCTCTCGGCGCGAATCACCGGCGCGCGGGCATCGAAGGTTTTCCCGAAGTGAGCGAGATCGAAGTTCTTCGCCACTTCACGCGCCTTTCGACGTGGAACTACGCCATCGACCTGGGCATGTATCCGCTCGGCTCCTGCACGATGAAGTACAACCCGCGCGTAAATGAATTCGTGGCCCGGCTCGATGGCATTGCCACGGAGCATCCCTATCAACCGCAGGAGCTTTCGCAAGGCTGCCTCAAGATTCTGCGGCTGCTCGAAAAGTGCCTGCTGGAAATCACCGGCATGGATGCTATCACGCTCCAGCCGGCAGCCGGGGCGCATGGCGAGATGACCGGCCTGCTGCTGATTCGCGCATATCTTGAGAAGCAAGGGAATCCGCGGAAAAAGGTACTGATTCCAGACTCCGCGCACGGAACGAATCCGGCAACGGCGGTGATCGCGGGCTACGAAGTGGAAAACATCAAGTCCGAATCGCACGGACAGATTGACGTTGATAAGCTCCGCGACCTGGTGACCGGAGACGTTGCCGCGCTGATGATCACCAATCCATCGACGCTGGGAATTTTTGAGCAGCGGATTCCAGAGATCGCGGAAATCCTGCACGCCAAAGGCGCGCTGCTGTATATGGACGGCGCGAACATGAACGCGCTCACGGGAGTGACGCGGCCGGGCGACCTTGGCGTTGATGTGATGCACTTGAACCTGCACAAGACGTTTTCCACCCCGCACGGCGGCGGAGGCCCCGGCGCAGGTCCGGTGGCGATGAAGAAAATGCTTGAGCCTTTCCGGCCAGTGCCAATTCTGGTGGAAAAAGAAGGCGGGCGGCTGGCGCTGGAACCGGTGCGTCCGGATTCCATCGGCAGAGTGAAAGCATTCGCCGGCAATTTTGGCGTGCTGGTTCGCGCGCTGGCGTACATTCTCGCCTACGGCCCGGGAGTGCGGCAAGCCACGGAAGACGCCGTTCTGAACGCGAATTACATTCGAAAGCACCTTGAGGACGTATACGAATTGCCCTATTCCCTGCCCTCGATGCACGAAGTGGTGTTCAGCGACGCCATTCAAAAGAAAAGCGGCGTGAACACCATGGACATCGCAAAACGATTGATCGACTACGGCTTTCATCCCTACACCACGGCGTTTCCGCTGATTGTGGCAGGAGCGATGATGATCGAGCCGACAGAATCCGAATCCAAGAAGGAATGCGACCTTTTTATCGATGCGATGAAAGCCATCGCGGAAGAAGCCGCGACGAAGCCGGAAATTGTGAAGACCGCGCCGCACACCACGCGCGTCCGCCGCCTCGACGAAGTCGGCGCCGCTCGCAAACCAATTTTGCGCTGGAAGCCGGCTGCCCCACGCAGCGAAGCCGCGGACTGAGCGAAGAGGACAACGGTTTAAGGGATGCAACAGCCCGAGATTCCCTTCAAGGCACACGTCCACTTCGCTGCGCGGTCATCCTGCTTGCTACTTGCTAGAATCTGCATAGACCTTTTCTTCGCTGGACCGAAAACCGCATGATATCCGCCGTCGAAGCCTGGCTTCCGAAATCAATAATCTTGCTGCGCGACTACGATCGCCACAAATTTGTGTCTGACCTCATCGCCGGCGTGACCGTAGGCCTCGTCGCCCTGCCGCTGGCGATGGCGTTTGCCATCGCATCCGGTCTCTCGCCCCAAGCGGGACTGTATTGCGCGATTGTGACAGGCTTTCTCATCTCCGCGCTGGGCGGATCTAAAACACAGATTGGCGGACCCACGGGCGCATTCGTTGTAGTTGTGGCGGGCATTGTCGCCAAGCACGGGATCGACGGCCTGTTTATGTGCACGATGATGGCGGGGGTGCTCCTCGTGCTGCTGGGTGTAACTGGCATGGGCGCAATGGTGAAATACTTTCCCCGGCCGGTCGTCGTCGGCTTCACCAACGGCATCGCCATCCTCATCGCCAGCACGCAGATTCGCGACTTCTTCGGTTTGAAGATGGATCACGTCCCTGGTGATTTCTTTCACCGCATGATGGCCTTTGGGCAGGCGTGGAATACTTTTTCAGTACCGGCAACGGCCGTGTCTATCCTTTCGATTGCGACGATGGTTTACTGCCTGAAGTACGCCCGGAAAATCCCGGGCGCCATCCTGGTCACGTTCGGCGCGACCGCTGCCGTCCTGTTTCTGCATCTTCCTGTAGAAACTATCGGCACGCGCTTTGGGGGAATTCCCAGCGGCCTGCCGAAATTGGCTTTTCCGCATTTCCACTACGACATCTTTCGGCAACTCTTGTCATCGGCTTTCACCGTGGCGATGCTGGGCGCCATCGAGTCGCTCATGTCCGCGGTCGTCTCCGATCGTATGAGCAACGACAAGCACAATCCAAACATGGAACTGATTGGCCAAGGCGTCGCGAATATCGTATCACCATTGTTCGGCGGGCTCCCCGCCACGGGAGCCATTGCCCGCACGGCCACCAACGTCCGCGCCGGCGCGAAGACGCCCGTTGCAGGGATCATTCACGCGTTGACGCTGTTGGCGATCGTTCTGTTTGCTGCGCCGCTGGTGAAAAACGTCCCTCTCGCGGCCTTGGCCGCGATTCTGATGATTGTGGCGTACAACATGGGCGATTGGGAGGAGATCCCGGAGATTTTGAAGCTGAGCAAGGCAGACATCGCGGTGTGGCTGCTGACGCTGACATTGACCGTCGTGACTGATCTGACGTTTGCTGTGGAAGTGGGCATGGTCCTGGCGGCTCTGACGTTTATTCGCAAGGTTTCGAGAACTACCACGGTGAGTCCCGTCACAAAAGACTATGTCGAAGACAGTCGCGTGCACGTCCTTCAGGGAAAAGACATCCCCGACTATGCGATTGTTTACCGGATTCACGGACCGTTTCTTTTCGGAGCCACCGACAAGTTTTCCGACATCCTCCATTCCATCGACACCCTGCCACCCATTGTTATCCTGCGCTTGCGAAATATGACCGCGATCGATGCTACCGGACTCGGCGCTATCCGCGACCTGGCGGACTCCCTGCAAGCTTCGGGGCGCTCCCTGCTTTTGTGCGGCGCCCGCGAACAACCCTCGCAATTGATGAAGCAGTCCGATTTCGAAAGGCACGTCGGCGAGGAGAATATCTGCGCGAGCATTACGGAAGCCCTGCAACGCGCCGCGGAGGTCTATCGGATGCGCCAAGCCGATCACAACGCGGGACTTCAGACGCAAAACAAGTGAACGGGGAAGAAATTCCCGATGCACCAGGTTCGGTATTGCCAGTACTTAGTCACTGATATCTGAATTTTTTCTTTGCGCATTTTCTTCTCGTTTCACGCAACCGACATCTTCCTTTCTCCTTGCGGTAACACGCCGTGCCTACTCTCTACGCCGGGACGTTCGTTTCCACTCGCTTTCCAGCAAAAAGGAGATTTCCTTGAAACAAAGATTACTAGCAGTTGCCCTGTCGGCCGGGCTGATCGGCGCCACAATTCCGGCTCCGGCGCGCGCCAACGATGGGCTCGGCGGAGGACACAAAATCAAGCATGTTCTATTGATCAGCGTGGACGGATTGCACGCCCTCGACGTGGCGCGCTACGTCGAAAGCCACCCCAACTCTGCCCTAGCCGAGCTCTCCGGTCATGGCATCACCTACTCTAACGCACGGACGCCTGCAAACTCGGATTCCTTTCCGGGTCTCTTGGCTTTGGTGACCGGTGGCTCACCAGCCAGCCACGGGCTGTTCTATGACGTCAGCTACAATCGCGGCATTTTCGACCCGACGAACACGACTTGCTCGGGGCAACCGGGTAACATGCAGGTGTTTGACGAAAGCATTGACAAGTACACAGGTAATCCGCCCGTTTCGCTGAATGTCATTGATCCAACTGCCCTGCCCCGGCATATCAACTCACAGGGTCAGTGCGTCCCGCTGTATCCGCACGATGCGATCAGGAGCAACACCATCTTCGAAGTCGTTAAGGCCCAAGGCGGCCACACCGCCTGGGCGGACAAGCATCCCGCCTATGACCTGGTGAACGATCCTTCCGGCAAGGGCGTGGATGATCTATACACGCCGGAGCTCACCAACGTCGGCGGACTCGACAACACGGTGAGCGTCGTTTGCACCGTGAACAATGACGCTCTGAAAGCTCAAGGGATCCTGAACGAAATCAAGGGACTGAACCACGATGGAGCACCTGGACCTAGCGTGCCGCAGTGTTCGGGATGAATTTCCAAGCCGTCCGCGTAGGGCAGAAGCTGGAAAAAGACAATTCCGATGACAGTTGCCTGGCGGACACACTCTTTAACGGGCAGCCGGGAGGATACGCGGATGGCGCGGGCACTCCGACCGCTGTCCTCGCCTACGGGCTGCAGAAAACCGACGCGGCGCTGGGCAGCATGATCCTGGCGCTCAAAGCTCAGCGCATCTACGATTCGACCCTCTTCATCGTCAGCGCCAAACACGGCCAGTCACCGATCAATCCCGTGAAAACCAATAAGCCGGGCCACTTCGCGGACTTGGTTGCGGCTCTTGCGATCAAGCAGGGCGCCACTGCCGATCCAGGGGCCGTCGCCAACGCCAACAACTGCAGCACCGGCCCGTGCGGCTTCGTTCAGGACGACGATATGGCGCTCATCTGGCTGCAGGACCAGACCCAGACAGCTGCGGTTGCCTCCTACTTGAACGCCAATGCCGGAGCACTCTTCATCGATGAGGTGATGGCCGGAGCCTAGATCAATCTCAAATTCAATAGCCCGCTGACCGACAACGCCACGCCCGACGTCCTGGTGCAGCCGATTTACGGCACCATTTACACCGGGTCGTCTAAGAAGAACGCCGAGCATGGCGGCTTTACCTTCGGTGACACGAACGTCGGCCTGATCGTCTCAAATCCCGATCTACATTCCCGCGTGGTCAAGACTCCAGTGGCCACCTCCCAGGCCGCACCATCGATCCTGAAGGCGCTTGGGATCGACCCCAGCGAACTCCAGTCCGTACGCCAGGAAGGCACCCAAGTTCTGCCGTTCCTCTTCATCTCTGAGGGTGGCAACAGCGGGAGCTAGCCGCCGACTCCCATACGACCCAAGACAAAAGGGCGTCCCGACCCGCTCGGGACGCCCTTTTCTTATTTCTGAATTTTTTGTGCGTTTCTTTTCTTCTCTCCTCTGCGTCCTCAGCGTCTCTCTGTTGATTGCTCTTTCTATCTTTTGAACCGCACCGTGTCCAGGATCGACGAAAACGTCTTGTCGTAATTGTCGTAGGCGGATTGCGGAGCGAGGCAGACGAAATAGACCAGACCCTCCGGACGCAGAACGGTGACGAGCCAATCCGTTTCCTGGCCGCCGGCGGGTGAAACATTGCTTAGAAAGGTCGAAATCCCAGGCTGCCCGTTGAGGCGCAAACGCTCGCTTTGCCGCGTGATTTTCATGCTCGGATTCGACTTTTGAAGGTCCTGAATCACCTGGCTCGTCGCACTATTCAGCACTTTCCCATCGTTGGCATCGCCCTTGGCCTGCGCCACGCCGATGATAAGCCCATACGCGAGGGTGCTATGGCCGCCGCCGTCATCCAAGACCCCGCCTTCGGGAGCAAAGGAAACTCCGCCTCCGTTGCCCTCGGGATACTTCTTCCAATTGTCCGGGTACTTGAGCGAATACGAACTCGCCTGATACTCCAAGAAGCTGCGGGAAGGCGGCGCGGGGGCAACGACGGCGCCAGGCGTTCCAGGGGCCGGCTTTTTCACCACCGGCAGGGCCAGGACTTCTCGCTTGATGGCTTCGAATTCAGCGGAGTCCCTCTTGGCGTTTGGTGGAACGCCACCAAGTTTCTCCACTTCTTCATCGACGCGCCCGACGCGATGCTCCGGATTCGGGTGGTCGGAGAAAAACTCCGGAGGATTCTTCCCCTTCGTTTCTTCTTCGAGCTTCTCGAAAAATTGCGCCAAGGCGCGCGGGTCGTAGCCCGCATCGTAGAGGATCTGAGTGCCCATCACGTCGGCTTGCGATTCAGCCGTTCGCGAATAGCGCAGGAGCACGCCGCCGGCCGTGAAACTGCCCAGTTCCGTCAGGAGCGCGCCACCGGTGGTGTCTCCAAAAACTGCGCCGAAGATTCCCAGACCCGTTTCGGCCAGCATCGCCTTGGTTGCCTGGTTGGTGCCATGGCGCAGAGCGACATGCGACAACTCGTGCGCGATCACTCCAGCGAGCTGCGCCTCATTGTCCGCTGCTTCGATCGCGCCGCGGTTCACAAACACATATCCGCCGGGCAAAGCAAAAGCATTGATGGCTTTGTCGTTCACGCAATGAAATTCGAAGGGATACTGCACGCCACCTGTGGGCAGCTTTTGCGCCAGTCGCGTCCCAAGTTGCGTCAGGTAAGCATCAACCTTCGGAGCGTTGCAAGGCGGCAACAGCTTTTCTGCATCCGTGGCTGCTCGCTTGCCGAGGTTTATGTCGTCTTGCGGAGAAAACTTGTTCCAACCCTGTTTGAGTTGCGTACGCTGCGCCGGCGCGTCAGGAACTAAAAGCAAGGACAGGCCCAGGAAGAAGCCAGCCGCCAAGCCGCGATGCGCTCGGCACGCCCGGAGCCCCCAACCATCGTTTCCGCTGAGAGTTTCCCATTTCAACCCGGGGATGCTCACGATGACCTCCCCAAAGCCCAGTGAGTTAGGACGGCATTCCTCTGTTCAAGGTTACTGTAGCACCCGGTGGGGATGAAAAGAAAAAGCCCGGGCGGCTGGCCACCCGGGCGGAATCAGAGAGAAAAGAAAATTGTTTTAACGAGCCATGCGCGGCGTGGGCTCCGGCGAAAGTGTCACGCCGGGCGCATCCGCAGACTTGCCGTTCTTTGCGGGAGCGCTACGCGCGGGAGTAACAGGCTCCGCCTTGCGCGCTGGGATCACCAGATTCTCACCCTCGCGGACGAAGGTCAGGCAGTCCTGCTCCTTGTTCCAATCGATGCACACGAGGTCGCCGAGGTGAACCTGCTCGGTCGCCAGTAAATTCGCAAGAGGGTACACGACATGGCGTTCGATGGAGCGCTTGAGGTGCCGCGCACCGTAGCGCTGGTCCGTGCCTTCCTGCAAGAGGAAGTCGCGGCCGGCATCGGTTACCCGGAACAGGAACTGCCCCTTGGCGGTTTCCAGAACGCGCTGCTGCACCTGGCCCAGCTCGATTTCGAGGACTTTCTCGAGCTGCTCGCGCCTCAGCGGATGAAACACCACCACTTTGTCGAGGCGGTTCATGAATTCCGGCGAAAACTTGCGGCGCGCCGCTTCCACGGCCGTGCGTTCGACCTTTTCATCGAAACCGGCAGCAGGGATGTCCTTCGGCTGAACGAAGCCCATGCCGCCCTGCATGAGTTCAGCAATTTCTCCTCCGCCGAGGTTGGAGGTCAGGAAAATGACTGTCTGGGAGAGGTCCACGCGGCGGTTGTCGCCCAGCGTGAGCGTGGCCTTATCCAGCATCCCAAGGAGCAATTGCCACAGGGCGTCGCTGGCCTTTTCGATCTCGTCGAAGAGCAGAAAGCTAAGCTTCAGTTTTTCGGTATGGCTTGCCGCCAAGGCTTCCTGGGTGATTAACGGATGGGTTTCGCGGTGGCCCAAATAGCCCGGAGGTGAGCCAATCAGCTTGGCAATTTCGTGCGAGTGCTGGAACTCCGCGCAATCGACCTTGATCACCGTTCGAGCATCTCCAAATAGGATTTCCGCAGCCGCTTCCACGATGCGCGTCTTTCCCGAACCGGTCGGACCGAGAAACAGCAGGTTGCCTACCGGACGGCCGGGTGAGTTTAATCCAGCGCAAAACACCTGGAACATGTCAACGAGGGACTGCACACCCTCTTCCTGTCCAACGATCTTTGCGCGCAAGGAAGAGTGAAAATCACACGTGTCATTGCTTCGGATGGTCGGATCCAGTTGATGGCGGACGGCAGCTTTCATATCATCAACCCTTCTTCGCGTCTAGTTTCCTGAACGCGTTGCGCGTCTCACTTTTGCGCCACCATGAGCCAGTGCATGGGGAATGCCAATCTCTTCCACATTTCGGGGGATCGGAAAATGGTGCAAACTCAACAACATACAAGCTTTGCAGTTCCGGAAATTGTCTCAGGCCGTGAGACGGTGTTTCATTTGCGCAAAAAGGGAAAGAGTTGAAACAGTTTGCATCAGCGGACTGACGACTTGTGTCAGGGCTTGCGACAAAAAAGGGCGCATCTTTCGACCCGCCCAAAGCCATAATTAAAGTGCTGCTTTAAGTATTCGAGCGTTCCTGCTTCTTGCGTCCTTGCGGAGACGCCGCAGGGCCCGCGGCCGGCTGCGCCGCACGCGACTTCCTCTCTTCAATTGCGGCTTCCCTCGGGGTTTCGGCAGACTTCCCGTCCACCGCTTCGGCAGCGCCAGCGCCAGCGCCCACGGCCCGTTGCGAGGCGGCCTGTACGAGCGCGCCCTCGCCTTCGCGTACAAACGTGAGCCCGTCGTGGCTCTCATCCCAATCGATGCGCACCAGGTCGCCCAGGTTGACTTGATCGGTGGCCAGCAGATTCGCCAGCGGATAGACGACATGCCGCTCTATGGCGCGCTTCAGGTGCCGGGCGCCGTAACGCTGGTCGGTGCCCTCCCGAAGCAGGAAGTCGCGGCCAGCCTCGGTCACGCGAAAGAGAAACTGCCCCTTGGCGGTGTCCAGGACGCGCTGCTGCACCTGACCCAGCTCGATATCGAGCACTTCCTGAAGCTGCTCGCGCTTCAGCGGGTGGAATACCACCACCTTGTCGAGGCGGTTCATGAATTCCGGTGAGAACTTCCGCCGCGCCGCTTCCACCGCCATGCGTTCCACTTTCTCGTTAAGACCAGCGACCGGCGTGTCTGTCGGCTGGATGAAGCCCATGCCCCCTTCCATGAGCTCGGCTATTTCACCACCGCCCAGGTTCGACGTCAGGAAGATCACGGTTTGTGACAAATCCACTTTTCGGTTGTCGCCTAGGGTCAGCGTGGCCTTGTCCAGCATTCCCAGCAGCAACTGCCACAGTGCATCGCTCGCCTTTTCGATCTCGTCGAAGAGCAAGAAACTGAGCTTCAGCTTGTCTGTATGCCCGGCCGACAGGGTTTCCTGCGTAATCAGTGGATGAGTCTCGCGATGCCCCAGATATCCTGGGGGAGAGCCAATCAGCTTGGCAATTTCATGAGAGTGTTGAAATTCCGCGCAATCAATCTTGATCACCGCGCGGGCCTCGCCAAAGAGAATCTCCGCAGCTGCTTCCACGATGCGCGTTTTCCCCGAGCCGGTCGGCCCGAGAAACAGCAGATTCCCTACCGGGCGGCCTGGCGAGTTCAATCCGGCACGAAAGACCTGGTACAGGTCTACTAGCGCATGGACACCCTCTTCCTGTCCAACAATTCTTGCTCGCAGCGCGGCCTGGAAATCGATCGTGTCCGTGCTGCGCTTGTTGGGGTCGAGTGCAAGGCTCTCCGCTTCATCTCGGCTGCGCATGGACATTGAATTGTCGTTCATGACCGCCTCCTAGCGAGCCCGCGAAGGCGGGTTCGCATTGCTGAATCGCCCGCGTCCACGGCCAAACTGGTCGAGCTTGACCTGAATGGTCGACTGCAAGAGCCGCAATTGCACCAGCAGCTCCCGTGACACGGCGGGCGATTCGGAAATTCGGAGGAGCGGCGGAAAGATTTCCGCCAAGTCGAGATTGAGCTCTCGGAGAGAGGAAACCAGCTTTTGGACCGCGGGGGCGTGGGGATTTGCGAGGTCCACTCGCGTACTCAACTGTTCGCGCAGGGCTCTCCAATTGAGCTCCATGAACGGGTGCTTCTTGGAGACTTCGCGAACCACTTCGTCGGTAATTCGCGCGCGATCTCCCAGGCGAGCCAGGTGCAGTTGGCGCACTTTATCGCCGCGGCGCACGTTGTGCACCAGATAGAACAGATTTCCTTTGCGGCGGACAAAAGCCATGACGTCACCCCAAACTCGCGTCATCTCCTGTAGTGTATTTGTATTCCACTACGCTCGTCAATATTAAGATGCATGCTGCTTCAAAAAGTTGCATCCAACCAGTAGCGCGTCCAACGTAGCGGAGACAGCATGCAATTTCTCATCACTTGTTTTGCTGTGTTTCATCGATGTTTCGCATCCTCGTTCCATCACCCCATTTGCACCTCGCCGCCCGCCACTTCTATTAGATGTTTGCTGTTCCCTGCCGCTTCTTGAATTGTCCGCGGCATCCAGCTACTGCGTTAAACCCGGCCGCGGCATTTTTCTCTTGTTCTCGCGTAGAAAGACGCCTACGATGCCGCGCGAGTTGATTCCTATCTCTGCTTGGAGCTTGATTCGAAATGTCCTGGGATCCCGTGTTTCGCTTCGTGCAACAAATTCCCCGCGGCAGGGTTTTAACTTATGGGGCCCTCGCGAAAGCCTTGCGCCTGCCCGGCGGCGCACGCAGCGCCGGCCGCGCCATGGCCGCGACTCCCTCCGGAAAAGGCATTCCCTGGCATCGCGTCGTCGGTGAGCGCGGCAAGATCCTTATCCGCGAGCCGTACGCTTCCCTGCAAAGAAAACTCCTCGCAAGCGAAGGCATCGCCATTCTCGAGTATCGCGTGGACCTGAAACGCCACCTCTGGAAACCGCCAAAAAAGCCCGCACTGAAACACCGAACTACTAAAAAACGCATTCACAAGTGAAGCCGCAGGCGGACTTTTCTCACGTTACAAGCCAGACTCGAATCTGCGGTATGCTATACGCTCTTTTTCTATTGCGCCCCTGAGTGGTGGGGAGCAACGAACATGGTCAATTCCATCCTCCAAGTGGAAAATCTCGTCAAGCGATACGGCGACGTGGAAGCCGTTCGTGGCGTCAGTTTTGCGGTAGAAGAAGGCGAGGTTTTCGGGCTACTCGGGCCAAACGGCGCTGGAAAAACTAGCACCGTTGAGATTCTCGAGGGGTTGCGCACGTTAGATGGCGGCCGCGTCTCCGTTTGCGGACTGGATCCGCAGCGTAACGCCCAGGAACTGAAGCATGAAATCGGTGCCGCGCTGCAATCCACGTCGCTTCCGGACAAACTTCGCGTGATGGAAGCGCTGCGCCTCTTCGCCAGCTTTTACAAGCGGCGGCGCAACCCTGAGGAGCTGCTCAAGCGCTTCGGTTTGGAAGAAAAGCGCAATACCTTTTACAGCCAGCTCTCTGGCGGACAAAAACAACGCCTGGCCCTCGCCATGGCTCTCGTCAACGATCCCAAGGTCCTGTTTTTCGACGAGCCGACCGCCGGGCTCGATCCGCAGGTGCGGCGAGAAATATACGACATCATCGAGGAATTGAGACGCGAGAAAAAAACGATCGTCATGACCACGCACTATATCGAGGAAGCCGAGCGGCTCTGCGATCGCGTGGCGATCGTCGATCACGGAAAAGTGATTGCTCTTGGTACGCCGCGCGATCTGAAAGCGCATTCCGGCGGCACCACGCGCATCGAAGTGCGCCTATCGAAGCCGGAATCCAATGGCACGCTCAAGAACCTCGACGGGGCGACGGACGCGCGCGAGGTCGACGGCACTTACGTAATTCACTCCAAACGCCCGCCTCAAACTATCGTCTCCCTGGTCAAGCATCTCGAAGCCCAGGACAATGAACTCGTCAGCCTGGAAATCGCTTCGCCCTCCCTGGAAGACG
Organism: Candidatus Limnocylindria bacterium; assembly: GCA_035490055.1. GTDB lineage: Bacteria > Acidobacteriota > Terriglobia > Acidiferrales > UBA7541 > Acidiferrum. The sequence goes on along the minus strand of DATHIB010000150.1, from coordinate 4,887 downwards.
TTTTTATCGAAATGACCGGAAGGAGGTTGCGCGATTGACAAACTTCGCCACCTTGACGCGCATGCGCATTCAGCTCACGCTGCGCAATAAGATGTTTTTGTTTTTCAGCGTGATCATGCCTTTCGGTTTTTTCTTTCTCTACGCCGGGGTCTTCGCAAGGGGCATCCCCTTGGTGGTTCGATATTTTCTCGGGCCGGTCATGGCCTTGACTGTAATGGGCAGCTTCTGGGGTCTCAGCGCTGCTCTAGTCACCTTTCGCGAACAGGGCATCTTGCGCCGCTTTCACGTCACCCCCGTCACACCCAGCGACATGCTGGCCTCCAGCATCGTCGCCAATTTTGTCCTCACCTTGCCCACAGTCGTCCTCGAGCTCCTCTTGGCGCGCTTTATTTTTCACGTCACCGATCTTGGCAATCTTTTCTCGGCCTTTCTCCTGATCGCCCTGGGCACCATGTCCTTTGCCTCCCTGGGCCTCGTCGTCGCCAGCGTTACCAATACCATGCAGGAAACTCAGGTCATCAATCAGCTCATTTGGCTCCCCCTGATTTTCCTATCCGGTGCGACGGTTCCGCTTGCCAATCTGCCCCAGGTCGTCAGGCGCGTAGGCCTGTTCCTTCCCGCCACTTACCTTGTCACGGAACTGCAGGATGCTGTCTACTGGTCGGCTGCCCCCTGGAATCGAGACTTTTTGATTGCGGTCGCCTCGCTTGCGGTTTGGACTATCCTTACCTTCTTTTTGTCTGCCCAGCTTTTCCGCTGGGAGCCGGAAGCCAAAATCCCCGGCCGAGCCAAGCTTCTGGTCGCCGCCACCGCGATCCCGTTCCTGCTTCTGGGAATTTGGGAAAACAAATCGAGCCGTACCATTTCGAAGTCGCAAGCCATGTTTGATTCGCTCAATGCGCCTTCCAAACCCGGCTCTTCCTCCGGAAAAACGCCCTGACCTCCAATTTCATTTTTGTGCTTCACTCGCTGCTCTCACTGCATTGCCTCGAGACCACACGCGCCAAATTGGTTCCCAACACGGCGCTTCCACTACGCGAAGCGCATTGACGCTCACCGCCGTCTACCGTATTCTGCGATTTCAAGCGGCACCATGGCGAGTGGCACTACCGAACAGGGAGCATCTATGCCGATTCAGGCGACCGAGAAAATCTGGCACAACGGAAAGTGGATCAACTGGGACGACGCCAAGTTGCACGTCCTTTCGCACGTGGTAAGTTACGGCTCTTCGGTCTTCGAGGGCATCCGCTGTTATGAAACGAAGCAGGGGCCGGCCATCTTCCGTTTGCGCGAACACATGCAGCGGCTGATCAACTCCGCGAAAATTTACCGCATGGAGCTTCCCTTCTCCGTCGACCAATTCGCCGGCACGGCTTGCGAACTGGTGCGCCTGAACAAATTGAATTCCTGTTATGTGAAGCCCATCGTGCTGCGCGGCTACGGCGAAGTGGGAGTGAATCCCCTGAATTCACCGATCGACATCTACATGGCCTGCTGGAGCTGGGGCGCCTATCTTGGCCCGGAAGCTCTTTCAAAAGGCGTCGATGTCGGTGTCAGCTCCTGGACGCGCATCGCCCCAAACACTCTTCCCGCCATGTCCAAGGCCGCGGCGAATTACATGAACTCGCAGCTCATTCGCATGGAAGCCACTTTCAACGGCTATACCGAAGGCATCGCTCTGGATTCTCAAGGCCACGTCAGTGAAGGCTCGGGCATGAATGTGTTCCTCGTTCACGACGGCGTGCTTTACACTCCGCCCCTGGCCACCAGTATTTTGCCGGGCATCACGCGGGACGCCGTCACGAAGCTGGCGGAAGACCTGCGCATTCCCGTCAAGGAACACGTAATTCCGCGCGAGATGCTCTACATCGCTGACGAAGTCTTCTTTGTCGGCACCGCCGTCGAAATCACTCCCATCCGCTCCGTCGATCACATCCAGGTCGGCAAGGGTGTGGCAGGACCGATTACACTCACTTTACAGGCGGAATTCTTCGCCATCACCAGCGGCAGCAAGCCCGATCGCCACAACTGGCTCACATCGGTAAACGCTCCCGTCGGCGCCGCCACGCGCTAGTCAGATCGCGTTCGAATCAGAGGAACGCCCCATTTCTCTGATTTCTCTTTTCCATCCTACTGTTAACTGTCGACTTTCAACTCGGCGCAGATATGACCATGGTATAATGACCATAGCTATAAAGGAGTTCAGGATGAGGAAGATGGCAGCGGGTGTCTTTAAGGCAAATTGCCTTACCGTCATGGACGAAGTTCAGTCCAAGCGCGAAACCGTCGTGATTACTAAACACGGCAAGCCGGTGGCCAAGCTCGTCCCGGTCGGGCCACCAGTCGATGATATTTTCGGTTTTCTTCGCGGCAAGGTCACCATCACTGGCGACGTGGTTTCCCCGGCGTTGTCGCCAAGGGAATGGGGCCATCTCTGGTGATTTTGCTCGACACGCATGTTGTGCTTTGGCTGACGTCTGATCCTGCCAGGCTGTCGGGCAAAGCCAGGACGGCAATTGAAGTTTCGCGTAAGAATGGAGACGGTTTGGCAATCTGTGATATCACCTTCCTGGAGTTGGCGACGCTCGCGGGTAAGGGCCGCATCCACCTCGGTATGAGCCTCGAGTCTTCTTTCAGGAAGTCGAAGCCCGCTTTGTCGTCTTCCCAATAACCGGCCGCGCGTGTGCGCGCGCCATGTCATTTCCAACAGCTTATCCCAAAGATCCAGCGGATCGCATTATCGGAGCCACCGCGCTGGTCGAGGGGCTTTCTCTGATTACTGCGGACCGCGAAAATCCGTCGCTCCAAACTGGTTCGCACGATCTGGTGAGATGGGCATGAAAGACGTGGGCTAAACGATGGCCTGCGGGTCACACATCCAAGCGTCGTTAAGCTTGTCTCCCGGTTTTCTCCGGCTGTCGACCGTTAACTGTGGACTGTCAACCTCTTCCCCATGCGTTGACTCCCTCTGTTCCACCCCCTATCATTTCGCGCAGCGGCATTCCTGCTAATGATCGGCCAAACTTTCTCCCACTACCGCATTCTGGAAAAGCTCGGCGGCGGCGGCATGGGCGTGGTTTACGCCGCCGATGATCTCAAGCTCGGCCGCCGCGTCGCCCTAAAATTTCTATCGAAGAACTCAACAAGAATCCCCAGGCCCTCGAGCGCTTCCGCCGCGAAGCGCGTGCGGCTTCCGCGTTAAACCACCCCAACATCTGCACGATTCACGACATTGAGGAACACGAAGGAAGGTTTTTCCTCGTGATCGAGTTGCTCGAGGGTGAAACCGTCAAGCAGCGCGTGGCGGGACGCGCCCTTGCGACGGATGCGCTCCTGGACATCTCTATTCAAGTCGCGGACGCCCTCGATGCCGCGCACAAGAAAGGCATCATTCATCGCGACATTAAGCCCGCCAACATTTTCATCACCAACCGCGGGCAGGCAAAGTTGATGGATTTTGGTTTGGCGAAGCTGGCCCCTGACGGCAAAGTTGCCGGAGCCACGGTTGGATCGCTTGAGGGAATAACTACCGAAGAAGCGCTCACCGGCCCGGGTGTGGCCATGGGTACGGTTGCGTATATGTCCCCCGAACAGGCCCGCGGCGAAGAGCTGGATGCGCGGACCGATCTTTTCAGCTTCGGAGCCATGCTCTATGAAATGGCCACGGGCCGCGTCGCTTTCCCGGGACCGACATCGGCCGTCATCTTCCACGCGATACTTGAGCGTACTTCACCCAATCCAAGCAGCGTGAATTCGAATCTTCCATCGCGTTTCAACGAAATTGTTTCGAAAACTGGAGAAAAACCGCGCCCTGCGCTACCAAAGCGCGGCCGAAATCGGCGCAGACCTGAAGCGCTTGAAGCGCGATACGGAATCCACGCGTGTTACCGCCGCTGCTGCGACAGCGGGAAGTCCGTCCCCTTCCCGAACCATGAAACTGCGCATGGGTGTTCTCGCTGCGGGTCTTTCCATCGCCGTGGTTTTGGCGCTAGCATTGCTCTTCAGCGGACAAAAAATCAAGGAAGCCACCATGGATTCGGTCGCCGTGCTTCCGTTTGTAAATGCAACGGGTGATCCGAACGCCGAATATCTGAGCGAAGGAATCACCCAGGATCTCGTCAGCGCGCTTTCGCAACTTCCCAACTTCAGACCTCCTGACATGGTACCTCGGAAACCTGTCCGCTTTTTGGGCTTGCTGGGTGGGCTGTGACCGCGTAAAGCATCTCTAGTTGAGTTCCCGGAAACCGAGTGTGGGTTTGGTTCAGGGCCTGGCAAAGAGCCTCGAGAACTCGCGATCGATGAGGCGAACTGAGTGGGGCCAGCGTGATACGGAGCTGATCTTCGGTGGGTTCGAGATCGGCGGCATCTTGTAGGGCGGCCTGAATAAACGTGCGTCCTTCTTCCTCCACCCGTTTGTAGTGAGGCCGGATCAACTCCAGCAGATCACTCTCCATGTGGTAGGCAACCATCTTGAGCACGTTGGTGAGGTGCTTGCGTTCGGTGGATAGTTTTACCACCGCTTGTCCTTTTTGGGCCTCGGCCACGGACACGCGCCGGGGAAGAGCGTGGTGCTGGGCCTGGAGTTTTTCGAGGCGGGCTTTGGACTGGGCGATCTCGGTGCGGAGTTTCTCCTTGGCCTGCTGGGCGGCAGTGCGGGGAAGCCGCCGAAGGCGCGCAGCGAGGGTGATAGCTGCATAGTTGGCGCGCAGCTTGGCGAGCTGGGCCCGCATTCGGCGCAATTCCTTCTCGATCGCCTTGCGGGCGGGGTTCGGCACGGAACGATTCGCATCGTCGGGTTCGATCTCATAATCGGCCAGGGCATCGATCAAATATTCCTCACGCACATACTTGAAGAAGTTTTCTTGTCGCCAACGCTCAAACATGCGA
>DATHIB010000149.1:0-27315 GCA_035490055.1 Candidatus Limnocylindria bacterium | reverse complement strand
CCTTCTCCAGTAGCGCAGGTGACTCCGTTGCCGGCTCCCCTCTGATGAAATGATCATGTGTTTAGCGCCGAAGATTTTAGCACTGGAGTCCAAACTTGCATCGGAGTCGCTTGCCGATTTGCCCACGCGTAGTAGGGAATGAAGGTCAGCGGAACCCGCCGGGTCTTTACCGGCTCCCACTTGTAGCGAGAGTAGAGAGCGTCACTCGAGCTTGTTTTGTCATAAACCGCGCCCATGTGACGCAGCACATGCACGCCGCCGAGCAAATCGCTCCTGAGCTCGCTGTGGAACAGTGCGCCCGCCTTCTGGCCCAAATCCACAGCCACATCGGTAAGCGCCACTCCATTCGGCTGGTCGAGTTCTTCCATGCAGTAAACGAGAGGGCCGCGCTGGATGGTAACGCGTCCCGTGTCGTCGACGAGACGAGGATTTGCTTGGATCATTTGCGGGGTCATTTCCATTTGCAAACGAATCGCGTCCCCCGGCGCCCAACGGCGCTGAATCGGCAGATATTCACCGGGCTTCGCGCCCGTGAGGGCCTTCCCGTTCACGGAAACTTGCGTGCGCTCGGCCCACCCTGGAATGCGCAGATAGAAAGTGAAATGCGAAGCCTCCGCCGGCACGATAGCAATTTCCACGCTGCCGTCCCAAGGATAATTGGTCTTCTGCGTGACCTTCAGGGCCGTGCCATTTTCCAGGTGCCAATCGAGCTCAGAATTATCGTAAAGATGCAGATAAATTCCATCGCTGCTCGTGCTGTAGAAATAGCCCGGCAGCGAAGCGAAGGTGCGTTCAAGGTTTGGTGGGCAGCAGGTCGTGTCGTACCACGGGTTTCTAATCTTGTCCCCGTTGGAGGGATCGAATGCCAGTGGGTTTCGATAACAGTAGAGCGTACCGTCAAGCGACATCCCAGAATTGATACCGTTATACAGCGCCCTTTCGATGACATCGGTGAACTTCGCGTCTCCGGTGGCCGCAAGCATTCGCCAGTTCCACATCATGTTGCCGATGGCAGCACAGCTTTCTCCGTACGCCCGATAGTTCGGCAGTTCGTAGGCATCGCCGAAGGCTTCGCCAGCCGCGCGCGAGCCAACTCCTCCGGTAACGTACATCTTGTTTCCCGTCATGTCGTTCCACAGCGTGTTGAGTGTTTTCCAATAGGCGGGATCGCCCGTTTCTATATAGTAGTCTGTCGCGCCGCAGCAAGCATACATGGCACGGACAGCGTGTCCCTCGAGCTTGGTTCGCGATGTAAATGGCGTCCCGCTGAACATGTAGATGGTTCTTGGCTTTGGCAGTTGCAGGCGATCGTCTCCCTGGAGGATGTAGGCTGCGAGATCAAGTTGCCGCTTGTCACCGGTTATGCGATACAGCTCGATCAGGCCCATCTCAATCTCCGGGTGCCCGGAAACAATCGGCTTCTTGGGCGCGGGACCGTAATCCGGCAGGAGAAAGTTATTGACGAAGCGGATACCGGCATCCAACATCTTGCGGTCGCCGGTGCCCCGATAGTAGGCGATAGCGCCCTGCAGCATGTGCCCAATGTTGTAGAGTTCATGACCGGTCGTCTGCGTTTGGGTCAGCATGCGCTGCGATACGCGATCCTCGACGTAATAGGTGTTAAGGTAGCCGCTGGGTTCCTGCACAGCGACAACATCATCGATGAATTTTTCAGCCATCGATCGCATCTCTGGACGGTCGCCCGATTGCAGCGCGAACCCCACCGCCTCGGTCCATTTATAAATGTCGGAGTCAGAAAAAACGGGCCCTCGCTGATCACCCTTGCTCTTATCTGCCAGTCGGCGGAAATTAATCATGCGGCCGTTAGACTCGAGCAGGTCGTGCATACTGGGAATGCTTTTCGTGACATTAATGTCGCGCCGGCGGCCCCAAAAACCGCTACCGATCGTGACAGCGCGCACTGGCACATTGTGCAGCTTGGAGTACGGCGATTTCTGAAGGTTCTCGACACCTTGGTCTTTCCAAGCGGCGCTGTCGGTCAGAACCGATCCAGTTTGCTGCCGAAGTGCGTCGGCGGTCCGTACGCTCTCCGCATAGCCGGCCAAGAGCCCTTTGATCGGCATGCATGAAATAGCGGCGCTCGAGATCGCTGAGTTCACAAACCGCCTTCGCGACATGTCTTTCGCCATAGTCATGCGGTTCTCCTTTGAGGAAGTACACGCGATGCATAGCAGAGAACGTTTTCTAGAATTCTGCACCGTTTCAACTATGCGCGCTTCAAGCAAACCGCCCTGAGATATGCGAGCCCTAGCAGGCAATCACAAGCAATTCCGCTCTTCCGCCCGGACCGATAGAGCGAACCAAGTGGAATTGACTGTACGGCCGGACGAAAGTCTCCGAAGGCCGCTCAAGTCCAGGTCAATCGCGGCCCGGGTCGATGATTTCGACCGGTACGTTCTGATATAGGCGATACGATTCATCATGGATTGCCGCGAAAGGACGAAATGCCACGCTCCCGGCATCGGTCTCGACCAGCCAGTCTTCTGAAGATTGGGATGCAGCCGCAGCAGCGAGAAGCTGTGCACGAGTAAACTTTGCGGGCAGATTGCCAACGCCAAAGAGGGCAAGCGGCCCGCGGACCAGTGCCACCGTACTCGCGTTCTGCGCGTCCACTGCTTGCAGGCGAAGCGGCATTCCAATTTCAAACTCCACCCGATCTCCATTTTTCCAGGTTCGTGGCAGCGCAAAGAATTTTCCCGGGACAATGTCACCTACCGCGCGTTTGCCGTTGACGGAAATCCGCGTTTTGGCGTCCGTCCAGGCAGGAATTCGCAGATAGACCGTGAAGTTCTCAGGACGCGCCATATCCAGCTGAAGCTGCGTCGCGTTGGATGTGGGATAGGTGGTTTGCTGCGTGAGAATGCAACGCGTGCCGTTCTGCATCCAAGTGACTCGAGAAGGAACGAAGAGGTTGACGTAGATGCCGTCTTTGCCAGGGTAGTATGAGCTGATGCCATAGTCGGCGGTCAACTGCGGGAAAGTGCCGGAACAGCAGGGCCACTTGTCTTTGTAATAGACTTTCTTGGCACCCTCACTGTTGTAATCTGAATAGTAGAAGCTGGTGCCGTCAGCAAGAATCGGTTTGGCGCCGGCGACCGTGTTGTACAGCACCTGTTCCATGCTGTCACCGTAACGGGAGTCGCGGGTCACCCTTAGCAAGTACCGCGTGATCTTGAACTGCCCGTATGCGCCACACGGGGTCTCGAAGCTGGAGCGGGTCGTGCCCAAGCTTGCGGCAAGCAGGCCCTTGCCCGGTTCAACAAATGCTTCGTTCGGTCCCCATCCTCCCGTGGCGTAGCTCTGTTCCTGCACCATACGCAGTCCGTTCACGGCGGCGCGGAGATATTTTTCGTCGCCCAACGTCAAATAGGCCTGCATCGCCGAACTTAATGTGTTGACGTGACTGTACGCGTGCTTGCCGGGAAGGGCATTGTGGTTTTCTGCGAGCGCGTCGTAGTACTCGTGATAGATGAAGCGCACCGCCAAATCACGATAGCGCTTGTCACCGCTCCGTTGATATGCGAGGAAGAGGTTTTCCGGCAGCGTGTACGTTTCGTCCCACGTGTAGGCGACGGTCTTATGCGGCCGGGCTTCCTGCTCGGCCCGGCTTAGTGCCTTCTCGGGCAGATGGCGCAAAACGGCGTCGGTACTTCGCTTGAGCACATCGAGGGCAATAGGATCCGCTGCAAATTCATGAGCGTCGATGAGACCACAGCAGGTTTTGTCGAATGTGTAGCCTGGCAGCCGGTAGTCAACGTAGAACTTCCCCGTGGGCTCTACGGTCTCCGCAAAGGCACGCACCAAACGGTGAACTTTTTCCTGCGTCGGCTTCGATCTCGTCACAGCATAGGCTCGCGCCAACCCCGAAAGGTATTGACCAAACGTATGTCCGGCAATGAACCCGTGAAAGTTATTCTCCTCGTTAAAGTCGTCCGCATTGTCATACCAGCCACCGAGGTCGGGGCCGGGAGCCGGCATCCCCTGACGCTGACGAAACGGTTTGAGCAACCCATCCTCGTTGAGATGAAGGAACAGTTCATGGCTCTCGTCGAACTGCAGACGGAAGGGCCCGTCCAGGAGCTGCACATTTGAGTATCCGAAGACCGAAAGTGGAGGGACGATGGGCCCTTTCGGCGTTGTCTGTGCCCATGCAGGAATGGAACGCATCGCTAATACGCCCGCAGTTGAAACCGCCGCCGATTTTAGGAACTGCCGCCTGGACCTGGTTTTCATGGCGAAATCTCCTGAACTGTCCGATGGACCGTCATTGCTGAAATGCTTGAGAGATGTGCAGCGAGCAATCTGCTGGGCAAGGATTCTCAGCAATCGTTTGCTCAACGGACCTATGTATAGCGCGACCGAGGGACGGCGTCAAACACTACCTATATTCGTTTTCCCAGATGAAGTATCCTGTGGCTTGCAGAGTTTCTACGTCTGCCCGGTATCTGTGATGGTTCTATTCAGGAAACTTGGTCTCACGATTGTCCTGTTGGCCTGTCATTCCGTGGCCTTTTCGCAAACCCACGAAAACCAAATCGAGCCCATAAGCTCGGCGTTGCGTGCCAGAGAATTCGACAAGGCGGTGGAGCTGAGCCGATCCGCATTGCGAGAGTCGCCGAACAATGCTCAGCTATGGACTCTGCAAGGCATCGCCTTTGCCAGCAAGGGAGACAGCAAAGAAGCTCTGGCGGCCTTCCAACAAGCGCTGAAGATTTCGCCGAACAGCATTGCGGCGCTGGCAGGTGCAGCTCAAATCGAGTACGAAGCGGGCAACCGTGATGCTGTGCCGCTGCTCAATCGTTTGCTGCAATTGCGCTCCGGCGATCCCACCGGCCACGCCATGCTGGCCGTGTTGGAGTATCGGCAAGGAAACTGCGCCACAGCGACCCCTCATTTCGAGAAGGCTGGCGAGCTTCTCGACTCTCAGCTCGAGGCTCTCCATGCTTACGCCACCTGCCTCGTGAAGCTCAAACGACTTGATGACGCGGTGACAGTTTTTCAGAGGGCGGTGGCTCTTCACCCTGACGACCGACAGGAACGCCAACTCCTAGCATCCGTACAGCTTACGGTTCACAAACCTCAAGACGCCCTTGCCACGTTGGGGCCGCTGCTTGAAGCCAGCAATCCCCGTGCGGACACCCTGGAGCTCGCCTCGAATGCCTACGAGGATTCCGGCGACACACCACAAGCAGTGAGCGCGCTTCGGCAAGCCCTGCTGCTTGACCCGCGGAATGTCAGTCTTTATCTGGATTTTGCCAATATTTCCTTTGCCCACGAATCGTTTCAAGTTGGCATTGACGTAATTACTGAAGGGATGGTGATGCGGCCTAATGCCGGAGAGCTCTACGTGGCACGAGGCGTCCTGTACGTGCAGTTGGCTCAGTATGACAAAGCGGAGGCTGACTTTGAGAAAGCGTACGAATTGGATCCCAACCAGTCTCTGAGCTCAGCCGCCCAGGGGCTGGCGGCCGTGCAGGCGAACGATCTCGATCACGCGTTGGCCTCGATTCAGTCAAAATTAGCGCGGAAACCGAACGATGCCCTGCTGCTCTACCTGCAAGCGGATGTCCTCTCGCAAAAAGGTGCTGATCCGGGCGCGCCTGAGTTTGAACTTGCGATGCGCTCGGCGAAGAAGGCGGTCACTTTGCAGCCCACACTTGTCGCGGCTCGAGGTGTGCTGGCGAAACTGTACATGCAAACCGGACAGTACCAAGAAGCGGTTGACCAATGCAGGAAAGCTCTAAGCAGTGATCCCAAGGATCAAACCGCATTGTATCGCTTGATTCAGGCGTTACGGAAAACCGGGCAGAAAGCCGAGATTCCCGATTTGCTGAAGCGGCTCGCGCAACTTCGCGAACAAGCTACAAAAGAAGAAAGAGAACGTTACCGCTACAAACTGATTGAAGAGGACACTGCGCCCAGGCCGCCAGTGCAGCCGTAGTTGCCAGGAGCTCTCCTACGCCTCCACCAAATTTTCGCCAAAACCTTTACTCGTGCTGGGGTCGCGGCGATAATTGAAAAATTGCGTCAGATCAGCAACTGAGGAAACTGTTTCGGAATGGCCTTTACGCGGCGTACGTTTGTGCGACTCTCGCTCGGATCAGCGATCTCCATGACTGCCGAACGACTGCTTGCGCAAGGTGTTTCGACGCATACCGCGAAGCCCCTGCCCAGGCAGGCCCCTTCCGGGAGGCCTTTCAACGCACACTTTGTCGATGTGGCGTCTGCCGCAGGGCTGCACGCGCCGGTGATCTATGGAGGCGTCGAGAGCAAGAAGTACATCCTGGAGGCCACCGGCTGCGGCTGTGCTTTCCTTGATTATGACAATGACGGCTGGATGGATATTTTCTTGCTCTCGGGGACACGGCTGGAAGGTGCGCCTGTCGACGCGTCCAACCGGCTCTATAAGAACAATCGTGACGGGACATTCACTGATGTCACGGAAAAGGCTGGCCTGCGAGCGGCCGATTGGGCTTCCGCGGTTTGCATCGGAGACTACAACAACGACGGCTTTGAAGATATCTTTTGCACCTACTACGGACAAAATGTCCTCTATCGCAACAATGGCGATGGAACTTTCAGCGATGTAACCAAAGCCGCGGGGCTCTTGAACGAGCAACCGAGATGGGGAGCCGGATGTAGCTTCCTAGATTACAACCGTGACGGGAACCTTGATCTGTTTGTCTCCAACTACGTCCGTTTCTCCTTCGAACATGCGCCAGTTCCGGGAGAAAACACCAATTGCAATTGGAAAGGCATTCCCGTGGAATGTGGACCGCGCGGACTGCCAACAGGAAGGCATTCGCTGTACAGGAACAATGGCGATGGAAGGTTCACCGACGTCAGCCGGCAGGCAGGCATCGCGCAGGCTACACAAAGCTACGGTATGACGGTGGTGGCGGCGGATCTCGACGAAGACGGATGGCCAGACATTTACGTTGCTTGCGACTCTACTCCCAGTTTGCTCTTCATGAACAATCGTGACGGAACGTTTCGCGAAGAGGGAGTATTGCGGGGCGTGGCCCTCAGCGACGACGGCACGGAGCAGGCAGGAATGGGCGTGGGAATCGGCGATTATGACCTTGACGGACATCTTGATCTCTTCAAGACACACTTCGCCGACGATGCCAACGTTCTTTATCGCAATGACGGTAAGGGGAATTTCGACGATGTAACCCGGACATCACGCGTTGGGGTGGAGACGCGCTACGTCTGCTGGGGCGCTGGAATTGTGGATCTCGATAACGACGGCCATCCGGATTTGTTTCTTGTTACCGGCAACGTGTACCCAGAGGTGGAACGAAAGCTGCCGCAATATGCGAACAAGACGCCACGCGCCGTGTTTCGTAATCTCGGCAATCACACGTTCGAAGAACTGATTGAGGTGGCTGGTCCCGGGGTGGCAGACGCGCGCTGCAGCCGCGGATGTGCTTTCGGCGACTTCGACAATGATGGTGACATCGACGTGCTGATTGTCAACCTGAACGAGCCCCCGTCTCTGCTGCGCAACGATATCCGCGGGAAACATAATTGGATCAAGGTGAAACTGGAGGGTGTTAAATCAAACCGCAGCGCTATCGGAGCCCGGGTGCTCGCCCATTACGGAGGGAAAACCCAGGCGCAAACCGTGCTGAGCCAATCGAGTTTCTACTCCTGCAACGATCCCCGGTTGCATTTCGGTCTCGGAGGCCTTACTTCGGCCGACCTGGATGTGTACTGGCCCAACGGGCTTCACGAAAACTTCAAGTACCTCCCAGCCAATCAACTAATCACCTTGAGGGAGGGGGCGGGACGGGTGCCAAACCGAGGCTGGTCTAAGACCTAGCTAGCCGAAGGGGGCGCAACCGCCAGGACACGTTTTCCTCCTTGTCACGGCGATCCAGGATAGAAATCGCTTGACAGCGCTGAAGTATTGAATATATAAATCCGGGCAATCGAGAAAACGTTTACTCTGAAAGATCTCATAGAAGTTAGCGCTCGGCTTTTTGGGGAGGAAGCGAATGCAAGCCAGATCATTTGTCTCATGGTCTATCCGGGTGTTGTTCCTTGTACTGGTGATGGCAAGTTCCGCCTGGGCTCAATTCACTGGCAACATTCAGGGCACGGTCGCAGACCCGAGCGGCGCGGCGGTAGCGCAAGCGAAGGTTACGCTTGAAAACATTGAGACACATATTTCTGCTACGACGACCACGGATGCCTCGGGAGGATATCGGTTTCTGAGCCTCGCCCCGGGTCCTTACAAAATTTCCGCTGAAGCCGCGGGTTTTTCCACGGCTCGCACGACCGTCACCCTGGAGACGAATCAAAACCTGAACGTAGCTATTGCAGTAAAGGTTGGGGTAGCGACAGAATCAGTAACGGTCACCGCTGAAAATCCGCTCGTGAACACTGCGGAAACACGGAATCAAATGACGCTCGAGAGCCAGGAAATGTCGACTTTGCCTCTGGGGGGCCGCAACCTGTTTTCGCTGGTGACCTTGGCTCCCGGCGTCTCTGGACTGGGCAACGCGGGTGGGAGCGCACCTGGATCCGGCGTGGACAACTTTTCTACGGAAACGGCCCTTGACGTCAGTGTCAACGGTCAAGGCACAGTTGCGAATATGTGGATCGTGGATGGACTTGACGTCACCAGTAGCATCCGGCAGGGCGTCCTGAATCTCACGCCGAACCCCGACGCCGTTCAGGAAACGAACATTCAGGTCAACACGTTTTCCGTCGAATACGGACACGGGAGTGGCCTGCAGGTCGCACTGACGACAAAGTCTGGCTCGGATCAATTCCACGGCCTAGCCAGCGACTATTTCAACGACCAAAAGATGTATGCCAAGTATTCTTTGCCCGGTTCCGATCATGCCTATAACCCGTTCCACAGCAATAACTTGTCGGGGGCAATCGGCGGCCCAATCATTCCCCACCACCAGTTTTTCTTCTTCTTCGCCTTGGAACCGTTGCGCTCGTCGGCATCTACGGGGAACCAGGTTCTGACGTTTGCTGACCCTCAGTTCACGGCTTGGGCCCTGGCGAATCATCCAAATACCTTAGGGACCAAGATCCTGAATACCTATGCGCCCAGCCGAGCGACCAATAATGGTGTCGAGGTTATAAACGGGGTACCGCAGACCGCGGCTGCTATTTTCCCTGGCACGTGCGGAACCGCCACGACAGACAATTTGCCCTGCGCCACACAGATGATCGACACTGGCGTTTTCAATTCCAGCAATTTCCGCAATGGCGAACAATACTTTGGCCGCGTCGACAAGTATTTCAAGAACGATCGAATCTACGGCAGCTTTTTCCGGACGCTTCTTCACTTTGGCGGGGCGGCAGTTACTCCCCAGTTCTCAACCACGAATCACACCGTGGAACGCGCCTTCCAGGCGAACTGGACACACACTTTTAACCCCACAACTTTGAATGAAGTGATCTTTGCCCAGAACCGCATCGAGGGCTTTCTCGCGGAAACCGGGGACTTCACCATTCCTAATATCGGCGTTACCGGGCAGAACGTCGGTTTCGGCGTTGGCTTCGCGCAAGGCGATTTCATCCAGCACAACTATCACTGGCGCGACGTTTTGACTCATGTTCGTGGCGCGCACGTGTTGAAGGTGGGCTACGAAGGCTGGTTTGGAGATGACGTCGAGCCGTTCCAGGGGCCGTGGTCGCATCCAGGATTTAGCTTTGACAACTTGTTGAAGCTGGCCCAAGACGCACCTACCACGGAAGGTGGAGTGATGTACAACCCCATAACGGGTCAGCAGCAACTTTGGGATTGGAACGCTGCTTCCAAGACATGGGGCCTCTTTGCCGAGGACACCTGGAAAGCGCGGCGCAACCTAACCTTGACGCTGGGCTTCCGTTTCGACGATCAGGGAAATCCCTATTCCCGGTCCGCCTCGACGGTGTTTGGCAACTTCCTCCTTGGGACCGGCTCATCCTTCCAGCAGCAAGTGGCCAGCGGCATTGCCAAACCATCGAAGAACGCGTTGAATCATTCACCAAAAGCCTACGATCCGCGAATCGGCGCGGCATGGGATATCAACGGAAAGGGTGACTGGGTTTTGCGCGGCGGATTCGGAATGTACTCCAATTGGCTCACACCCGCCAACATTCAGGAAGAGTTCCGCGGCAATCCGCCGGGTCTAATCCTCCCTACGTTTTTCTCGGCAAATGCGCCGGCCAACCGACCGGTTTTCGTCCAGGGTACCAGTAGTAAACCCCCATTTGGATTCACATTCCCTGCGCTGGCTGGCACACCCTTGTGTCCTGCAGCTCCTTGTCTAGACTCCAAAGGTGGAATTGTGGGTGCACAGTTGGGGATTGGGGGAATCGATCCGAACGTAGTATCCCCCACCGCATATATTTTTGCGGCCACGCTCGAGCACAGGATTGGCAGCCACTTTGTTGCCAGCGTGCTTTACAGCGGATCTCACACTGCCAACCTCGTTGGTTTCGGTAACGCATCAGGTCAGGTCTCCTACGGCGTAGACATCAATGCAATGCCAGGAGATCTGATCGGAAAACCGTCCAACTCCGCTCCGACGCGGCTCAATTCGAGTTTTGGTCCAATCAACTATACCCAAAATGATCGCGTGGGGAACTACAACGGGGTAAGCTTTGACTTCAGAGGGAGAGTTAGGAGTGGGTTCTTTGACTTGTCGTACACGCGCTCTAATTCTAAAGATGACGCCGGCCGGTATCCGACTGCGTTGAACCCTCACCAATACTACGGGCCGTCGCCTTGGGATGTTCCTAACCGCCTCTCGCTAAGCTTCAACTACGAGCTACCCGGCCTACAGAATGGTTTGGGAGCAGTCGGGAAGTTGACTGGAGGGTGGGGACTCAGCGGGACGAGCATTTACCAGAGTGGATATCCTTTCATCGTCTTCAATGGGGCCTCTTTTAGTGGAGGCGGGGACTACAACGCGGATGGAGATAACTACGATTTTCCCAACGTTTCCGGTAATAGCCAGGGAACATCCCGGAGCGCTTTTCTCACTGGCATCTTCGCGCCCGGACAATTCACGGCGCCCACAGCGGGCACGAATGGCAACGAGAAGACAAATCAGTTTCGTAATCCGAAGTTCGTGCAGACAGACCTGACGGTGTACAAGAACACTCACATCACGGAGAGAATCAATTTTCAACTCCGGTTTGAGTTCTACAACCTCTTCAACCATCCGAACTTTAGAAACGTCGGCGCCGACCTGACCGGGGGAAACTTTGGTAAGGTAACGAGCCAGACGTTGCCGAGATGGTGGCAGATAGGCGGCAAGATCACGTTCTAGTCTGGTTTCGACCAACAACAGGAGGGACCACCTTTCCACACCCCGAGCGGTGGTCCCTCAGGAGTGAGGGGATCGCCCTAGCGCAACCCGGAGATATTGGGCAAACCCGGGCTAGCTTTCAAAGTTGCCAGAGAACGCCGTGCCAGCGGCGGAGGCGCTGCAGCCCCGCCACTGTTCACGAAAGGTGCTTGCCACGCCCTCAAAGTAAGCGGTCGCAGGAGTTTCTACTAATCTCGGAAGCGGTCGCCTCACATCGAACAATGGCCCCCTTCGAGGTCCAGTGTAGGACGAGCTTTCCTGAGGGAAGTGTGCGACCTGTGCGAAGCATCGCGTTCAAGTTTCGCCGCAAGCGCTCAAGCAGAGTCGAGGCTTAAGAATGATTGATCTTTCGAGTCTGGAAGCCTGGTTTGTAACCGGCAGCCAGCATCTTTATGGATCAGAAACCCTGAAAGCTGTGGAGCAGCACTCCACGACCATTGCTCGCGCTCTCTCCTCCTCCTCATTGATCCCCGTAAAGATAGTTGCCAAACCCGTGATGACAAGCAGCGAGTCCATTCAGCAGTTGTGCCTGGATGCCAACAGTTCGAAGAACTGCATCGGCCTGATTACCTGGATGCACACCTTCTCGCCCGCCCGAATGTGGATCGGTGGCCTGCGATCCCTGAACAAACCTTACCTCCACTTGCATACCCAATTTAACGAAGAGCTGCCTTGGCCGACCATCGACATGAACTTCATGAATCTCAACCAGTCGGCTCATGGAGACCGGGAGTATGGGTTTATTGGAGCCCGCATGCGGCTCCCGCGAAAGGTAGTCGTTGGTTCCTGGCGAGATACAAGTATTCATTCCGAGATTGCCGTCTGGGCGCGAGCCGCCTGCGCCTGGCATGACGCCCAGCACTTGAAGATCGCTCGCCTGGGCGACAACATGCGGAATGTTGCGGTGACCGAGGGAGACAAAGTCGACGCGCAGATTCGATTGCGCTACTCGGTGAATGGATACGGCGTTGGAGAGCTAGTACGGTTCATTCACGAAGTGAAAGACAGAGAGATTGAGAGGCTGACAGTTGAATACGATGAAACGTACGCGGTCGCGGAGTCTCTGCGTCCCAATGGCAACCAGCGCAAGGCGCTGCACGAGGCAGCAAGAATTGAACTGGGTTTGCGGCACTTTCTTTTGGAAAGTGACTCCAACGCATTTACCGATACGTTTGAGGATTTGCATGGCCTCGCGCAACTTCCGGGAATCGCAGTCCAACGCTTGATGGCCGATGGATACGGTTTCGGCGCAGAAGGTGACTGGAAGACAGCGGCTCTTGTGAGGGCCATGAAAGTCATGAGCCACGGTCTAAACGGCGGGACTTCATTCATGGAGGATTACACCTATCATCTGAAAGATGGCGGCCAGGTGCTTGGTGCGCATATGCTGGAGGTCTGTCCCTCGATCGCCGATGACAAGCCATCGGCCGAGATCCATCCGCTTTCCATCGGTGGCAAAGGAGATCCGGTCCGGTTGGTGTTTACCGCATCCAGTGGGCGCGCTGTGAATGCTTCGATCGTTGACATGGGGAACCGCTTCCGTCTTGTCGTGAATCAGGTGAATCTGATGCGACCTGAGCAGCCCTTGCCCAAATTGCCCGTAGCGAGGGCCATCTGGGTACCTGAGCCGAACCTCAAAATTGCAGCAACGACCTGGATCTATGCCGGCGGCGCACACCACACCGCCCTCAGTCATGCTTTGACTCCCGAACACTTGCAAGATTTCGCGGATATGGCTGGACTGGAATGTTTGATGATCGACAGCAATACAAATGTCGCAGACTTTGTGAAGGAGCTCAGGTGGAACGATATGTATTACCACTTGGCGAGTGGAATTTAAGCGCGAGATAAGCAACGGCGAAGAGGGAAGACGTGAATAGACGGGCCTGCCTTAGAGCGATAGGTGTAGTCACGCTATTGATTTGGTCGTGCGGGGATTCCAGAGGTCAGGACAACCCTCACCATTCTCCCGCTTTGCTGGGCGTGGACGGAGACGTGGGCGGCGTTCACGATCCCTCGATCATAAAAGAGGACAACACCTGGTATCTCTTCGGGACGGTCACAGAAAAAAACTCTCCGGGGCAGATTCCGATCCGCTGTTCGAAAGATCTACTGCACTGGAGGCGTTGCGGCTTCGTCTTTCAGGGTATACCCGAGTGGATTCAGAAGGAGAGTCCGAAAACGCAGGACCTTTGGGCGCCGGACGAATCCTACTTCAATGGGAAGTATCACCTTTACTATGCATTTTCCATATTCGGAAAGAACACTTCCGGCATAGCCTTGGTGACAAACAAGACCTTGGATCCTGGCAGTGCGGATTACAAGTGGGCGGACGAGAGCCTGGTTTTTCGTTCGCGTGAGGAAGATGACTTCAATGCGATCGACCCGAACATTGTGATCGATTCGGATGGCAGCGTGTGGATGAGTTTCGGCAGTTTCTGGGGCGGGATTAAGATGCGGCGAATCGACCCGCAAACCGGCAAACTGTCCACAAAAGATACGAAGCTATATTCGCTGGCGAAGCGCGTACGTCCTAAAAATCTCCCCGCGCCACGTCCCGGCTTGCCCGCCGATTGGCAGGCGATCGAAGCTCCTTTCATTGTCCGGCACAACGAGTACTACTATTTATTCGTCTCTTTCGATCTGTGCTGCCGCGGTGTGAAGAGCAACTACAAGACGATGGTCGGCCGTTCCCGCAGCGTTAAGGGGCCTTACTTAGACGCCAGCGGCAAGCCGATGGTGGAAGGCGGAGGCACGCCATTGCTGGTGGGCAATGAACGCTGGGCGGGTCCCGGCGGTGAATCCATATTGCAGGAACCTGGTCGCGACATTATCGTGTTCCACGCATACAACGGCAAAACCGGAAAGCCGCGCCTGCATATCTCGACGATCGATTGGACCAGCGACTGGCCGCACGCGGCCTTCGAAGGCGGCAATCCTGCTGCTCCGCAGAAATAGCTCGCGGTGAAGTTTGGCAATCCATGTGCGCCTCCTGTTTCTCGCCTCGGCTGAGCCGCGTTTAGTTCGCCGGGTCTGGCAATTTGAGAACGATGCGATGCGGCTCGATATCTTGTTGTTCAAGCTTAGCGATGACTAGTCCGTCCTCGATTCCACCAGAGTTTGCTCTCAACGCTGGGCGCGTGGGAAAGGGACAATTATTGTTCCCGATGTGCATCGTTCAACAGGCGGGCCATCGCCGTTGAACGCCTAAGGATAAGACTGGTAATCAGTTCGTACTCGCTTTTCTGAGTGGATCGCGATTCCCGGCCGACTTCATCTAGCAATGCCCGGAACGCAATCTGGGCCAGCTCTTTCTGCGACATTTGCACCGTTGTCAGCGGCGGAGTCATGAATTGCGCTAGCCGGATATCGTCGAATCCAACGATTGACAGGTCGGTGGGAATCGTAATTCCGTGATCATACGCTTCGCGCATGACTCCAATGGCCGTCATATCATTGGAGCACACAACAGCAGTGTGTTGATCGCGCGCGCCGAGAAGTTCGACCAGCGCGCGCATGCCGCCCTCCATCGTATGGTCCCCCGTCACAATAACTTCCGGGAGCAGGCCGATTTCCGCCATGGAAGTCTTGAAAGCTTCCGTCCTCGCCAGCGCGGATTTCAGCCGTGGTGGCCCGGCAACGAACGCGATACGGGTATGCCGCAGTGCAGCCAGGTGTTGTACCGCCTGACGAATGCCGTTCAGGTAGTTAATCCGGATGTTGACAATGCCGGGAGCATCGGGTCCGACGTCCACGAAGACCAAGGGTACCTTTCGGAACCGAAGATGCTCAAGCAGCGACTCCTCCATGCCAAAGGTCAAGATCGCCACGCCCTCGACACGGCGTTCGATCATACGCCGCACCGACTGCTCCATTCTCTTCGGGTCGTTCACGGTGGAGGTAAGAAGAATCTCGTAATTGTTCTCCACTGCGAGATGTTCAAAGGTCTGAACAATTTCCGGGAAAAACGGGTTGGTAATCTCGGATACGATCAGGCCCAAAATGCGGCTTCTTCCGGACACCAAGGCCCGCGCCTGGGTATTGGGGAAATACCCGAGTTCATCAACGACCTTCCAAACACGCTTGGCCAGTTGAGGATTGACCGTGGACACGTGGTTAATCGCTCTGGAAACGGTGGCAGTGGAAACTCTTGCCCTTCGAGCTATCTCACGGAGATCCATAACAGTCGTTGAGTATTAGCCTGGACTAGACGCTTACGGATTATATTCTAGCACACACGACTTGGGTATACGTTTACTGCGTCAACTTGAAGAACTGCGGCGTTTATTTTTTGCGGTCAGTCAGTACAGCCCGGATCAAGCCGACCACTGAATCACGGTGTACGAGCGTGCGGGCACTTCGAACTTGGTTCGCCCGCCGGTCGTCGAGGGCTTATCAAATGCTTGCGGCGCGACGTGTTGGGGCGCTTCGAAGCTATTGAAAGCTTTCAAATCAGTTCCGCTCAGAACACTAGAGACAAGTACCTGGCCCGGCGTTTTGTCTTGCCAATCAATTTCCACGACATGTGGCTTCGAAAGGTCACGATTCAGAACGAAAATCGCAACTTTTCCGTCCCCGGGATCGATGGTGCCGGCTACATCCAGGTGCGGAACTTGACCCATTTTCGCAACTTCGTACGTGGGTGACTGCACGAGAAGATTAAGCACAGAACCGCGAGCATATTGAAGCGCCCAGCTGTACGGATAGTAGATCGTCTGACGGAGCAAGCCGTTTGCGTTGGTCATGATCGGCGCGATGACATTGATCAATTGGGCCAGGCACGCCACCTTTACGCGGTTCGCGTTGCGCAGCAGGGAGTTGAGCAGGCCACCCACGAGCAAAGCATCCTCCAGATTGTAGACCTCCTCAAGCAAGTGAGGCGCTTCCTGGTGATGCCCGTTCGTGTAATCGCCGCTCCGGGCTCTATACCATACGTTCCATTCGTCAAAAGATAACCACAATTGTTTTGGTGACCGCTTATGTCCACGCACAAGGTCACAAACTGCGACGGTCTCTGCGATTTGCTGTTCCATGCTGAGGTTCATCGCGAGGAACTTTGAACTATCGCCGCCGGTGTCCGCGGGAGCATTGGTGAAATAGCGATGCAGGGAAAGACCGTCGACGTAATCGTAGCATTGCTCCAAAACTTCGCGGTCCCACTCAAGATAGGTGGGCATGAACGGGCCGCTTGATCCGCAAGCAATTAATTGAAGGGAAGGATCAACGTAGCGCATCTGCCGGGCGGCGTCCTGAGCCTTCAAACCATACTCCGTCGCCGTCATGTGGCCTATTTGCCAAGGGCCGTCCATCTCGTTACCCAGACACCAGCGCTTCACCTTATAAGGTTCGGCGAAGCCGTGCTTGCGGCGGAGATCGCTCCATTTTGTTCCCTGATCCAGGTTGCAATATTCGACCAGAGCGGCTGCCTCTTCAGGAGTTCCCGTCCCAAGATTGAGGCCCATCAAGGGCTCAGTGCCGGCAGCCTTGCACCACGCCATGAATTCATTGGTGCCGAACAGATTGGTGTTGATCGCATTCCAGGCCTTGTCAAGCACACGGGGACGGCTCTCCTTGGGACCCACACCGTCGAGCCAATTGTAGCCCGAGACAAAATTGCCCCCGGGATATCGAACGATGGGAACTCCCATCTGGCGGATTTCACCGATGACATCTTTGCGAAACCCATTGGTGTCCGATAGCTTCGAACCGGGATCGTAAACGCCCTCGTAGATGGCACGGCCCAAGTGCTCGAGAAAGGAGCCAAAAAGATTGCGGTCGAGCGGGGCTGTAACGCGACGCGAGTCCACGTAAACGCGGACGACGTCGTTAGCGCTCAGCGGCGAAGTTTGAGCCCGAAGAAGAGCGCCACCAAGTAGAGAACTCGCACCCCAGGCAACGCCTGCATTCGCAGCTTGATGCAAGAAACTGCGTCGGTCGACGGAAAACATGTAGGTATTCTCCTCAGAATTGAAACGGTGGCCCGAATGCATTTTTTGGTGGGTAAACGTTTACCACACGACCGGCGACGATGGCAAGGCAGATATCGCGAACCAGCTAAATAACCGCGAGCAGCTATCGAAACTTCTGTTTACCTATAGTTCCCGCGCCCTCTTGAATGGTGACGAGTTGGTCCGCGCCAACGTTTGGAAGCTTTTCCGCAGCGCCATCTCCCCAGCAGATTGTCAGGTTCGCAGCGTTTTCAGCGCGGATTTAACTAACTATTGCGGTGCCAGCTGCGCCCTCGATAGTGGTGATTATTGCGTCGGCTGATCACTGGGCTGGCTCAATGGCGTTCAACATCTGGCCTGCCTTGACGTTCTCAAATCTCTGGACAACTCCGGACGGCCAACGGATCTCAACCAACTTCGCAGTGGAATCGCCGCCCAGGCCTACTATCAACCGCTTGTCACTGGCCGAAAGGTAACCGACGGCCGTGTTGACGGTGAAATATTGTGCTAGTCCTGACGCGGACACCACTTTAACGCGACTGCCAATATCGTCACGGTTTGATTTCCTGCCGACGGTCTGAATCCCCAGCCAGGTTCTGCGATTCCCACCATCATTTCGGAGCACGTAGGCCCGTTGGCCCACGTTACTGACCACGATGTCGACGTCACCGTCGTTATCGATATCCCCGAACGCCGTGCCCCGGCCCGCCCATTCTTTTTGAAAAACTCCGCCTGGAGCTGCTCTCACGAAATGGCCCGACTCATTCTTCAACAGTAGCGGCGGTTCAAGGTATTTCAAATTGGGTGAGGTCTGCTCGATGGTGTCCATCACGTGCCCCTGCGCAACGAAGAGGTCCTTCCAACCATCATTGTCGTAGTCGAACAAGCGCGTGCTCCAACCGGAAAAAGCGAAAGTCGCGCCGCCCACGCCAGATTGCTTGGTCACATCTTGAAAGGTGCCGTCGCCATTGTTCTGAAAGAGGTGATAGCGCTCGTTGGAAAGATCGGTGACAACGATATCTGGATAGCCGTCGTTATTGAAGTCGCTGAAGTCCGCGCCCATCCCGGCAAACGTCTTGCCGTCTTCATTGTAGGCAACACCTGCGAGCAGGCCGACTTCGGTGAACGTGCCATTTCCGTTGTTGTGGTACAAAAAGCTAGGCACCGAATCGTTGGCGACAAAGATGTCCGTGAAGCCATCGCCGTCATAATCGGCAAAAGATACGCCTAGTCCTTTGCCTTCAGGGTTAGCAATGCCAGCCTTCGCGGAAACGTCGGTAAATGTTCCGTCCCCATTATTGTGATAGAGGAAGTTCGTGACGCCCTTAAAATTGTTGGGGTGACAGTAGGCCCGCAAGCCGGGTTTCTGTTCTCCACAATAGCGGTTGTTCCGGAAGCTCCAATCCACATAACGGGTCACGAAGAGGTCGAGGTTGCCGTCATTGTCGTAATCGAAAAACCCGGCGCTCGCACTCCATCCGCCAGCGACAACTCCGGCGCGTTTCGTTACGTCGGTGAACGTGCCGTCCCCATTGTTATGGTAGAGCGTGTTCCCTCCACAGCCTGTCACGTAGATGTCTTCGAAACCATCATTGTCGTAGTCACCCACCGCCTCACCCATCGGATAGTAGTTCTGCGCCATCCCAGTGAGGCCGGCTTTTTCCGTCACATCCGTGAATGTGCCGTCGGGGTTTTGATGATAAAGCCGGTTCCAAAACCTGCGATCGGACTTGTCCGGAAGCTTGCCGTCCGGCATCGGATCGTCGATCTTCGCGCCGTTGGTGAAGAAGATGTCCAGCCGCCCATCGTTGTCATAGTCCAGGAGGACCACGCCTCCTCCCATAGTTTCCACCAAGTACTTGCTGGAAGTTGCGGAGTTTTCGTGCTTGAAATCGATGTTCGTGGACTGAGTGATATCGGTGAACTGCACCTCCGGACCGGCTGTGGCCGCGGTCACACAGAAGAAAAGCCCAAATGACACGACCCAGCGGCGAGCATTTGAATATCTCCCCATGGCATGCCTATCGAATCTTCTGGTTGCCAGCAATTCCTTCGGTTTCCTGCAGAACAAAAAGGTGATTGGCGTGCGAGTTCAGAAAGCTCTCCTTCAAGCCAGCAGGCCACGCGAGATCTACGCTTCCCACCTTCGCGGCGCGGCCCAGACCGACTCCTGATTCAGGCTGACCGCTTTCTTAAGGCTATTTTCAGTTCCGAAATACACAGGGAGCATTTCATGGTCAGGCTGCCAACGGCCAGTATGATAACGCAGCGTCGGGATGGCACCGAAGCTAATCCTCCAAGGTTCGGAACCGCCTCATTAATAATTGGCAGGATGGATCGTCCGGCCGGAGCTTTGCGGGTTGGTAGGAGTTGGCTTGTCGTCTTTCGAGGACTCGCCGGGATTAGTCGTGCCGGGCTGATAGATCGCGGTATTTGATGAGACTCTGTGGAAATCCCGTTCGCGAGGGGAACCGCCGTTTGCCAACCGGTCCCAGTGCTGGCCTGAGTTGCCCACTCAGCTTTCTTTCCAGGCAGCCTTTTTCCAGGCGTGCAAGAAATTTCTTTGATCGTTCAAAAAATCTTCTTGACATCAGTTCTCAGGAGGAGTAACAGTGCTCATAATACTTTTGGGAAAACGTTTACCAGAAGATCGCAGTTGTATGGGGTGAGCCTAAATCCCGCGTGAAGAACGATCGAAATGGAGCTGGAACAGACCAAATGGAAAGGTTCGAGGTGGGAGCTTGGTTTCAAACCTCGCACTTAGCGGCGAGAGTTCCAGGGCTCAGAATCGCTTTCGAAGCCAACATTTACAGGTGTACCAGGGACACCCATTGGGGTTTCACGCCGGAATGAGGTTAGGCGCGTAAGTTTGGGGGAGGTGTAAAGATGAAGCGGCCATCTACTCTCGTGGTCCTGTTGTTGTGTGTTTTTGTTGTGTTCAGCGGGCAGAGCCTGTACGCCCAGTTGGCCGACCGGGCTGAAATTACAGGTATCGTCACCGACGCAAGCGGGGCGGCGGTTCCTGATGCCAAAGTGTCGATCATCAACCAAGATACGGGTGCGAAAATAGTTGTGGGCACGAACAGTGCCGGCAACTACAGTACGCCGCCGCTCCAGCTAGGTTCGTACACCATCGAGGTCGAAAAAGAAGGCTTTAAGCACGCCACCCACCCTGGCATTGTATTGAGCGGCGCGCAGAGTTTCCGCCAGGATGTAAAGCTCGAGCTGGGTTCGGTGACCCAGTCCGTCGAAGTCGAGGGCGGCTCAGAACTGATTAACACTGAGAATTCCACGGTATCTCATACGATTGGTTCCACCTACTATCGCGATCTACCGGGGGTGATGGGGGCTGACATTCGTCTTGCCGAGTCCCTGCTGCAACTGCAGCCGGGCTTTGTGCCCATGCAGCCGAACGGCGACGCGATTTTCCGCGGCAGCCAATTTACGTCCCGAATCAACGGCGGCCAGACGATGGCCACGGAAAATTGGTTTGACGGCGCGGCTTTCGGCTATGCGGAAGGTCACCAGGGGACGCAGGAGAGCGCGGTACCCTACCCCTCCGTGCAGGAAATGACGGTCGTCGAGAATACCTTTTCCGCACAGTACGGACACACCAGCGGTGGTTTTATCACCTACGCCACGAAATCCGGTACCGACAAGCTGCACGGCAACGTATACAATTTCTTCACCAGCGATAAGCTGGACGCGGGGAACTTCTTTTTTGCCGGCATACCGACGATTCCGAATAAGAAACTGCCTTTGACCCAGGATAACTGGGGGGCTGCCGTGGGTGGGCCCGTTCCCAAGATTACATGGGGGGGCAAAACATTCTGGTTCGTCAATGTGGATGGTCTCGACTACCACAGCACAGTCAACACCGGCTTCGCCAACACTCTTCCGGACGCGGCCCAGAGGTCGGGCGACTTCAGCGGGGCTGGGATTCTGGACACGACGAGCATCGTAGGGCATGATGAGCTTGGCCGGCCTATCTACCAGGGCGAGATCTTTAACCCTGCCACAACGCGGCTGGTCAATGGCGTACCCGTTCGCGATGGCTATGGATTCGACCCCGTCACGGGTCTTCCAATTGTCGGCCAGGCGAACATCATTCCCGCCAATGACCCCCTGCGAAGCCCGTTAGCAGCCTTTGTGATTCCCAACATCCCGGCGCTCGACCGCAACCAGCTGCGGGCCAACGGCTTCGGCGGGAGTTCGGACGACAATAACAAGATCAACGTCAGAACGTGGCTTTTCCGAGTCGATCACACGTTCAACAGTAAGTTCTCCGTCAGCAACACGTACTACCAGAACAACCGGCCGCGCACCGCTCACTGCGGCGGGCCGCAGGGTTGCACTACGGTGCACAACGGACAGACGGATTCCGCAGCGAACGATACTTACATCGGCCAGGGATTCTTCCAGCGCATTACGAACCATTTCGAGCACCTGCAGATGAACTGGGTGATCAAGCCGAACCTCTTCAATCACACCACACTGGCCTACGATCGCTGGCATATGCAAGGCAACCAATTGTCCGGTGGCGTGGGCTGGAACCAGAAGCTCGGGCTTGGCTTGCCCAACCAGCCGGTATTCAACAGCGCCGGCTTTCCTCAACTCAATTTTAATGGCACGATTGGCTACACACACTTCGGCACGCCCTGGGCGAGCGGCGGGAGTGACATCAACAATCGCTATCAATTCCTCGACGACATCACTTGGATTACCGGCAAGCATACGATCAAGGCCGGGCTCGAATTCCGCTACATGACTTTCCCGCAAACGGGCTGGGCCGTGAACACCGGCGGCAACTTCAATTTCAATCAGAACGAAACTGCTGGTTATGATGTGACTGCCGCAAAATGTGCGGGGGGTTGCGTTGTGGCCGGTAAGACCGGGAACGAGTTCGCCTCCTTCATTTTGGGCCAGGTGGACAGCGCCAATTTCACTGCACCTTTTAGCTACATGCCCAAGATGAAGTATGGCTCTCCTTGGATCAACGACGACTTCAAGTTGACACCCAAGCTCACGCTAACCCTGGGTCTGCGATTTGACTGGCAGTCAGGGCTGTCGGAGCAACACGGAAAGTTTTCCACATTCGATCCCACCGCTGCCAACCCTGTCGGCCATCTTGGCGCGACGGTATTTGGCGGCAGCAAGCCCATCGGCAACAGCAGTTGGAGCGTCGGTCCGCGCTTCGGCTTTGCCTATCAGATCCGGAATAAAACCGTGATTCGCGGCGGCTATGGGATGTACTACGCCGGCGCACAGGCGGACTCGTGGGATCCTTACCCGGTAGACGGTTACCAAACCAACCCGGTGGCTCTGAATAACACCAACGGGCGATTCCCCGCGTTCTACTTCAATGGGACCGGCGCATGTCCTGCCCAAGTCACTGCGCTCGCTGTTTCCTGCGGATGGCCGGCAGGCCTCATCGCCTCCCAATTGCCACCCCAAGTGCGGGCCGACGTAGCGAATAACGGAAACCCCGTGGGCGTGGATCCCAGAACGTACACAATGCCTCGGTACCAGAACTGGTCGATTTCGTTTCAGCGCCAACTGGGCCAAAACATGGCGATCGATATCGCCTACGTGGGCAATCATGGGACGCGACTGATCGATGGCCGCAGCTCCGCCGGAGTCTATGACAACATGAACCCCGGCAGCGTGCTCGCCCTAGGACAGGGCGTTCTCGGGGCTCTCTTCACCAACGGCGTGCCTGACGCGACGGCAGCGGCGGCGGGATTTAACACGCCCCCTTACCCCGGGTTTAGCGGAACAGTGGCCCAGTCCTTGAGAACGTGGCCGCAGTACCACCAGATTAACTGGCGCTATTTTCCAAACGGCAATAGCCACTACAACGCCTTGCAGGCTAGCTTTGAGCGGCGCATGAGCCTCGGCCTGCAGCTCCGTGTTGCTTATACCTATTCCAGACTGATGAACAACGGCTCGGAAACTGGGTTGGGATCCGGGGGACCTCCCGTGCAGAATCCCAGCGATATGCGCAACCTTTACTCGGTGAGTTCCGACGACGTGCCGCACATTTTCACTTTCGGCTGGGTCTACCAGTTGCCGTTCGGCAAGGGCAAGCCGGTCGGAAGGAACGCGTCGGGGGTTTTGGACAAGATCATTGGCGATTGGCAAATCTCGGCAACGCAGACCTACCAGTCAGGGAGGCCGCTGTCCATCACCACTGATAACGGCGCACTTGGCGGGGTTCTCTTTAACTATGCAACGTTCCCCGATAAGGTCGGCAACGGACTAACGGGAACATTCAAAGACCCCAAGACGGACAGTTATCTCAACCAGGCTGGATGGACCAGTCTCGGTCCGCTTGCTTTCGGTAATGCTCCCCGAGAGGATGCGAGCGTCCGTGGTTTTCGGTACTTCAACGAGGACTTCTCCGTCTTCAAGGACACACACTTTGGCGAGGGCCGATACGTTAGGGTCCAAGCCGATGCAGGCAATGTCCTCAACCGCGTTTTCTTCTGTCCCGTGGACACGTTCTGGTTGCCCAATAACGGCAACGGGAACTTCGGACATACCGGCAGCCAGTGCAACATTCCGAGGCGAGTCCAGCTCGGGCTGCAAATCTTCTTCTAGCCTTCTTGCAGCATGACTAACCCCCGGTGGGTGGTCCGCAAAGTGCGGGCCACCCATCGGGCTGGACAACTCTTTCGGTAAGCGCCGCGCGGCGGAAGTTTCTATCGCTTGCCAAATTGATCGCGCCGAATTATGCCGTGACCCTCTTGAACTACCAGCAGTTGATTCGCGCTAACGCTCTTAAACGATTCCACCAAACCCAACGGCCAGCGGACTTCAACCAAGTCTGCCTGCCCGGCCCGGCCAAGCCCAAAGTGCAGGCGAAAGTCGTTTTGCGACATGTAACTGGAACCGCTCATTACCTCATTGATTTGAGAATGCTGGCCGGTAACCACGCGCACGCGAGTGCCAACGGCGCTGCGATTGGACTTGGTACCGATGCACTTGACCTTTAGCCAGTTGTTCCGGGAGCGGCAATCATTGCGGAGCAGCGAAGGCGCCTCGTTCATGTTTAGAACTGCGACGTCCACGTCTCCGTCGTTGTCGAAGTCGCCGAATGCAGTCCCCCGGCTGCTGTGCGGCTGAGTGATGCCCGGTCCGGCGCTCGAGGTAACATCCTTAAAGCTCCCGTTGCCGAGGTTCTTGTAGACAGTCTTTGCCTGCTTAAACGTGACGTGTAGTCTCTTCGTGTCGACCGTGGGGAAGACGTGGCCGTTCGACATGAAGATATCCGGCCACCCGTCGTTGTCGAAATCGAAAAGGCCTACTCCCCATCCCAGATACTTCGTATTGACGCCTAGCCCGGCCTGGAAGACAGCGTCATAGAATGTGCCGTCGCCGTTGTTATGGTATAGATTCGCGGTCTGGTCGGAGTAGTTTGTCTTGACGATATCGAGCCAGCCGTCGCAGTCGTAGTCGCCAATTCCCACACCCATGCCGCCCTGGGCCGTCCCATTCTCATTCAGCGCGCAGCCGATCTCGGCGCCAAGCTCTTCGAATGTCCCATCTTGATTGTTGTGGTAGAAACGGCTTGGGACGGAATCGCACGCTACGTAGATGTCGGGCCAGCCGTCGTTGTCAAAGTCCGCCGCACTTACGCCAAGTCCGAAAGAGCCCACCGGATTCCATTGCTCGCTGACAGATGTCGATGCCGCCGGGCCGCGCGGGACCGCCACACCCGAGCGCTCGGAGACGTCCTCAAACGTTCCGTCGCCGCGATTGTGGTACAAGATGTTCGTCCCGCCGCTCATCCCTTGCGGCCCGCACGCGACGGAGAGGCCATAATACCTGCAGTACTGGTTCTCGCCGGGTTGAGGCGCCACTCGAGGATCGAAATTCACATAATTTGCAACAAACAGGTCGAGGTGGCCGTCACGGTCGTAGTCCACAAAAGAGCAACCGGTATTCCATCGCGGCGCTGGACCGTTCTGCCCTAGGCCGGCCTTTTGGGTGGTATCAGTGAAGGTCCCATCTCCATTGTTATGGTAAAGAACGATCCCACCCCAATAGGTCACGACCAGATCGTCGTATCCGTCGTTGTCGTAGTCTCCGACGCAGCACCCCTGGCCCCACCCCGATCGAAGCAGTCCAGCCTTCTCCGTTACGTCGGTAAAGGACCCGTCGCGGTTATTGTGAAACAAGAAGTTGGCAGGCTGATGTTGCGGCGAGATGCCTTCAAATCTCGTCCCATTGACCATAAAGATGTCCAGCCAGCCGTCGTTGTCGTAGTCGAAAAGAGCGACCCCGCATCCGGTTTCCTCGAGGAGCCAGCGTTTATGCGTGACGCCGCCAAAAACGTTGATTGCTCCGCCCAAACCAGCCTGAGCGGTAACGTCTGTGAAATAAAATCCCGCCGCATGGTCAGGACTGCTCTGGGGTTTCCGGCTGGCGGGTGATGCCTGCGATCTTTGAAGTGCCGCCGCGTCACGCAGCCCTGTAAGCAGTAGAGACGCGGGCACCACGGAGCCCAAACGGCCAAGTTGGCGGAGAAAGTCACGCCGTGATCCTGAGAGATTGCCGCGTAGGCGAAAGCTCATCTGATCAGTCGGGTAACAGCAATCGGAGTTTCAAGTCGGTCTGCGAACTCCGTTCTGCTTCAAGCTTGCGTGACTCGGCAAACTGACTATCGGACTCGGCGGTTCTGCCAAGGCGGCGAAACAACAGGCCGAGCTGATAGTGGGCTTGCACGGACCCGGGATCGAGCAAAACCGCGCGTTCGAGGTCTTGTTGGGCTTCGTCATAGTGGTGCTGTCTCAAGAGGATGCTCCCCAGTTTGACATACGAAGGCGCATGCTCGGCGTGACTCCTGAGCAGGTCGCGGAACACCGTGACAGCCAGTTCGTCCTGGCCACGGGCATCATAGGTAAGGCCCAGGTAGTAGGAAGCCGCAACCTGTTCGGGCTGTGCTCGCAGGCTTTGTTTGAGCAAGGACTCGGCCTCGGGGTACTTGCCCTGAAGGTAGTTCACCGCCCCGATCGAATACTTCACGACGGCATCATGCGGATGCTTTTGCAGTAGCCGTGCGAAAAGCGACGCAGCTTTGGAGAGGTTGCCTCGAGCGACGTTGGCGGAAGCCAAAACATAGACGTACGGGTCCCGGTCGGGTTTCAGCGCGACTGCCTTTTCGAGCGCAAGCAAAGCATCCTCCAGCAGATTTCGCTGCAGGCACACTTTTCCGAACTCGAATAGGATTTCAGGATCTTCAGGATCCAGTTGTTTCGCCGTGACCAGGTACGCCAAAGCCTTCTCAGTATTCCCTTGCCGCTCGGCAATCTCGGCAAGGCCCTGGTCGCAAGCCGCGCACGCGGGATTCAAGTCGAGCGCGCGTTGAAAGTTCTGCTCTGCACGGTCCAGGACTCCCAGGGACAAGTAGCTTTTTCCGAGCTGCAAGGCCAGCGTGGGGGAAGGATGCTCAGCGATCTTTGCTTCTTCGGCTTCGAAAACCTGTTTCGCCTCGAGGGTCATTCCGAACATCGTCAAGACGTTGCCGAACTCCAGGGACGATTCGTGGGACGGCGCAGGCAACTGCTGCCAGGTACGAACCAGACTGCTTAGCTCTTCTTTTTCCCCAAGCGATCCATAATCTGTCGCCAGCAACAGGATACCGTCCTCGGACCCGTTTAATTGAGCTACGATCGGGCCTGCCACATCCAAGGATTGCCGATAGTTATGGAGAGATGCTTCCACCTTGGCCAGCTCAAACCGAGCGTTGAAGTTCCCGGGATCAAGTCTCACGGCTTCCTGAAAGCATTTCCGCGCCAAATCGAGTCTACCCTGTAACAAGTAGGCGTCTCCCAGACTCGTTCGAGCGCCCACCAAATGAGGATTGAGCGCTAAGGCCTGGGTCAGAAAGCGGGTGCTCTCTCGATATCTGGCCTCCTGCAGCCGAATCGTCCCCAGCATCGCCAAAGCCAGCGCTCGCGTGACCGGATTCTCGAGGGCCTGGCGGGCTTCGGTTTCCGCCTGGTCCATCTGTCCCTGGC
>DATHIB010000148.1:0-81353 GCA_035490055.1 Candidatus Limnocylindria bacterium | reverse complement strand
GTCGCTGGGCGAGCCGATCGCGGGAATCGAGGATGTTCTTCTGTTTCATTCTATTGTATGAAACACAACTGCGAGCTTTGTGTCAACACATTTTTACATTTTTCTCTTTGCGGGTACTCGGAAACTGGGGGCGGGCAAGGGCGGGGGGAGAAGCAGTTGAGAGTTGTAAGTTTACAGTTGCAAGTGAAGGAGGAAGTAAGGAGGTAGCGAAGCAAGGCGGCAAAGAAAAAGTGGAACCGTGACTCGTGAGGGGTGACTCGTGACTGGTGGAGAGGTCGACAGTTGAAAGTTAAAAAAAGATCTGGGAGCAGTGGAAAGCTGTTGATGGTCACTCGCGGACCGTGGTCCGCTTTCTGCGAGAGGCTGGTGATGGATTCAGAAGGCCAAGACCTTCGTCGCCCCTGAGGGATGTGAGAATCTCGAAATTTAAGAAATCCTGGTTAACCATAATCGGGACCCTCTCCTGTTTTTGTAAGTGTTGCATCTAAAGGGCTTAGCCAGGCCGCAAGCATTTTGTTTTCCTTGCGGCAGTAGTATCGCGTAGTAGCAAAGCGCCTAACCGAGCTTCATTTATGCAGTGAGCAAGACGTGACCGTCGGTTGTCACGGTTCTGGAGGGTCCCGGGCGCTCATCTTTCAAGAATGTCTCTCCCTTGGTAAGCCACGCGGTTCCAAACGCAAGAAGTGCGGTCGTCTCGAAGAAGAAGACTGTCCCGACGTTTCCAACCAGGTGATCTATCTTGAGAAGGAGTTTTAGGATCGCAATCAGTGATATCGAAGCGATGATCACATACCCGCAAATCGTGTACACGCGGTTTCTTTGAACCTTTTTTCGAGTCATGGTCTTGTTCGCGGCGCTCATCTTGAAAAGGACAAGACAGAAATAGGCGAGCGTCGAAAACAGAAGTATGGCGAAGATGTAATGTGCAATCCCAATGTGGCTTTGGCGGGGGGTTGCGCCGCTATCCGGGGCCGTTGGAAAAAAAGCAACGCCCAGCGCGCAAAAGGCAGAGAAAACTCCGGCGATCTCATCTTTTCGATCATAGCCACGGCAGCACAGCATGAACATGCCGATGGCACAGAGACTGCCGACAAAAAGGTTCCGCATCCCCGTGTAGTAGTAGCCACTGATTGAGCTTTCCGTGAGGTGGTGTCGCAGAATCCACAACGGAATCGAGAGCGCAAAGGGAAGTCCTAACGCGACTGCCCCGACAGCTTTCCTGAGGGCCAGGTAAGAAAGAACGATGGGATCTTTCGCTCCAGGTGCCAGAAGCATGATACGCCTCCAGTTCATTGTGAGGGAATTGCCCGACCAATACCGGACAGCTTAAAGCAAACTGCGAAAAAGGCAAGAAACAAGGACTTTCCGATCCGCACGATAAGCGTTGCCTGGCGGGTGGGACAGGCTTTCGAATTGCGTGGCGCCTTTTGGGTGTGGTTTTACAAGGGTGCAGGTTTTAACTTTGTTTTTGGCGGAGACTCATTCTCATTCCAACAGGGCCGCGACACCGGAGATATCCCAAACGTGGCCGGTCACACCAGCGGCCATTGCCGGGGTAACGCGTATCCTTTGGTGAACCCGGGAAGAAGTTATAGCAGCGGATTGCAATAATGGAATCTATCTAGGAGGGGAGACCAGTCGCCGGCGCTTCAGCACCACAAAGGTGAGTGCTCCTATAATGAGGCCTGATTCAATCCAATACTCAGCTGGATTGCCTTTGAATAAGAAAGCCGTGCCAATGATGGCAAATGCCCAGACAAGTGACCAAACTAATGGCCGACGTTCCAAGC
Source organism: Candidatus Limnocylindria bacterium (assembly GCA_035490055.1). GTDB lineage: Bacteria > Acidobacteriota > Terriglobia > Acidiferrales > UBA7541 > Acidiferrum. The sequence goes on along the minus strand of DATHIB010000148.1, from coordinate 79,563 downwards.
TTCTTGGAGTTAGATATCATAGTAAGCACTGTAGCATGGATTGGTCATGCCATCTCGGGGTGACCTAACCGCTGATGGGAAGGTGACCCATATGAGACAGAATCCAAATTCTCGATATGCGAGGATTGTTGCCTCAAACATGAAGGCACCGGAAAGGTGCGCGAAGTACGGTATCAAGAACCAGGAGCCCCCGCTCTCCGGCTGGAAGCAGTTCACATGCGCAAAGTTCAGCTACTTTTTCGACGGTTCCGTGAAGCCTTTCACGGATTATTTCCTAGACTTTGGAGGGTTTACAAGCAGAGCCGATTGCTTCGCATTGCTCCGTGGTTGCTGCCGTCCCCCTTGCGCTTATCCTGTGCGGGATTATTTACATCAGCTACAACCGAACGGATTTGCCCGATTCACACGCGTTCATTCGCTTTGAGCCTCCCACCATGGGCCATATCTACGATGCGAATGGCCACGTCCTCATTGCGCTAGCGAGGGAACGCCGGGAAATCATCCAATATAAGGATGTTCCTGACGTCCTGCGGCAGGCGATCCTTTCGGCCGAGGATGAGAACTTTTTCTCACACGCGGGTGTGGATTTTTCCGTTTTTCCTCGAATGCTCGGCAAGACCAACGTTCACGCCTTGTTCGCCAACGTCGGGGGCACAGGCGGCGAGAATGCCGCAGAGCACGCGCAGGTGTTTCCTCAAGGCGGCTTACCAGCGCAGAGATGGGCGTGGCAAGACCGTTTTTACGAACGAGTGAAGAACGTCTGCCGGAAGCACGGCAGGAACTGCGCGCAGAATCGTCGGCGCCTTGGTCAGGCCCCCATCAACCGAGCTTACCTCTGAGGCGACTACGGCCACAGTATTATTGCTTGCGTTTGACGCGAGGGTGCAGGGAGGGCCAGCGGGCGAAGATCGAGGTTGTGAGGCCGCCACGGGGGGTGAATTCGCCCCGGACGACGCACCACTCCGGGCGAACGGCGGCCACGATGTCGTGGAGAATTTTGTTCACGGCGTTTTCGTAGAAGATGCCCAGGCTGCGGTAGGCGAGGAGATACATCTTGAGTGCTTTTAGCTCAATGCAATCCTTCTTTGGCATGTATTGGATGGTGATGGTGCCGAAGTCGGGGAGACCGGTCTTGGGGCAGACGGAGGAGTATTCGGGAAAACGCGTAGTAATGACGTAGCCGGGAAATTGATTGGGCCAGGTCTCGAGCGCGGGCAGTTTTGCTTTGACCCCAGCGCGGGCGTGTTCTGCGGTGTAATCGGGCATGTGCGCTCCTCAAGCTTATTGTATCGCGACGAGAGGCAGACTTTCTCTTGCGGACTTCCGCGCTTTTCGCCTACTCTTGTCAAGGAGAAAGCCGATCAGCACGAGCCTTACAAGCTGCCCGGTTTGTCACAGTGCGAACTGTCGGCGTTCCAAACGCCGGTCGGTGCTGGATTATTTCTTCAGTCTCGCGAGCATCCTCCCGTGGCGCTGCGCATCCTGCGAGTTACGATTTCACGCTCGGCTCTTGCCACTTCGCACCTTCTTCTACGCTCATTGCGGGATTTGCGGCAACCTGGAATTGCAGCGCATTTCTGCCGAGCATGTGCCGGGTGTGACTTGGATTCCCGGGCGGATCCTCGGGCTCCCGGCGCTACGCTGCGCACCCTGCCGGCACAAGTTTTTTTCCATGCGACCGCTGCGAAGGGAAGAGCGGCCCGTGGCGGCCGCCCACGGCGAGTAGCAAATCCTTGAGGCCGTGAATTGCGATGCCGGACTTCTGATGGAGCGGAAACGCGCCATCGCCAAGGATGCCGGCGAAAGTGGCCAGATCCTGGCCGCACGCTTTAGACGAAAGAACTAGCGTCTACTGCACGAAACCGACGTTCGGCGCCGGTGTGCTCCCTTCCGGTGACTCCTTGATCGTGCCGAACTGCGCTTCGTACCGCGCTAGATTCTCTCCCAGCGCCCGCCAGATGCGTTTCGCATGCCCCGGGCTGACGATCATACTGTTCAGCAGTTTTCCTTGTGCACCGTTCGGAAAAATATAGATAAAGTTCATGGTGAACTCTTCCAGATTGTGGTGAATCATCACCAGGTTGCTGTATTGCCCCTGCAACTCCTTCTCGTCGGCTTTGATCTGCACCTGGCCCTGTACGGGCTGCTGTTGATCCATTTCGTTTCTCTCCCGGAACGCCGTTTCGAACTTACCATAAGCCCCCTCGGTTCGCATGATCGGCGCTCCTCGCCGGAGGCTGCGCCATGTCTGTTAGCCAGCACTTGCTTATCCGGTTGTTTCAGGTCGCCACCAGCCCTGGCTGTGCATGCCCCGGCGAAGCCCAAGGTGTCGTGGTTTGCTGAAGCAACCAGATAAGGAGAAGCCAGCAAGACATGGAGTCTACACATGGAGTCCCATTGACAAGCGAACCTATTAAGTGTAGTTTAGCATTGTTATTTAGCATAGTTAACTTCAGATATGGCACGAACGGTCCCGCCACAACTCGAAACCAACCCGCCCGTCTCCGGAGAAACTCCGGCCGGCTTCTTCTCCCCCGCGGCGACGCCCGCGAGGGTTTCCCTGCCGTCCTTGCCGGAATCTCATCGCAGCATCCCTTTTTCTTCCGGGGCTTCCTGGTTCCGCAAGATCCTGGCCTTTGCCGGCCCGGGGTATCTCGTGGCCGTCGGTTACATGGACCCCGGCAACTGGGCCACGGACATCGGCGGCGGGTCAAAGTTCGGCTACACGCTTCTGAGCGTCATCCTCATCAGCAACCTGATGGCGATGTTTTTGCAAGCTCTCTCCGCAAAGCTCGGAATTGCCACCGGGCGTGATCTGGCCCAAGCGTGCCGCGAACAATACTCTCGCCGTACCGGCCTATTTCTCTGGGTGGTCTGTGAGATCGCCATCGCCGCCTGTGACCTTGCCGAGGTTCTGGGCTCGGCAGTTGCCTTGAAACTTCTTTTTGGCTTGCCGCTGCTAGCCGGCGTTCTCATCACTGCATTCGACGTTCTCATCGTTCTGGCACTGCAGGGGCGCGGCTTTCGCCTTGTCGAAGCCTTCGTCGTCACGCTCATCGCCTCAATCGCAGCTTGTTTCGCTTACGAAATCTTTTTCGCTCATCCTGTTTGGCGCGAAGCGGCTATCGGATTCATCCCCCGTGCCGAAATCCTCCGCAACCGCGAAATGCTCTACATCGCCATCGGCATCCTTGGCGCCACGGTCATGCCGCACAATCTTTACCTTCACTCCAGCATCGTGCAAACGCGCGCCTTCGGGTCCTCCACGCGCGACCGGCGCGAAGCGGTGCGCTACGCCATATTCGATTCCACGCTCGCCCTCGGCTTTGCGCTTTTTATCAATGCGGCGATCCTCGTTCTTGGCGCCGCTGCTTTCCACACCCGCGGCCTTCACAACGTCGCCGAAATCGCCGACGCCTACAAACTTCTCACCCCCGTCCTCGGAGCGAGCCTCGCCAGCACGCTTTTCGCTTGCGCTTTGCTCGCCTCGGGCCAGAACTCCACGCTCACCGGCACACTGGCCGGCCAGATCGTCATGGAAGGCTTTCTCGACATTCGCCTCAAGCCCTGGCTTCGCAGGCTCATCACCCGCTCCCTCGCCATCATTCCTGCGGCCCTGGTCATTGGTTTTGCCGGCGAGAACAAAGTCACCTCGTTGCTCATTCTCAGTCAGGTGATTCTCAGTTTTCAGTTGCCCTTCGCAGTGATTCCCCTGATCCAGTTCACCAACAGCCGCGCCAGGATGGGAGAATTCGCAAATTCGCGCCTGACGACCGTGGTCGCCTGGATCGTCGCCGCCGCCATCCTCTTCTTCAACGCCGAACTCCTCTGGCTCATTTTCCGTTCTTAGTCGGAGCACGGCACGCTCGCCGCCGCGTTTGCTTTCGTTGTTCTCTCTGTTGTGCGAGAATTTTCCTGGTCGCCATGTCCACTGACGCGCAGCCCAAACTCAAGACGCGCAAAATTCTTTTCGCCTCGCTTCTCGCCCTTGTTTGCATCGTGCTCGTTTATGCCGTTTTCCAGAGGGACAAACCATGGGTCGTACCTGAGGAAGTCAAGAAACTCAAGAATCCCCTCCCGCCCTCGGAATCCACTCTGAAGGCTGCCAGGGGGATTTACATGGACGAGTGCGCCCAGTGCCACGGCGAACACGGCAAGGGCGATGGCCCCGAAGCCACGATGCACTCTCTGGCTCCTGCCGACCTCACCGACACCAGGCACATGAACTCTGTCACTGAAGGCGAAATCTTCTACCAAATCAGCGAAGGCAGAAAGCCGATGCCCTCGTTCAAGAAACGCTTGACCGAGGATCAACGCTGGGGGCTAGTTCTTCTCGTCCGCTCCTTCTCCGCTCCTTCCGCGTTGCCAATCCACGAAAAGCACGCTGACGCTGCTAAAAACACAACCGCGTCCTCGAAAGACTGATCTTTCGGCATGAACCTCTCTTCCCAAACCCCGTGCTGTGGATATATTCTCATTTCGTTCTATTCACACTTTCAAGGAGAGTCATGCGCAAGATTTTGCTCGTCCTCCTCTTCCTCTTTATGCTGTCGCCGCTGGCCTACTCCGCACCAGGCGCAGTCCGATGCGGCAAATTACTCGATGTTCGCTCCGGTCAGATGCTTAGCGACCAGCTGGTGGTCTTCGATGCCTTTGGTACGATCACCTCAGTCAGCTCATCGTCTTCTACGAAGCTCCCGAACGGCGTCACCGCGATTGATCTTTCGAATGCCACGTGTCTCCCTGGGCTGGTCGATGTGCACACGCATCTCACGGGAGATCCTTCCAGCCATGGCTACTCGCGGCTGGGCATTTCCGTTCCGCGCGAAGCTGTCACCGGCGTGAAGAACGCCCGTCTCACGCTCCGCTCTGGCTTTACCTCCGTTCGCAACGTCGGCGCCCACGGTTACACCGACGTCGCTCTCCGCGATGGCATTGACGCAGGCGATGTCGAGGGTCCCCGTATGCGCGTCTCCGGTCCGGCGCTTGGCATCACCGGAGGTCACTGCGACAACAATCTTCTTCCTTCTGAATTTCACTACAAAGCAGAAGGCGTGGCCGACGGGCCCTGGGCGGCGCGCGCCAAAGTCCGAGAAACCGTCAAGTACGGCGCCGACGTCATCAAGGTCTGTGCTTCCGGCGGTGTTCTCAGCAAAGGCGATCAGCCCGGCACACCCCAATTCACTCTCGAAGAGATGCAGGCCATTGCCGAAGAAGCCCATAAACTCGGCCGCAAAGTCGCCGCTCACGCACACGGCACGCAATCCATCAAAGACGCCATACGGGCTGGCATCGATTCCATCGAGCACTCCAGCTTGATCGACGACGAAGGCATCGCCCTCGCCAAGCAGCACGGAACTTATCTCGTTTTCGACATCTACAACGACGACTACATTCTCCAGGAAGGCGCGAAGGCCGGAATGCTGCCCGAGTCCATTGAAAAAGAAAAGAAGATCGGGCGTCTCCAGCGTGAAAATTTCCGCCACGCCTATCAGTCCGGCGCGAAGCTGGCCTTTGGCACCGATTCCGGTGTCTATCCGCACGGTGACAATGCCAAACAGTTTGCCAAAATGGTCGAATGGGGGATGAAGCCTCTCGAGGCCATTCAGGCCGCCACCGTCAACGCCGCGGATCTGCTCGGCTGGGCCGATAAGATTGGTGCGCTGGAGACTGGTCACTATGCCGATCTGATCGCCGTGAGCGGTGACCCGGCTTCTGACGTGCATGTTCTCGAATCCGTCAAGTTCGTGATGAAGGGCGGCACCGTCGTCCGCAACGATCTCGCGGCAAAATAGGGGAAGCAGGGAGCGGAGCAGCGCGCCTACCCGCTGCCCGCTCCCCTCGGTTCAAAATGTTCGCCGCACGAGTTTTAGATTATCGTCTTGCATTTCTCTTCCTCGCCGCACTCAGTCTCGGCACGGCGGTTCCACTTGCCTTCGGCTGGGCCCGCGTTCTTCCCGAAGAGCCCCTGCCATTTGGAAACGCGGAAGATTCGTTCCGCCGGACAAGGAACAGCCCAGCCGCGCCTGTACTCAGGAGCAAGAAGCGCGATCCTTTCGCGATCGTCCTTCTGCTTTGCGTCACGGTGAGCTATGCCTGCCAGCTTCCTGGAGTTCCACGCGGCATGGGCTTCGGTTCTATCCCCACGGTGATTCCACATAACACAGGTGGCCGGATTGAATTTGCCGCCATCTGGTTCCTTGTGTTGATTCCCGGTTTTGCTTCCGTCTACTCACTTCTTTGCCCCAACTTCCTGCGTGTCCCGCTGATCGCCGCAGGTATGATGATTCTTCTGCTCTGGCTATTTGTCGCTCCGCTTCGAGCGGCCCTCGAAGCAGTCCCCTAGACGCAGACACCCAGAGTCGGTAAATAAACAGCGGGCCGTCAACCGCCGGCCCGCTGTTGTTAGGTCTGTGTCTCAGTGCCCTTGTGGCCGGCTATTTTCGGCTTACGCTGTAGCCGCCTTCACTTGCCCCAGCGCCGCCACAACTTCTCTCAAATCCGGCACCACCGGGATGTCGTAGTTCTTAAACCACGCCACCTTGCCCGTCTTGTTGACGATGGCGATCGCCCGGCCCGTTATCCCTTTGTCCGTCAGGTACACCCCATACTTCTCGCTCATCGCTCCCCGCGGATGAAAATCGGCCAGCAGTGAATACTTGATTCCCATCTTCTCCGCGAACGCCTTGTGCGACCACACGCTGTCCACGCTTACGCCAAGCACTTCTGCGTCCAGCGTTTCGAACGCCTTCATATCGTTCACGAAGCACACATGCTCGTTTGTGCACGTCGGGCTCCAGTCCAGCGGGTACCACACAAGTACGACGTTCTTTTTCCCCGCGAAATCAGAGAGCTTCACTTCCTTCTTTTCCTGATTCAATAGCGTAAAATCCGGCGCCGTCTGTCCCACCACGATACTCATACTCTTTCCTCCTATGTCACTCAGATCTCACCCAGCATCTTACCCAATCCTTGCGTCCCGCACCAAGTTCCAGTTCCCGCCATTCTGGTTGCCCTCCATCCTGCCACTATTCCGTATCCGGCTCTCCTCCGTATCCTCTCGGTTAATTTCGTTCCTTCTTTTTGACCTCGGCAGTAGACTCTGCTCAGGAGAACCCTATGAGCGCCGAAGCCGTTGGTCGCCACTCCATCATGCCCCTGGGCGATCTCGTCCGTTTATACCGCTGCCACGCCGGCACGTTTGGCGAGCCGGTTGCGCTTTCTGCCTTCGGTTTGACGAGTGCAGAAACGGAACGTCTCTTCTCCGGTTATGACGAGGACTATCACATCAGCCGCTTCTTCCATTTCTCTGAAGCCGCTGGCGAGAAATTCTTGGTCAACGAAATCCCCGCCACCCACGTTTCCCTCGACGCCGAAATCGAAACAATTCTTTAAGACTGCATCCTTCCGTCCGCGCTATTATTTTCATTTGAAAAAATCCGGTTTTTGACTACGCTACACCCACGCCGGAGGTCATCGAATGGCTGGTGTTCCAACTTCTCTGCCGGAATCTCGTCTCGGCAGCACCCTGCGCCGCGACGCCTGGTGGATGGAGATCCTCCCTGTGGTTATTGTGCTCGGCGGTTTTGGCGCTTACGCCACGCTCCGCGCCTTCGAAAATGCCTACTATTCCTGGGGACCGTATCTCTCGCCCTTTTATTCGCCGCTCATCGACCCGCAGCATCGCTGGTGGCCTTTCTCTCCAGCACTGCTGATTCTCGTTGGTCCTTTGGGCTTTCGCGCTACGTGCTACTACTACCGCAAAGCTTACTACCGCGCGTTTTTCCTCGACCCGCCCGCCTGCGCCGTCGGTGAATCTCCTCGCCGGAATTATCGCGGCGAAACAGCTTTTCCCTTCATCCTTCAAAACCTCCATCGCTATTTCTTCTACCTGGCCGTTCTCTTCATAGCGTTTCTCTGGCACGACGCCTTCCGATCTTTTTTCTTCGATGGCCGCTTCGGCGTTGGTGTCGGTACGCTTGTCCTCACACTCAACGTCGCTCTCCTTTCGCTCTACACGTTTTCCTGCCACTCGCTCCGTCATCTTGCCGGAGGCAAGCTCGATTGCTTCTCTTGCGCGACCTTCGGCCGTTCCCGCTTCGCTACCTGGCGCGTTTCCACTTTTCTGAACGAGCGCCACATGCTCTTCGCCTGGTGCAGCCTCTTCTCGGTCGGCTTCGCTGATTTCTATGTGCGCATGGTGGCCTGCGGGACCTTTCGGGACCTGAGGCTCCTGTGACCACAAACTACGAGACCCGCGAGCACGACGTTCTCATCATCGGCGCCGGCGGCGCAGGATTGCGGGCGTCGCTCGAAGCGCTCGCCCAGGGCGCCTCCGTCGGCGTGGTTTGCAAATCGCTTCTTGGCAAAGCGCACACCGTCATGGCCGAAGGCGGCATCGCCGCGGCCATGGCCAACGTGGACGCCGCCGACAATTGGAAAACACATTTTTGCGACACCATGCGCGGCGGAAAATTTCTCAACAATTGGCGCATGGCCCAGCTTCACGCCCAGGAATCTCCCGATCGGGTCCGCGAACTCGAGCAGTGGGGCGCCCTCTTCGACCGCACCGAGAACGGTGACATTCTGCAGCGCGCTTTCGGTGGCCACACCTTCAAACGTCTCTGCCATGTTGGAGACCGCACGGGCCTTGAAATGATTCGCACGCTGCAAGACCGCGGCGTCCAGCAGGGCATCGATGTCTACATGGAGTGCACCATTACCCGCCTTCTCATCGACAGCGGCCACGTGACGGGTGCCTTTGCCTATTGGCGCGAGACCGGCCGCTTCATCGTCTTCAAAGCCAAGTCCATCGTCATCGCCACCGGTGGCATCGGCAAAGCCTGGCGCATCACTTCCAACTCCTGGGAATACACTGGCGACGGCATGGCCCTCGCGTACGAAGCCGGCGCCGAGCTCATGGACATGGAATTCGTCCAGTTTCATCCCACCGGAATGGTTTGGCCCCCTGGCGTCCAGGGAATTCTCGTCACTGAAGCGGTACGCGGTGAAGGCGGCATCCTGCGCAACAAAGCGGGCGAGCGCTTCATGGAAAAATACGATCCCAAGCGCATGGAACTCTCCACGCGCGACGTCGTGGCCCGCTCTATCTACACCGAGGTCAAGGAAGGCCGCGGCACCGAACACGGTGGCGCCTACCTCGACATCTCTCACAAGCCCGCCGAATACGTGAAGAAAAAACTTCCCAGTATGTACCACCAGTTCAAGGAACTCGCCGACGTGGACATCACCAAGGGCCCCATGGAAGTCGGTCCCACGTGCCACTACATGATGGGTGGCATCCGCGTGGACGCCGAGACTGCGCAGTCCACCATTCCCGGGTTGTTTGCCGCAGGCGAAGCGGCCGCTGGTCTTCACGGTTCGAATCGCCTCGGCGGAAATTCGCTCTCCGATCTCCTGGTCTTCGGCCGTCGCGCCGGACTTGCGGCCGCTGAATACGCCAAGCGCGCTTCCGCTTCTTCCTTCGATAACTCGCAAATCGAGCAAGCCGAAAAAGAATTGCTTGCTCCCTTTTCCAACTCCGGCGCGGAAAGTCCTTATGCTGTTCATCGTGACCTGCAGGAAGTGATGCAGAATCTCGTCGGGATTTATCGTACAAAAGAAGATTTGGAAAAGGCGCTCGTCGAGCTGGAAAAACTAAGAGTCCGCGCCGCCAAAGCCAGTGTCGAAGGTTCGCGTCTCTTCAACCCCGGCTGGCATCTCTCGTACGACCTGAAAGCCATGCTCATCGTCTCTGAGGCTGTCACTCACAGCGCGTTGGCCCGCACCGAGAGTCGCGGAGCCCACAGCCGTATCGATCATCCGAATCTCGACCCCATCTGGGAGAAGAAACACAACATCATTGTCCGGGAGACCGGCGCTATGAAACGTCGCGAATCTCCCATTGAGGCCATGCCCGAGGAACTTAAGCAGATTCTTGCCGAGGACAAGTCGTGAACCGTCTCTCGATTTGTCCGAGCGAATGATTGGAAGAACGATTGCAATGGATTCTCCTTGGATAATGTTCGGGCCGCCAGACAAGAGCCGCGAGTACTTCGCTCTTCTGTCTTGCCTGCCACTAAACAAGTACCGCGCGATTCCCGGTTTCCTTCGCTTCTCGTCACAGATTCAGAAGCAGTTGCGCGCCACTCCCGGAGTCATCGGGTACTCCCTCCGCGCCAAGCTTTTTAGCCGCAATTTTTGGACTCTCTCTGCCTGGGCAGACGAAAAGGCTCTGACGGATTTCGTCGCGAAAATTCCGCATGAGCAAGCCATGCAAGCCATGATGCCTCACATGGGTCCGACGAAGTTCACCAAGTGGAAAGTTCTGGGATCGGCACTGCCTCTGCAGTGGGAAGAAGCCCTACAGCGCTCGAAAAAAGGGGAACCAACATGAAAGAAGCGACCCTGCGTGTTTTTCGCGGCGATTCGAATGGCGGGCAAACCGTTGACTATCGCGTTCCCGTCGCGCCCGGCATGGTTGTCCTCGACGCGCTCCATTACATTCAGGGACACCTCGCTCCCGATCTCGCCGTTCGCTGGAATTGCAAGGCAGGGAAGTGTGGCTCTTGCTCTGCGGAAGTCAACGGCCGCCCTCGCTTGACTTGCAAAACGCGCATGGATGATCTTCCGCAAGATCAGCCTATCACCGTCCTTCCCATGAAATCCTTTCCCCGAATCAAAGACCTTGTCACCGACGTTTCCTGGAACTATCGTGTCAACAGCAAAATCCCTCCCTTCGAACCCCGCAAGGGAGTGGAATGGAAAATCTCCCAGCTCGATGTGGACCGCGTCCAAGAGTTTCGAAAGTGTATCGAATGCTTTCTCTGCCAGGACGTGTGCCACGTCCTGCGCGAACACGACAAGAAGGAGCAGTTCGCGGGCCCACGTTTCTTCGTTCGAATCGCCGGCCTCGAAATGCATCCCCTCGACGCCCGCAACCGCGCCGGCCTGCTCAAGGATCGACTCGGCCTGGGTCTCTGCAACATCACAAAATGTTGCACTGAGGTCTGCCCCGAAGAGATTCGAATCACCGACAATGCCATCATCCCTCTCAAAGAGCGCGTGGTGGACGAGTTTTATGATCCGTTGACCATGCTGTTCCGGAAGATCCGCGGCCGGTAGCTCAGCCATTCGGCTGCGCCTCGTGAGCTCGCCGGGCAAGAATTCTTTGATTGTTAGGTTTGACCGATGGGTCACGAAACAGGAGGTTCTATGGAACACCAACTCAAGTCCATCTCCAAACCCGGCATCCCCGAGGCCATCGCCAAAGTCGAACTCTACCGTTATCTCAACGAGCCCGAAGAGGCCGAATCCATTTGCCGGGACATCCTCGCCGTTGATCCCGGCCATCAGCTCGCTCGCCGCATGCTCGGTCTTGCCATCACCGACCAATTTATCGGCGCTGCGAATGATCGCTATATCGAGGCGCAGTCTATCTTTCAGGGACTGCGCGATCCCTACGAACGGCTTTACTACACCGGTTTATTGCACGAACGCCACGCCAAGACACAGCTCCTGGTGGGCTACGCTCCGCACGTTCTCCTGCCGCTGGTTGAAGAAGCCATGCGCTGCTTTGCCGATGCGGAAAAGATTCGGCCGGCCGGCAATGACGACAGCATTCTCAGATGGAATCGTTGCGTCCGATTGCTGGAAAGCCGGCCCGACTTTCATTTCGAGCGCGGACCCGCGGCCTTTGATACCGAGGATATGCCGCCTATCAACTCGCCTGCACGCCGCGCGGGCGGCCATGACTGAGGGTTAAGTCGATCTCCTAGACCGTTACTACACGCTGGAATCGCCGCGAAAGCTTTTCATGCTCTTCGCCAATTTGCCGCGGCAGACGCTCGCCGAACTTGCGGAAAAACTGTTTCGAATCTTCCAGCTCCGTCTCCCAATCTTCCGTGTTCACGCGCAGCAATTCGCTCACCGCTTCCTCTGAAATCTTCATTCCCTCCAGCGTCAGCCCGTTCTTTGCCGGAACGTAACCGATGGGCGTCTCATTCGCTGCGCCGCGGCCTTCCACGCGCTCCAGAATCCACTTTAGCACGCGCACGTTTTCGCCATAGCCAGGCCACAGGAATTTTCCGTCCGCGCCTTTGCGGAACCAGTTCACGTGAAAGATCTTCGGTGGTTTCGGTATTCTCTTTCCCATCTCCAGCCAGTGCCCAAAATAATCCGCCATGTTGTAGCCGCAGAAAGGCAGCATGGCCATGGGGTCCCGCCGCGTAATCCCAACGTCGCCCGTCGCGGCCGCGGTAGTCTCGCTCGCCATCGTCGCGCCCACGAACACTCCGTGCTGCCAGTCGAACGATTCGTACACCAGCGGCGCCACCCGTGCTCTTCGCCCGCCAAAAATGAACGCTGAAATCGGCACGCCTTCGGGCGCTTCCCACTTCGGCGAAATGCTTGGCGACTGCTGCGCCGGCACGGTGTATCGCGCATTCGGATGCGCCGCCGCGCCTTTGGAGGGGTCCCACGCCTCGCCCTTCCAATTGATCAACCACGCCGGCGCCTCGGTCCCAATTCCTTCCCACCATGGCTCCCGCTCCAAAGTCATCGCCACGTTCGTAAACAGCGTGTTCTTGTGCAGCGCCCCCATCACGTTCTGATTGGTTTTCATTCCCGTTCCCGGGGCCACGCCAAAAAATCCTGCTTCCGGATTGATCGCGCGCAAGTACCCATCGTCCCCAATTTTCATCCATGCAATGTCGTCGCCCACCGTCCAAACGCGGTAGCCCTGGCTCTCCAGCGCCGACACCATCATCGCCAGGTTCGTTTTTCCGCAAGCGCTTGGAAACGCCGCGGCCATGTATGTCACTTTGCCTCCCGGCGATTCCAGACCCAGGATCAGCATGTGCTCGGCCATCCATCCCTGCTCGCGCGCCATTACGCTGGCAATCCGCAACGCAAAACATTTTTTCCCCAGCAGCGCGTTTCCGCCGTAACCCGACCCCACACTCCAGATCAATTTCTCTTGCGGGAAGTGCATGATGTACCGTCGCATAGGGTCCAGGTCGCCCAGCGTATGCAGCCCCGGAACAAACTCGCTTGACGCACCAAGCCGCGCCATCGCCACCTTGCCCATCCGCGACATGATCCGCATGCTCGCCACCACATACGGACTGTCCGTCACTTCCACGCCCACTTTGCTGATCGGCGAGCTCATCGGGCCCATCACGTACGGAACCACATACATCGTCCGGCCGCGCATCGCTCCATCCAGGAGCACACCCACCTTATGTTTCGCCGCCCCCGGGTCCATCCAGTTGTTCGTCGGGCCAGCATCTTCCCTTTCAGGCGAGCAGATGTATGTCAGATGCTCGGTCCGTGCCACATCATTCGGACTGCTACGATGCAGATAACAATTTGGGTAGGTCTTCTCGTTCAGCGCGTAGGAATCCTTTCCGCGCAGCATCTCCGCGATCATCCGCTGGTACTCCGCTTCGGATCCGTCGCAATACACCACGCGGTCCGGCTTCGCCAGATTCGCTGCTTCATCGACCCAGGTTTCCAGTGGAGTTGCCACTCTAATCTCCCCGCCGGTGCAGCATTTCGCCTCCACATTGTCCAAAGTGCGGCGCCCCGGTCGCTTGCGGCGCCGACTACACTCCGGATGAAGACCCCGACCATGTTGGGGTCCTGAAGCGAATGGACTCGGCCGTGCCAGCTGGCCCATGCAAAGGTGGGAGCTTCCGGCCAGGCTGGCAGGCTTTTTGTTGCTACCCGCCCACAGTCTATGTTACCGCTCGCCGCCCGTGCAAGCCGCCTCCTGCCGTACCGCCGCCTTCCAGGCGGAATCTTTCTCTTCCTTTTCTCCTTACTTCATTACTTCTCTCCTGCTGTAAACTCGTCTCCCTTGTCTCCCCAATGCGAACTCGGCCGTTTGCGCATCGTACTTGTCAGCCCCCGCAATCCCCTCAACATCGGCGCCGCCGCCCGGGCGATGAGCAACTTCGGCTTCCTCCATCTTCGTGTGGTGAATCCCTATGAGCTGGCTTTTCGCGAAGCGCGCTCCGCGGTCGGCGCCGCGCCGCTGCTCGCTCGCGCCGAGGAGTTCAAGACCCTCGCCGAAGCCGTCGCGGACTGCACTCTCGTCGTCGGAACCACCGCCGTCGGCCTCCGTCAATTGCAGCACCCCGTCCGGCGCCTCGAGCGAGCCGCTCCCCTCATCCGCAAACGCCTTGCGGCCAGCCCCGTCGCCCTTCTCTTTGGTTCAGAGAAGCGCGGCCTCTCGAATGAAGACCTCAGCCACTGCGATTGGTTGCTGCGCATCCCCACCCGCGAAGAACATCGCTCCATGAACCTCGGCCAGGCCGTAGCCGTCTGCCTCTATGAACTCGCACGCAATCCCCAAGCCGTCCCGCATCCCCCCAAGCCCATCGCCGCCACCGCCGCCGATCTCGAGCGCCTCACCGCGCTCTTGCTCGACGCCCTTCGCTCCAGTGGCTACTTGAAATCGAGTCCAAGTGGCTCCCAGAGGAGACGCTCTGGCGCCCCCACCGAGGAAAAAATCCGGCGCCTCGTCCGCCGCCTCCAGCTCTCCGCCACCGATGCCGAACTCACTCTCGGCATCCTTCGGCAAATCTTCTGGAAACTCGTTTCGGACAAAACTCCCTTGCGCTGAGGATTTCTTTTCGTCCGGCGTCTTGAAACATGTTTCCACTCTAAGAGAAAGCTAATGAATTCCTGCTGCTTCCCTCATCAGACTGGTCACTTTTCGATTTTCCACTCCCCACCGTCGACCCTTTCATCCATCGAAACTCACAATCAATGCCCTGTTCACTGTTTGTGTTCACTCTGGTACAGTTTTCCGCCGTGCTGCGCTGGAAGATGGTATTCTTATGATTGCCTATTACGTTCTGCACACCGGGCATTCACACAGTAAACAAAGCAGATCGCCGGAGAGCACATGGAATTGACCGTAACGCAACAAGAGCGCCCCTGGGACCGGCCCTTCTGGAAACCCGTTCGCGGCAAAGAAGCCGTCTTCGCTTATATCGTCCTCATTCACGTTCTCGCGGTCGTCGGGCTGATCCTCTTCCCGGTGCCAAGCCTCAAGGTTGTCGGCATGACTTTGCTCAGCATCGCTTTTGGCGGTCTCGGCACGACCGTCTGCTATCACCGCATGCTCGCCCACAAGACCCTCAAGACCAACCGGATCGTCGAGCAAATTTTGATCTTCTGGGCCGTCTTCAACGGCTCCGGCCACCCTGCGAGCTGGGTCGCGTATCATCGCCTACACCATTCGGTTACCGACACGCCGGAGGACATCTCCAGTCCCAAGCAAGGCGGCTTCTGGTGGGCACATCTTCGCTGGCTCTATCAAACTCAGCCCGCCGACAAGAAGCGCTGGGCGCCTGAACTCACCGGCGGCGTGTACAAAATCTGGGGATGGGCCGAAACGCCCGTCATTGTCTTCTCGATCTGCATCGGTCTGATTCTCGGCTTCGGATGGATGGGCTTCTTCTGGATGGGTGCTATCCGCCTCGTCTACTCGCTGCACATGCAGTGCCTGGTGAACAGCCTCACGCATCTCAATCATGTCGAACAAGGCGATTCCAGCATGAATGTCTGGTGGCTTGGCCCGTTCCAATTGACCGCGTGGGGCGAGAACTGGCATCAAAACCATCACACTCACGCCGGTTCTGCGCGACTTGGCCTTCGCTGGTATCAGACCGACATCGGCTGGTATTTCATCTGGATGCTCGAGGCCGTCGGACTGGCCCATTCGGTCAAGCGCCCCCGCGCGTCGTAGCCCGCTGCGTGCTACCCGGCCAGCTTTGTCCTAAACTGTAGATGCGGGCCTTAGCCTCGCGTCTTGCGCTTCATGTACGCACAAAAGTTCAACGTCAGCGTAGTGATTCGCGGCGAATCCCGTGCTTGCCCGCTCGATTGGCTCGATCAATTCTGCATGCGCAACTTCACCAACTCCGCCGATTTTGACGACACACTTCCCGTGGCTGATGGCAAGGTCGAAGCCAGTTTCCGCCTTTCTCCCGAGCGCTTCTCGGAAGGCCTCGCCGCCTGGCTTACGCAGCGCGGCAAAGGCGAAGGCCAGCCCGTGGCGGTACAGGTCACTCGCGAATAGACTTTTGGAACTTCCCCGTGAGAGCACTGTCCACAGAGATAAACAGTTCTAGGCTGCGGAATCCCGCTTTTCGCCCCGGAGCACGGCGCGAATTTCCGGCAAAGCCGCCAGCGTCGCTGCCTCGCCGGCTGCAATCATCTCCGGGGTCTTGCTGAAATCGTCCCACACAAAAGGTTTCACGTCCGGCTCGATGACTATGTCCGCCTGCGTCCGCCAGGAGAGATCGCTATGCCGTTGGATGATGTTGAAGGAGCGGCTGAGGACGTCCGTGAACGTGCGCGGCTGTTCGATGTTGTCCGCTTCCAGGTAAACGGCGATGACCACGTCCGCGCCAAGAAGCAAAACGCCCTCGACTGGTACCGGCGCGGTGACGAATCCGTCGACCAGCGTCCGCCCCTCAAATTGAATGGGCACAAAAAGGCCGGGATAAGCGCAGGAACCGCGCAGCGGCGGCGCGATGGGCCCGTGGGAATAGTAGACGGAAACTCCTGCGGTGATGTCCGTGGTGGCGATAGCCAGCGGCGTTTGCAATTCCTCGAAAGTCTTTACGTGAGTGAAACGCTCGAGATATTTTTCCATGCGCTGGTTGGTGGCTAGTCCGAGCCAGGATGGCGTCCAGCGCCCGAAATCCGTGAAGTTCGTGGATGCGCCAACCTTGGCCATTTGGTCGAGCGATGCTCCCGCGCAGTAACCCACGGCGATCAGTGCTCCGACGCTCGTGCCGGCCACGCAATCGATGGGAATTCCAGCTTCGCGCAAAACGCGGAGGACACCGAGGTGCGCTATACCGCGCGCAAAGCCGCCCGCAAGAGCCAAGCCCACGCGCGGGCGCTCCCGGGGTTCGCTCTGCTCGCCGTAGGCGAAGGCGCGAAACTTGTCCTTTGCCGTTCGAAACCAGCCGAGAGTGCTGGAGACTCTGCCTTCTTCCGTCATCCGTCCATTTTAGTACTATATCCAGGGATCTGCCGGTCGTTTGACCCGCGCATGCCGGTTTTGTAACCTGTCCCATGGAACTAAACGGGCCGTGTAAATCCTGTAAAAAGGCGTGCCATGAAACGTCGTATCGAGAAGGCAGTGGTGCTGGGAGCGGGAACGATGGGCTCGCGGATCGCGGCGCATTTCGCGAACGCCGGGCTGCCGTGCGTCTTGCTGGACATTGTTCCCCCGAATTTGCCCGCCGATGCGTCGGCCGGAGAGCGCAACAAAATTGTACGCGCTGGATTGGACGCGGCAAAGAAATCAAAGCCAGCGGCGTTTTTCACCCCGGCGCTTGCGGAAAAAATTGCCATTGGGGACTTCGAGGACGACCTGGCGCGTTGCTCGGAAGCTGATTGGATCATCGAAGCGGTCGCAGAGAATCTGGAAATCAAGCGGAAATTGCTGGCGCGCGTAGCCCAGTTTCGCAAAACTGGAGCCATCGTAACTACCAACACTTCCGGCTTGCCCGTGCGCTTAATCGCAGAGGGTATGAGCGAAGAGTTTCAGCAGCACTGGGCGGGGACGCATTTCTTCAATCCGCCGCGATACTTGAAACTTGTGGAAGTGATCCCCGGGCCGAAGACCTCAGCTGACGTGGTCGAGTCGTTGAGCGAGTTTTGCGACCGGCGGCTGGGAAAAGGCGTGGTGCTGGCAAAAGATACGCCAAACTTCATCGCCAACCGCATCGGAACGTTTTCAATGCTGAATGCGCTGCGCCTGATGGGCACGCTCGGAATGACGGTGGAAGAGGTTGAGGCCTGCACGGGGCCGGCAGTGGGCTGGCCGAAGTCGGCGACGTTTCGAACGGCGGATATCGTGGGTCTCGATGTGCTGGTGCACGTCGTGAAGAACATTTACGAGACGGCGCCGAACGACGAATCTCGGGAAATGTACAAAGTGCCGGCGCTCGTGGAAGAAATGGTCAAGCGCGGCTGGCTCGGAGACAAGACCGGGCAGGGTTTTTATAAGAAGGTAAAGGGCGAAAGCGAAAAGGAAATTCTGACGCTCGATGTGAACACTATGGAGTATCGCGCGCGGCAGAGAGCGAAATTCGCTTCGCTCGAAATGGGAAAAGCGATTGAGGACACCCGGGAGCGGTTGCGCGCGCTGGTGGGGCCCGTGCTGGAAGGGCAGAAGGGTGACAAGGCGCAGCAGTTTTTGTGGGGCGCGCTTTCCGAAATGTGTTTGTATGCCGCTCGACGCGTGCCGGAAATTTCTGACAACGTTGTCGATGTTGACCGCGCGATGCGCTGGGGCTTCGCCTGGGAACTCGGACCGTTCGAAATCATGGATGCCATTGGCGTGAAGGCGTTTGCTGGCCAAGCGCGGAAAGAGGGACGCACGCTGCCGGCGGTCATCGAGAAAGTGCTGGCGAGCGGACGGAAGGGATTTTACGAATCGGAGAAAGGCACGACGACCGTTTTCGATATTGGCAGCGGCGACGCGAAAAAGGTCGAAGAGCCGAAAGGCGTTATCATTCTGAAATCGCTGAAAGATGCGGGCCGCGAAGTGGAGCGCAATTCCGACGCGAGCCTGATCGATCTCGGCGATGGCGTAGTGTGCTGCGAATTTCACGCCAAGATGAATGCCATCGGGGCGGACTTGATCGCCATGCTGCACAAGGGCTTGAAGCGGCTGGAAACGGATTTTGAGGCGATGGTGATCGCGAACCAGGCAGTAAATTTTTCCGTCGGCGCAAACTTGATGCTGGTTCTGGTGGGGGCGCAAGAGCAAGAGTGGGACGAATTGCACATGGCCGTAAAGCAATTCCAAAACATCAATCTGGCGATCAAATACGCGCCTAAGCCGGTGGTGGCGGCGCCGCAGGGACTGGCACTCGGCGGTGGCTGCGAAGTGAGCCTGCACGCGGCAAAGATTCAAGCGGCCGCGGAAGCGTACATCGGCTTGGTGGAAACGGGTGTGGGTCTGATTCCCGGTGGCGGCGGCACGAAGGAAATGCTGATCCGCGCGAATGAACACGCCAGTGGGACCGGCTTCAGCCTGTCCTCTTCTCCGGAATCCGACCTCGATCTTTTCCACGCACTGAAGCCCATCTTTGAAGCGATTGCGATGGCCAAAGTTGGCACGAGCGCGGAGGAATGCCGCGACTTGGGATATTTGCGCCGCGAAGACGGCGTCTCCATGAACCGCGACCGGCTGGTCGCCGACGCAAAGGAAGCCGCGCTTGCGCTCGTGCGTGGCGGCTACAAGCCTCTCGCGGCAAGCTGGCAGGAAGGCGCGCAAACCACGCAGATCAAAGTGCTCGGCGAACAATTTCTTGCCGGCGCCAAGCTCGCCATCCACATGATGCTCCGCGGTGGCTATGCCTCCGAGTACGACGCGCACGTGGGCCGCAAGCTCGCGAACATTCTGGCTGGCGGCGCGCTGTCGTCACCGCAAATGGTAAGCGAGCAATACGTGCTCGATCTCGAGCGCGAAGCCTTTGTTTCGCTCTGCGGGGAAAAGAAAACTCAGGAACGCATTGCACATACGCTCAAAACCGGCAAGCCGCTCCGTAACTAGGAAAACTGTCTCACCTATAACCGCCCAATCGGCGGCACGCGCTCACGTGACGGGGACGGAAAAGTGTTCGTGGAGGATACGCAGCCTCCCTTGACTGTCTCTTTGAAAGACATGAGTGGCGCGCACAAGATCGAGCTTTTCTTCGACACGTTTGCCGCCGCCGACGTCACGGCCGCTGGCCTGAAAATGAAACGTGTAGCTCGCAATGCCTGCATCGGAGCCGATCAGCACGACATCGACGGGACCGAGCTTTAATTCCATGCGCGTGTCGGGACGGAAGTATTCTCTGGAGCGGCGCATCGCGCCCAAACGGCCGGGTTCAGCGCGGCCCATGGAGATCTGAAAAATCGTACTTCCCGGCGCATAGTAGGAATTCAAGAGGTCTTCCGACTTGGCAAGAAACGTGGTCCAGAAAAGTTCAACCGCTTTGCGCACCTCCTCGTTCGTCAGCTTTTCCAAGAGGAACCCTCGCGGACGGCAACAACGCGCCGTTTCCATCTGTGCTTGTCTTATTGTAGTCGTTTGCCTCGCGGCCATTCGCTGGATGTGATTGGAATGTTACGGTCGCGGCACACCGCCACTTCCTCCACAGGTTAAAACAAGAAAAAGGAACATCTAATCGTATAATAACGTATTGCTATGACGATCTTTAGTGCGGTATTCTGCGGATTCGCGGGAGGCGGATGGTGCAGAAGCTATTGGCGCCGAGAGAAGCGGCGAATATTCTGGGCATCAGCTATCCCACCTTGAAGCAGTGGATCTACCACGGAAAAATCAAATCGCTGAAAACGCCGGGCGGACATCACCGCGTGCCGGAGAGCGAGATCGACCGGCTGTTTCCGAAGAAACTGGAGCGCGGAGATGTCGAAACGCGGCGGGGAAATCTTCGGAAGATCAGCGGGCGAAACCAGTTGATCGGGCGCGTGGTGGCGATCAAGTTCAGCGGTCTGCTGGCGCAGGTCACGCTGGCGATCGGAGAGCAGCATATTACCTCGATCATCACGGCGGATGCGGCCAAGGAGCTGCGGCTGAAGCCCGGGGAGCGGGCTGCGGCGCTGATCAAAGCGACCGAAGTAATGATTTTAAGAGTCTGATAGGAGCTGTGATTCGTGACTGTTGGCAAGACAAATTGGCGCAAGTGGTTCCGCATATTCCCCCTCATCATTTCTGTTTTCCTTGCGCAGCATGAGGTGCGAGCACAGGGGCAAGAAATCCGCATAGCGGCGGCGGCCGACCTGAAGTTTGCGATGAGCGAGTTGGCGGAGAAGTTTGAGAAGCAGTCAGGAACGAAAGTGAATGTGACTTACGGATCGAGCGGGAACTTTTTTTCGCAAATGCAGAATGGAGCTCCTTTCGATCTGTTCTTTTCCGCGGACATTGAGTATCCGAGAAGGCTGGAGGCCACGGGACTCGCGGAGCCGGGGACCCTGTACGAATACGCGGTAGGGCGAATCGTGATTTGGACGCCTGCGGATTCGAAAGTGGATGTTACCAAACAGGGATGGAAGACCCTGTTGGACGCAAGCGTCGAGAAGATTGCCATCGCCAATCCCGAGCATGCGCCCTACGGACGCGCGGCGGTAGCTGCGTTGCAAAACGCGAGAATCTACGAATCCGTCAAAAGCAAGTTGGTGTACGGAGAAAATATTTCGCAAACGGCGCAGTTTGTACAATCAGACAATGCGCAGGCGGGGATTGTAGCGATGTCGCTGGCGGTTTCGCCGGCGATGCACGACGGGAATCGCTGGGAAATTCCGGCGGAAATGCATCCGGCGATCGAGCAGGGCGCGATTGTTCTGAAGGACGCGAAGAATAAGGAAGCGGCGCGAGCGTTTCTGGAATTTGTGAAGAATTCGAAAGGGCGCGCGATACTGACGAAGTATGGTTTTGCGTTTCCGGAAAAGACGAGAAAAGAAGAAAAAAGATGATGCCGAGGCGCCCAGGGCGCAGTGGAAACGCAGAGAAGCGTAGAAAAAGGGATAGCGAATGGAAGCGCTGTGGTTGTCGATGAAGTTGGCGGCGTGTGTGGCTGCGATATTGCTGGTTATCGGGATGCCGGTAGCGTACTTGCTGGCATATTCGAACTGGCGCGGGAAATTCCTGCTCGAATCGCTGGTGGCGCTGCCGCTGGTGCTGCCGCCGACGGTACTTGGATTTTACGCGCTCGTGGCAATGGGCCCGCGCGGGCCGCTGGGAAAACTGTGGATCGCACTGTTCGGCCATGGGCTGGCGTTCACGTTCAGCGGACTGATTCTGGCCTCCGTGCTGTACAGTTTCCCGTTTGCGGTGCAGCCGCTGGTCGCTTCCTTTGAGGGAGTCGATCGAAGATTGCTGGACGCCTCAGCCGTCCTCGGCGCGGGAAGCTCGCGGACATTTTGTCGAGTGATCCTGCCGTTGTCACTCCCCGGAGTGGTCACCGCGGCGGTACTGAGTTTCGCGCACACCCTGGGAGAATTTGGCGTGGTGTTGATGGTGGGCGGGAATTTGGCAGGCGTCACGCGAACGGTTTCGATCGACATTTACGATCGCGTGCAGTCGCTGGAATACGGCGAGGCCAATCGCATGGCGCTGGTGCTTCTGGCGATTTCGTTCTCTGTATTGTGCGTTGTATATGCCGTGAATCGCCGCGTGTGGACGCCGTGGCCGGCGAAGTAAAAGCGACGATCCTCACCGCGCGAATTCGCAAAGAGCGGCGCGGCGCGGGCGCCTCTTCTTTTATCCTTGATGTTTCTATCGAAGCTTCTCCCGGCATTACGATTCTCTTTGGACCTTCCGGAGCCGGCAAATCCACGCTGCTGGATTCCGTTGCAGGGCTGGCGCGGCCGGACGAGGGACGAATTGTGGCCGGTAGCGACGTACTGTTCGATTCCGGGCGCGGAATCGATGTTCCCGCGCCGAAGCGGCGAACCGCGTACGTTTTTCAGACCCTGGCACTATTTCCGCATCTGAGCGCGGAAGAAAATGTTTCATACGGCTTGATGGATTTGCAGGAGGAAGAAAGACGGAAGCGAGTAGAAGCAATTCTCAAAGCCTTTCGCGTCGAGAAATTGCGGAGACAAAGGCCCGGCGAGATTTCCGGAGGCGAGAAGCAGAGAATCGCGCTGGCGAGATCGCTGGTGACCGAGCCGCGCGTGTTGTTGCTGGACGAGCCGTTGACCGGATTGGATGCGGAGCTGAAAGCGGCCATTGTGGACGATTTGCGCGCCTGGAACGCGGCAAAGGGAATCCCGATTTTGTACGTCACGCACAGCCGCGAAGAAGTGGATGCGCTGGGCGAGCGCGTGATCGCGCTAGACAATGGGCGCGTCGTAAGCGCTGGTGCACCAATGGATGTACTAGACGCCCCGCGCCGAAAAAAACTGGCCCAGGCGGCGGGCTTCGAGAATATCTTGAGCGCTACGGTGCTCGATCTGCGCGAGGCGGATGGCGTGATGCGCGTGAGGCTCGGCGAGAGCGCGTGCGAGATCGAGGTGCCGCTCGGTTATGCGGCAGCCGGGAACCGCGTGCAGGTAGCGGTTCGCGCGGGAGATATTTTGCTGGCGACGGAGCGGCCGCATGGATTGAGCGCGCGAAACGTGATGGACGGGCGCATCATTTCGCTGGAGCAACGCGGGACGATGGTGATTGCTCGTGTGGATTGTGAAGTGATCTTCGTCGTACACGTCACGCCCGGGGCTGTGCGGGCGCTGGAGCTAACGGCGGGGCGTCGCGTTTGGCTGGTCTTGAAAACGCACTCATGCCATCTGGTGGAGTAGAAGAAAACTCAAGAGCCCGGAATTTTTCAAGACTTCGGCTTTTGCAGAGCGGGCGTTGCAGTCTTGGCCCCGGCCGGGCCGGAGAATTTGATTTCATCGGCCTCAAGGGTCTTGTCCTTGGGCGTGGCGTGGATGACGACGAGGTCCCCGGCGGCAAGGTCGCCGGCCTTGGCGGGCTTATCCTCATTGTTGGCCCTCGATAGAAAGACAGTCGATGCGGCGAATTTCACTTCCACGGACTTCCCGTCCGCTGTTTTTACAACCACGGAATCGGCGCTGATTTTTTCAACCGTGCCTCTGATGTGAACTTTATTGCCGTGAGCGAAGGCCGTGCCCATGGCGAGTACGAACAATAAAGCCAGCGAGGATATGCGAAGTTTCATGAAAGTCTCCCTTGGAATGAACGTCCGGCATGCTGCGGCTTCATTCCTGGTGATGATCTTGTGATTCCGCTTTTCGTTGCGGTGTTGCTCCATTCAAAAAATCATTTTCCTGCTGTTCTTCCGCCCGGTCGTCCGGGCCTTTGGGATTATAGCGCTCCATTTCGATGCGTTCCGCGACGCTGAGGTGAGGAAGGTGGCGGATGAAGTGAACCAGCTTCCAACTGCCTTGCATGCCTCCGTGCTCGCCGCCATTGGAAAACGCCGGCATTCCCGTGAACCGCACTCCATTCTCGATGATCCAGAACAGCTCGCCGTCGGTAAGACTTTGCGTTTCCGGCAGGCGCAGATCCGGTGGCTTGGGATAGAGGCCACTTCCAATCATGGTCTGCCCGCCGCCGTCGTTGGCGTGGCAGATGGCGCAATGATCTGCGAAATGAAGCCGCGCATCGCGCAGATCCTCCGGAGAGTCGAGCAGAGGATTCTGCGCCAGTCGTGCATGCGAAGGGATCGCAAGATGACGCACGTTGCGAGCGACCATGATTTCGAATTTAGTGGGAGTGGCGCGAGCACTGAGTCCGTCATGCAGGAGCGATGCGGCCACAGCGACAAAGACGCCGACGAGTGCTACTGCGACGATAACGATCACAAGAGTTCTGCGTTTCATGGCTTTGTGAGTATGTTAATGGATGAGGGCCCGGGCGACCAGCGGCGAATCATTCGGCGCTGACGAAGACGGCGCTGCATGGCTGTCCCCTCTCACGCTTTACTGACGAGGAGAAGGGAATGGCGAGAAGACGTCTATTTTCTTATTATGGCAACCCACGGCGTGTTCTTGAAATCGAAGAAGCGTACGAATATCGGGCATTTTCAGAAGACCTGCGAGGCTAATGGTAGAGCGCCCGGATGTAGCCCCGCTAGCGGCTTCCTCTGGTAGGATACTCATGAAATGGCGCCCCCCACGATAAGCGGAAGCGGTTTGACGGCGGTGGAAACCTGTCCAGCGGAAGTTCGCGAGATTCTCCACGCCGTGACCAGCGGCGCAGAGCTGACGTTCGAACAGGGGTTGCTCCTGGCGACGGCGAAAGATCCTGCGCTGGAAGCGCTGGTGGCCGTTGCGAATCAGTTGCGGCGAGAGTCCGTGGGAGACGCGATCACTTATGTCGTGAATCGCAACATCAACTTCACGAACGTGTGTTTTGTGGGATGTAGTTTTTGCGGCTTTGGACGCGGGCCCGGAGCCGCGGACGCATACTCGCTTTCTTTCGAGGAAGTGGTGCGCCGCGCGCGCGAAGCCTGGGAACGCGGCGCCACGGAGGTTTGCGTTCAGGGCGGACTGCCGCGCGACCTCGACGGGTTTTTCTACCGCGATCTGCTACGAGCCATCAAGCATGCCATTCCCGGGATGCACGTGCATGCCTTCTCGCCCATGGAAATTGATTACGGCGTGACGAAAACAGGAATGCCACTGCGCGACTACCTGCGGATGATGAAGGACGAGGGGCTTGGCAGCATTCCCGGCACGGCGGCGGAGATTCTGGATGACCGCGTGAGGAAGGAACTGAGCCCGAACAAATTGCCGGCGGGGCGGTGGGTGGAGATCATCACCGCGGCGCACGAACTGGGCATTCCGACGACTTCAACAATGATGTACGGACACGTGGAAGAGCCGGCTGATTGGGTGCGGCACATGCTCCTCTTGCGCGCGATCCAAAAACGCACCGGTGGATTTACGGAGTTCGTGCCGCTGGGATTCATCCACGAGAACACGCGGTTGTATCGTCATGGTGGAGCAAGGCCCGGAGCGAAGCGCGAGGAGCACTCGCGGGTACACGCGCTGGCCCGAGTTCTGCTCCACGGGGCGATCAAGAATTTGCAGGTCTCCTGGGTAAAGCTAGGATTCGAAACGTCGCTCGCGTGCTTGCAAGCGGGCGCAAACGATTTCAGCGGTACGCTTATGGAAGAGAGTATTTCCAAGGCTGCCGGCGCAACTTTCGGGGAATATGTGTCGCCAGAAGAATTTCGCGCCAGGATTCGATCGATTGGGCGAGTCCCGGCGGAACGGACGACGACCTACAAGATTCGACGCATATTTGATGAGCCGGAAAATGATCCGCCCACAATGCCGTCGCAACTCGCGATGGCGCGGACGGAGGGCCATGTGACATACACCGAAGGCGCCTACTGAGCGATTCCCATGCAAGCACTCCTATTACCGGTCAAGGACTTGAACAATGCCAAGAAGAGATTGATGGGCGTGCTGACGCCGGAGGAGAGGTTTGCGCTGGCCGGGGCCATGCTCGCGGACACCATTCGCGCAGTGAGAGGCGTGCGTTGCGCGGAGAAAGTTTTTGTCGCCACGAATTACGAGCCCGTCATGCAATTGGCCGAGGAAAATCAATGGGAGATTCTTCGGGAAGAACAGCAAATTTCGGAGAGCGATTCCGTGGATGCCGCTTCGAAGATCTGCGAAAAACTGAGCGTAACCGGACTGCTGCGCCTGCCGCTCGATCTGCCGTTGATCCAATCGAGCGACATCGATGAACTCTTGACTGTGGAATGCCAAGCGCCGGCTTTGGTAATTGTGCCCTCGCGCGATGGAACCGGCACAAACGCAATGATGCGGTCGCCGCCCACATTGTTTCCTTCCCATTTTGGGGGCGGAAGTTTCGCGAAGCATCTTGCCGAGGCCGAAGGGGCTCATGCGCGGGTCATGGTGCGCCGCAATGAGCGAGTGGAAATGGATGTGGACGACGAAGCGGATTTGCGGGCCCTGCTGGAGCACGATTTGAGCGGAACGGAAACGGGGCGCTGGCTGCGCGCGAGCGGCGTCGAGGCCAAGTTCCTGCGAAACATGCCAGCGGGAACGATGAGCGCGCGATGAAGCAGAAACTTTATGCGAGTCTCGACGAGGCCGTGGCGGATATTCCCGACGGCGCGCAAATCATGTTCGGAGGGTTCGGAGGCGCAGGCTTTCCGAATAACCTGATTCAGGCGCTGGCCCGGAAAGGGACGAAGAACATCACCGCCATCAGCAACAATTGCGGGACGCGCGAAGGCGAGCTTGGGCTGATGTTCAAGAACAATCAGATCAAACATGTGATTGCTTCATTCCCCGGACCTCATGCCAACTATTTTCAGGAACGGTTCGCCGCGAAGGAAGTGACTCTGGAACTCGTGCCGCAGGGAATTCTGTGCGAGCGGATGCGGGCCGCTGGCGCCGGTCTGCAAGGCTTTTACACCACGGTGGGCGTGGGCACCGAAGTCGCCGAGGGAAAAGAAGAGCGGCTTCTTGAGGGCGAGCGCTGCATTCTGGAGTTGCCGATTCATGCGGACTATGCCCTGATCAAAGCGCAGCAAGCCGATGAGTTGGGGAATCTAACTTATCGCCTCGCCGCAAGAAATTTCAATCCCATCATGGCCATGGCCGCAAAGACGACCATCGCCGAAGTGGAAGAAATCGTGCCGGTGGGTAGGATAAATCCGGAACATGTGATGACACCGGCGATCTTCGTTCATCGCATCGTGCAAGCGAAAGGACTTCGTTATGCCGGGTAACGGCATACAGGAAAAGGTCATGCCGGTTAAGCCGCGATTGAAGAGGGAACAGATCGCGCAGCGCGCGGCGCTGGAATTGCCGGATGGCGCGTATGCAAATCTCGGCTGGGGAATTCCCAATCTCATCGCGGACTATTTGCCCAAAGAAATCACCGTTTATTTCCACAGCGAAAACGGAATTCTGGGAATGGGGCGCCGCGCAAAATCCGGCGAAGAAGATTTCGACCAGGTGGACGCGATGAAAGTCCCCGTGACGCTGATTCCGGGCGCTTCTTTCTTTCATCAGGCGGATGCGCATCTGATGTCGCGTGGTGGGCATCTGGATATCGCCGTTCTGGGCGGATTTCAAGTATCGGAGAAGGGCGATCTTTCGAACTGGAAAATTCCCGGCGCGAAAGGCTCCGGCGGCATCGGAGGGGCGATGGACATCGCGGCAGGCGCGAAGACCTTGATCGTGTGCATGGAGCACACCACCAAGGACGGAGCTCCGAAAATCGTGAAGAAGTGCACGTATCCGCTGACCGGTTTGGCATGCGTGGATACCATCATCACGGATCTGGCGGTGATCGACGTGAAGCCGGAAGGATTGATTCTGCGCGAAGTGGCGCGCGGTTGGACGGCGGCGGAAGTGCAAGTATTGACCGGCGTACAATTGATCGTCCGGCAGCAAATTCCGGAGATGAGTTTCGCTTGATTTTATTTATGAGGGGTCTAAATGAGCCAGATGATTCCAGAAAAATATATGGATTTGCTGGAGAAGCCGGCGTTCGGAAATCTGGGGACGCTGATGAACGACGGAAGCCCGCAGGTCACGCCCATATGGGTGGATTACGACGGAAAATTCGTGCGCTTCAATTCGGCGAAGGGCCGCGTGAAGGACAAAAATATCCGGCGCGATCCCCGCGTTTCGGTTGCGATACAGGATCCCGCAAATCCCTACCGCTATCTGGAAATCCGAGGCAAGGTTGTGGAAATCACAGAAAACGGTGCGGACGACCATATCAACAAACTCTCGCAAAAATATCTCGGAAATCCAGTTTACCCTTTCCGGAAACCAGGCGAAGTCCGCGTGACCTATAAAATCGAACCGCAAAAAGTCAGCGCCATGGGCTAGCGCAACATCGACTGACTCGGGTATCTGCATCAAATTCTGCGCCCTTCAACTAATCACTGAAACTGATCACCGAAAACTCACAAGCGCGCGGCGACGCGCGCGGCGATGCGGCCTTCCGCCGTCCGGAACACGAATACAAGACTGTCCGTGAGAGGCACCCCCGCGCTGGGGGCGAGCAACTGATAGGACCACTCGAAGCGTTGAGGCAGTTCCGCTGCTAGAGCCGTAGCGTAGGGAACGATCGGCTCGACGGACATGCCAACTTCCCTGATGTTCTTTACTTGCCGCAACTCCACACCGCGTTTCCAATAAAGCGAAAGCTGCAAAGCGCTCATCATTTCGCGAGTCAAGTACATGCGCGTTCCAACCTGGTGGAGTCCGGGGCTACAGGACTGGTCGTGGATGACGAAGGAGAGAAGCAGTTGATCGGGGAATTGCGTGACGGTTTCCACGCCGCGGCGGAAGACCGTGCCGTGGCCGTCGTCGATTCGTTTCAAATTCTCGAAGAATTCCGGGGAAGTCGCGTTGCCGGAGACACGGAAGCAGACGCCATTGGGCAGCGAGCCATCGGTTTCAAAAAGAAGGCCGCCGTCATATCTCCAGACGGACTTGTCTCGTTTTGACTGGCTGAAAAACGCTCCCGGAGCGCAACCGAGAAAAATCAGGAACGCGACACCGGCGATTTTGTAGTTCCAGAAACTCATGAATGGCGGCCTGCACAAGGAATTTTACTCCTTGCGGGCAGCGGCAAGAAGGAAAGTGAATCCTCCAAAACTGTGGATGGCTTTGCCTTCTCCCGCCGGCTTGACGACGCCTTGGCCGGATCGCACTGCCAGGATAGCGTTGACGAGTTTCGGAAGCACATCGGGTTGCGCGACGGGGATATTGTGTGCTCCCAAAACCAGTTTTAACTCCGGGGCCAGCGCCGCGAGTCGCTTTACGGAAGCAACGTAGGCATCGAGATCGGTTTCCGGGCGAAAGAGCCAGATGGGAGCGGGATAGTACGTGTCGCCGGTGAAGAGCAGGCCGTTGGCGCGGTCGAGCAGTGAAATCGCGTCCGGAGTGTGACCGGGAGTAGAAAGGACTTCGAGCGTGCGGCCGCCGAGATTGATCTTGAAGCCGCCGCGAATCGCGCGGGAGATTTCCCAGGGTTTTGTGACGTAGGTTTTTGGATTGAACTCCTTTGGCAAGTCTCCGCAGAGTTGATCGGGAGTGATTTCCGCCTGTGCATCTTCGCGCGAACCTTTCGCATTCGTCCGCGTGAAATCGGTGTCCATGCCGTAGACAAAAGTGAACTGCCAGTTGCCGCCCACGTGATCGTCATGCGTATGCGAGTTGAGCACCACCACCGGCCGCGAAGTCAATTTCGTCGTGACCTTGCGAATGTCACTGATGCCCATGCCGGTGTCGAACAGCACGGCCTGCTTGTTGCCAACAATCAGATAGGAGATGACTTCTTCTGCCTGATGCGGTTCGTAAATGGCAAAGACTCCCGGCGCGACCTTGTAGGCTTCAAACCAGAGGTCGTCGGGAAGAACGCGCTGGAGCGACTTGTATTCGGGGCGGGGGAGGGGGCGGCACCATTCGGGGATTTGCGCGTTCGTTTGTAGGCTCGGCAGTAGTGGCGCAGCATGCTGCGCCACTATAAGGGAAGCCGAAACCACCGGAAGAAAAGGATTTAACACAGAGGACGCAGAGGTCGGAGAGAAGAGGGCACGGAGAAACCGTGGCGGGGTGACAGTCGCCGCCGTCAACGAGATCAGGAAAATGAGAGTCGGCGTTTTCATTTTGGAGAGGCAGAAACAAAAATGGATTTCGGGAGCATCATGTGGACGCCTTTGTTGCCGTCGACGAGCTCGGTGATGTGGAGATCGGCGGCGACGCTCGAGAGCATGTAGGCATCATCGCGCGAGAGGTGCTTTTCCGTCACGAGGAAATCGATCATTTCGCGGACGGCGAGCGTGGCACAGGCATTCAGGTCATCGTTGAGGCCCATGGTGATGTAGTGCGTGGGTGTTTCGGCGCGCGGCCAGCGCAGGTGCATATCCTTGCGCACGATGAATTGAAACGTGCCGATGAGCGAAGTCTCGAGCGCGGTGATGTCCACTTCGCCGTCACCCTGTCCAGCATGGCCGTCGCCCACTTCAAAGAGCGCGCCGGGCGCGTGCACGGGAATGTAGAGCGTGGCGCCCGCGACGAGGTCCTTGTTATCGAGATTGCCCGCCATAGTCCACGGCGGCGCGCTGTTGAAGCGGCCCGCGCTTTCGGGCGGCGCGTCGCCCATGCTGCCGAAAAAGGGATGCAGCGGAATCTCGATGCCCGGCGCGAATTTCGCCACCATGCGCTTTTCATCCAGAGGAATGATTTTTATTTTCGCGTAAGGATAATCATCCGGCAGATAGCCACGGCCCGGACCGAAGGCGTTGTAGGCGTAAGGAATGGCGAGTTTTATGGTGAGAATTTTTACTTCGAGCACGTCGCCGATTTCCGCGCCCTCGATGTAGACCGGCCCCGTGAGAATGTGCCCGCCGGGCCCCTTGTCCTTTACCTGGTCGGTGATGTCGCGCAGCGATTGCTCAACCTGATCCGGAGGCAGGCCCGCATCTTCCAGCCGCTTCGGGCTATTCGTGATGAGCGTCTGAATCTCCACTGTGTCGCCCGACTTGACGCGCAGCACCGGCACCGCCTTCGCATCGTAGTAGCCCCACGCCACTGTCTTCGGCGTCGCCTTCAGCGTATACATTGCTTGCTCAGCCGTGCATGGCTCTCCGTATACAAAGGACGAGAGCAAGAATAGGCAGCTCAAAAGCTTGTAACGATTTTGCATACAGCCTCTCGATTCGACGTTCGGCGCTGGAGTGGAATTGCGATGATCAGTTATATGGCTCCTACCTCGTTGACCACGCACAGCATCCAAAACACCATTTCCATTTTTCATCGCTCGATTCTTGGGTCTTCCCGACAAGCAGGCCTGAACCAAGTTCGCGCTCGAGTTCTTTAATTCTCGGCTTCAATTCCTTGGTCGTAGGACAGATTAGTATTCCAAGCAATATAGAAATGGGCTTTAGACTGGCCAATTTCTTTGCTTTTTTAAAGTCTTTGCCAACAGACGAGACTCGGTTCTTTTTAGCAAATTTCTTGAATTCCACTATGTGTGATGGAACTTGGCCTTGGTAGATTGCAACGTCGGCTCTCTGACCGCCAATCTCTCTGTTTAGTTCTGCCGTTGCGGAAATTCCGAGTTGCTTAGCCATCTCCTCGTAAAGGCGCTCGATGTGAACCGGACAGGTCAAGGGCTCAAAGAGTCTCGGCGCAATAAAGCCACCGAGGAATACCTCTGGCATAGTCTCGGCATTCTCGCGGAACATGCTCTGATAGAGATTTGCTGCGTCGGTCCCAAATTCAACGATAAGCGACTGGATATCTTCAGTAGTCAGCATGGCTTCTCTTTTTCTTCATGCGCGTTGGACGGGATTTATGGATGGGTCATGTCCTCGGGGCGGACGAGGGCGTCGAATTCTTCGGGGGTGACGTAGCCGAGATTGAGGGCGGCTTCGCGGAGGCTGATGTGGGCCTTGTGGGCGGCTTTGGCGACTTGGGCGGCTTGGTCG
The DNA here is from genome assembly GCA_035490055.1 of Candidatus Limnocylindria bacterium. Classification (GTDB taxonomy): domain Bacteria; phylum Acidobacteriota; class Terriglobia; order Acidiferrales; family UBA7541; genus Acidiferrum. Next base: position 47,554 of record DATHIB010000148.1, on the reverse strand, counting down.
TAGCCGATTTTGGGGGCGAGGGCGGTGACGAGCATGAGGGAATTCTGGACGTAGTGGTCGATCTGTTCGCGATTGGCTTCGATGCCGTGGACGCAGTGTTCGACGAAGCTGTTGCAGGCGTCGGCAAGCAGTTCCACGGAGTGCAGATAATTATAAATCATCACCGGCTTGAAGACGTTCAGCTCGAAATTGCCTTGGGAGCCGGCGAAGCCGATGGCGGCGTCATTGCCCATGACTTGCACGGCGACCATGGTGAGGGCTTCGGACTGCGTGGGATTTACCTTGCCCGGCATAATCGAAGACCCGGGCTCGTTTTCGGGAAGAGTGAGTTCGCCGAGGCCGCAGCGCGGGCCGGAGGCGAGCCAGCGAATGTCGTTAGCGATTTTGAAGAGCGAGGCTGCAAGAGTTTTTAATGCTCCGGAGGCGAAGACGATTTCGTCGTGGGCGGAGAGTGCGGCGAATTTATTGGGATGCGAGCGGAAAGGCAACCCAGTGAGCTCAGAAATTTTGCGCGCGGCGCGCTCGGCGAACTCGGGATGGGCGTTGAGGCCCGTGCCGACGGCGGTGCCGCCGATGGCGAGGTCATAGAGGCCATCGAGAGCCACGGCGACGCGGCCGCCGTCGCGGTCGAGAAGATTCACATAGCCGGAAAATTCCTGGCCGAGAGTGAGCGGCGTGGCGTCCTGCAAATGGGTGCGGCCGATTTTTACGATGTCCGCAAATTCCCTGGCCTTGACGTCGAGCGCGTCGCGGAGATTTTTGATGGCGGGGAGGAGGTGGCGTGCGGTTTCCGAGGCGGCAGCGATGTGCATGGCGGCGGGAAAGGTGTCGTTGGAGGACTGCGACATGTTGACGTCGTCGTTAGGGTGGATGGGCCGCTTGCTGCCCATCTCGCCGCCGGCGATTTCAATGGCGCGATTGGAGATGACTTCGTTGACGTTCATGTTTGTCTGTGTGCCGCTGCCGGTTTGCCAGACGCGGAGTGGGAAGTGGCCGTTGAGTTTTCCAGTGATGACTTCATCGGCGGCTTGCGTGATGAGCGTGCACTTTTCGGCGGGCAGCTTGCCGAGATCCTGGTTGACGAGCGCGGCGGCTTTCTTGAGGAAGCCGAAGGCGCGGATGAGCTCGGGCGGCATGGCATCCTTGCCAATGGCAAAGTGGATGAGCGAGCGGGCGGTCTGCGCGCCGTAGTAGCGGTCGGCAGGGACGTCGATCTTGCCCATGGAGTCGGACTCGGTGCGGGTCGAGATGGAGGCTGCTGGCTTTGCGGCTTCAGACATGGGGACTCCTTCAAAGGCTGCTTGCAAGATTCTACCAGCAAGTGACTGGTAACTAGTGACTTGTGATTGGCAAGCGTGGGAGGTTGGAAAGTTAAAAGTTGAAGGTTGAAAGCAGAAAGAATGAATCAGAATTAGCATCCCGACCCGGCCGGGGCCCTCACCGGTCACTGAGAGTGGCCCGACCGCGTTGGGGCAGGCCTGTGACTGATGGAAGAGACGCTCCTTGGATTGGGTTGCCAAGGCGCGATAGTCACTCCGAAGGAATAGCTGGTTAAGCATAGCGGGGAGTTTTTTTTGTAAGTGTCATTTAGGGCCTCCGGCCCGCGAAACTTCATGAAAATTGCGCAGTGTCAGGCAAGTTAGAGCTATTGACGTTAACTCCTTTGATTTCAGCACGATTTTATTTGAGACCAGGATTTTTCGACCCTGTTGCAGCTAAAGGACTTACGGGGGCGGACTGTCGGCGAGAAGGTAACTGGGAGAGATGACAAGATTTGGAGGAACCGCTTGGCGGGCGCTCCTGATCGACGAGCGCGGAAGAATCGTGTCCAAATTCACAAGACATTATAGCATATCGGTACAATTTATCAACAATTAATATAGTAGATGCCGATACTTCGCTCTCGACCGCGGACTTGGGAAGCGCTCCCATCAGCTAAACGACCTCTCCCCGCGCAAAATCCATCTGCCTGCGGGTTTCCCATGAAGACGGGAGACTTCCGCTACAGATGTGAGCATGGTCCGAGGCGATCGCGGGCATCGTGTATAATTGAATCTTGAGGGATTTTGCGGAATTCCATGGCGGAAGAAACTAAGACCACAAGAGCGAGTGCGAAAACAAGGCTGCAGAGGCGGCTGCGGTTTTTGAGTACGCGCGCGCGTGAGCTGAAGATGATTGGGAAGGCGCTCGTGTCGACGAAGCACCCCATCCTGGTGCACATCATCCCCATGCGACAATGTAATCTTGCGTGCACGTACTGCAATGAATTTGACGATTTTTCGAAGCCGGTGCCGCTTGAGGAAATGAAGAAGCGGCTGGACATTTTGGCGGACATGGGGACTTCGATCATTACGATCAGCGGAGGCGAACCGCTGATGCATCCGGATTTGGATGAAGTGATCCGGCACATGCGCCGGCAGGGCATGATCGCCGGGTTGATCACCAACGGTTTCTACCTGAACAAAGAACGCATTGTAAGACTGAACGAGGCGGGGCTGGAGCATCTGCAGATCAGCATTGATAACGTGGCGCCGGACGAAGTTTCCAAGAAAAGTCTGAAGACGCTGGATGGCCGGCTGGTGATGCTGTCGCAATACGCGGTGTTTCAGGTGAATATCAACTCCGTGCTGGGCAGCGGCGTGAAAGATCCGGAGGATGCGCTGAAGATTGCGCACCGGGCCGTGGACCTGGGCTTCACCAGCACGGTGGGAATTATTCACGACAACAACGGGCAATTGAAACCGCTGGGACCGCACGAGCAGGAAATTTTTGAAGAAGTTATGGCGCTGGGGAAGCGGTCGTTTTCGCGATTCAACGAGTTTCAGCATAATGTGGCGCGCGGGCGGGAGCACAACTGGCGGTGCCGCTCGGGCTCCCGATACTTGTACATTTGCGAAGACGGGCTGGTGCACTGGTGCTCGCAGCAGCGCGGGTATCCGGGGATTCCGCTGGCAGAGTACACGCCGGAGATGCGCCACCGCGAGTACTCCACGAAAAAGTTTTGTGCGCCGCGGTGCACGGTTTCGTGCGTGCAACAGGTAGGTATTCTGGACAACTGGCGCGACCCGCAAGACCTGAACCCGATGCCGATGGCGCCGCCGGCAAACCCGCAAGCACAGCTGGTGCAAATCGGACAGGGGCGCGGCGACTCCTGATTTCGGAAGGTCCAACCTGAGCTGTTGCCTTCTTTGTATTTTCTCTCCGCACACATTCTCCTGTTGAGGGATTGACGGTCAAGCCCGGCTTGCTAACAATGAAGGCATGCCAGGTCTAGCGATTGAGATTGAAAACCTGACCAAGGAATATCCCTTCGGGTTCTTGCACCTCAAGAAAAAAACATCTCTTGAAGGGCTGAACATGCAGGTGGAGACGGGCGAGGTGTTTGGATTTATCGGACCGAACGGCGCCGGTAAATCGACCACCATCAAGCTGCTGATGAGGCTGATTTTCCCGACGGCGGGGAGCGCGCGAATCCTCGGCAAGCCAATCAGCGACGTGGAAATGCACCGGGACATCGGTTACCTGCCCGAGCAGCCGTACTTCTACGACTATTTGACCGCGGCGGAAGTGCTCGACTATTTTGCACGGTTTCACGACCTGACTGCGGCTGACCGGAAAGAACGCGTGGACCGCATGCTGAAGAAGGTGGGGTTGGAAACCGCGCGCAAGATACAGCTTCGCAAGTACTCGAAGGGGATGCTGCAGCGCGTGGGGCTGGCGCAAGCAATCCTGCACGATCCGAAAGTAGTGATTCTGGATGAGCCGATGTCAGGGCTGGACCCAGTGGGCAGGCGCGAGGTGCGCGACATTATTCTGGAGTTGAAGAGGGATGGGAAGACGGTGATGTTTTCAACGCACATTCTCTCGGACGCGGAGATGTTGTGTGACCGCGTGGGCGTGATAGTTGGCGGAAAGCTTCGCGGGGTGGGTGCACCGGGCACCCTTGTGGACATGAAAACGCAGGGAATGGAGATTCTTTTTGAGTTGAGAGGGACGAGCAATGCGCCGCTGCTTTCCATGGCGACGCGCACGGGGGACTGTTACCGGCTGCAAGTGGCTGAGGAAGAATTGTACGCAGCAATCGAACAATTGCGAGCAGCCGGAGCGCGCATCCTTTCCGTGTCCCAGGTAAAAGCGACGCTGGAAGAATTTTTTATGAACCTCGTGGAGGCGGACCGCACACAGGCATCGGCGGTGGAAGTGAGCGAAAAATGAGGCGCGTGGGCGTAGTGGCCTTGAATACGTTTCGCGAAGCAGTGCGCGACCGCGTGCTGTATAACCTGGTGTTTTTCGCGCTGCTGATGATGGCGGCGGCAGTCGCGGTGGGACAGATTTCGATCGGGATCGAGCAGACGGTCATCGTGAGCCTGGGTCTGACCGCCATTTCAGTGATCGGGTTGCTGATTTCCGTTTTCATCGGCGTCGCACTGGTCTCCAAGGAAATGGACAAGCGCACGCTCTACGCGCTGCTGGCCAAGCCAGTGCGGCGATGGGAATTCCTGCTCGGAAAATTCGCGGGGCTGGTGCTGACGCTGGCGGTGAACACGGCGGCGATGGCGCTGGGACTGCTACTGGTGATGATCTACGTAAAGCACTCGCTGGAGCGAAGCGACGCGGTGGTGTTGGTGGCGGTGTACTTCATACTGCTGAAGCTGGCGCTAATCGTAGCGCTGGCACTGCTGTTTTCCTGCTTCACGACGCCACTGCTGGCGATTTTGTTCACAGTGGGGTTTTATATCGTGGGGTTGTACGTGCAAGAATTGCGGAATTTGCCGGTGGAGGTGATGAGTCCGGCGATGACTGCCTTCACCAAAGGGCTCTCCTATCTGCTTCCGAATTTTGGGAATTTCAACGTGATGGCTATGGCCGCGCACGGGCGAGCGGTTCCCGGAGCATTGATCTTGCAAGACACGCTGTACACCGTGGTTTACTGTGCGATCGTATTGACGGCGGCGGCCGCGGTGTTTTCGCGGCGGAATTTGAAATGAAATCGGAAAAAACCATCGCGTGGGTGTTGCTGCTGGTCCTGCCGTTTGGATTTGCAGGGATCTGGCGGCTGCAGCATGGGATCGACGCGCAGTGCGAGTCGCTAAGCCAGGAGCGCGACGACGTCCTGCTGCGCTCGGGAAAACTCGTGAAAGTAATGAGCCTGGAATATGCGCCACTGCTCGCGGACATTTACTGGACGCGCGTGGTGCAGTACTACGGAAACAAACACGTGCGAGGCCAGGCAAATCTCGAGTTGCTCTGGCCGCTTCTGGACATTACGACAACGCTCGATCCGAATCTATTGATCTCCTACCGTTTCGGCGCAATCTTTCTTAGCCAGGCAGCCCCGGCCGGCGCGGGCAGGCCGGACCTGGCGGTGCAACTGATCCAGCGCGGCATCCAAGCGAATCCGGATTATTGGCGCCTCTATGAAGACCTCGGATTCGTCTACTACTTCGATCTGAAGGATTACCAGAAGGCTTCGGATGCTTTTCTGGAAGGCAGCAAGAAACCAAACGCGCTGCTATGGATGAAAGTGATGGCTGCCAAGGTTGCCGCGGAAGGAGAGTCATTCGCGACCTCGATGTTTCTGTGGAAGGACATTTACGATTCGGCACCCGATCCCTCGGTCAAAAAGAATGCCTTGCAGCATCTGCAGTTGCTCAAAGTGAAGGAAGACTGCAAGCAAATCGATGCCCTTGCCGATGAATACGTGAAGCGGTACGGTAAACGCCCGGCGCGCATGAGCGAGATGGTCCAGGCCGGGCTGCTCCGTGGGATTCCCGGCGATCCCCTGGGTTCCGCTTACATTTTCGGCGAGGACGGAAAGGCGGAGCTCAATCTGGATAGCCCGCTCCTCGAACAACAATTGTTGTTCGATCGTTTCAAGTAAGCTCCTCCGTAAGGTCCATCCTTTTGTTACAGAATCCAGCCTGAAATTCGAAATCGAAACTGCGGAGCAGCCGCAAAAGCGACAGCGTGATTGCCGCGCTCCAAGTAATAGCAGACTCAATTATTCCGAGGTGCAGAGCAGCGTCATCTGAGGGTCGATGACGATTTTGCGCGGAAGATTCGGCGCGACAAAGTGAAACGATGTTTCCTCTCCGGCGGCTACGACCGTGCCCAGTAGTGCGCGGTGCCCGGCACCACTGGCATAGAGCGGAACGCTGGCGACGAACGAGCGCGGCACGCCGGTCTGAAAAAGCTTCCCGCGAATCACGTAGCCTTTTTCCGTGTGGTGAGCCGTGAATTCCACGCGATAGTGCGGAATTCCCGTCCCGCGCACCCACTCTTCGAAGAACCATTCCATGGAACGCCCGCCTTCGAGGTCCATGCCCGGCGTCATGACGGCTTCCACTTCGTGCTGCAAGTCATCGGTGGAGAGTGCCCGGTAAGCGTACTTTGTCACCAGCGTTTGCAGGAGAGCGTTAAACCGTGCATCGGGATTCCTGGCGCCGGGTTGGCGCAGCATTTCCCGCAACATGTGAATGATCCAGGAGCCCTTGCTGTAGATGATCTCTTCGTAGGCGGCGGGGGACTTCGAGGAATTGAGGCGTGTGCCGAGCGTGAGAGCGCCGATGTCTCCCGCTGTTTCGGTGGCGCCCGGCAATTTCTCAACGAGCTGCTTGCGGTAGCGCGCCAGCCAGACGTGCAACGTGTGGTCAGGGTTTTTCTTGGTGTCGGCGAAGAGCACGGCGAGATAATTTGCGATGGCTTCGTCAATCCACTGGTCGCGGTAGCTCGACCATGCGACGACGTTGCCCCACCACTGATGCGCGACTTCGTGATAAGGAACCAGCTCGGTGAAGTGCTCCTGGCTGGCGGTGCTCAGCCCTGCGCGCTGCTGGGCCTCCGAAGGCAAGAAGGAATAGGTGGAAACGTACAGCAGGCTGGGCCAGCCCTGCCCGAAGTTTCCAGGAATCGGCGAGACGTTCAGATTATGGAAAGGAAAGGGACCGCTGAAAGTTTCGTAAAAACGTATGGAGGAATCGATCTCTTTGCCGAGTTGCTTGAGCGCGTCGGCCGGGCTGGGAGGGGGAGGAGGCGGCACGACCGAGTGTCTCGTCGAGGTAGAACCGAAGCGCGCGGAAGGGAAGAAGAGGGCATCCGGGTCCGGAGCGGACAGGCGCTTCCGGAGATCTTCCTCGAGTTCACGATTGGCGTAGACATCGATGGAATGGGCCCCGGAGGCGACGGAGGCCGAGGCGTATTCGCCAAGGTTAAAGCCTGCCACGGACATGGGCTTCTCCGTCTTCCAATGGCCAGCGCGGAATTCGCCTTCCTCGCGCTCTTCGAGTTTGGAGCCGGTGGCGATCAAGCGAAGCTTGCGCGGCCAGCGCAGAAGAATGTCATAGGAAGAAAATTCCGCGCTATCCCCAAGGTGCGGGTACCAGCTTTCTCTCGCGCCGACAAATAGCACGCCGTTTCCCGCGTCCTCGATGACGTTGCCCCCGTAATGAAAATGAAGCGTGAATTCCTGATGGTCCGCCGGGATTTGCAGAAGGACAACATTCAGATAGTCGTTGCCGCGCGCGCTGCGCTCCTGGAGGCTCATGCCCTCATTTTGAAAAAAGGAGAGGGATTCATTGTGGTCGCCGGTGACGCTGTCGATCGTTAGAGCCCGGGAAAGCTGGAAAGCGAGAACGCGTTCCGTTCCGGTTTCCGCGCGCAAACGTACGCTGGCGTTGGCATCCAGCGAGTTATTGGGAGAAATCGATGCCTCAATGGAGTAGTGCAAAGCGCGAAAAGCCGCTGGAAGAACGGGAGAGTCCGGAACTCGATGCGAGGTCCAGACATCGTAAAAACTTTTGCCGCCGGCTTTGTGAACTTGCCCGAGGAGGAATTGCTCGTCACGTCGAGCGTCAAGCACCACATCGAACGGACCGGTGGCCGCGCCTTCAAGGCCGGCGTAAAAGCAGGGCTTGGGGTTGGGCGACAGCCGATCAAAGAGAATACGCAGGGTGTAGCTGGGATTGAGCTGAGTTAGGGCGGCATCCCATTGCGCTCCGACGGAAGCATCCGTCTGAACCGCAAGATTGGCGGCGCTGAATTGGCGGAGAAGTTCGCCGGCGGTGTCGTCCGTGAAGCGGAGATAACCGTTGATGAAATCCTGATCGAGCACGGGAGCGCCGAGAAAACGCCCCATCTGCTGTTTTTCGACCGGATCGCGCGGGGCCGCCAGAACGTGACCGCGCCCGGAAAAGACGGCGCCGGTAATCTGCCCATCGAGCGGGGAGAAAAAGGTGACCGTACCTTCGTCAAAGGAGAGAACGGCGTCGCCGCGGCGCAACTGGATGTGATTGGCGGGAGCGATGCGATAGACATTTGAGGTGTCGATGCGCAGCGCCTTGATCGCATCATACAATTCATGCGGTGATTTCTCCGAGGCCGGAAAGACCGCTGGCGCCAGGAGACACCACAACGCGAAAAAGACTCCCCACACCCTCATGCAAGAAGTGTAGTCACATTCGGCATGAGGGAACAAGGCTGACCGCTGAGACCCGCGGCTGCGGTTTAAGATGGAAAGACGCGGGGTATGATTTCAGTTTCCAGAATTCGTACAGTTTTGCTGGGCGTCGCGCTCCTTTCCGTGAGCGGCCGGGCAGCGGCGGATACGATTGTCCTGAAGAACGGCCGGCGCATCGTCGCTCTGAGCGCTGTCGAAGAAGGCGACAAGGTGAAGTATCTGACCTCCGCCGGCGAATTGAGCCTGCCGAAATCCATCGTCGATCATATTGAGAAAGGTGGTGCGCTGCCGATGGCCGGTTCGCCGGTTGCCGATGCCGCGAACCTGGACATTGCCCCGCCGGCAGCACAACCGATCAGTGGCGGGGACAGCGATGCGATTGAGCGTGCAGCGGTACACGATGGCGTGATCGACCGCCCCTATATCGCCAAGCTCGAGGGTGAAGCGCGAGGAGGAACGAAGCAAGCCAACTTCAACGCCGCCATGGGGCATCACGTGGCGGCATCTTTCGAGATATCACATGGCGATTTGGAACACGCCCTGGCCGACGAGCGCACCGCGCTGGTCTACGCCCCGGAAGAGCCGGCGCTGCTGATGGACGTGGCCTACGTCCATCTTCGCCGGAGCGAATACAAACAGTCGCTCGAATACCTGGAACGCGCGAGGCGCGTGGCTCCCGACAATCCGGATGTCGCAAAACTCGAGGGCTGGGCTTATTACGGCATGAACAAGCTGGACCAGGCCGTCACGGAATGGAAGAAGGCGCTCGCCTTGCGGCCGGATGCGGAGGTGCGAGCGGCCCTGGACAAGGCGCAACGCGACAAGAAGGAAGAAGAGAGTTACAAGGAAAACGAGAGCAGCCATTTTACTTTGCGTTACAGCGGAGCAGCCGCGCCGGCACTGGCGCGGGATGTTTTGCGCACGCTGGAGATGCACTTTTCCGCCATCGAATCCGCACTGAACTATTCGCCGCCGGATTCCATCGGCGTGATCTTGTACACGCAAGAAGCGTTTGCGGACATAACCAAGGCTCCCGGATGGGCGGGCGCGCTGAATGACGGCCGCATTCGCGTGCCGGTGCAGGGATTGACCGGGGTGGACCAGGAGTTGTCGCGGGTCCTGAAGCATGAATTGACGCACAGCTTTGTCCAGCAGAAGACACACGGACATGCGCCCACGTGGATTCAAGAGGGATTGGCGCAGTGGATGGAAGGGCAGCGCAGCGCCGAAAATGCTGTGGTGATGGCGCAGATCTATAGCGGAGGGCACGCTGCTCCTCTTGGCCGGCTGGAAGGCTCGTGGCTAAATATGGGCGGGGACACAGCGCGCTATGCGTATGCCTGGGCGCTGGCGAACATCGAGTACATCGTGCAGGCCGATGGGATGGGCGATGTTGAACGAATTCTCGATCGCATCGGGGCGGGAATGGCCACCGAGGCGGCGCTGCGCGAAGTGCTGCACAGCGATTACAACGACGTGATGCAATCCACTGCCAAGTATCTGAGGAAGTCCTACGGACGCTGATCCCCCGCGCGGCATTTACTTCCTCTCTCCCCAACATCATTGTTTGTTTTCTGCGGGTTCACATCGCTAGGCAGTGGCAAGAAGAGCGGCCAACAGTGCGGCGCGCGCCGGCATCGTGTGGATGAGAATGTGCTCGCGAGTGGAATGCGCGCCGTCGCCGACGGCTCCGAGGCCGTCGAGGGTTGGGATGCCGAGCGTGGCGGTGAAATTTCCATCCGAGCCACCGCCGACGGTGCATTCTCCCAAGGAGAGATTCATTTGCTTCGCGAGTGATTTGGCGTGGGCGAAGAGCGTTACGCTCATTTTGCGTTCGAGCGGAGGGCGGCGGAAGCCGCCGGTGATTTCAAGGCGGGCTCCCCGGTGAAACGGTCGCAGAGCGCGCAGGCGGCGTTCCATGCCGCGCATATCGGAAATCCCCAAGGCACGCAGGTCAAGAACGGCGCGGGCGCGTTCGGGAATTACGTTCGTGCGCGTGCCGCCTTCGATGATGCCGGCGTTGATGGTGACGCCCCGGCGAAAATCATTCCATCCTTCGATGCGCGAGAGCTGCCGCGCCAGTTCGTGAATGGCGTTGATACCTTCTTGCGGTGCGAGACCCGCGTGCGAGGCGCGGCCATGCACGATCAATTCGGCTTCTCCGACTCCCTTGCGCCCCGTCTTCAGCAGTCCGCGTGGGCCGAAGGCAGGCTCAAGGACGAAGACGGCATCGCTGCGGCGTGCTTCCGCTTCGAAGAATTTGCGCGAGGATTCGCTGCCGATCTCCTCGTCAGAAGTCCAGAGGAAGACGAGGCGTTTGCGAAGATGTATTTCCGCGTGCTGAAGAGCTTGCAACGCGAAAAGCGCCTGAACGATGCCGGCCTTCATGTCAAAGGCTCCCGGGCCGTAAGCTTTGCCACCTTCCAGCCGGAAAGGCATCCTGGCGAGTGTTCCGGTCGAGTAAACCGTATCGTAGTGGCCCAGGACCAGGAGTTGGCCCGAGGGGCGAGATTTGCCCGGCGCATGAGTGATACGGAGAAGACCGCCACGATGCTTCTGCGAGATTCGCTCCACGCGCGCGCCGTGCTTATTCCATTCTTCGGCGATGACGCCACAGCAACGATCGGCGGCGATTTTTTCCAGGCTGGGTGATTCCGCATTCACGAACCGGCGCAGCGTCGCGAGCATCTGCGGGACGCGCGGCTTCAGGAGGCGCAAGAACTTCCTGGGGAGATGGGAATCCGGCATGGTGCGGAGATGCTATCAATGCGTGGCGACCAGAGCAATCAAGCAGAATCTATCGCGGCGAAGAACCCCCCGCGGTCTGAAGACTGCGGCTACAGCGTAAGAGCGCGTATCGCGGAGAGCGGGGGTTCGCATATAATTAGAAGTTTGCCGGGGAAGGGCCAGGCGCCGCTGAAGGGGTCTGCGGCGACGGAGAGCGCGAATGATACTGGACGTTGTGGAAATTCAGAAGCTGCTGCCGCATCGTTATCCATTCCTCATGGTGGACGCGATCGTCGAGGTGGAACGCCTCAAACGCATCGTTGGCATCAAGAATGTTTCGATCAACGAGTACTACTTTCAGGGGCATTTTCCCGGCAAGCCGGTGATGCCGGGCGTCCTGATTCTTGAGGCCGTGGCGCAGACCGGTGGGCTTCTGCTGTTGATGGATATTCCGGACCGCGACAAGAAACTGCTCTATTTTGTGGCCGTCGATGGCGCGCGATTCCGGCGTCCCGTGGTGCCTGGAGATCAACTGCGCATCGAAGTGAACGTCCTTAACTGGCGTGGCGACTTCTGCAAACTGGAAGGCAAAGCAACGGTGAACGGGCAATTGGCGGCGGAAGGCACGGTGATGTGCAAGATGATCGATCGCGAGCCGCCGGGCAAGTCCGAAGAACGCGCGAAATGACGAAGCGCGAAATTCATCCGCAGGCAGTGGTGGCGGCGAGCGCAAAGCTTGGAGAGGGTGTAAAGATCGGCCCGTACGCTGTGGTTGGTGAAGATGTGGAATTGGGCGACGGCTGTGTGTTGCAAGGGCACGCGATGGTGGGGGGGCCTTCGAAGTTCGGCAAGAACAATACGTTCTATTCGTTCAGCGCGATCGGCGGCGACCCGCAGGATTATTCCTTTCGAGGTGAGCGCACCGAGATGGTGGCGGGCGACGGCAACATTTTCCGCGAATACGTCACCGTCAGCCGCGGCACGCAAAAAGGCGGCGGCAAAACTTCCCTGGGAGATGGCAATTTTCTTCTGGCGTATTCGCACATCGGACACGATTGCTCGATCGGCAGTGACACCCTGTTTGTGAACGGCGCGACCCTCGCGGGACACGTCACGGTGGAGGATTTCGCGACGATTGGTGCGTTTTGTCCCGTGCATCAGTTTTGCCGGATCGGCCGCTACGCGTACATCGGCGCTTCGACGGTGATTACGCAGGATGTGCCGCCGTTTTCCAAAATCGTCACCGAACGCGAGACGAAAAGCTTTGGTATTAATGCAATCGGCCTGGAACGCAAAGGATTTTCGCCGGAGCGTTTGCAGACCTTAAAGCGTGCCTATCGTTTGCTCCTCCGTGCGAAGCTGAATACCTCGCAGGCGCTTGCCGAAATGCGGAAATCGCTGGGCGATTCCGCCGATGTGCAGGAATTGATCAAATTCATTGAGAGCGCCGAGCGCGGCATCGTGAAGTAACTCCTGACTGCTGATTTCATGCCGGACGCGAGCACCAACACGACGGGCTGGGGACTCATCGCCGGAAACGGGCGCTTTCCGTTCCTGGTGCTGGAGGGTGCGCACAGCCTGGGAATCGACATGACGGTGATTGCGCTGAAGGAAGAAGCATCGCCGGAACTGGAAAAACTTTCCAAACGACTGCACTGGGTGAGCCTCGGCGAGTTGAGCAAGACCATTGACTTGATGCATCAGGAAGGCGTGAAGCAGGCGGTCATGGCCGGGCAGGTGAAACACAACAAAATTTTTAGTGCCATCCGCCCGGACTGGAAACTGGCGAAGCTGCTGTTCTCGTTGCCGCGAAAGAATACAGATGCACTGATCGGTGCAGTCGCTCGCGTGCTGGAAGAGGAAGGTATCCGCCTGGTGGATTCGACGCTGTTCCTTAAGCCGCTGGTGCCCGAAGCTGGTGTGCTCACGCGGCGCGCCCCGAATGAGCACGAAGCGGATGACATTGCATATGGGCTGGGCGTGGCCAGGCAAATCGCAAGCATGGACGTCGGACAAACCGTGGTGATCGCGGATCGCGCTTGCGTCGCCGTGGAGGCAATGGAAGGCACTGATGAGACCATCGCGCGCGCCGCCCGAATCACGGGTGGAAAGCCGCTGGTGGTAGTTAAGGTCAGCAAGCCAGGCCAGGATATGCGCTTTGATGTACCCGTGGTCGGTTTGCCGACCATCGAACAGATGAGGGGTGCGGGTGCGACCGCTCTCGCAGTAGATGCCGGGCGGACACTTCTTTTTGACCGCGCAAGACTGATCGAATTGGCGGATGGAGCGGGAATTGCGATTCAGGCATTCCCTTCGCTCGCCGAGCCGGAACCAAATCACGCTTCGAAGGGAATGAACGAAGAATGAACGCGGTGGCCGGACAGTCGAAGAGGATTCGTGTCGCCGTGGTTGGTACAGGCGAATTTGGGCGCAACCACGCGCGTGTGTACCGTGAGCTTGAAGGCGCGGAACTCGTTGGCGTCTTCGACCAGAATCAAGAACGTGGCGCCGCCGTTGCTGCGGAATTTCAGACGCAAGTCTTGAAGAGTCTCGATGAACTGCGCGGCCGCGCGGACGCCGCGAGCGTGGCCGTACCGACGGTCGCGCATGCGGATGTAGGCTGCCGTCTGCTGGAAATGGGACTCGACGTTCTTGTTGAGAAGCCCATGGCCGTGAGTCTCGTGGAGGCCGATGCGCTGCTCCATGCGGCGAAGAAAAATGGACGGATTCTGCAGGTGGGCCACGTCGAACGCTTCAATCCTGCCGTGATTGCGGTTGAGCCGATCCTGAACAGGCCGCTGTTTTTCGAAGTCCATCGATTGGGAGTCTTTACGCCACGCAGCCTCGACGTGGACGTGATTTACGATTTGATGATTCACGATCTGGATATTTTGCTGGCGCTGGTCGATGAACCGGTCGTGGAAGTCAAAGCTGTTGGGATTCCCGTCCTGACGGACAAAGTCGACATCGCGCATGCGCGCCTGGAATTTACGGGCGGCGCCGTTGCCAACATCACCGCCAGCCGGGTTTCCACCGAACGCGTGCGCAAGATGCGCTTTTTCCAGCAGCACGAGTACATTTCGCTGGATTATGCGCGGCGCGATGCCCTGCGTATCGGCGTGAAGAAGCCCGGTCCGCAGCCTGAGTTTGGATTTGAGAAGCTGAATGCACCTGCGGTCGAGCCCTTGCACGCGGAGCTCGAAGCGTTCGTTGATGCCGCGCGCTCGCGCAAGGAGCCGCGCACGAACGGAGCAGCAGGGCGCGCGGCGCTCGAATTGGCAGTCCGCGTAATGGCAAGCATCCAAGAGCACGCCGCGCGCGTCAATCTCTTAGGCGGCCGTCAGTCGGCCGGCGCTATGGGCGATTGCAAAACGGCTGGCTTGGACGTTTTCGCCACACACGACAAAACAAGATGATTTCGCGGATTCTGGTTCCGATAGATGCTCGACCGCCCGCTGCAATGGATACGCCAACGCAGCGCCGCCGTCCCACCACCATGGATACACGCACGCTGGTGCCGGCGATGCTGCCCATCGTGCAGTTGGACGGGCACTCGACGATCCCTACGAATCTGCCGCTTGAGTCCATTGTGGCGCGCGTGGTCGTGCCCCGCGATGTGCATCGCGAAGCGTATGGCGTCAGGGAGGACCTTTCGACACCGGTACAACCGACGGACATGGACGAGCGTGTCGCCGTGCCAGTGGGCGCCGCTCCGCCGGAAATGAGCTCGTATCCGCTGCATGTTCCGGAAGACCTCGTCGACCCTAATATTTTCATTACCGGCGAAGTCCATCTGACCGTTCCCGAGCACAAGGAGGAAAGAGCAAAGGCCCGGTGGCAAGTCACCATGCGGCTTTTGTTAGCTTACTCCCTGTTGATTACCTTGATTTTGTTGCAATCGAAGCTGTTCCCGCCGCATGAGCCGACCCAGGCCGAAATGGAACTCGCGCAAAGGCAAATGGTAGTGCTGCTTCCTCCGGGAGCGTTGGAATCGCTAAAGCCATCGACGCGTCCGGTTCAAGCGGTACCCAAAGTGCACGTTGATCCTCGCGTGTTGCGTGAAGTTGCGCCGCCGATCGCTCCAACGCCGACGCCTCAGCCGGAACGTCCGGCGAAAGAGCTGCCGAACGCTCCGGTGCCCAAGCCGAACGATGTTCAGCCGGACCCACAGCCCAGCGCGCCAACACCCAAGGCAGATGCTCCAAAGCCCGTGCTAAAACTCGAAGCGCCGGACACTCCGCAGCCCCAAGCCAAATTGCAATTTCCGAAAGATCGTTCACCCAGCCAGAGTATTCAAGACATCTTGAAAGGATCACGGCCTTCCGGTCCCCGCGCGATCGGCGGCGGCGGCCAGCTCCCGGGAGGCGGTACAAGGGGCGGCGGCGGCGGTGGTGGTGGCACCGCTTACGGTGGCATTGAAATGCTGACGCCCGATGAGGGCGTGGATTTTAACGATTATCTCCACCGCGTGTACGTAACGGTGAAACGCAATTGGTTTTCCGTGATGCCCGGGTCGGTCGAACTTGGTGAGAAAGGCATCGTCTTTCTCACCTTCAGGATCAATCGCGACGGTAGCGTGCCATCCGACGAACCAGTAATCGAGCGCAACTCCGGGAAAGAACCGCTGGATCGGGCCGCTTATTCCTCCGTGCGCGCGTCAAATCCTTTTGAGCCTTTGCCTCCCCAATTCAAGGGCCCCTATATCGAATTGCGTTACAGGTACTACTACAACAGTCTGCCGGCAGACTTCAATCAACAATAATGAAACTCCCGCGCCAACAAGTTCTGGGCAGTCTTCTCCTCGCGCTTTTCGTGCTTATTTTTCTCTTTGTTCGGGCGCGGCATCTTCTCTTTCGATGAGTAAAAACAAAACGCTCCTGCCTCTCGTTGTTGTTGTTGGCCCCACGGCTTCGGGAAAGTCGACGCTCGGCGTGAAGCTCGCGGAGCGGCTCGGCGGGGAAGTTGTGGTCTGCGATTCGACGCAGCTCTATTGCGGCTTTGATATTGGCACCGCAAAACCCAGCCCCTCCGAACGCCGCGGTATTCCGCATCACCTGATGGATGTTCTTAGCCCGCAGGAAGAAGCGACCGCGGGCCGACACCGCCAATTGGCCTTGACTGTTCTGGACGGCTTGCGGCAGCGGAATCGGCTGCCGATATTCACCGCCGGCACGGGATTGTATTTGCGCGCGCTGCTCGAAGGTCTCGCGGACGTTCCGCAGCGCTCGGAAGAATTGCGCGAGCGGCTGCGCGCGAGCGTTGAAGCGCACCCGCCCGGCCATCTGCATCGAATCCTGAAGCGGCTCGACCCGGAAGCGGCCAAGAAAATCGCCCCCGCAGACGAACAGAAGCTAATCCGCGCAGTCGAAGTTTGCGTGCTGACGCGCAAGCCGGTCTCCGAAGTACTTCGAGCTGGCCGGACAGCGCTGGAAGCTTGGCACGTGTTAAAGGTCGGATTGATGCCGCCGCGCGAAAAGCTCAACGAACGCATCCACAGCAGAATAGACACCATGCTGGAGCAAGGATGGATGCGCGAAGTGCAAGCGTTGCTCGATAGCGGCCTGAGCGAGGATTCGAAGCCATTTGATTTCATCGGCTACCGCGAATTGCGCGCGGTGCTCTGCGGCGAGATTAGATTGGAAGCGGCGCGGGAAGCGATTCAGCAGGCCACGCGGCGGTACGCCAAACGCCAGCTCACCTGGTTTCGCAGGGAGCAGGGCGTGCGCTGGTTTTCAGGGTTTGGCGACGATGTCGCGGTACAGGCTGGCATTCTCGAATGGCTTCATATACAGGGTCTGGGATAGCCGGCCAATTTCTTGTAAGCCGGCTCACCTTAACCCAGCGGCAAACTTACTTATTGCGTGAGCCTATTTTGGCGCGCCTTCTGGCTTGTCCTTGCCCTGGATGGAGAGCAGCTCCACCTCAAAAATAAGTGTCGCGCCGGGGCCGATGTCCGCGCCAGCGCCGCGATCGCCGTAACCCAGCTCCGCTGGAACAAAAAGTTGCCATTTCGATCCTGCCGGCATCAGTTGGAGAGCTTCCGTCCAACCCTTGATGACTCCATTTACCGGAAATGACGCCGGCTGGCCGCGTTTGTAAGAGCTGTCAAATTCCGCGCCGGAGATAAGCGTGCCTCGATAGTTGCAAACGACGGTATCGCTGGCTGTGGGCTTCGGTCCCGTACCCTCCGTCAGAATCTTGTATTGAAGACCGCTGGGCAGAATGACGACGCCTTCCTTGCTTTTATTCGCCGCCAGAAACTCGACGCCTTCCTTCTTGTTCATTTCCCCGGCCACTTTCATTTTCTCTTGCTGTTTGCTACGTACCTCGGTCTGCAGTTGTGTGAGCGTGGCTCGCGCTTCATCTTCCGTCAGGAGCATCTTGCCGGCAGCGAGAGCGTCTTTCAGGCCCCGCAGAACAATGGCCGGGTCGACTTCGACCTTCTCCTTGTGCAGGTTGCTCCCGAGGTTCATTCCGAGCGCATAACTGAGTTTGTCTTTCTGCGTCTTGAGCGTCAGGACGCTCTGGGTTCTGGGCTTAGTTGCTGGTCCCGTCTTGGCCGCAGGGGCCTTTTGAGCGCCAGCAGGGGGAGCCGCTTGTGCCTTCGCCGCCGGAGGTTGTTGAGTCTTCGCGGCCGGGGTCTGCTGCGCCAGGGCATTCCCAAGCAGCATTATCCCAGCCGTCAATAAACTTACTGCCGTAATAACGGGTTTTTGCATAAACCTATCTTCCCACGAGATTGCCGCCTTCGCAAAGTAACGCTTGTCCGCGTAGGCACGAAAACGTCAATGTTCCCCCGGTCCCATTTTTCAAGGAGTTTCCCCGAAGGCGCAATACAGATTCCGAAAATCCGGCGCGCATATGGGAAGCACAGGGACTACGCGATTGGAGACAGGTCGCGGGGCGAGGGAGAGAAGCGTATAATCGTATTCAGGGGTGAACCCTCCAGAAATGCGCCAGCCCGCACGATGACTCCCGGCCGACCGCAGTGACGAAAACGCGACATCAAGTCCCGACAGCAGAGCGCGCCTTGCTCGTAGGCGTTGGATGGAAGCGTGCTCCTCGCTTTCCCGGTATGCCGGCGGGCGAGCAGGGCCGCGAATCGCTTTTGGAGTTGGTGGAGCTGGCACGCAGCGCAGGCGCGGAGATCGCAGGAACCGTCTTCCAAATGCGTGACGCCGCTGATCCCGCAACACTGGTGGGCCGCGGCAAACTGGATGAGATTCGCGCCGAAGCCACGGAGCACAAAGCGCCGCTGATCATTTTCGATAGCAACCTCTCTCCCGTGCAGCAACGAAACATCGAGGAAGCCACGGAATGCCGCGTGATCGACCGCACGCAACTGATCCTCGATATTTTCGCGCGTCATGCGCGGAGCCGCGAAGGCCAGCTGCAGGTTGAATTGGCACAATTGAATTACATGCTGCCCCGCCTGACGGGAAAGGGAACTGCGATGTCGCGTCTCGGCGGCAAGAGCGGCGGCGGTGGCGCGGGTGGCGGAGCGGGACGTATCGGCGTGCGCGGCCCCGGTGAAAAGAAACTCGAAACCGACCGCCGCCGGATTCGCGACCGCGTCCGCAAGATCCAGACCAGTATTGATGCAGTCGGCAAACAGCGGGCGCTGCGGCGTGAGGCGCGCAATGCCGTCCCTCTTGGTACCATCGCGTTGGTGGGTTACACGAACGCTGGCAAATCCACGTTGTTCAATGCTCTGAGCCGCGCCGAAGTGCTGGTTTCCCCGAGGATGTTTGCGACGCTCGATCCCACCATCCGGGCGCTGCGGCTTCCCTCTAATCGCCGCGTGCTGGTTTCCGATACCGTCGGGTTTATCCGTGATCTGCCAAAAGGATTGCTGACGGCGTTTCGCGCAACGCTGGAAGAGGTGCAGGAAGCCGCTTTGATTCTGCACGTGAGTGACGTTTCCAATCCGCATCACGACGAACTCGACGAGGAAGTCGACAAGATTTTGCGGGAACTTGGCGTCGACGGCCGCCCCAGGCTGCGCGTGCTGAATAAGATGGACCGGCTCACTCCTGAAGATCGAAAAGCCATCACCAATGGCGCGGAGAGAAGCGCTGGCGCAGGTGGCGCGCCGGTGCTGGTGTCCGCTCTTGCGGGCGAAGGGATCGAGGAAATGCTTCGGCGCATGGACGCCGAGATGCCCACCGACCCCGTCGTAACGCTTTCTATTCGCTTGCCGCTGGCGGAGGGTCGCACACTTGCCCTGATTCATGCGCTGGGGCGCGTCCTCCACTCGGAAATTGATGATTCGCACATGCGACTCGACGCGGAGGTGCCCGCGTCCATCGCCAAGCGCCTGCGGCTCAAAGAGTATGCCGTGGAGGAACCTTTCCGCGCACTCTCTCGTAATATAGAATAGAGGCCGGCGGCTGTGCGGTTACCATTCGCACCGATCGCTTTGTGCCCGCCGCAAACGAGGTTGTCATGGCTGCTTTCTTTCTGTGGATCATCCTGTTCATCCTGTGCTGGCCGCTCGCGCTGCTGGCTCTGGTGCTTTATCCGTTGGTCTGGTTGCTGACGTTGCCTTTGCGCCTGGTGGGAATCGCCGTCCACGGCGTTCTCGGACTCGTCAGCGCGATCTTTATGCTCCCTGTCCGGCTCCTTCGCGGCCCGCGGGCCATCTGAGCGCGGTGAGTTTGGTTTCGAGGTGGTAACTGCGGAGTAAAAACGCGGAAAACCTCTGTTTTTACGCACTTGCGGCTCCTCTGGTAGTTCGTTTCTCCTCAGGTCCGAGACCCTACCTTCTGTGGAAAACGTTGTGGAAACTGCAGCCCGCTCTCGGAGATCAGCCCGTGCGTTTTGCTGGATGCACCGCAGAATCAGGAAATTGTATCCTTGTAACATATTGAAATAAAATGGGTTATCTAAACTTCTGCGCCGCTTGCACTCCCCATCTCGCTAGCTCCGTGGCACCACTGCACTTTTTACATTTGCACAGATTTGCAGCAGTCGCATTACGAAAGAGTATCGCTTTCCTTGCTTATACTCTCGACACAGAGTTAATTTCAAAGTAACTACCCAAGGTCAAAATGTCTATGGATTAGGGCTCCTTGGAACCCTCCCGGTACTGCCTCTGACGTGTTGACGCATCCTTACACCAAGTCTATAGTGAAACTGCGGTGGCTGAAGCCACGGGGCGGCATCCCCGCCGTCATGCGCCATGAATCTTCCTAACTCACTGACGCTGTTGCGGATCTTTTTCGTTCCCGTCCTTATCGTCATCCTCCTTACCAAGAGTCCGAACCTCGTGGTGTGGGGCGTTTCCATGCACTTCGAGGTCTGGGGCGTGCTGATCCTGCTCCTGGCGGCGGCGACCGATTGGGCGGACGGATATCTGGCCCGGCGGCGCCTACAAGTGACCACTTTGGGCATACTTCTTGATCCCATTGCCGACAAGCTCCTCATCTCCGCGGCGTTCGTTTCGCTGGTGAGCATGCAGCTAGTTTCCGCGTGGATGGTAGTGATCATCATCGGAAGGGAATTCACCGTTCTCGGCCTCCGGAATATCGCTTCGGCGGAGGGATTCACCATTGAAGCCTCGACTCTTGGCAAGACGAAAATGGTATTGCAGGTGTGCGCCGTAGCTGTACTCATTGCCGGAGCCGGCGTGGGGCACCCTTGGCTCAAGCTGCTTGGGCAAATTCTGCTTTGGCTCGTCGTCATCAGCGCACTCATCTCCGCCGCCCAGTACTTCCGGCGCTTCTGGAGCCACGTCGACGACAGCATCAAGCAACGTCGTCGGCTACGGATGCTCGAAGCCCGCAAGAAGTCCCAGGATGCCGTCCCTCTCTGAAGCGGGCCGGCGCGCCGCTCTGCAATTAGCCCGCACGGCCGTTGTCGAAGCTGTCTCTCACCGCCAACCTCCAAGCGGGTTCCCTCGCGAAGGAATCTTCGCGGAGCGCCGTGGCGTATTCGTGACCCTTCATGTGGGCAAATGCTTGCAGGGTTGTATCGGCGTCATTAAAGCGAACGAGCCGCTCGGAGAAGCCATCGTTCGGTGCGCTGCCAGCGCCGCGCTGGAAGATCCGCGGTTCGCCCCTATGAGAACCGACCAGCTTGTCGAGCTTAGCATCGAAATCTCATTGCTTTCACCCATGGAACCAATCGCCCCTGAATCAATCGAAATCGGGCATCACGGGCTATTTGTTCGTCTACACGCGCAGCGCGGGCTTCTTCTTCCCCAGGTTGCCATCGAGCATCGGCTGACGCGCCAGCAGTTCCTCGAGGAGACTTGCCGGAAGGCTGGGTTGCGTCACGAAGCTTGGCGCGATCCCGAGGCTCGCCTCTTTGGATTTACATGCGAGGTCTTCTCCGAAAGCGCACATCCCGAAGGGGCCTGAAGGCCTCAACCAGGCTGGGAATGTCGAAATCGAACAGTGATGCAAAAACAAAAGGCCCGCACGGAGAAACCGCGGCGAGCCTTAACCATTCAGTGGAATGCCGGGGTTCTACTCGATTTCGACGTAGTCACCCGCGTAGACTTCGATCGAATTGAATGTGATCACCATCGTCGATGAATTGCGGTTCACGTTAATGACGATTCCTTCGCCGAGCACTTCCCGCGGCAGGTCATTCCATTCGTAGCGTGAGGGGGCGCTCCCGAAGCCGTACACAGAGTACTGATATCCTTTGTTTTGGGGTACGGTCTCTGCCATGGAACCCTGGTACCGGAAGATTCGGAAGTAATCGCCGACCTTGACCCCCTGGCTGCTCCCGAGGTTTACATACACCGCGCTGAGTTTACCGAAGACCTGTCCGTAGTCTTTTCCAGCCACCACCATTGCCACTGGCTTGCCGCTCACGGGCGCAAAGTGATCGAAGGCGGCAGAATCTTTGAACGGCGGTGCCGGACGGTCCTGATAAGGCTGCAGGATATCCCCACGCTGCATATACCCGCACGAGAATATGACCTGAGCGACAGAAACCTTTGGCTGAACGTTTACCACCCGGACCTGTCCCGCGTCCATATAGGGCGTGCCCATGGCTTTCAGGAGCTTCTCCTGCCACTTGAACCATGGCACGTCCGTCGGGTCCTTGTCCTCCCGCACCACGGCGAACCGATCGCCCACGCGAACACCTTTGTCCTGGCCGCGATTGATGTGTACGTAGTCGCCGCGCGTAAAGCTGATCTTGAAGTTTGACTGCTCCCCTGAGACGATCCGGATCTCGTCCGGCACGTGCTGATCCGCGACGAAACCTGAACAATTCACCGTGCTGAAGTCGATTTGAGGAATTGCCGGAGCATCCTGGGGTGCGTTCTGCGCCGAACTTACCGCCCCACCCAGGAATACCGATAAAGCCAAAACAGCTATTCTAGCGCGCATTCCATAACTCCTTTGAAAACACGCCCTATGGGCCGTGCAGGGACTTTTCCTAGCGAAAGTATCAGGGCCTACCCCACGCGTCAACCAAATGACCAAGGTCGCTTTACACTTTTGATACGGGTGCTGGCGGCGAATACGGCATACTACTAGCTGTATTTTCAACAGATTGGCGGTGCAGGGCGCGGCATGGGTCTTTTTGGCACAGGTTTACGGCGGATTTGTGCTGTCGTAGCGGCCTCCACGGCGGACGAAATGTCAAAGTTGGTGCGCTCCGCCTTAAGACAAACCAGGACTGTCGAGTTGCGCCTCGATTGGCTGTGTAGTGACGCGGAGCGTGCGCGATTCCTCGACTGGCTTGCAGCCGGCCAGCCTCGGAATGCCACTTTTCTTGCCACCTGCCGCCGCCGCGAAGGCGGAGGCAAATTTCCCGGGTCCGTTGACCGCGAACTCTACTGGCTGATTCGGGCCCGCGAAGCCGGCTGCCAATGGTGCGATCTTGAAGTGGAAACCTTGCGCAAGCTTCCCGGCCAGTCCGTTCGCGAATATCCCGTGCCGCCGCGTGTCTTGCTTTCCGTACACGACTTTGAGCGCACTCCGGATTTGCCTCGAAGCATGAACCCGCCGGCCCACGGCGCCGTCGATGCCATCAAAATCGCCGCCGAAGCGCGAAACATCCACGACAGCATCCGGCTCCTGCGCCTGGCGCGCAGTTCGAAGAGTTTTGTCGCCGTTCCGATGGGAGAAGCCGGCCTGCCCGCGCGAATCCTCGCCTTGCGCGAAGGCAGCGCCTTGGCTTACGCGCCCGTTGCCGCGGCCACCGCCCCCGGCCAGGTTTCACTCGACGACATGATTCATCTCTACCGCGCCCACGCTCTCACGCGCAGCACGCGGGTCTACGGTGTGATTGGCGATCCCATCGGCCACTCTCTTTCTCCCTTGCTGCACAATACGGGATTCGCGGCGCGCCGCGTTGATGCCGTCTATCTCCCATTTCTGGTGCGCCAACTCGGCGATTTTCTTGCCGCTGTTCCTGAGTTCGGTGTCAAAGGTTTCAGCGTCACTCATCCACACAAGCAGACAATTCTCAAGTATCTGAAGAAGTGCGATCCTCTCGCGGAGGAAATTGGCGCCGTTAACACTGTGGTCGTTCGTCGCAACGGATCTCTTTATGGCTGCAACACCGATTACCTCGGCGTGCTCCGTGCGCTCGAGAAAAAACTTCGCATCAATGGCAGCCGCATCTTGATCTTCGGGGCGGGTGGAGCGGCCCGGGCGGCCGCTTTTGCGCTGGTACGTTCCGGCGCTGCCGTCGCCATTTGCACGCGCCGCGAAAAAGCCGCAAAGGTACTCGCACGCGCTTTCGGCGCAGAGGCAGTGCCCCGCGCCGCGTTGCGCACCGAGTTTTTCGACGCCATCCTGAACGCCACCCCGGTCGGCATGCATCCGCACGATGACGTTTCTCCGCTCGCGCCCGGCGAGTTACATTGCCGGCTCGTTATGGACCTAATCAACCGTCCTCAGAGGACACAGCTCTTGAAAATTGCCGCCCGGAAAGGCATCGCCACTGTTCCTGGCGTCGAAATGCTCATCGCTCAAGGCGTCGCTCAGTGGGAGATTTGGATGCAAAAGCGCCCGCCCGAAGCGTCCATGCGCCGCGCCGTGCTCGCGGCGCTGAGAGAGGTGCATCCTTATCACTTCTGACCGAGAATGGAGTGCCTCCCTTGAACTGGGGCGAATGAATGTCGGGAAGTTTTTCACAATTCTTTCCGATGGTTGGACCTCCCCGTCTGCTGTTAGGTGAAGTCACAGTGAGTCCCGATAAACGCTTACCGGAAACTGACCAAACTACCCTCCCCAATCCGTCCGTAAGGTAGCAGCAACCGGCGCACACGGTCCGAATTCTGGTTTGTTGTAGGCACCAGGCACTGCCAGAACCTCTCGGTTGCGGTTGCGCGAAGCGGGCGGCATGCAGAGCCAATCGGTAAACCATCGGGCAACAGTTTTTCGAGGAGCCATCCAAAAGGGGCTCTGCAAATCCGTCGATAAGCTCGCACACCTAGCCTCAAGTAATGTAATAATAGGTTTCTTTTCTCTGTGAACTGAAAACTGTCAACCGTGAACCTATTCCCATGATCGAGCCGGATTTCCGTGAATTTCAGCGCCTTGCGAAACAAGGCAACCTCATCCCGGTCTACGACGTTTTTTCCGCGGATTTGCTGACTCCTGTCAGCGCCTATCTACGAATCGCCCAGGGCGCAGAGTACTCCTTCCTTCTCGAGAGTGTGGAGGGCGGCGAAAAAATCGCGCGTTACACGTTCGCGAGCGCGCACCCCGAGGAAGTTTTCCGCTACGCCAACGGCGCGTGCGTCCTGGAGAGCCGCGGCCGGATGGTCTGGGAAGAGCGCGATCCCATCTCCTTCTTGCGCGCGCGCATCGAGCGTTTTCGCCCCGTGCGGCTTCCTGGATTGCCGCCGCTGGTCGCCGGCGCCATCGGCTATTTCAGCTATGACATGGTGCGGCTGATCGAGCGCATCCCCATGCGCCTCCGCGATGAAATCGGCCTTTACGATGCCATGCTGATGTTCTATCGCGGCCTCGTCGCTTTCGATCATGTGCAACACCGCTTGTGGATCGTTCGCAATGTTTTCACTGAAGGCCGCGGCAGTCTCCGCGCGAAATACAACGCCGCCGTGCGGGAAATCAAGGAGACGCGCCGGCTGCTCGATAATCCCGTGCCTGCGGAACGGCCGAAGAAGCCGTCGAAAGCAAGGAAACGCGGGCCGCTAAAAGTGACTTCCAATTTCCGCCGGCCCGAATACCTCGCTGCCGTGCGGAAAGCGAAGCAATACATTCGCGCCGGGGATATTTTTCAGGTCGTGCTGAGCCAGCGGTTCTCGGCCAAGACGCAGGCCGAGCCATTTGAAGTCTATCGCGAGCTTCGCGCGTTGAATCCCTCACCCTATCTTTTCTACCTGCAACTGAACGACGTCTCTGTTGTCGGCAGTTCACCGGAAATGCTCGTCAAAGTGCAGGGACGCGATGTTTTCTACCGTCCCATCGCCGGTACGCGGTGGCGCGGCAAGGACGAAGCCGAAGACCAGCGCCTCGAACGCGAAATGCTTGCCAGCGAAAAAGAACGCGCCGAACATATCATGCTCGTCGATCTTGGACGCAACGATCTCGGCCGCGTCTGCGACTACGGCACGGTGAAGCACGAAAAGCTATTGACCGTCGAGCGCTACTCGCACGTCATGCATCTGGTTTCGAGCTTGCGCGGTCGCTTGCGGGAAGATGTGGACTGTTTCGACGCGTTGATGGCCTGTTTTCCGGCCGGCACGGTCTCCGGCGCGCCCAAAGTTCGCGCCATGGAAATCATTGAAGAGATGGAGCGCACCCGCCGCGGAATTTACGCCGGCGGCATTTTGTATCTCGATTTCGCGGGCAACCTCGATTCCTGTATCGCGCTTCGTACCATGGTGATGAAAAATGGTGTCGCCCACATCCAAGCCGGCGGCGGCATAGTTGCGGATTCCACGCCGGAGGGCGAATATCAGGAGAGCGTGAATAAGTCGAAGGCGCTGCTCACAGCGCTGGAAAAAGCGCACCGCGGCAATCAATCCAGGAAGCCGTCATGATTCTGCTCCTTGACAACTACGATTCCTTTACTTACAACCTCGCGCAGTATCTCGGCGAACTGGGTTGCCAGGTCGAGGTGCATCGCAACGACAAAATTACAGTCGAAGAGATCATCCGCCGAAAACCGGAACGCATAGTAATTTCCCCCGGCCCTTGCACCCCGCAGGAGGCCGGCATTTCCGTGGAGCTGGTCGAGCGCCTGGCCGGAAAATTTCCTATCCTCGGTGTGTGCCTCGGCCACCAGGCCATTGGCGCTGCGTTCGGCGGCAAAATCGTCCGCGCTCCGAAACTCTTCCATGGCAAAACGAGCCAGATCCATCACGACGGTAAGAACATTTTCCGCAGCCTGCCTGATCCCTTCACCGCCACGCGCTATCATTCCCTGATCGTCGAGAAAAAATCCCTGCCGCGCGAATTAATGATCACCGCCGAGACCGACGACGGCATCATCATGGCCTTCCGTCACCGCCGCCACAAAATCGAAGGCGTGCAGTTCCATCCCGAATCCGTCCTCACCGAATCCGGCAAGCAACTCTTGCAGAATTTCTTGTCTCTCTGACTTCGCTGCGAAGTTCTTCTCTGTGACCCTCTGTGGTCTCTGTGCCCTCTGTGTTGAATCTTTTCTCTTTCACCAATTCAAATCCGCCAAGATCGCTCCATAGATCTCCATTCCGCGCCAAAATTGCCCCAACCGCAAATTTTCATCCGAGCTGTGCTGATGATTGTCGTAATTTACAATCGGCACGCCAATCCAAGGTAGACCAAAGTCTTCGAAAATATACATCGGCACGCTGCCGCCCAGCGTTGGCGCGACGACGGCATTTCCGCCCGTAGCATCTTGCACGAGCTGAACGAGCGCTTTTGAAACAGGCAACTCCATGGAAGTTCGTGAAGCGCGATAATTCCAGACGTCCTTGACGACACGTACGACACGCGGATTTGAAAGGCGCTCCTCTCTTGTGGGCGGGGCCGAAGTTACATGAAAACCTTGCTTCCGAATGTGCGCCAGCACCTGCTCGAATTTCTTGTCGGGATCCTCGCCTTTCACCAAACGCACATCGAGCGCGGCCTCGGCCTTCTCCGGCACGATGTTCTGCGCCTGCTCGTCCACGTAGGCACTGCGCAGGCCGCGGATATTCAGCGAGGGGAGTTGAAGAAGCTCGACAAGCCGTTTGCCACCGCCCTCCGGTTTGGCGAACTGGAGCTCTCTTTCGAGATCCTCGTCATTGTTCGGCATCTCTTCGAGCGCTTTTTTCTCGGTGTTTCCAAGTGGCACGACGTCGTCGTAGAAGCCCTCAATCAGGACGCGTCCATCGTCCGATTTCATCGAAGCGAGAAGCCGTGCCAAGTGGAAACCTGGATTTGGCGCCCAGTTTCCGTAGTGGCCGCTGTGCAGGGCGCGGATTGGCCCAAATGTCGTGATATCGAATCCGAGAATGCCTCGATTTCCAAAGAAGACCAGCGGCCGCCCGCTTTGATGCACGGGCCCGTCCCCGGTGATCAGCAAATCGCCGCCAAGCAGATTTTTATGAAGTTCCAGCGTGCGCTGCAGATTCGGCGAGCCAGCCTCTTCTTCGCCTTCCAAAACGAGTTTCAGGTTGACGGCCAGGGGAATCTTCTTAGCGCGCAGAGCGTCGATAGCGGCAAGCAGCGCCACGATCGGCGATTTATCATCCGAGGACGAGCGCGCGTAGATCCGCCAATTGTCGTCATAGACCGCCCGATGTTGCGCGCTGTTTTCCGGCAAGGGAATGCGCTTTCCCCCGGCTTCGATGGCGCCGTCGCGAAGCACCGGCTCAAACGGCTTCCCATCCGTCCACGCTGCCGGATCGACCGGCTGCCCGTCATAGTGCGCATAAAAAATCACTGTGCGTTTCGCTTCCGGCGCGATCAGCTTGCCGAAAACCACCGGGCCGCGCCCGCTGATCGGGAGCAAATGCGTCTCTATCCCGCGCGCCTCCAGCATCTCCACCAGACGCGCCGCATTCTTCTGGATGTTCGTTGTGTCGCTGGCAATGTTCGGAATCGACAGAAATTCGCTTAGTTCGCGGATGATGCGGTCCTCATTGTCCATCCGGTACTCGCACACTTCTTGCGCGACCTGCGCAGGCGACGGAGGTGTTGACTTCTGCGCGAACGCCGGATACGGTAAAAAGGTAATCAACAGAGTGACCACTATGTTTCTCAAAGTTCCTCTCCTCTAACGCTTCCGGCGGCTTTGCTGCCGCAGAGCAGCACGCTGGCCCCGCGCGGCCTGCCAGCGATTCTATCCGACCCGTAAGGTCTCTGCTCGTTTGCCGTTTTCTTCCCGCGGTGCGCAGGTTCCGCGGCGCCACTTTGGAGCTGTAGATGAGTGAGTTTGCGCTGGAAGTTGAAAATCTCGTCAAAGTGTACGCCTCGCGCGGCAAAGCGCCAATCCGCGCCGTCGACGGCATGAGTTTCCACGTGCCCCGCGAGATCATCTTCGGTCTGCTTGGACCCAACGGCGCGGGCAAGTCGTCATTGTTGCGCATGCTCTCCACGCTCACGCGTCCTACCGAAGGGACCGCAAAGATCCTCGGCTACGACGTAGTGAAAAAGCCCATCGAAGTCCGAAAGCGGATTTCGTCTGTGATTCAGGCGACAGCGGTCGAGCTGTTCCTGTCCGTGAAAGACAATCTACTCACCTACGCGCGCTTCCAGGGATTGGACAAAGCGGTGGCCGCGCGCCGTGCCGATGCCTTGATGGAAGAATTTCAGCTCGGCTCGGAAGTCGACCGCAAGGTGCAGGACTTGAGCGGCGGTTTCCGCCGCCGCGTTCAAGTCGCGAAAGTGTTCATGGTCGACACACCAGTGCTTTTCCTGGATGAATTCTCGACCGGGATGGATCCCATCCTGAAGCGCCAGGTAATGAATCTTCTGCGCGCCGAAGTCGAGAGAGGAAGAACCATCATCCTCACGACGCAAGTCCTCAGCGAAGCGGAAGAGCTTTGCGATGACATCCTCATCATCAACAGAGGAAAACAGATCGCGCGCGGCGACCTCAACACGCTCAAGCAGCTTTCCCGGGGCGTATACGATATTACGCTGGCGTTCGATCGCTTGCCGGACACCATTCAGGCTGAGATTGCTGCGCTCACACCCATCCGTTTCACAGTCGAGGGAAACACCATTGAGCTCACTCTCAAGATCGAAGAAAGCCGCGTCATGGAGGTTGTCAGCGCCCTCTCGCGTAACCGCCATGTTCTGCGTGTCGAAGTCCGCGGCGCAAGTCTTGAGGATATTTTCGTCGAATTGACGACCCGGGAAGGGAAGGTGGTCGCTTGAGTGCAATATCCGCCGTGGTCTACCGCGAAGCGAAGATTCGCGCAACCAACTTCACGTTCATCTTCTGGGATCTGTTCTTCCCGCTCCTCTACATGCTTGTCTTTGGTGTCGGCATCAATACCGCCCTTGGCGCTCCCACCGGGCTCGGCAATGTGAATTACAACGAATTCTTCCTGGCGGGAATTCTGGCCATGGCCAGTTTTGCCATCGCCTCCAATACCTCCTGGTCGTTTTTCCTCGATCGCGACAACGGCATCTTCTACGAAATGCTCACCTATCCCATGAGCCGCAGTGAATACCTGCTCGGAAAAGTCATTTTCAATGTCCTCATCTCCATCGGTCAGGCCACTCTCACCCTCGTGGTCGGCCGTCTCGTTTTGGGCATCCGCATCCAGTGGACGAAGCTGCCCTTGCTCCTGACGGCCATGGCCATCGGCACGGCCGGATGGTTTTTCTTCTACGCCATATTCGCCTTGCGCATCCGGCGCAATGATCTATTCAACAGCATCACCAGTGTCTTTTATTTCGTTTTTATGTTTGCCAGTTCGATGTTCTATCCGCTCGAGCCGCTCCCCGCATGGTTTCGCACCGCCGCACTCCTGAATCCCATTACCTGGGAGATCGATTGGCTGCGCTACACCTCCATCGGAATCGGGAATTTTCACTCGATTTTGCTCGAAGGGGCGGCATTCCTGGTTTTCTCACTGGCCTGTTTTGCCTACGCCGTGCGCTGCCTGCAGCAACAGGAGTAGTCATCTCGGTTGGCTTCACTTGCCGTAGAGCTGCCCCGTTTCGGGACATCGGCCCCGCCTCTCCCAGGCAGCTCTCCCTCCGATGAACTGGCAGCTAACGACTGATTGAGCACAGTACCATCGCCTCTGTCGCTCCTCCCCCTACACTAGAGTGAGATTCCCTCGGAGGACTCGCATAGCTATGCTGCGATGTGCTTTGGCTACGATCCTGGTGTTTCTGCTGGCGGGCATTCCCCTGCCTGCAAGACCTGCAGGTACTCCGAACTTGCTTCCGCTTGGCGTTGTCACGCAGGCCTCCGGCGCGCACTTCAGGGCCGCCAAAGTCTCCGCGGGCGCCACCATTTACGACGGCGACGGCTTGTCAACCGAGGCCGAAGGGGCGCTCCAATTCCGCGGTTCGGCCGCAGTGTTTTATCTGCCCGGCTCCAGTGGCGTTACCTTGCATGGCCTCCCGATGGGAACCCAGGCGCAGCTTCAGACCGGCACGGTGGTCTTCTCCACAGCCAAGGCTGTCGCCATGGAAATCCTTGCGGATGGAGCCTTCATTCGCCCGCTTGCCGATGGTCCCACGATCGCCCAAGTCACCATTGTCGGCCCTAAGGAATTGCAGATCAGAGCGCGGCGCGGAGCCTTACAATTTGCCTATGCGGGCGAAACGGAGAAAATAGCCGAAGGCGCGTCTTATCGCATCGTTCTGGATCCTCCGGAAGCCGCGCCGCCTTTCCCTCAGCGGGTCCCAACGAAGGCCGGACGTGAAAGCAAAAAATACAAAATTATCGCAATCGTAGCCATCGGCTGGGCGACCGAATGGGGCTTCCACGAAATCTTCGAAAGTCCCGCCCGCCCGTAATTCCGAAGTCTTCTTGAAGCCGAATCCCGGTCGTGAATCTAACTCCCGCTTGTGAAAGCGGCTAGACTCGCCAGTTTCTCGCTTGCGGCCCCTGAGGCGATGACGAAACTTGCGAGTCCCGCTCCTTCGCGGAAATTGGCAGCGATACCCGCAGCGACAAGCGCAGCCGCAGCATTGACCACGACAACATCGCGCGCCGGCCCGGGCTCGCCTTCCAGTGTGCGCCGTATGAGCGCCGCATTTTCGGGCGCCGTCCCTCCGCGAATCGATTCGAGCGGTGCGCGCGCCATGCCGAACTCATCCGGCGTCACCGTGAAGCGCCGGATCGCTCCATCCCGGACCTCGGCGACCATCGTTTCCCCCGCAAGCGAAATTTCGTCTAGGCCCCCCGCGCCATGCACCACAAACGCGCGCTCGACACCCAGCTCCGCCAGCGTCGCAGCCACGGGGTCAATTACATCTTCAGAAAAAACGCCCAGAACTTGCGATTGCGCCCCCGCTGGATTCGTGAGCGGCCCCAGCAAATTGAACACGGTTCGCACGCCGATCTGTTTACGGGCAGGAGCCGCATGCCGCGTGGCCGTGTGCGCGGCTTGCGCAAACAGAAATCCAATGCCAATCTCCCGGATCGCCCGCCCATACCGTTCGAACGGAAGATCGATCCGCACTCCCAGCGCTTCCAGCACGTCTGCCGAGCCGCTTTGCGAGCTGGCCGCACGATTCCCATGCTTTGCAACTCGCGCCCCCGCCGCCGCCGCAACGATCGCCGCCGCCGTCGAGATATTAAACGTGTTCGCGCCATCGCCGCCGGTTCCGCACGTGTCCACCATGTTCGCGGGCCGTGTCTCGCCCTCCGCAAACACCCGGGTGGCGTGCCGCCGCATCACTCGCGCAAATCCCGCGAGTTCCTGCACCTCAATGGGCCGCCGATTGAGCGCCGCGAGCAGTCGCACGATCTCCGGCGTCTCGACACGTCCCGAAAGCAGCTCCTCCATCGCCGCTTCTGCTCCCGCGCGGGTGAGCACGTGCCCGGCCTCGACTCGATCGATCTGCGAAGATGTCATCGGAATGATGCCGGAAGGTGGTGATCCTGCCCGTGAGGAAGCGAGTATTTTTTCTTCATTTTCTGTGCCATCTCGAATAGTGGTTCAATTTGGACTAAGTGTTCTCATTTGGATGTCGGCTCTCCAACAAATACCAGGCATTCGTTGGGATCTTCGATATGAAACTCAGTCATCCCGTATTCCCTCTCAAACAGATCTCTGATTCTGTAGCGATCCTTGAACGCTTTAACGTGCTCCCACATTGAACGGATACCACAAACCTCGATGTATATCTCGGTGTGCCCCCGGACACACGTCATGACTTCCTCTGAGGCAGCTTTCATAAAGTGGATGGTCTGGCCGTCGCGTTCCACGATCGAATATTCCGGCGAATTCCGAGTCGGGGTGAATCCCAGCACACTCTTGTAAAACACGACGGTTTCCTCCATGTTGGCGACCGCCAGCATGGGGCTTATTTTTTTCGCTATCGTCGGAGCGTTCATTCCGCGTCTCCTTGCTCTGCTTTCGCCTTCCAGTTAAACTTCTATGTTTCAAATGACGTGAAAATTCTAACACTAGCAGGCTGTTTCAAGCTCGAACGGAAAACGGAACCTCGATGAAGATTCATGAATACCAGGCCAAGGCCATCCTCGCCCGCTACGGCGTCACCACTCCCCGCGGCGAAGTCGCCTTCACCAAGGAAGAAGCGCGCGAAGCGGCGCAACGCCTGAAGTCGCACATCACCGTCGTGAAAGCCCAGATTCACGCCGGCGGCCGCGGCAAAGCAGGCGGCGTCAAGCTGGCGCGTTCCGCCGACGAGGCCGCCGATCTCGCCAGCCACATTCTCGGCATGAAGCTGAACACTCCGCAAACCGGTCCCGCCGGCCGCATCGTCAAGCGCCTGCTCATCGAAGAAGGCCTGGACATCAAGCGCGAACTCTATCTCGGTCTGCTCGTCGATCGCGCCGCCGGCCGCGTCGTCTTCATGGCCAGTGCCGCTGGCGGAATGGAAATCGAGGAAGTCGCCAAGGAAAATCCCGGCGCCATTTTGCGCGAAGCCATTCATCCTGCGGTTGGTTTGCAGTCTTATCAGACTCGCAAGATCGCTTTCGGCCTCGGCTTGCCGATGGAAGTGGTCAACCATGCCACACCATTCCTCCAGGCTCTCTACCGCGCCTTCATCGATACCGACGCCTCGCTGCTCGAGATCAATCCCTGCGTGCTCACCGG
Source organism: Candidatus Limnocylindria bacterium (assembly GCA_035490055.1). Lineage (GTDB taxonomy): Bacteria > Acidobacteriota > Terriglobia > Acidiferrales > UBA7541 > Acidiferrum. The sequence continues at coordinate 14,210 of DATHIB010000148.1, read as the reverse complement.
CGAAAGCAAACTCGTCGCGCTCGACGCCAAGATGACCTTCGACGACAACGCGCTCTTCCGTCACAAGGAACTCCGCGAACTGCGCGACCTCGACGAGGAAGATCCGCTCGAAGTCGAAGCCTCCAAGCACGGCCTCAACTACATCAAGCTCGATGGCAGCGTCGCCTGTATGGTCAACGGCGCGGGCCTCGCCATGGCCACCATGGACATCATCAAATACGCCGGCGGCTCTCCCGCAAACTTCCTCGATGTCGGCGGCGGCGCTTCTGCCGAGCAGGTGAAGAACGCATTCCGCATTCTCATGAGCGATCCGGAAGTCAAAGCTGTGTTCATCAATATTTTCGGCGGCATCTTGCGCTGCGATGTGCTCGCCACCGGCGTCGTCGCCGCTGCTAAGGATTTGCAATTGAAAGTCCCCGTCGTCGTTCGCATGGAAGGAACCAACGTCGAGGTCGGCCAGCAAATTCTCCGCGACAGCGGCTTGAACCTCACCATCGCCGATGGCATGAAGGACGGCGCGCAAAAAGTCGTGGCCCTCGCGGGAGGTGCACGATGAGCATTTTGGTCAACGAAAAAACTCGCCTGCTCGTCCAAGGTTTCACCGGCCGCGAAGGCACCTTCCATGCCCAGCAAATGATTGAGTACGGCACAAATGTGGTCGGCGGCGTCACCCCCGGCAAAGGCGGCACCAAGCATCTCGAGCGCCCCGTCTTCAACACCGTCGCCGACGCCGCGAAAGCCACCGGCGCAAACGCCTCCGTGATCTTCGTTCCTCCGCCCTATGCCGCCGATGCCATCTTGGAAGCCGCCGACGCCGAGCTCCCGCTCATCGTTTGCATCACCGAAGGCATCCCCGCCATAGACATGGTACGCGTCGCGTCTGTCGTGGACTTTAAGAAAACTCGTCTGATCGGCCCGAACTGCCCCGGCATCATTTCTCCCGGCAAGTGCAAGATCGGCATCATGCCCGGCCGCATTCACAAGCAGGGAAATGTCGGCGTTGTCAGCCGCAGCGGCACGCTGACCTACGAAGCCGTCCACCAATTGACGCAACTCGGCATCGGCCAATCCACCTGCATCGGCATCGGCGGTGATCCCATCATCGGCACGACGTTCCTCGACGCCATCCGGTTCTTCAACGATGATCCGGACACGCACGCCATCATTATGATCGGCGAAATCGGTGGCAACGCCGAAGAGCGCGCCGCGGAATGGATCAAGGTCAACGTAAAGAAGAAGCCCGTTGTCGGCTTCATCGCCGGCCAGACCGCGCCCCCCGGCCGCCGCATGGGCCACGCCGGCGCGATCATCAGCGGCGGCCAGGGCACTGCCAAGGACAAGTACGCCGCGATGGCCGCCGCCGGCATCCGCACCGTCGAATCTCCCGCGGACCTCGGCTCTACGCTCGCGGCAGCCTTGCAATAGTTGTGACGCCGGCTTGAAGCCGGGGACTTAACTCTCACTTTTATCTGGAGGATTTTTTCTTGGCTCTCGAACGCACTTTCGCAATCATCAAACCCGACGCCGTCAGTCGCGGTCAGCAAGGCGAGATTCTTACCCGCATTCACAAAGCGGGTTTCAAGATTGTCGCCATGAAATCCATGCGCCTAACCAAAGAAGAAGCCGGCGGCTTTTACGCTGTCCACAAAGAGCGCCCCTTCTTCGCCGAACTCACCGACTTCATGAGCTCCGGCAAAATCTTTGCCCTCGTTCTCGAAGCCGAAGGCGCCATCCTCAAGTGGCGCGACACCATGGGCGCCACCGACCCCAAGAAAGCTGCCCCCGGCACCATCCGCCACGACCTCGGCACCAGCATCGGCAACAATTGCACTCATGGCTCCGACGCTCCGGAAACCGCCGCCTTCGAAATCGGCTACTTCTTCTCCGGCCTCGAACTGATTTAGCTCCACCCGCGAATCGTTCCGCGTAGGGGCACGATACATCGTGCCCCTCTTTCATTGTTCTTGCGTCCTTCGTTACTTCTTTGCTTCATTTCTTCTACACTCTTTCCCATGGATCCCCTCCGCGAACTCGGCCGCACCCTCCTCGTTCTCGGCGCCCTCTTGGTCTTTATCGGCGCTCTGCTTTACTTCGGCGGAAAACTCCCATTGCGCCTCGGCCGCCTCCCCGGCGACATCATCTACCGCGGCCAACACACCACCTTCTACTTCCCGATCGTCACCTGCCTCATTCTCAGCCTCGGTCTTTCTCTCCTCTTTTGGCTTTTTGGGCAGTTCCGCAAGTAACCAGACCTTTTCGTTTATTTCCTTTAGTTCCTCAACCACCTTTACCTCATTTTCTCAACACCGAACTCCGCGCGGATGAACGCCTTGATCCCTTCCTCTCCCGTCAATCGCAAGCACAGCAATTTCCCCTCGTGCTCGAGGTCCATGTGAAAATCAAAAAATGGGCAGCACTTGCTTTCCGCGCCGACCCACTCCGCCAACTCGGCAAGCGATATGTCCGCCGGGCTGTACTGAAATTCGTAGCCCTTCTGTGTTTCCACGATCTCCTTTCGCTGCGCATTCAATTTCTCGCTCAATTGCTTGTGCCGTGCACGCTCTTCCGGCGTCAGCGCCTTGATGTTGCAATAGAACTTGCTCTGGGTCGTTGCCACTTGTCTCTCCCCCTCCACGACGATCGCCGAGCCTTGCGCCGCCAGCCCTGCTGCTTCACCGCCCCCAATCAGTAGCGCCAGGGCCGCACCCGCCGTCGCTACCGCCCTTCTCTTGCTCACTTTTCCAAATTGTTCCTTCATGCTATTCATCGCTTTCCTCCAAATAGGATTTGCCGCGTCCTATGCTTCAATGCTAGAAGTTAAAGTCAGCTTTAAGTCATGCTGTATTTCAGGAACGCCATCATGAAAATCGGTGAACTCGCCCGCCGCACCAAGCTCAACGCCTCCGCCATCCGCTACTACGAAAAAATTGGCGTCCTCGTCGCGCCCCAGCGCGTCGGCGGCCAGCGCCGTTATCCCACCGACTCTTTCGACCGCGTCCTCCTCATCCGCTTCGCCACCGACATGGGGTTCACCCTTGCCGAAATCAAGCTCTTCCTCAGCGGCCTCCGCGACAACGCTCCCGTCGGCCCCCGCTGGAAAAGACTCGCCAACCGTAAACTCCTAGAAGTCGATCAAAACATCGCCCGCTCTCTCAAGCTCAAATCCCTCCTTCAGAACCTCCTCCACTGCCGCTGCGCCTCCCTCCAGCAATGCGTCCGCGCCCTCGGCCCCAGCGAAAACCTCCGCCTCCTCCAGAACTTCCGGCGCTAAGCTTGGTGCTTTTCCATGCGCATGGATCGCTCCGCCGTTTGCTTTAAAAATCTTTGTGATATACCATGGTATATGTCAAGCGCCCGACGCGCGCGAAATCCCCAGGGGAGGGCTGCCATGCGCAAAATTGCCAAGCTTTTCAAGAACGGCCGCAGCCAGGCTGTCCGTTTGCCTTCGGATTTCCGCTTCACTTCGCGGGAAGTCTTCATGCGCAAGGATCCCGAAACGGGCGACGTCATACTCTCTCGCAAGCCCGGCTCCTGGGACGACCTCTTCGCCGTCGCCGACACCGTCGAAATTCCCGCGGACTTCCTCGCTTCCCGCGATCGCCGTCCGCCCAAAAAACGCCGACTCTTCTGATCAGAACAGCGCATGCCCCGTTTCATGCTCGATACCAATAGCGTGAGCTACGCCCTCAGAGGAAATCCGCCCTCAGTTCGCGAGCACTTGCGCCGCGTTCCCATGGCCCAGGTTTGCATTTCTTCCATCACTGAAGCCGAGCTGCTCTTCGGTCTCGCCCTGAAACCCCAAGCCACAAAACTCGCCGAGCTCGTCAATCAATTCCTCTTGGGCGTTTCAGTTTTGCCTTGGGACTCCGCCGGCGCACAGGCCTACGCGGACCTGTGCTCCGCCTCCTGGAAGCGGGGCCGCCCCCTCGCCGCTATGGACATGCTCGTCGCCGCCCATGCCTTTGCCTCCGGCCTCACCCTCGTCACCAGCGGCCGCTCCTTCCGTTCCCTTCGTCCCCGCCTCCGCCTCGCCGACTGGTCCAAGCCCCTTTGATTTCGGGCTGGCGACAAGACTCACCGTAGCAACCTTCGTCTAATTCTTCGCATCCCTCCGATCAAGCGAGGAAGCATTGTGCGACTTCATGCCTTCCGCCCATGCAGTGGGCTCAATGCCTATGAGACTCTTCCCGCTCGCGGGCCTGCTGTTTTTTCTGTCTGCAACGGGCGCATTCGTGCCGCCCTGCCCCGCACAATCGTATTCATTGAATGACGTGCCGCAGCCGGTTTTTCGCATCGTGTGCAACCGTGAGACGGGTATTCCCTTCGCGATGGACGCACCCATTTCCAAAAACATTCATGCGGTCAATACGTGGGCTTTGCGTTCTAGACGTGAACGATCCTCGAGGCCTTCCAAGACAGTTGGCGAAGGATTTTCACACCACCTATTCCTTTGCCCCGCTCCCCGGTTCCCCAAAATCTGCGACCTCCTCGGTTCCCTAGCGCGCAGTATTCTCGCTTCTCAGTCCCGTGGACGCCCTCCAAATGGGCTATCCCACTCGATCCAAACCACTTACTGTTAACCTCTTGACAAATTACACGGATGTGTCATACTGGTGTTTGAATTTAACGCCGCCAACTCGCCCCGCCCACCAGGTTCTTCAAACTCCTTCAAGATCATTGGGCCTCACGTGGTTACCTTCTCGCCAACCGTTCGCTTGCATAAGTTCTTTAGCTGCAACAGGGTCGAAAAACCCTGGTCGCAAATAAAATCGTGCTGAAATCAAAGGAGTTAACGTCAATAGCTCTAACTTGCCTGACACTGCGCAATTTTCATGAAGTTTCGCGGGCCGGAGGCCCTAAATGACACTTACGAAAAACAGGGGGGCGGGGGGTGCGCTCTTGGTTCGGTCGGCTGAGCGTCCTTTCGTTACCTCTTTACTTCCCTATCTCCTTACTTCATCTTTTCTCCTCACCCGGGGTCACTCCGCATGATCGAACAGCTCACCTTCAACCTCATGCCCGACCGCAAGACCTGGACCGTCAGTGAGCTGACCGGGAAAATCCGCGACCTGCTCGCCAAGAACTTCACCGACATCAGCGTCCAGGGCGAAATCTCCAACTGCCGCGAAGCCCAGTCCGGCCACATCTACTTCACCCTGAAAGACGATCGCGCCCAGCTCCGCTGCGTTTACTTCAAGCAGCAGCAGCGCGGCATCAAGTTCCGCCCCGAAGACGGCTTGCAAATCACCGTGCGCGGCAGCATCAGCGTCTACGAGCAGCGCGGCGAATATCAGATTTACGTCGAGAAAATCGAGCTGATGGGTCAGGGCGCGTTGCAGCTTGCTTTCGAGCAATTGAAGAAGCGACTCGAAGCCGAAGGCCTGTTCAATGCCGCGCGCAAGAAACCGCTGCCGCTTCTCCCCAGCCGCATCGGCATCATCACTTCACCAAAGGGCGCTGCCGTCCGCGACGTCGTCCGCATCCTCACGCGCCGCTTTCCCAACGTGCATCTGACCGTCTATCCCGTGCGCGTCCAGGGCGAAGCCTCCGCCGAGGAAATCGCCAAAGCGCTAAAATTTTTCAATGCCAAAAAAATAGTCGACGTGCTGATCCTCGCGCGCGGCGGCGGTTCCATGGAGGATTTGTGGTCCTTCAACGAAGAAATCGTCGCGCGCGCTATCTTCGCTTCAGAAATTCCCGTGATCTCCGGCGTCGGCCACGAAACCGATTTCACCATCGCCGATTTCGTCGCCGATGTCCGCGCCTCAACTCCATCTGCGGCAGCGGAGATCGTCGTCCAGACCCGCCGCGAATTTGACAAGCACATCGCTGACTTGCGCGAAACACTGGCCGGGCTGATCCGCTACCGCCTATTGGAATTTTCCCGCCACGTTCACGAGCTTTCCGCGCGCCGCGGATTTCGCCGCCCGCTCGATCTCCTCCGCCAGCAGCGCCAGCGCGCCGATGAGATGACCTCGCGCCTAGCGCTCGGCCTTCGCGCGCGCCTCGAACAATCGCGCAAACGCTTCACCGCCGCCCACCTCCGCATCGCTTCCTTCGATTTTCGCGTGAAGATCGCCGCCTTCCGCCTGCGCCTCGAAAAGCGCACCGCCGAACTCGGCGTCCGCGCGGAGCGCCTCCTCCGCTCCAAGCGTGAGCGCTGGCAGCGCCTCGCGTTGCAAGTCCTGGAACGCGGCCCTCTAAAGGTCCTGGAACGCGGCTACGCCATCGCCACCGACGCCGCCGGCAACCTCCTCCGCGATGCCGCCCAAGTAGCTCTGGGCGACACCGTAGCCGTCCAGCTCCACCGCGGCCGCCTCACCACCGAAGTCCGGAAGAAAGAGGAATGACCCTACCGGTACACATCGGTCCAGTGCCCAATTTGAATGACCGCGACGGTTTTTCGATGTCGTTGATTTTGTAAATCACGCGGTAGTCACCGACGCGAATTCGCCAGCCCTCGCGACCGCGAAGTTTCCGGCAGCCGGGCGGGCTAGGAGCGTCGCGCGGTTCAAAGATTCTTGCTTTAATGGAATCGTATATAGGAGAGTTCAACTGAGAAAGTTGTTTTTCCGCGTGTGGCAGGATGCGAAGCGCGTAACTCATTTACCTTTCTTTCGCGCTCGATCCTCTCGATGGCTTCTTCAAATGGGTCCGGCGTTTCCTCGGAGGCCATGGCTTCGTCGTATGCGCGGATATCCTCGAGATCTTCAAGCTCTTCGAGGAGTTTCCCGTACTCCTCGATGCCGATGAGAACGGCAACCTTTTCACCGCGCTCGTTCACAACAAATTGGCGTTCTTTTCCCATGGGAAGCTCGCTCACCGCAGTTTACTCCGACAATCAAACCGTCTAAATTGGTTCCGAAACTAAAAACTAAAAACTAAAAACTAAAAACTAAAAACTTACAACTGAAAACTGACGACTGAAAACTACAACTCATTCGTCGTCGGAAGAGGAAGCAACTTTGAGAACTGCGAGGAAGGCTTCCTGCGGAATATCCACCTGGCCGACGCGCTTCATGCGGCGCTTACCTTCTTTTTGTTTTTCGAGGAGTTTGCGTTTGCGAGAAATGTCTCCGCCGTAGCACTTGGCGAGAACGTTTTTGCGGATGGCCGCGACGGTTTCGCGCGCGATCACGCGGCTGCCAATCGCGGCCTGGATCGGGACTTCAAACATCTGCCGCGGAATGAGCTTTCGCAAGCGCGTCACCAGATCGCGCCCGCGCTCAGCCGCAAACTCGCGATGGATGATCAGCGCCAGCGCGTCGACCGGTTCGCCGGCGACCAGCACATCCAGTTTGATGAGATCGGATTCGACGTATCCGGCGAGATGATAATCGAGGGAGGCGTAGCCGCGTGAAGTGGATTTTAGACGGTCGTAAAAATCAAGCACGATTTCGTTCAGCGGCAGTTCGTAGGTGAGCATGACGCGGGTCGGTGAAAGATACTCGAAATTTTTCTGCGTACCGCGCTTTTCCTGGCAGAGTTGCAGAATTCCGCCGACGGAATCCTCGTTGGTGATGATCATGGCCTTGATGATCGGCTCTTCGATTTTCTCGATGTCGCTGGGATTCGGAAATTTCGCCGGGCTGTCGACTTCGATGACTTCGCCGGTCACGCGCGTGATGCGGTAGCGCACGCTCGGCGCCGTGGTAATCAGGTTCAGGCCGAATTCGCGCTCCAGCCGCTCCTGCACGATTTCCATGTGCAGCAGGCCCAGGAAGCCGCAGCGAAAACCGAAGCCCAGCGCGACGGAATTTTCCGGCTCGTAGAAAAACGCCGCGTCGTTCAATTGCAATTTGCCGAGCGCGTCGCGCAGCGGTTCGTAGTCATCGGCAAGCACGGGAAACAGGCCAGCGAAAACCATCGGCTTGATGGCTTCAAATCCCGGCAGCGCCGGAGCGGGGCGGCTCGCATCCGTAACGGTATCGCCCATACGCGCATCGGCCACGCGCTTGATGTTGGCGACGACAAAACCGACGTCGCCGGCCTCGAGTTCTTCCAGTGCGATGGGCTTCGGCGTGAGCGTGCCGAGTTGTTCGACCTCGTAAACCTCGTTGTTGTAGACGAGGCGAATTTTCATATGATTCGTGATGCGCCCTTCCATCACGCGCACCAGGACCACGGCGCCGCGGTAAATGTCGAACCACGAATCGAAAATCAGCGCCTGCAGCGGATTTTCCGCGCTGCCCTTGGGCGGCGGCACCCGCGCCACAATTGCTTCAAGAACTTCTTCGACGCCGAGGCCGCTCTTCGCGCTAATTAGCAGTGCGTCCTCCGCCGGAATCGCGAGCACGGTTTCGATTTGTTCTTTTGCGAAATCCGGCTGCGCGGCGGGCAAATCTATTTTGTTGATCACCGGCAAAATCGTCAGGTTATGCGCCGCCGCGAGAAAAGTATTCGCGACCGTCTGCGCTTCCACTCCTTGCGATGCGTCAACAACAAGGAGCGCGCCTTCGCAAGCGGAAAGCGCGCGCGAAACTTCGTACGAAAAATCCACGTGCCCGGGCGTATCAATTAAATTTAATCGGTACGTATTTCCATCTTTCGCTTTGTAGTGCAGGCGGATGCTTTTCGCTTTGATGGTGATGCCGCGCTCGCGCTCGAGATCCATGGAGTCGAGGACTTGTTCGTGCATCTCGCGTTGGGTCAGCGCGCCGGTCATTTCCAGCAGGCGGTCCGCCAGCGTGGACTTGCCGTGGTCAATGTGCGCGATGATGCAGAAGTTTCGAATGAACTTCGGGTTCATTTTTCTCGCTTACCAATTTGCTCAATTGCGGGCAGGATTCGAATGGCCCGCCGGGTTTTTCCGGCGGGCGTGCTGCATTCGAACGAGCGACACACGCAGTGCAAAAACCGTGCCGTATAAACATTCAGTTTGCCACAATTCGAAGGCCGCGTCAGCTTGCACGCCCATCACTGGCGAAAAGAAAAGTGGCGTGACAAGAACAGAACCCGGCAATTGCGGTTCGTTTCTTGCCGAACCCAGAGTTACTTGACGGGTGGACTTTGCCGCCATAGAGTCTCGGCAATCCTTACGCGCCTTCGGCCAGCGATGCCGGCCGCGGACACACTTCGATCCGGACAGACAGGCACTGAGGTGATTGTGGCCAAGGAAGCAGACAGCGCTGTTGTGCCCTCCGAAGTGAAAACAATTCACAAATTGCGTATGAGGATTATTCCTTTTGTTTTTGTTCTCTACATCATTTCGTTTCTCGACCGGATCAACATCGGGTTTGCAGCGCTGACGATGAACAAGGAGCTGGTCATTTCCAGCCGGCAGTTTGGATTGGTGGCGGGAATTTTCTTTCTTGGGTACTTCCTCTTCGAAATTCCCAGCAATCTGCTGCTGCACAAGCTAGGAGCTCGGATCTGGATCGCGCGCATCCTGATTACCTGGGGAATTCTGGCTACGCTGACAGGCTTCGTACATTCGGTGTCCCAACTTTACGCAGTGCGTTTTTTACTGGGGCTGGCGGAAGCAGGCTATTTTCCCGGAATCGCCCTGTACCTGACGTATTGGTTTCGCCAACGGGATCAGGCACAAGCAATTGCGCTGTTCCTGGCGGGCATACCTGCCACCAGCATCCTAGGGGCTCCGGTTTCCGGTTTCATCCTGGATCACGCGCACTGGCTGAGCATCAGCGGTTGGCGGTGGCTTCTGATTCTGGAGGGAATTCCGGCGGTAGTTTGCGGCGTGCTCACGTACTTTCTGCTGCCCAACCGGCCGGCAGAAGCCAAATTTCTTAACCAGGGAGAAAAAAACTGGATTACGGCGGAGCTGGCACGCGAAGAGCGGGAGAAATTGGCGAGCCACAAAATCTCAGCGTTACAGGCTCTTACAAACAAACGCATTTGGCATCTGGGATTGATCGGATTCACCTTGAATACCGGCATGTATACGCTGAACTTTTGGATGCCGCAGCTGGTGAAATCACTATCGAGCGGATATTCGAACAGTTTGATCGGACTCCTGGTGATGATTCCACATCTTGTGGGCTTGCCCGTAATGGTGATGGTGTCGCGGAGTTCCGATCGCAAGCAAGAGCGGAGATTTCATGCGGCGATTCCGGCCATCGCCGCTGGAATCGCTCTTGCGTCATTGGGCGCGACTCATTCCATTTTTCCGACGATCCTGCTTCTATCCTTCGCTGCCCTCGGCATCTACAGCGTCTATGGCCCTTTCTACTCGCTCCCAGGCGATTTCCTCACGGGATTTGCGGCGGCCTCAGGGATTGCCCTGGTGAGTTCGGTTGCGAATCTCGGCGGATTTGCCGGACCGTATGCGATTGGCTGGATAAAGGACCAGACAGGCAGTTTGTACGGCGGCCTGGCGGTCGCAGGCGTTTCCTTGTTCGCATCAGCGACACTGATGTTGCTACTTCCAAGAAGAGCACGCGGCAACCCGAGTGAAAATGAGTGAGCAAGTGGCATGGTTCGCAATGGCGATTTGCAGCGATGCCTGGGCGAGAGGGGCGCAGCGATGCTGCGCCCCTACAAAGAGAAGAATTGGGAGAAATGGGAATTAGTGAGCAGCCTGGTTCGCCGGTTTGCGGGACCAGGCGCCGACCATGGCCATCCAGGTGACGACAGTGTTTGCGGCGGCAATCTCGGCTTGGAGCCTCTGTGGAAGTGTGGCGAGGTCCCCGAGCGGCTCGAGGGGAAGATTGAATTGCTGAACTTGCGGTAGCAAACTGCCAAGAACGTCGGGGACCCAACGTATGAATTCCGGATCATTCCCAAGCGGCATCTCCAGATTCATGGTTGGCGCCGGCAAGCCTGCCTCCTGGAAAATTTGGTAAAGAGCGAAGCCCATCTCCGTGTTCGCACCGGAACGCCGGAAGGTCTCATGGACCAAAGAAGCGCCCGCAGACCAGAGAGGGAGGCGCTTGGCAAGCAGAAGAAAGGGCGCCCACGACAACTCATGGAAGGCGACCACTCCACCGGGACGAGCTAGCTGGGACAAGGAGCGCAAGACAGCAACGGGATCGGGAAGAAACATCAAAATGAAACGCCCCACGACGGCGTCGAAGGGCTTGCTACTTGGGATCTGGGAGACATCGGATTGGGTGAAGGTCACATTGTGCAGGCCGGCCTCGGACACGCGGGCCCTGGCTCTAGCGATGGAGCGAGCGTCGCGCTCTACCCCGACGACTTCACCCGAAGGACTGACTAGCTTGGCCACCAGCATGGCCACATCTCCGACGCCGGAACCGATATCCAGTACACGCTGGCCTGGGCTAATGCCGGCGCCAAGGAAGAATCGTTCGGTGAAGGGAGCGAGAAGCGCGGCTTGCCTGATGAGGCGCTCCTGTTCCGCGTCGGTGCTGCCAAGGGCGTAGTGAGGAGTGGAATTGGTTGTGGTCATGATGTCGGCAAATTGTACCACCGAGAAACTCCGCGGCCGGCTTGACTGATTCGGCGTGGCTTGAATTACGGTGATGCATACCACATCAGCTTATTTCCGGTGTTTTGCCCGCTTCCCGCCGGAGGTATATAGTTAACAAGGGCAGTTCGCGCTGGACGCAACGTGCAGCCTGGTATCATCACTTGTTTGGCACCCGATCGACAAATTTCAGTCACCGCAAAGGCAACCTGAACGGATGGCCGCAGACGTAAGCAAACATCTGGATCGCGCCAAGCGCTTCCTCGAGAAGAACCGCGTCGAGGACGCCATCGAGGCGTATTTGGCGGTGCTCGACGAGATGCCGCAACATCAGGAAGCCACGCAGGCGCTCGGCGATCTCTACGCACGGATGGATCAGCCGGACCGTGCGGCGGTTTATTACGGCCTGCTGTTCGATCTGCTCGTCGAGCCCAAGGACGAAACCAAAGCTCTGGCCATCTACAAGCGGTTCTTGCAGACGGGTCAAAACCAGCAACTGCCCGAGCGCATCGCTCGATACGCCTTCCTGCAGCAAAAACAAAATCATCCCGACGAAGCCATCGAGCAGTACACCAAGGCCGCGGAGCTGTTCGCGGCGGCGAGCCGCGAGGAAGACGCGCTGTTTTGCTGGGAGCGGGTCGCCCAGCTCGATCCGGAAAATTTTTCGCGGCAGCTTCGTCTTGCGGAAACAGCCGAACGCATGGGCAAGACTGCGCTGGCCGCACGCGCGTTTCTGCGGGCCGGGCAACTGGCTTCGGTGAGCGGCACCCCGGCCGACGCGCTCAATCTTCTGGGCCGCGCGTACAAACTCGCGCCGCAAGAACGCAGCGCGGGACTTCTGTATGCCCAAGCAAACCTGCAGGCCGGGAATGCCGTGCGTGCCGTAGCCTTGCTGGAACCGTTTGCCGCAACCGAAAGCGACGCGGCGTTTCTCACCACATTTAGCGACGCGCTGATGCGATCGGGACACCTGGAGCGTGCACGCGAGTTACTCGAGCGGGTCTTCCGCGAAAAAAATGAAGGCATGACCCAGCTGTTCGAACTGGCCGACCGTTACGTCGCCGCGGGCCAGGACCAGAAAGCCACGGATATCCTCCTGACGCTCAAGCGGCGGATGTTTGCCGACAAACGGCAAAACGATTTCGCGACGTTGATGGACGGTGTAGGGGCCAAATACCCCCATTCTCAAGTTATTCTTGAATTCTGGGCGTCCATCCACAACGAATTGAATCGCGAATCGCAGTATTTCGAAGTACTGATCAGGCTTTTCGACGTGTATCTGACCTCGGGAAATGTAGCGAAGGCGGCAGAGACTCTCGAGCGGCTGGTGGACATCGATGCGTACGACTACCGCAATCAGGAGAGGCTGGAACTGCTGCGCGGCCGTGTGGATGAAGCCCACCTGAAACGGATCGCAAGCCGGCTGTTGAAATCGAGCACACCCACGCCGGGTCATACTTCGCACGCTCCTCCGACGCAGGAAGCCGAGGCTCCTTCTCCGGGCAGTGAAGAAGGCCGGCAGTTGCAAGCGCTGGAAGATCTGATCGTGCAGACGGAGATTTTCTTGCAGTACTCGCTGCAGAATAAGGCATTGGAGCGTCTGCAAAGAATCGCAGCGATGTTCCCCGGGGAAGAAGAGCGGAGCGCGCGGCTGGCCAATCTCTACCAGATGGCAAACTGGTGGCCCAAGGGAACGCCCAAAGCGAAGACGGAACCGTCGCCTGCGCCGCCCGCGGCATCCGCGGCGCCGCTCGCGCCTGCCGCACCGGTTGCCGAGGCGCGCGTGCCCATTACCTCGAGGACCGGGGTATATTCGGCGGAGACGCTGCGCGATCTCTCAAAGATTTCCGAGGTCAATCAAAAGATATTCCGTCAGCAGACGCCGCGGGCGATGCTGAACACGGCGGTCAACGAGGTCGGCAGCTATCTGCGCGTGACGCGCGCTCTGGCTGTGGTGGGCACGCCGGGGCGCCCGCCGGAAATGGCCGCGGAATTCTGCGCCCACGGGGTGAAGCCCGCCCCCGGCGCGCAGGTGGTCCTGCTACTCGCGCACATCGAGAAGGCCGAACCGGATGAACTCGGCGGACTGATGGTACAAGCAGCGGAAGGGTCGATTCTGAGCGATCTGGGGCTGGCGACGGCGCTTGGCGTGATGATCACGGACAAAGAGACGCAGATACCCGCGGGGATGTTGATCGTGGGGAGTGCCGAAGAGCACAAGTGGAAGCCGAATGAGGCGTATTTCCTGCAGGCCATCGGCGATCAGATGCTCATGAGTGTCAGTCACACACGGCTGCGGTCGCTGGTGCGGCGCATGGGCGTTTCCGATGAGCGCACCGGTTTGCTGAGCCGCAGCTCGTATCAGAGTTGTTTGCTGACGGAAGCGGACCGCGCGCGGACGCAGGGGACGCCTTTGGCGCTGACGATTCTGCAGATCGATCGCGGCGCGGAGATTTTGCGGCAGCAGGGCGAATCGCCGCTGGAGCGTTTTCTGGAGCAACTGGCGCGGTCGTTACAGCCGATGGTGCGGCAGAACGACGTGGCGGTGAAATATACTTCGTGGTCGCTGGCGTTTATCTTGCCGGATACGACGCTGGCGGGTGCGCAGAATCTGGCGGATAAGCTGCGACGAGCGGCGTCCGGGCTGCGGCCGCCGTGGGACTCGACGCAAGTTACGCTGAGCGCGGGAATTGTAGAAGCCGTCGCCAAGCACGAGTACGACAGCGAAGACATCGTGACGGATTTGATCAATCGCGCGGAGTTTTCGATTGAAGAGGCGCGGAAGCGCGGCGGGGATATCGTGGTGGCGCTGGAGACGCCGAAG
>DATHIB010000147.1:0-13983 GCA_035490055.1 Candidatus Limnocylindria bacterium | reverse complement strand
AGGAAGTATTCTGCTGCGCAGTGCCGCCAAAACTTTTCCCATACATCACCGGGGAGGATACATCATTGGGACTGGTTTGACCAGTACAAGCTGTAACTATTAAGTTTTATTGGTCTTGAACGCCCGAACAAATTCACCCTGGGTTACGACGTGGCAGGCCTTGACTTCAGTTTGGGACACGTCTACCTTGGTTACAGATGAGTCTTATCAGGCCAATTCTGCTGGCGGTAATGGCGATTGCCTTTGCCACGTATGCGTTCGATTGCTTAGCCATGTCGACGCCGGCTGCCGCGATGCAATGCTGCGATACCATACACTGCTCATCGCACGGCCACCAGCACAGCCAGGAATGCTGCAAGACCATGCCGGCCATGCACGCGCCTTTTGTCCAGCCGGCCTCCGCGCATGCTCTTTCCTTCTCACCTGTGTTCGTCGCTGTCCTGCCGGGCTTCAATGCATCGCAGGTCATAGATTCCCCGTCGAGGGTCCTTACGGCGCATTGCCACGCGCCGCCTATCCCCCAGGCGGCGCCTTCACCTCTTCGCATTTAGTCAGCCTTCCAGTCGTCTCGCGGCTTCGCGGGCGGGTGTGCCTCGGCACATTACTTTCTGCTGGAAGGAAAAATAATGAGATTTGGAAACGCAAGAGGTCGCCGGCGGCCTCGCATGCTCTGTTTGGTTCTTCTGTCGCTTTTCGCTGCGAGAGCAAGTGCGCAAGGTCCTGCTCCCGAGACGGCGCCTCCGCTGTTCCCTGGCGGTGGACTAATCTCCTACAACTCCATTTTCACCACACGCGGCCTGATCTCCAGCCCGTCGGGAGATCTTCCCTTGACGGCACGCCCTACGTTTTCGCACGAGGGTGATTTCAACTTCACCTGGGGCGTTCGCCGTGATTTTGATGTGACGGTGCTGGTGCCGGTGGTGACGAATCATTTCAAAATACCGGGAGCGAATGGGAATCCTGTGAGTGGCGGTACAGGTCTTGGCGATGCGATGGTACTCGTGAAATACCGTTTCTACCGGCGGGATTCCAAACGAGGCACGACGCAAGCTTCCGTGACGTTAGGCCCCAAAGTTCCGACAGGCCGAACGGATCTAGCTGGCATGAACGGAAAGCGGCTGCCCGCGAGTCTGCAGCCCGGTTCCGGCTCTACCGATTTCTTCGTGGCAGCGAATTGGACTTACACCGGGCTCTTCCATCTCAGGCGGCTTGTCGCCGACGAGGATTTCCAATCCCTCTTGCGCGCGCTAGGGACCCAAAAAAGCCGCCTGGGCAGCAACGTCGAATCGCGCTTCTGGATATCCTACCGTCCTTATGAATCGAAGGACGGGGCCCGTGAATGGTTCATTGGGCCCGTCCTGACTTGGTTGCACTCTCAAGATGACCGCATCGCGGCGGTCACTCAGAGCGGCAGCGGCGGCGACGTTTTGCTCGCCGGAATCACGACCTACGTTGGTGTGCGTCCGGGAATGCACGTCTGGCTGGGCATGGATTGGGATGTTGCGCATTCGGCCGGCGCCATGTTCATGCCTGTCCGCCGTCACATCAGTTTCGGAATTACTCGTCAGTTTCGGCTGCACTTCAAATGAAAGGAGGAACGATGAACACAAGAAAACTCGCGTTGCTATTTTTGCTAGGTTGCGTGTTTGTTCCGGTTTTGCAGGCACAGATCAAGCACATCGAAATGCGCGTCGAAGGCATGACGTGAAACTTTTGAGCCTACGGGGTGAAGCAACACCTCGGACGCCAGTCTGGCGTTCAAAAAGTGGATGTTAGCTTGATCGATGGAAAAGTCGATGTGACGCCCAAGGAAGACGGCCAGATCGATCCCGCACAGCTCCTCAAAGCGGTTTACGACAGTGGTGTGACCGTTGCGGAGATGGACGTAACCGTGCGCGGAAAAATAGTGAGGGACTCTTCGGGCAATCTCGCATTACAGGTTTCACAGAATCAGTCCTTTGCGATCGCACCGAATGACTTGCTCAAGTCTGTCGCATCGCTTGCAGATTTACCTGCAGTCGTCACTGTTCGCGGTGAGTTGTACCGGAAGCCCGCAGGGAAGCAGAAAGCAGCCGCCTCAGCACCCCTGAAGCTGCTGATTCTCGAAGTGCAGAAGAAGGAATAGATGCTAAAACGATGTCTTTTTTTTCTAAGCCTTGCTGGACTTGGTATCGCCGGATGCGATCAGCATCCGGCGAGTTCCCCTCAGCCCCAACAGGCCGTAATCGCGGCAGGTGAGATTGGTTCGCACCTGGCCGAGTTCTCCGTGAAAGACTTGCAGGGCCGCGAAATCTCATCGGCGGACCTTCGCGGAAAGGTGGTGCTCGTTGATTTTTGGGCCACATGGTGTGAGCCGTGCAAGAAGGAGATGCCCGGCTATCAGAAACTCCTCAACCTCTACGGCTCACGCGGATTTGCCGTCATCGGATTCAAGTTCGATACGATGATGGATATGGAGGACCCCGTTCAATTCGCAAGAAAAATCGGAGTGCGTTATCCGCTGGCCGTCGCCCCCGACGACTTGAAACAGAAGTTTGGCGGCATCGAAGGTTTGCCAACAACAATGCTCTATGACCGCCGAGGAATACTGCGAAAAAAAGTCGTGGGATTTGAGTACACCGACGTTATCGAGTCAGCAGTGAAACCACTTCTTTGAGGACTACACATCCGTCGAACTTTCTCATCCCGCTTTACATCGCCGTGTTAGCGGCGGGCATGAGATCCCAGACGCGCCAGAATTCGCGCATTTCGGCGGGAGTGCCGAGTGAAACGCGGATGTATCTCTCCATCGCGGGAATCGACGGTGCGACGTGAACGTCGTTTTTCCCGAGATGGAGAAGGACCTCACTGAGGGGCCGGAGAGGATTCAGGAGCACGAAATTGGCGTGAGAATCGATGGCGCGAAGCATGCGAGCGTTGACTTGATTCATGAATTCCTGACGATCGTCGGCGTTACGTTTCGCCGCCATCCGGACGTAGGCGCTGTCTTCCAAGGCCGCGATCGCCGCTTTCGCGGAGACGATGGTCACGCCATTTTGCAGGCGGAGCGCGGAAAGACGGCTGGCTGCTTCCCTAGAAGACACGGAGTATCCGACACGCAGACCTGCGAGACCGTAAATCTTGGAGAATGTCCGCGCGACAACGACGCGCGGATCGTCGAGCGGATAATCTAGGAACGATCGATAGGACGACGTGGCGCTGACAAAGTGATGGTATGCCTCGTCAATCAGAATCATCACATCAGCGGGAAGCTTGCTGATGAAGGACTCTATGTTCTTGCGTGGAGTTAAAGTGCCCGTCGGGTTATTCGGATTGCAGATGTAAACGAGTCCCGTAGAGGAATCGGCTCGAGCGAGCATCGCATCCGTGTCGTGCTCGTGCATCTTGGTAAGGGGAATTCTCACGACTTGAATGCCGTTCGCCTCGGCATAATTACCGAGAGAAGGATAAGTCGGGTCCGGCACCAGGAGCTCTTTATTTGGTCCAAGATAGGCGGCGGCTGACATTCGCAGAATCTCGGAAGAACCCGAGCCCAAGACAATTTGCTCCAGTTTCACTTTGTGGAGTTCGGCGAGCATCTTTCGCAAGGCATCATATTCGCCGCGCGGGTACCTGCTGCTGGCCGCGGCAGCCTCACGAATGACAGCCTGCACCCTATCGGAAGGGCCGTAGGCATTCTCGTTGCGATTCAGCAGAGTAGGGCCGGTAGCGGGAGCGCCGGGAAGAGGCCGCTTCAGCCCGTTCGGGGCAAAAGCCCTAACGGAACGCGCTCCAGCAGCGATGACCGCACCTGCGGCGCCAATTCCGTGCAAAAGATTCCTACGAGTAATGAGCATGGCTCTTCTCCCTGCCTCCGGAAAGAGGATCGCGTGAGTGCAGATTACGATAGAGGGGGACATCCGAACAAGGTTGGATGTCTGGGCCCGGTCCGCGATGTTCTTGGAGCAGATAACTGGAATCCCATGCAAAGGAGGCTGCTATCCTTCCTTTCTGTGCTAGTTTATCGGCATAAGAAAATCGATTTATTACGAACGACTATGTTCAGACCGCGCGACCCGGCGATGGAACCTGGGGCAAGTCAAAGCGGCCGGACGAAAAGAGATGAGTGCAATCATCACACGTCGGAAACTGCTGGCGAAACTGGGGAAGACAGCAGGAGTTTGTTCGCTGGCGAACCTGCCCTTTTTTCTGGCGGGATGCGGTGGCGGAAGTTCGTTGGTTCCGCCTCCGCCGCCAGGCGACGGGTATTCCGGAACCGACGACCAACTGCTCGAGGAAATTTGCAAAGGGGCCTTTCAGTTCTTCTGGGAGCAAGCCGACCCGGGGACGGGACAAATCAAGGATCGCGCTTTCGCGTCGGGTGGAAATGACAACCGGCCGGTCTCAAGCATAGCTTCCACCGGATTTGGGCTTACAGCGCTGTGCATCGGAAATCAGCGGGGATACCAGCCAACATCGTCGATCATCGATCGCGTGCAAACAACGCCGAGTTTTCTTCTCAATCAAATGCAGCCACAAGGGATGAACGGTTTCTTCTATCACTTCCTCGACATGACATCAGGAGTACGCGCATTCACTTCCGAAGTATCGTCGATCGACACGGCCATTTTGCTGTGCGGGGTGCTGACCTGCCGGCAGCACTTTTCGCAAGACGCGCAAATACCCGGGCTAGCGACTCAAATTTATAATAATATGAATTTCAACTGGATGTTGAACGGGGGAACAACGCTTTCGATGGGCTGGACACCAGAGAACGGATTTCTCTCGGCACGCTGGGATACCTATTCCGAACTAATGATGCTCTACTTGCTGGCGATGGCTTCACCGACAAATCCAATTCCGACAGCGAGTTGGACAGCCTGGGCCCGGCCCACGTTTAGCTATCAAGGGATGTACTATATTTCTTCGGGTGCGCCTCTCTTCACACACCAGTATTCGCATGCGTGGTTCGACTTTCGCAATAAGAGGGATGTTTTCGCGAACTATTATCAGAATTCCGTCACGGCGACAATTGCGCATCGTCTGTTTTGTATTTCGCTCGCAAGTCAGTTTTCGGATTACAGCGCCGACTTGTGGGGAATTTCGTCATCCGATTACCGGCAGCCAAACGGTCAAACTGGCTATACGGCTTGGGGCGGGCCGCCGGCACTTGGGCCGATTGACGGGACCGTCGTGCCGTGCGCGGCGGCCGGTTCGCTGCCCTTTGATTTTGCCGACACCATCCAGGTGCTGCGCTGGATTCGCGGGCATTACGCTGAGGTCTGGAAGCAATACGGATACGTCCACGCGTTCAACCCGCTGACAGGCTGGTACGGCGCGGACATGATTGGAATCGATATTGGGATTTCGCTTTTGATGGCGGAGAATCAACACACGCAGTTTGTGTGGAACACGTTCATGAAAGACCCGGCCGCGCAAAATGGAATGAACCTTGCGGGCTTCCAACCAGGTTGAGCCTGGGGATGTCCTATGTGGAGGTTCTTGGAGTGGTGT
This sequence comes from Candidatus Limnocylindria bacterium, assembly GCA_035490055.1. Lineage (GTDB taxonomy): Bacteria > Acidobacteriota > Terriglobia > Acidiferrales > UBA7541 > Acidiferrum. Next base: position 8,490 of record DATHIB010000147.1, on the reverse strand, counting down.
GCAAATACGGGAGCATCCCGCGAGCATGAAAGCGCCCGTAGCACATGCCACATCGCAAACTGTGTACCAAACAGGACTTGGAGTAGAATTGTGACGTCCCGGCGAAGCTAACGGCAGGCAACGATTGACAACTGGTTCCGGAATCGCCGACCGCTACCAGGCGCAGCCCGCGAAACGAAAAATTGCAGAGTTTGAAGGGCAGGAGTTTTCAGAACGCGCTACCGATCGCTCGCGAAGGCTGGCCATCGACAAGATTCAGAACTTCGAATGCGAGCCGGGGCCTTGTTTTCCGGAGGCGCATCCGGTCCGAATGTCATTACCCGGGGCACAGGGTCTCGTTGCCCTTGAGTTTTTCACGCAGTGACAACGGCACGCCGTGGCCGTTTTCAATTATTGGAGGGATGTCGCATGACTGTTATCCGAGGATTGGCAGCGATCATTTTACTCTCAGTGGGATACGTTTCCATTTCTTCGGGGCAGGAAAATAAGACCTTGAATCCGGCCCCCGCGCCGCCAAATCTATTGCTTCTGGTGCACCAGGAATTCCCATACGGGAAGGCAAACGCGCGCAATAAGTTAGCGGCCGCTATCGCGCGCGCCTGTAATCGCCTGGAAGTCCCCAATTCCTGGATTGCTTTGCAATCCCTGACCGGGGGGCGGGAGGTGCTCTCCTTCGACCCTTTTGACTCTTTCGAGCAACTGGAGCAGTCCTTCGATGGCTGGAAGAAGATCTACGCCGCCCATCCCGACCTCGCCCGGATGCAGGAAGAGGTCGATGCGCTCCTGACGAACGAGCGCACGATCGTGGCGGTACGCCGCGACGACCTGGGCTATCACACAGACAACATCGATCTGTCGGAAATGCGCTTCATGCGCGTGGTTGAGGTGCGCCTCGCGCCGGGGCATGAGAGCGAATTTGTGGAATCGTTTAAGATCCTCGGCGAGGCGTACGAGAAGATCAAAGCAGACTCGCCGTGGGTCGTCTATCAGGTGAACTTGGGGATGCAGTCGCCGGAATTTCTTATTTTCATGCCCATGAACGCGCTCAAGCAAAACGACGACCTACTCTCATGGAAGGAAAACCTGCAGGAAGCGGAAGGCGAAGAAGCTATGAAACGACTGCAACAGATCGCGCGCGAATCGTATGTCAACACGGAAAGCAACCTCTTCGTTGTCAACAGCGAGATGTCCCACGTATCAAAAGAGTTTGCGGCCGGCGATCCGAATTTCTGGACACCAATGACAAAACCAGCCCTAAAGCCTGCAGGGACGAAAGGAACCGTTATTCCAGCGGGGGATCAAGGCACGGGCAAGACAATCGCGCGGAAAACCAGTGAAGAGATACGGAATCGATGAGCTCTCGAGTTTGCTGACTCGACAGGAGCGGGAGAGCTAAACCGGAGAGAGCGCAGCCTGTCTTTCCGTTTTCGCCTGTTTTGCTTCTTTGCTCCCCGTCGATGTGAGGTCTTGGTTTCCGAAACCGATGCCGATCTTTTTCAAGAATGCCGTGGGGGGTTCGCCGCCGGCGAAGATCCACACGTAATCGTTAGGGATCTCCTCCGTCTTACCCTTGACTTCCAGAAGCACCGATTTTTCTTTAAACTCCACGGGAGCGGAGTTGTAAATGACTTTGACTTTGCCTTTGCGGATGGATTCCTCGATGCGCTGGGCGTTGCGCTCCTTGATGCGACTGAAGGCTTCTTTGCGGTAGGAGAGCGTGACCTGGTTGCCGACCTGGTGGCCGAGGCCCATGGCGGCTTCGATGGCGCTGTCGCCTCCGCCCACCACAAGGATTTTCTTGTTGATGTAGTGGTCCGCCTCAATCAAGCGGTACATGACTTTTGGAAGTTCCTCGCCTTTGACCCCGAGTTTCCGCGGGCTGCCGCTCTTGCCGAGCGCCAGCACCACGGATTGCGCTCGATATTGGCCTTTGGCCGTCGCGACGGTGAAGATGTGGTCCTCGCCTTTCTTAATGTCCTCGACCTTCTCACCCTGGCGCAGCTTGAAATCCGCGCGCTGCAGGACTTTGTTCCAGAAGGCGATCAGTTCTTCCTTGCTAAGTTCCGTCTTCTTGAATTTTCCGTGCATGGGAAATTCCACCGGACTGGTCATCACCAATTTCTGACGCGGATACTTGGCCACCGTGCCGCCGATCTCTCCCTCATCAATCGTCAAGTAATTGAGTTTTTTCTCGGTGGCACGGAGGGCAGCGCTGATTCCCGCAGGCCCCGCACCCACGATCAGCACGTCGTATACGTCCGGGGAGCGCCGTGAGCCGCCCTGGGAGGCGGTTTTATTGGCAATAGTATCGATGCAATCGCGGCCCTGGTTGATGGCGTTCTTGATGAGCGCCAGGCCGCCCAGCTCGCCGACGATAAACATGTTCTTGATGGTTGTCTCAAACTCGGGCGTCAAGTAGGGCATGTCGCCACCCATGCTGGGGCTGGCCAGGACCATGGTGATGGCGCCGACCGGGCAGACTTCCGCGCACAAACTGTGGCCGATGCATTTGTAGCCGTTCACAATGACGGCTTTGCCGCCCAGCATGGCCAGGACATCGCCCTCGGGGCAGACCATGGTGCAGGCCGCGCAGCCGATGCAATTGTTGGCGTCGATATGAGGATGCTGGGATTGCGGGCCATCGGAACGCAACTTTCCCTTTTCCTCAGCGGCGAGAGCCAGTTCTTCTACCCTCTTTTGCTTCTTTAGATAAGAACGCATGAAGAGGCCGATAACGATCACGGCCACAATGAAGGCAACAAGAGTATCCATAAAATCAGCGCGGTTTTTTTGCTGAAGCTTGATCCTGCCCGCCCAACTGCGAAGCGGGCGGTTGTGACTTGGCCGGGGGATGGCCCGGTGGCAGGGAACCTTGAGCCGGGGCAGCAACTGGATTCAGGACGTCGTTGAACTTCGGGAGGCCACCAGAATGTACGTCTTGATTCTGGTGCGGGTTTTGACTGGGATCGGGATGCTGGATCATGCCACCAGCCGCCTGCGTCTTGAGAACGAACCACGCCCCATCGCGCTTTTCCAAGTTATAGGAAACCTGCATGCCAGCCCCCTGGGGCGACCCGGTTTTGGGCCGGAATTCAACTGCGGCGTGGGCCTGATTGCCATTGATGGAGACCTTTTGGATATCCATCACCATGGCGCTCATGTTGAGGGTGCCTACTCCAGTGAGGTGCTGCATGATTCCTGCGCGAATGGCGTCATTGTCATTCTGCTGCTTCTTGCATCCGCCGGCGGCGAAAAGCGCGGCAAAGAACCCCAGTGCCAGAGAAATACGTTTCATGCGAAATTCCTTTCCAGGTACATCGAGGCCGGCTTACCGGCGATTTCTGTATCGGTTTCCTTGGGAGACTCTCCCAACATAATCCAAAGATGAAAACTAGCCCGGCATCGGAACGGCCTATAGTCTATAGCCCATGAAGAGGGCGATGCCAATATGCAGGATGGCGAGGATGGCGAAGGCATAACTGAAGGGCCGGTGAACGACGTGCCAGAGCTGAAAGATCTTTTGGGTACGGGCGAGGAAGGCGATGCTCTGGGAGAGCGAGGCCTGTTTTTGCTTTATGAGAAGGGCGCGCTCAAGTCTCTGGTCGCGCGTGGGGAACAGTCCGAAGCAGGCAAACAGCCAGGGGAAGAAGCCGGCTTCACGCAGCCGCACCGCGGAAGCTTTGAAGGGGCGCTTGATGTCGAGCAGAAACATGGAAAGGAGAGAAGCGATCAAGGGGGTCTTGGCCACTTCGGCGGGTGACGGCAAGTCAGAAAGGGCATCGACGCAAAAGCCGAAAGTAGCCTTTTGTTCGGCGAGCTCTTTGCGCAGGGCCTCTTCTTTCTCCTGGATCTCTTTCATGGAGAGTTCCGCGGCACTGAGGCCGCGCGGAATGTGGGCGTAGAGATAGCGGCCGACAAAGCCGCTGATGGTGACCATCAGCATGCTATAGAAGGCCATGCCGGCGATGTTGCCGAATTTGAACGAGGAGTGAAAGGCGACGATAATGGGGGCGCCGGTGCCAAGGACGACGTGGAAATCAAGCCAGTGGCGGGAGTTGCCCATGCGGCCGAGCCATCCCCATTTCTTTCGCAGGGGATAAAGGTAGATGAGAAAAAACATCAACACGCCGAGCATGCCGAGCTTGATGCCAATCGTGCCGCTGGGCCGGAGGAGTTCGTGCTTGGGAGAGAAGGGGCGCTGGGTGGCGCTGAGCGTGTAGTAATTCAGGCCGTAGCCGGCAATGACCAGAACGACGGCCAGGGCCAGCATCCAGGCCAGGAACACGCGTGTGCGATGACCCTTTTCGGCGTCCTCGCGAGGCAGAATGGCAGTGCCAACAGTTGCGGATGCGCTCATCGTTTCGTCTCGAGATCTTCCACCTGAATAGTGGCCCTGAATCTTTTGTAACCGGTGAAGCGGTGAATATTGCGCCAATGCTGGCGGGCCGTTTCAACATCGATGATGGCGGATACGGGCATCCAATAGGATTCGTCGGGATCATGAAAATGCACGGTGGCGTAATGAATTTCACTGCGCATGCCGTGAAGACCCAGATCGCTCAGGCTGGAATCCATGGTCGCGACTAATTTAGCGACGGCGCCGCTCTGCTGCTCGATCCAAATGGTACCAGAAAGAGGGATTGGATAGTTCTTGCCCCGGAGCTGAAGGGCCGCGGGCGATGAAGCACCGGGAACGAACTTGAAATTTATTTTAGCAAAGGCCACACCGTCGATGAGCTCCTCGCCTGCGGGCTCGAACGTATAGTTGGTCTCATAGGACGGGTGGATAATCAGCAGCATGCTGGTGAAACCGTTGGTAATGAGCAGGGTGCGCGACGAATCACGGAAGGCGGCTTTGCGCGTATCGCGGGATTCGACGAGCTTCAGCGATCCGCTGTTGGGATTGGCCTGAAGCTGATAGTCGAAGACGGATTCCTCACGGTAACTGGCTTTCCCGTTCTTCCCCACAAGCGCCTGGGTTACATTTTCCGTGCACACCACATTGGCGGCCTGCTCAAAGAACTTTTCGACGGTTGCGCGGGCGCGAGAGAGAGCCGCCATCGGAGGCGAAACGGGAGGAGCAGCCGTCTCCGCAGCGGGTTGAGCATCAGACTGCGCTTGGCCAAAGGCCGCGCCGCAGCAAAACAGCAGTGCCACAGCGAAAACAGCCGAGAGCTGCCCCAACATCACAGTCAGTGGAGTTCGGGAGCCTCGAAGATCTTGGCGCCGGAGGTTTCTCATTTTTTGCGATATCCTCCAAAGCGATAGCCGAAAACCGTGGACCATTGCTGGTAATTCATGCTGGTGCCGCGATACCAGCCGAAATTGCCTTCCACGAAATAGCGAGGGCCCACGTTCCAATCGACCACGGCGTTGACGAAGTTGGAACTGTTATTGGTGGTCAGAGCGGAATTGAAGGTCTGATGACCGCCCAAGAACTGAATGCGGAACGAATCGTTGAGGTTCTTGGAAAGTGAGAAAGAGGTGTATTTGCCGCTTCCGAACGAGCTATCGAATTTCGAGTAATGCACATCGGCGAGCAGTCCGGTCTTCCACAGGTTGGGCACGGTGAGGCCAAAGGCCTGATTCAGCGCATTCTTCTTGTCCGAGCTGGCTTTGCTGCGGCCTAAGCTAGCGTACACGCTGATGTGCTTCATGAGCTCTACGCGCACGTCCCCGCTAAAGCCTTGAAAGAGATACCGGTCCAATAGACCGGTGCCGAGCAGCCGGGGATCGTACGTCGGCAGGCTGCGGAAATAATTGTGATTGACGCCAAACCCCACGCGGTGGAATGGCTGAATGTGCAGCGAAGAATAACTTTGGGAGACACCCGTGGGATTGCTTCCGCCATTTACCAGCGGAGATGTTCTGGCCTCGTCCGCCTGCAAAGAGCTGTAAAGCGTGATGTAGCGCTTCCAGGACAAGTTATTCTCGAAGAATGCAAATTGGCGAGCCACCTTCCATTGGATGCTGGTAACGGCCATGCCGGCCGTACTGTAAAAGCGGGTGTGTTCGAAGTCGCCAGCTTCGAAATTCACGAAAGTCCCGGCCATACGCTGGTTCGGGTTATAGCTCCACGAGGTCGGATCCGGCGTGGATCCCGCGAAGAAGCCCACAGTGGCGATGCGTGTGATTTTTCTGCCGAAATAGCCACCGTCAATCGTGCTGAGGCTCGGCGCCCAGGGAACAAACAAGCGCCCCACGCCGATAGTGACCGGGGAATAAGGGCTCTGATAGTAAAAACCCAGATGGTAGGTCCGATTGATCAGGTCCGTAAGCGTCGTGGTAGTAGCACCTTGCCCCGCAGCGCTGCTCAAATTCATATTTCCACGCCAGTAGCCCTTAAAATTCCAGTACGTCCCGCCGATATTGCTGAAGTCCGAGGAGATGGACAGCCCCACTTGCTTGCCATTGAGCCCGCCGGCTTCATGGACCCCGCCGTAGTCAAATCCGATCCGGCCGCGGATCTGTCCGGCGGGTGATTCTCGAAGCTGCTTTTTCTCTTGCGCGGTGCGAACTTCTTCCTCGAGAGGGTCGCCATAGGTGAAAGTCATGACGATGGGATACTTGTCTTCTTCAGCGGCCTCCACAGCCTCACGGCGTTCAACCACGCTATCGGGCGTGAGGAACGCCAACTGGCCTGCCTTAATCTCACCATTAGAGCTCACGATTTCGCAGACCGAAGAAGAATCCGCCACGGAAACCACTTTGAGCTCCGCGACGTGCTCGTAGCCCCGGAACCGCACGGCATCGGAAACCACGCCATCGGGGGGCGGGTTGACGAGGGAAAGCTTCATCGCTTCTTGGAGATTGGCATTGCGCCCGGCATCAATATAGAGCGAGCCGTCAGAAACATACTTGACGCGAAAAACGGAAGGCTTGCTGCTCGATTGGTCCGCCTGCGGATTCTGCGCGCGAGCAACGCTAACGTGAAAGGTGAGGGCGAAGCAAATCAACACAGCGAAAGCCAAAGATGGCTTGAAAAAAAGTCTCGTGGCTAGGCGTACCCTCCAGGTCGTTCGATACACTTGTTTTCCTTCCCCCCTACTGCAGTTCCCCAAGGAATTTGCTCTTGCACCATTTCACCCGCCAAGACCTCAGAAGCGCGCGAAGCGTGTCCCCCGTCAATTCCTATGACAGTCGTAGCACCGCGTCGGCGGATTGTACCAGCATGCGGGAGATGGCGTACAAACGTTAGGATGCGACATTCCGGCCCGGTGCGCGGTTGCCTTCGTATGGCAATTCTCACAAGAAAACGTCTTATAGTCCGTCGAAACCAGGTGGCAGTCCGAACAGACCGAGCCATTGTGCGGAATGCGGAACCAGGTGTGATTAAAGGTCGCGCCCAGCCAGCCCGTGGTGACCCACGTAATGTGGCAGGTCAGGCAAGTGGTCGGGTACAACGCGGCAACATGGTTCGGCACGGCGCCGCCGAGCGTCACGGTGCTTTGCCAAGCGGCTTGGTGGCAGCCGTAGCAATCCGTGTTCGCGGTAGTAAGGCCGAATGGGGTGGCACCCATATGGCATGAAGCGCAGGGGGTGGTCAGGTGCGCACCCTGCAACGGCCAGCCCGTCGTGCTGTGATCGAACTTGCCAGTCGACCAGAGCACCGTGTCGTGGCAGGTCGAGCATTGTGAGGTCGGGAAGCCCGACGTAATGTGATTCGGTACCGCTCCACCAAGCGTTTGCGTGCTCAACCAAGCAGTTTGGTGGCAGCCGTAGCAATCCGTTTTCGCCGCCGTGAAGGTGTAGTTGTTGCCCACGTGGCAGTCGGTGCAGGCCACGACTTTACCCGCCGGCGCCATCTGGTGCGAGCCCGTCAGCGCCCAGCCCGTGGTGCTGTGATCAAAGGTTGCAGTGGTCCAGGTGATGGTGCTGTGGCACGTCGAGCAGTTCGCGGCGGCAAATGGGGTGCCGGCTGAGGGGTGCACCGGGTTGTTGGTGGTCTGCCAGGTTGTCAAATGGCATCCGGAGTTGCCGCAGTCGGTCGGTGCAATGGTCAGCGCGTAGTTATTGTTGATGTGGCAAGACGCGCAGGTCGCAGCCTTCCCCGCGGGCGCCATTTGGTGAGAATTCGTCAATGGGAAACCCGTGGTCGCGTGGTTGAAGGTTGACGTCCAAGTAGTGGTGGTGTGGCACGTCGAGCATTGCGCGGTCGGGAAGCCCGCCGCGACGTGATTCGGTACCACTCCACCCATCGTCGTCGTGCTCTGCCAAGCGACTTGGTGGCAGCCGTAGCAATCCGTGTTCGCCGCCGTGAAGGTGTAGTTGTTGCCCACGTGGCAGTCGGTGCAGGCCACGACTTTACCGGCTGGCGCCATCTGGTGCGAACCCGTCAGCGCGAAACCGGTGGTGCTATGGTCAAAGGTTGCGGTGGTCCAGGTGATGGTGTTGTGGCAAGTCGAGCAGTTCGCTGCCGCATAAGGCGCGCCGGCTGACGCGTGCACCGGATTATTCGTCTGCTGCCAGGTTGTCAAATGGCATCCGGAG
>DATHIB010000146.1:0-114864 GCA_035490055.1 Candidatus Limnocylindria bacterium | reverse complement strand
TCGGAGGACAACGATGGACCTGCTGATGAGGATGTTGCACCGAGAAGAGAAGAAACTGCTATCAACGCAGGACAAGGTCGCGGGGAAGTTGATTAATCTGCGGGCAGCAATCCACGCGCTGGCTGGCAACGGCAACAAGTCGGTCGCGTCTCGGGTGAGCAAGCTGCGTGGTAAGAAGCTGAGCGCGGCGCATCGGCGGGCAATCAAGTTGGGCATCGCAAGGGCAAGGAAGGCGCAGGCGTAGTAGCAGCAGTGGATACCCAGTGTGGATATCCAGCGGTGTATAACAAACGTGTATAACTTGAGGAGAAAAATTGGAGGCGCGGGAGGGATTCGAACCCTCGCATGATGGTTTTGCAGACCATTCCCTTAGGCCACTTGGGTACCGCGCCCCTGTTGCTGTGCCCAAAATCTATGCCCAATTCTATGCCCAACGCGCCTCTTTAGCACCTATTTACACCCAATCAGGCTTTCGTAACCCATTGAAACCACGTAGCGGCTGGGTTTAAGAGGGGATTTGCAGACCTCTCCCTTGGGCCACTTGGGTACCGCGCCGAACCTCTAAGTATAGCAAATCTGCTTGATCTCTCCGGGCATCTCCGCGCAACGTTATTCCGCCGACGCCTACTTTTTCTCCGAGACCGTGGGAATCTTTGCTTCGCGCAAGAACCGTGCCGATTCTTCCGGAGGTGTTGGATTGATGTAAAAGCCCGTGCCCCATTCAAAGCCGGCCACTTTCGTCAGCTTCGGAATGATCTCGATATGCCAGTGGTAGTGATCGTTGATTTCTTCACCGATCGGAGAGGTGTGAATCATGAAATTGAGGGCGGGCCGGTCCAGCACCTCGTCCAGCCGCATCAGGGTATCCTTCAGCATTCGCGCCAGGCTTGCATACATGGAGCTCTGGTTATTCTCGTACGACGATCCGTGCACCTTTGGCAACAGCCACATTTCAAACGGGAAGCGCGGAGCATAGGGCGCCAGCGTGATGAAGTGTTCGTTTTCGCCGATCACCCGCTCGCCGGTGTCCCGTTCCTGTCGGATGATGTCGCAGAATATACATCGCTCTTTCTCGTCGTAATAGTGCCAGCAGTTGTCAACCTCTTCGCGCACGCGCCGCGGGACAATCGGCAGCGCGATCAACTGCGAATGCGGATGATCGACCGTCGCCCCGGCGGCTTCACCGTGATTCTTGAAGATCAGAATATACCGGAAGCGCTTGTCATTTTTCAGGTCCAGCATGCGGTCCCGGTATCCCCAGAGCACGTCTTCCACCGCACGCTCCGGCAGCGTTGCGAGCGTGGCGGCATGGTCCGGTGACTCGACGATCACTTCATGTGCGCCAACTCCGTTCATCTTGTCGAAGAGGCCTTCTCCTTCGCGGTCCAGCCCACCTTCGATGCCCAGTGCGGGGAATTTATTGGGCACCACACGAATGCTCCAACCGGTTGTGTTAGCACCGCCGCCGTTTCTGCCATAAACCAGGACCTCAGGCGGAGTCTTGGCCTCATTGCCGGCGCAGAAGGGGCAATTCTTCGGGTCCTTGGCGACGACGCTCTCGCGCAGGAAATCGTTCGGACGCTTTCCTCGTTCCGTCGAAATGATCACCCATCGCCCCGTGATCGGATCTTTACGCAACTCCGGCAAAGCAATCCTCCTCGAAGATGATCGGGGTCACCCGCGCAGGGTGAGCAGCCCGGAGACTTTGAATTGTACCTCGTCTGGCGTCAACGTGAAGATCTTCCCGCCAGGCTCCTCACACTCGAGGACTGAAGGCATCTTTGTGCAACCGTACCACCGGCGGCTGCCCGGGGCAGTTATCAATTGCCATTACATCGAACCGGCAGGGACGCTCGCCGACATGCCGTTCCGCCAGAAATCGCTGCGCCGTGCGAACCACCACGTGTTGTTTTTCCCTGGTAATACTAAGTTCCGGCAGCGCCGGCAAGTTTTCCCGGATGGTGCGCGTTCTGACCTCCGCAAATGCCAGCGTCTTGCCATTGTAACCGACGAGATCGATTTCGCCGTTAATGCCTCGCGGAGTGTAATTCCGGGCTACGAATATGTACCCCTGCTTCCGCAAATACCAGTATGCATAGGTTTCTCCTCGCACGCCGGTGCGCTTCCTGCTTTTTCGCATCGCTGGAAAAATTACCCTCTTCGCGCAGACCTCGCCGCGCCCCCCAGAGCACGGCGAGAAACTTCAGTTGTGAAAAGATCGGCATGGCCTCGGCACCGAATCCCCCCGGCGTTCCGCGCAGTATAAACAAAAATCCCGTGGCTGCCATACTTCTTCTGCTGCAGCCACGGGACTCTTTCTAATCCTCACTGAGGACTCTGCGTCCGTAGTCAGCTAGGTGTTAGATCGTATTCTCGGCCTCACGGAAGCAATCTTCGAGCGTCCGCACCGCAAAGTCAGCTTGTTCTTGATCGATCAGGAGCGGCGGCGACAGACGGATGGTGTTCTCGCCGGCGCCGAGCACCAGCAGGCCCTTATGAAACGCCAGATCGACGATCGCGTTGCGCAGATCCGACGCCTTTTCTTTGGTCCGCTGATCCCGCACGATCTCGATGCCGATCATCAATCCGCGTCCGCGTACATCGCCGACGAACTTGAAGTTCTTGTTCCAATCGGCCAGGCGCCCGAAGAGGTAGTCTCCCATCCGATGGGCGTTTCCCATGTACTCGCTCTCGATCAAGTCCATGGTGGCCAGCGCTGCCGCAAGGCACACTGGGTTTCCGCCGAACGTGGTGCCGTGCGCGCCTGGCTTCCAGCGCATCACGCTTTCCCTGGCGATGATCGCGCCTAGCGGCATACCGCTTGCGATGCCCTTCGCCGAACACAGAATGTCCGGTTCGATTCCGGCGTGTTCACTGGCCCACCACTTCCCAGTGCGTCCCATTCCCGACTGCACTTCGTCCACGATGAACATGATGCCGTGCTGGCGGCAAATGCGCTGCAATTCCTGCAGAAAAAACTTCGGCGCGGGCACATAGCCGCCTTCACCCTGAATCGGTTCGATGATGATGCCGGCGACGTCCTCGGGATCGAAGAGCCGCTTGAAAATCTGCCCTTCAAGTTGTTCGAGGATTTCGGCGCCGCAGGTCTCCGCGGTGTGGCCATGCGCGCAGCGATAAGCGTACGGATAGGGGATGTGCTCGATGCCGCTCAGCAACGCGCCGAATCCCTTGCGCTGCGTCGATTTCGACGCGGTGAGCGAAAGAGCGCCGATCGTGCGGCCGTGGAAGCAGCCGTAAAACGCGATGAGCTTGTCTCGCTTAGTCGTATACCTCGCCAGTTTAATGGCGCCTTCGATCGCTTCCGTCCCCGAATTGGTGAAAAAGACTTTCTTGCTTTCCGCGCCCGGCATCGTGCGGCCCAGCCGCTCTGCCAATTGCGGCATGCTCTCGTAGTAAAAATCCGTGCCGGACATGTGAATCAGCTCGGCGGCCTGCTTCTGAATCGCGGCGACAACTTTCGGATGGCAATGTCCGGTTGAACACACGGCGATACCGGCGGCGAAATCGAGGAAAGCGTTACCGTCCACATCCTCGACGATCGCACCGTGCCCGCGCTTGGCCACTAGAGGATAGTCGCGCGTATAGGACGGCGACATGAACTTCGCGTCTTGCTCCAGAACTCGCTTGGCGTTTGGCCCCGGCAGGGCAGTTACGAGCCGGGGTGTTTTCACTTCTAATGTCGTTGGCATCTCTTCCTCCGCAGAAGAAACAAAAGGTTGGAGTTAATCAAGAACTACGGGCAAACCAGGCGTGCAAGCGGACTTATCCGCGAGAGGCCTGCAGGAGAAAGAAAATTAAACTAAATCTACGCCGTAGAGTTCGGGCCGCTGGGCGGCCGGCGGGAGAAACCCCGGGACGTAGGAAGGGCGAATTTGAAGGTTAAGGCTCACTTGCGTTTCCAGCGGACGCTGGCATCTTTCGCGTCCTCAATGATTATACCACGATCCGCGAGTTCCTTGCGGATGCGATCGGCCGTGGCGAAGTCGCGTCTTTTCTTTGCGGCGTTGCGTTCCGCGACCAGCTTGTCGATCTCCGCGTCGTCCGGTCCGCTCTCCGGGCTTCCGTAACCGAGCGTACGAAGTTTTTCGCCATCATTGTCTTCCACTACGGCAAAGACTTTGTCGAAGGTAGCCAGAAAATCCAACACAGTGGGGACGTCACCCTGACGGAATTCGCCCTTATCGACCGCGATATTCGCTTCGCGCACGAGGTCGAACGCGGCCGCCAGCGCCCGCGCCGTGTTCAAGTCGTCCGAAAGCCCAGCGTCAAATTCGTCCGCGGCCTTCGCAATGCGCGCGGCCATTCCATCTTGTTTGCCCGAAGGAAATTTTCCCCGCTTCAGCCGGTCGGCGAAATTCCGCAGCCTTTCCACCGAGCTGGCCGCCTGCTGCAGACCATCGAACGTGAAATTGAGCTGCTTGCGGTAAGGAACACTGGCCAGAGCAAAGCGGAGAGTCGAAGGCTTGTAACCCTTCCGAAACAAATCACGGAGCGTGAAGAAATTCCCCTGCGACTTCGACATCTTCTCGCCTTCGACAAGCAAATGCTCGGCATGCAGCCAGTACCGCGAGAAAGGCTTGCCCGTCGCGCCCTCGCTTTGCGCAATTTCGTTTTCGTGGTGCGGAAATGCCAGGTCGATTCCGCCGGTGTGAATATCCAGTGTCTCGCCGAGATATTTCATGGCCATGGCGGAACACTCAATGTGCCAGCCGGGTCGCCCAGGGCCGAGCGCTGTCTGCCAGAAATGCTCTCCGGGTTTCGGCGCTTTCCACAGCGCGAAATCCCGCGCACTCTCTTTTTCGTAGCGATCGTTGTCGACGCGCGCGCCCGCCTGAATGCCCGTCAGATCGATTTTCGACAGCTTTCCGTACTTGGGGAATTTCGCGATGCGGAAATAAATCGAGCCTTCGCCCGGATACGTGAATGATTTTTCCTGGAGCCGCTGGATCAGCTTCACCATATCGTCGATGTGGTCCGTGGCACGAATCCAATGCTCCGGTTCTTCGATGCTAAGCGTTTTGCAATCGTCGAAAAACGCCTGCACAAATTTCGCGGTGTAGGTGCGGATACTCACGCCGGCGGCAGCGGCATTCGCGATGATGCGATCGTCCACATCCGTCAGGTTCATCACGTGGTTCAGCTTGAAACCGCGCAGCTTCAGGAAACGCCGCAAAATATCCTGGAACACGAATGTGCGGTAATTCCCGATATGCGCGTAGTCGTAGACCGTAGGCCCGCACGTGTACATGCGCACTTCGCCCGCTTTTTGCGGAACGAAATTCTCGATTTTCCCGGTCAGCGTGTTGTGCATCTGAATATCGGCCATGGGCTCTAAATAGTCTCTTTCCGCAAACGAATAAGCGCTCGATTGTAGCCGAGCTGTCTGAAACGGAGCAATGTCGAAGCTGCGCGATGTTGCGCGGAATTGGGCGCAATGCGACCCATTTAGTCCTAATTATTGACGCCTGCCCCTGACGCGGTTACAGTCCTCTTTCTCATCTGCTGAAGGAGTTATCGATGAACCGCTTTCTTTCCGCCGGGGCCCTGTTTGTTGTCTCGACTTTCGCGACGTCCATCCCCGGACAGGACCCGCCCAAGGCCAGTGCGCCCAAGCTGTTGACTCCCGAAGATTCTTTGAACCTGCGCAGCATTTCCGACCTGCAATTCTCTCCCGACGGCAACCGACTGGCGTTCGTGGTGACGGAGCCCGCGAAGGGAGAGCGCCGTGCGCGCCACATTTGGCTTTACGAGAAGCAGTCCGGTTCGCTGCGGCAGTTCACTTACTCCGCAAAGTCCGATTTCTTGCCGCGCTGGTCGCCCGACGGCAAACAGCTATCTTTCCTTTCAGACCGTGACGAACAGCAGCAGATTTACGCCATGCGCGCGGACGGCGGCGAAGCCAGCGCCCTGACCAAAGGAAAGCGCGGCGTGCAGAATTTTGCTTGGTCTCCCGACGGCAAGCAGATCGCCTTTCTTGCCCCCGACGCAAAGACCGAAGCGGAAGAAAAGAAGGAAAAAGACAAAGACGACGCGCACGTGGCCGACAAAGATGATAAACACGCCCGCCTCTGGCTGCTCACTGTCGATACTGGAGAAGCCAAAGCCCTCACCGAACCCAAATGGAAAATCGGCCAAGCCGTGTGGCATCCTTCCGGCAACGGTCTGATGCTCAGCGCCACAGATCACCCCGAGTCGGATCAGAACATCGAGCGCATTTTTTCCTTTCGTCTCTGGGACACGGTTAACGGTGACCGCAAAGCAGTCAACTCAATGACACAGGTCCTCGCTCCTCGCGGCCCTTTCGGCAATATTCGCATCGCTGCGGATGGCCTGAGGATGGCGTTCGTTGGCTGCCGCGAAGACGGTCCTACGCCTCACGATCTCATGCTCGTCCACCACGGCGACAAAGGCGTGCAGAACCTTACAGGCGCCAGCGTTGACCGACCGGTCTTTGACTACCGCTGGTCCAAGGACGGGGGGCTGCTCGCAATTGTAGGCCATGGCTTCCACACGAAGTTCATAGCTTTCACTGCGGAAGGCGCGCTCAAGGAAGTCGCGGCGGTACCGGCCAATCCAAATGCATTCGGCGTTTCCGATTCCGGTGAGGTCGCCTTTGCCGGACAAACCGCGACGATTCCCCAGGAATTGTGGCTTTGGGATCAGAAGAGTGCACCGAGGCAAATCTCTCACTTGAATGATTCGTGGAAGCAATACACGCTCAGCGCGCCGGAGTTCTACAAGTACAAGTCCTTCGACGGCCTGGAAATCGAAGCGGCTCTTCTG
The DNA here is from genome assembly GCA_035490055.1 of Candidatus Limnocylindria bacterium. Lineage (GTDB taxonomy): Bacteria > Acidobacteriota > Terriglobia > Acidiferrales > UBA7541 > Acidiferrum. Next base: position 108,060 of record DATHIB010000146.1, on the reverse strand, counting down.
AAACCGCTTGGCTACGACGGCAAATCGAAGCTGCCACTCATCGCTATGATCCACGGCGGCCCCACGGGTGCCTGGCAAGACTCCATCGAAACATGGGGGCAGCTCCTTGCGGCGCGCGGCTACGCGGTCTTTTATCCCAATATTCGCGGATCGAGCGGCTACGGCCAGAAGTTCATCGAGATGAATCGCGGCGACTGGGGCGGCGGCGACTACCGGGACGTCATGGCCGGTGTCGATGACCTCATCGCGCGGGGCATCGCCGATCCGGAAAAGCTGGCCATCGGCGGCTGGTCTTACGGCGGGTACATGTCTGAATGGACGATTACGCAGACCACTCGCTTCAAAGCTGCTGTGTCCGGCGCGGGCCTCTCTAACCTAATTTCCGAATACGGGACAGAGGAGGGTCCCTCCTACGATGAGTGGTTTTATGGCGTCCCCTATGAGCCCGAGAAGGTCGCCGGATTCCTGAATAGCTCGCCATTCGTCCATCTCAAGAATGTGAAAACACCGACCTTGATTCTCCAAGGGGACGCCGACCCGGTCGATCCCCCGGGCCAAAGCCAGGAACTCTACCGCGGCCTCAAGCGCTACGGCGTCGAAACCGAACTCGTCGTGTACCCTCGCGAGGCTCACGGCTTTCATGAGGAGAAGCACCTCCTGGATCGCCTGAACCGCATCCTCGCCTGGTACGACAAGCACCTAAAGGAAGGATCGCCCGCTACCCGATAGGCTCAAGAAAACGCCTCGGGCATCCCATAAATGCTTGTGACGTTGGCAAAGCGGCCACAAGTTGTAGCGCAGGGCTTTACACCCGGTGCGCATCGTGTTAGTGTTTTTTTCCGTACCGCCATCCTTGCGCCAGGCGGCTAGGCCTCTGACTGAGAACCTGCCAAAAGTTTTGGCAGGCGACCCGAGATGGGTTGGCCTGTCGCTCCAAAGACCCTCCCCTCGAGGAACGAAACGTCGTCTCTCTTCTCGTGTTCTTGCCCCAGCCGTATGGGAAGGCTGGCATTCGCGGTTGTCGAGCTGTATTCGAGTTTCATGCCGGCCGCCGTGGAGAAGTTGACGACCAAAAGGGGATATCTTGCTGAAGCTGCGAAAAGTGGAAATCGTTGGCTTTAAGTCGTTTTGCGAGCGCACTGTAGTCACCTTCAGCGGGTCCGGCACGACCTGCATCGTCGGGCCAAACGGCTGCGGCAAATCCAATGTCGTGGATGCCATTTCCTGGGTTCTCGGCGAACAGAGCCACAAATCGCTCCGCGCCGAGCGCATGGCCGATTGCATTTTTAATGGCACCACCAAGCGCCCTCCGCTAGGACTCGCCGAAGTCACCATCACCATGGAAGATCCCGAGCTGGCCGAAGCCGCTCGCTTCGTGATGGAAAGCGCGGCGTCAGACTCTGCAACGGATTCTGCGACCTTTGTCATTGAAAACAGCGAAAACTCTAGCTTGACCGATGTGACCGAAATTCTCTCGCTCGACCCCGCGCAGACCCCCGAAACGCAAGAAGCTGCCGCTGACGGTTTAGCTCCATCCCCGGCTGAACCCGGTGGCAAGTTCAAACGGAAGAAAAAACCGGCGGACAAGCCGGTTCTGGCTATGAAACCGGGCGAAGTCGTCATCAGCCGGCGGCTCTATCGTTCCGGCCAAAGCGAATATTTAATCAACGGCCGCGTGGGAAGGCTCCGCGACATCCAGGAAATGTTCATGGGCGTCGGCCTGGGGCCGGACTCCTACGCCATCATCGAGCAGGGCCGCATCGGCCTGATTCTCTCCACCAAACCCATGGAGCGCCGCGCCATCATCGAAGAAGCCGCCGGCGTCACGAAATTCAAAACCAAAAAGCGCCTCGCGGAAGCCAAGCTGGAATCCTCCAAGCTCAATCTCTCGCGCGTCAACGACATCGTGGTGGAAGTCGAAAAGCAGCTGGGCTCGTTGAAGCGCCAGGCCGCTAAGGCGCGCCGCTATTCCGAAATCCGCGACCAAATGCGCGGCATCGTTCGCCAGATGTTGGCAGGCAAGGCGCGCGAACTGGACACCGAAGCCGAGCGCACCAGCAAACAACTCGAAGAACTGACCGCCGCCGAATCGCAGCGCGCGACTGCCATCCAGCAGCAGGAAGGCGAGCAGGACCGGCTGAACCAGCGGATTTACGAACTGGATGCCGAAATTCGGCAGAACCAGAATGTTTTGAATCTCACGGCGCTCGAAGCCGACCGCAGCGAAAATCGCATCGCGTTCAACCGCCAGCGCGCCGAGGAACTCGCCGGGCGTCACGCCCAGGTTGATGCGGAACTAGCGCAAGCCACTGCGCAGGCCGTTGAATGGGAATCGCGAAGTGCTCTGCAGATTCAAGCGGTTACGTTGTTGCGCGAAGAATCGGGCGTTTTGACAGCTCGCGTGGAGGAGTTCGCGACACGCGCCGAGTCCCGCGCTGCCCAGATTGCCGAATCCGAAGCGCGGCTAGAAGCGCTGCGCCGATCCTCATCGGAAGCCGGCGAAAGCCTGCTGCGCCTGCACGGCGAACAGAAACAAGCCGAAGAGGCGCTCGTACACCAGGCCGGAGCGCTGCGGAAGCTCGAAGCAAACGAGCACGATTTGCTGGAAACTTCGATGCGCGCGCGCGATGATGCCGAGCGCGCTGCTTTCGATCACGAATCCGCTACCGCTCAACTCAACGCGCTGAAACAAAGCGCCGCGGATCTTCATGCCAAAGTCACCGGATTCCGCGAGCAGCGCGACGACCTGTCAGAAAAGGCGGGCGCGCTCCGCGATTTGTTGGCGGGGGTTCGTGCGCGGCATTCGACACTTACCCAAATCCTGAACGATCGCTCTTACACGGCGGACGCCGTTCAGAAACTTTTTGCCGCCAACGCGCGCGGTGGCGGGGAGGATTTTCGTGCCGTCGGCGTGCTGGCCGATTACGCTGAAGTTGAGGTCCAGCATGAAGCCGCTATCGAGCAGTACCTCCGCGACGAGCTGGAATATGTCGTCGTCGAGACCTACGACCACGCGCGCGCCGGCGTTTCCATGCTCCGCAATGAAGTGGGTGGCCGGGCGACATTCTTTGTGGATTCGCTCCGGAACCTGCGTCTCTCCTCCGAATACGAGCCGATCGTGAATTTCCGGGCGGAAGACGGAGTCATCTCGCGGCTCGACAAGTTGGTGGAGTTCCGCGATCCGCTCGGTGCGGCGGCGAAACAATTCCTTCCACGGCTGCGCTCCGCGTATTTGACGGATAGCGCGGCAGCGGCGGAAAAATTGTCGCGGGAAAACTCGCAATACGCCTTCGTCACGCCCGACGGTACCTGCTACCAGGGTCGCATGGTCACAGGGGGCCGGCCCGACGAAGTTGGTCCGCTGGGCATGAAACGCGAATTGCGGGCCCTGGACGCGGAAGTGATGCAGTTCGAGCATGAAATGAGCGAAAAACAGGCCGCGCTCGAAGCCGCAGCTGCCGAGTTACGTTTTACAGAACAGGCGTTGTCGGAAATCAATGAGAAGCAGCGCGAAGCGGAACGCGAAGCCATCTCCGCCATGCACCGCCACGGCCAAGTGCAGAGTGAATTGGCCCGCCTCGGGCTGGAACTCAACGTCTGCCAGAACGAACTCGCGCGCATCCGCCTGGACGTGGAAAACGCGCGGCAGCGTGCCGAGCGCGCGAAAAACCAGCATGCCGCCGCCGTGCTGAGCCGCGCCGAAGCCGATGCCGAAAGCGTGCGGCTTGCCGAGGCGCTCGTCCAGCTTCGCGGGTCCATCCAATCGGAACAAAATGAACTTGCCACCGGCCGCGCCGAATTCGCCGCGATGAATGAGCGGCTAATGGCCGCGGAAGCACTCGCCGCTCGACTGAACGAGGAGCGGACCGAGCTCGGGCGCCGCGAAACCGCGCTTCAGCAGCAAGTGACTTCCATCGACGACGAAACAATCGTCCTCGCCAGGCAAAGCGAAGAGCTCGCCCTGCAGCTCGAAGGCTTGCGCGGCGAAAAGCTGCGTCTGGAAAACTGCCAGCGGGAACTCGAGCAGGAATGGGACGCCGCCCGCACGCGCGTCACGCAGATGGAAGATCACCTGCGCATGGGCCGCCAGTCGCTGCAGGAACTTCGCGAACAGCGCAGCCACGCGGAAGTCGGCCGGGCCAAGAATGACTCGGACCGAGAGCATCTACGCGAAACGTGCATGAGCGAGGTGAACGCGCAGCCCGAGGATCTGATCGCCACGGAAGCGGCTTTCATGTCCGGCGAAGAGCTGGCCGTCGCGGAAACCAACTATCGTGAAATGAAGCAGCGCATCGAATCGATGGGCCCGGTCAACATGATGGCGCTCGAAGAGTTCAACGAGTGTGAGCAGCGCTTCACGTTCCTGACGCGTGAGCGTGACGACCTGTTGCAGTCGATTGCGGATACTCAGCAGGCCATCGCCGAACTCGACCTCGCCACCAAGGAAAAGTTCGAGCACGCCTTCCATGCCATCAACAAGAGCTTCTCCGAAGCCTTCCACACCATTTTCGGCGGTGGCATGGCGGAGATGCGCTTGACGGAGCCGGACAGCTCCGGCGACGCGGGCATCGACATCGTCGCATCACCTCCGGGCAAGCGCTTGCAAAACGTGTTGCTGCTCTCCGGCGGCGAAAAGGCCATGACCGCTCTGGCGCTGCTCATCGCCATCTTCCGCTACCAGCCAAGCCCCTTCTGTATTCTGGACGAAGTCGACGCGCCGCTCGATGAAGCCAACGTCGGGCGCTTCACTCGCCTGATCGGCGAGATGAGCGGCCAGACGCAGTTCATCATCGTCACCCACAACCGCAAGACCATGGAAATAGGCAGCGTGCTTTATGGCGTGACGATGCAGGAGCCCGGCGTCTCCAAACTCGTCAGCGTCCGCTGGGAAGAATCGGAATCGTCCGCGCCAAAGCAGCAGGCCGCCGCTGCCTCCGCAGCATAAATCGGTCCTCACTGACGTCGTGGCGCAGCTTGCTGCGCTCTTGCCGCCTCCCAATGAAACCCTGCGGCATTCTCCGCAAGCTGCATAATTTTTTCTTATGTCGCTTCGCAAAAATTCCTCCCGCCCGCCTTTGACTTCGCGTTGCGCTGCGCTAGAATGCTTCTCACTTTGTGGGGGGAACTTTCTAGAGTGTCACCTGCTCCTGCCATGAAAGTCTTGAGGGAAACGCAATTCGCCGGCCTGACGCCCGCCGTGCGCGGCAAAGTCCGTGACGTGTACGATCTCGGCGACAAGCTCCTGATCGTCGCCACGGACCGGCTATCCGCTTTCGACGTCATCCTTCCCACACCGATTCCTGACAAGGGCCGCGTCCTTACGCAGCTTTCGCTTTTCTGGTTCCATCTGCTGAAGGATGTAACTCCCAACCACGTCGTCAGCGCCACGGATTTCCCCCCGCCCTTCGACAAGTTCAAGGACGAACTCGCAGGCCGCTCCATGGTTGTTCAAAAAACGCTGCCCCTGCCAATTGAATGCGTGGTGCGCGGTTACGTCTCCGGCTCCGGTTGGAAGGATTATCGGACCACCGGAAAAATCTGTGGCATCCCGCTGCCCGCGGGGTTGCGCGAATCTGACCGCTTGCCAGAGCCCATCTTTACACCCGCAACGAAAGCCGCCACCGGTCATGATGAAAACATCTCTTTCGAACACGCGGCATCGCTGGTCGGCGAGGAACTAGCCGAGAAGGTCCGCGGCGTCAGCCTGGAAATCTACCGCCGCGCTTGCGCGCATGCCGAACTGCGCGGGGTGATCCTCGCCGACACAAAATTCGAGTTCGGCATTCTCTACCATCGGGCGCGCGACCGTGCCGCGGCCGATGACTTGATGTGGATCGACGAAGCCCTCACGCCCGATTCTTCTCGCTTTTGGTCCGCTGCCCACTACAGCCCCGGCGGTCCACAGGCCTCTTTCGACAAACAGTTTGTTCGCGACTATCTCGAGCGAATGCAGTGGCCGAAAACCCCGCCCGGCCCTGAACTTCCTCCTGAAGTCGTCGAGGCCACTCGTGCCAAGTACCGGGAAGCCTATCGCATCCTGGCCGGGCGCGAACTGGATTAGCAAGCCGGGCCCTCACACCGTAAGTTCTCGAGCGGAGCGTGCCATCGTGAAAGATCAATTGGAAGGACTCGTCAATCAGATGGTGGAGCGCGGGATACTGTTTGACGAAGCGGTCGGCGAATTCGAAAAGCGCTTCATCAAGCGCGTTCTGGACCGCGCCAACGGCAACCAGTCCCGCGCGGCCGAAATTCTCGGTATTCACCGTAATACCTTGAGCCGCAAGATCGATGAGTACAAGCTCGATTCGAACGGTCACCGCCGCCTTTCACGCTGACAAATGTCCAAATCGCTTGCAAAAACGAAAACGGCTCCGCGGGATGGCCGGTGAGCCGTTTTTCTAACTGCTTCGGAAACGGAGAAGATTAGCTCGGTTTTGCAGCCGGCTTTCTCGCTGCCGGCTTCCGCACTGGCTTCTTCGGGGCCCCCTTCTCCTTCGGAATGTCCTCTTCCTTCACTTTGGCCTTCTCCCAGTGCAGGAAAAACGCCGGATCGGGGTCGTATCCCACCAGCGTGCCCGTAAAGTGGACAACGTTGTCCTTCTCGACGCGTGCTGCGTCGGGCTGGCCGACGACTTTCACATCCATATTCGGCGTAGTCGCTTTTTCAAACTCGTCATCGCTCGTGACGAAGGCGATCTTCAGAACGATGGCGTCTGTCCCCGGCACAGCTTCGATCAGCTTCCCTGGCACTTCGGGAAACTCCAGACCGCAGGCCGCCAGCCAGGTAATTTTGGCTTTATCGCCGCCGGCTTTAAGGTCAGTCACCACTGACGCAATGGTCATCACCGGCGGCCCATTGCGAACGGCATCAAGATCTGCGCTGCTCGGCAATTTGTAGCTTTCGGGCCGCTCCGCCGAAGTACTGGCGAGTTGCAGCAGTTCGTTCAGCTCAGCATCCGTCAGGCTGTCGCAGACGTTTCCGCCCTGATAGTTCGCGATCAGCTTCCGTAGGTATGTCTTGATCTGCTTAGACTGCGCCTCCGTCGCCCCCTTCGCGGTCACCGCCTTGGCAAAGTACCAGAAAGCATCCATCTGCTGCGGCGGGGTCATCGCTTGGTAGGCTCGGCCCACGTTGTAGTGGGCGATCGGGTCGTCCGGATTCAGGGCGAGCACCGCCTTAAAAGAAGCTACCGCGGCGGCGTAGTCCTTCAGCGTCATCGCCGCGTTACCCGCCGTGTAATTAAAGAGAATAGCTGGTGGCTGCTTCTGCTTGCTAAAGTCCTCGGGGGACATGTTGTCGGGCTTTTTCAATTCGTCGAGCGTCTTCAGTCCGAGCAGGGCCGCTTCCCGCGCCTTGGTTGCTAGATCCTTTGCCGCTGGGTCCGTATCTTTGACGTTCAATCCCGCGTAGGAAAGGGCCCGGGCGTACAGCGCCTCGTACCGGATTCCTGGCTCCACCTTGTCACCCAAGGCCACCAGCTTGTCCGCATATTCAATCACCTTTTGAGGATTCTTGAGCTGCGTGTACGCGCGGTAGTACAGCGGATAGACATAAACGAGGAGATCGGAATTCGGATACTTCGACACAAAATCATCCGCGCACTTGATGACCGTTGCGGGAACCTTCTCCGCGGCACACGCCTGTTCTGCGTTGTATTCCGCCTGGGTGTACTTCGGCCCCTTCGCCGCGCCGGCATCCTGACCTGTTGCCGGCGCTTGCGCGAATACACTCAGCCCGCTCCCAGCAATCAGGAAAAGGGTTGCGACCATCGCGAGCCCCGCCAATCTTCGTGTTGCGTTCATTCCCTTTTCTCCTCGCTCAAACTGCAAGCCTGAGTTTTCTGCTTCCGGTGCACCCCGGAACGCTTCCACCGGGAATCGCTCTGTTTCGGAAAACTTTGGGATTATAGGGAAATCCGTACCCCATCCGCAAGACGTTACCTTTCACTGACATTACGACCAGAGGGAATTTCTTCATCCAGAAGAAGGCTTCTTTATCCTTCCCCCATGGCCCCCGGGGATCCCAAGTTCTGCGGAAAACTCTAGTGATAGGATGAGTGTCGCACAAAATGAGTGGCCCGTACGAGGAAGAATTCTCATGGCCCGAATAAACGGAACAAATGAAGATCCCCAGGAGAAGAAGCCGCTCACGGGCGGTGTGGCACTCGTCACCGGCGGGAGCCGCGGCATCGGCCGTGCCATCGCGCACCGGCTGGCCTTGCTGGGCGCCTCCGTTTCGATTGGTGGCCGGGATCGCGCTGCACTCGAGGAATCAGCACGGGAGCTGGCAAAAATCGGCGTGCCTCTGCATACCCAGATGGCCGACGTCACAAAACCAGCAAACGTTTCCGATCTGGTTGCCGGGACCGAATCCACTCTGGGTCCCATCACCATCCTCGTCAACAACGCCGGCATCGGCCTCTTCGGGCCGGCCCACGAGAAAACCGAAGCCGATTGGGATCGCGTTCTCGACACCAATCTCAAGAGCGTCTTTCTCGTTTCCCGCGCCGTGGCGCCTTCCATGATCCGCCGTGGCTCGGGCGACATCATCAACATCAGTTCCTTGGCCGGAAAAAACACCTTCGCTGGCGGCGGCATCTATTGCGCCTCCAAATGGGGTGTCCTCGGTCTTTCCGGCTGCATGGCGGAAGATCTCCGGGAACACGGCATCCGCGTCAGTGTGATTTGCCCGGGAAGCGTCGCCACGGATTTCTCCGGCCACGGCGCAAAGGACGCGTCGAAAGTGTTAAGCCCGGAAGATGTTGCTCACGCCGTGGAAGCCATCGTCACCCAAGGCCCGCGGAGCTTCCTGAGCGAGATTCACTTGCGGCCGCTGCGAAAACCCTAGGCGGGCCTACACCAATCCCGGATATTTTCCTCTTGACAATCATCGTTATAACAACTATTATCACACCGTGAACTCGCGCTCCAAATCCCCCCGCCCCTCCAGCTCCCTGGAGAACCGCATTTTCGTGGCGCTCCTAGAAACCGCCGACACCATCGGCCAGGAAGCAGAACGGCTCCTGAAAGCCGCGGGGCTTACGGGTGCACAATACAATGTCCTTCGCATTCTCCGCGGGGCCGAGCCCGAAGGATTGCCCTGCCGTGGCATCGGAGACCGCATGATTTCTCACGACCCGGACATGACGCGCCTCCTTGACCGCATGGAAAAGCGCGGCCTGATTACCCGCGAACGCCAGACTGACGACCGCCGCGTCGTAAAGACGCGCATCACGCCGCAAGCACTCAGCCTTCTTAAAACCCTTGATCAGCCGGTTCGCGATCTTCACAAGCGCCAGTTCCGGCACATGTCTGTTGCGCGCCTGAAGATTCTTTCTGATCTGCTGGAAGAAGTCCGCGTCCGCAAGCCTGCCTAGCAGGCTTTTCGGGGCGAATTTCGAATATCCAATCAAAAACGAAGAGGAGAAAAACATGGGCAACCATCTATCTCGAATCGCAGTAACCGCCGGACTCGCAGCCGTTCTCTCGCTGCCTGCCGGCGCGGCCACTTCCGAGTGGCGGATCGATCCGCAGCATTCATCCGCGCAGTTTTCGGTTCGTCATATGGCCATCTCCACCGTACGGGGAGCTTTCAGCAAGGTCACCGGCACGATTGTGCTGGACGACAATGACGTCACCAAATCCACCGTCGACGTCACTATTGACGTCTCGACCGTGGACACACGCGAGCCCGCCCGTGATAACGACTTGCGCAGCGACAAATTCTTTGACGTCGCCCACTTCCCGACCATGACTTTCAAATCCAAGAAAGTCGCACAACTCGCTCCCGGAAAGCTCAAGGTTACCGGCGACCTCACCATTCGCGGCACCACCAAGGAAGCCGTGCTCGACGTTGAAGGGCCGACGGCTCCTGTGAAAGATCCCTGGGGCAATCAACGAGCAGCGGCAAGCGCCTCGGCGAAAATCAATCGCCAGGACTTCGGCGTGAAGTGGAATGCCACCTTGGACAACGGCGGTGTGGTCGTCGGTGACGATGTCAATATCACTATCGATGCCGAAATGATCAAGCAAGCTCCGGCAAAATCCGGCAACTGACGCACTGTCAGCACGTTTCGGGAACGGAGTGGTCGGTGCAAATGCACCGCCCGCTCCGTTTCAATCATCAAACAAGGGATTGCGTACGGAAGGGATCGCACTCATGCAGAAACCAGCGCCAAGCGATTTTCCAGTCCACGAACTAATTCGCGAACGTTGGAGCCCGCGGGCTTTCGCCGACAAGCCTGTGCCACAAGACGTTCTACGCAGCATCTTCGAGGCGGCCCGCTGGGCGCCTTCCAGCAGTAATGAACAGCCCTGGGCGTATCTGGCGGCGACGAGAGATGACAAGGACAGTTTTGAGAGAATGCTGAGCGTTCTCGTCGAATTCAATGCCAATTGGGCCAGGAGCGCTCCCGTGCTGGCAATCGCCGTCGCGAAACTGACCTTCGCGAAGAACGACGCCCCCAACCGCAACGCGCTGTACGACACCGGGGCGGCAACGGCTCTGCTCTCCGTGGAGGCCACCGCACGCGGGTTGGCCGTCCATCAGATGGCCGGATTTGATCCGGAAAAAGCGCGCCAGGTGTTTGGGATTCCCGCAGGATGGGAACCGATCGCCGCACTCGCCATCGGTTACCCGGGCGACCCTAATTCCCTCCCCCAACCTCTAAAGGACCGTGAGCTGTCGCCCAGGACGCGCAAGCCGATTGCCGAATTTGTTATGGCCGGTCATTGGGGGCATACTGCTCCTTTCGCAACGAAATAGCCGGAGATCGCTGACCCCGCCCACCATGCACCGCACGCTCGAATTCCTCCTCCATCATGGATACGCATTGTTGCTAGGATGGGTTTTCGCCGAGCAGCTGGGATTGCCGGTCCCTTCCATGCCGCTGTTGCTCGCCGCGGGCGCGCTCGCCGGGACCGGCCACCTGAGTTTTTTCGCTTCGCTGTTCTACGTCATGCTCGCGGCCGTAACAGCGGATTCCATCTGGTATCAGCTTGGCCGCCGCAAAGGCATCAAGATCCTCCAGCTTCTCTGCAAGATTTCGCTTGAACCAGATTCCTGTGTTCGCCGCACCGAGGGCCTTTTTTCGAAGCAGGGCGCTCGCTCGCTTCTGCTGGCCAAGTTTCTCCCTGGTCTGGGCACCGTCGCGCCTCCCCTTGCCGGTATCTTTCACATGCGTCCCCGGCGTTTCCTCCTCTTCGATGCCCTGGGCTCGCTCTTCTGGGCCGGCACTTTCCTGGGCCTCGGTTATGTCTTCAGCGGTCAGATCGAGCGTGTAGCCGAGTATCTCGCCTCTCTCGGCGGCTGGCTCCTAGTCCTTCTCCTCGGAGTACTCGCCGCCTACATCGCCTATAAGTTTGTCGCCCGCCAGCGCTTTCTGCGTGAACTGCGCATCTCTCGCATCACCGTGGACGAATTGAAGGAAAAGATCGACTCCGGCGAAGAACTGGTCATCGTTGACCTGCGCCACTCGATGGACTTCGAGGCCGACCCTGAAACCATTCCCGGCGCCTTCCGCATGAACTCCAAAGAGCTGGAGGAGAAGAGTGACCGTCTGCCGCGCGACCGCGAAGTCATTCTCTACTGCACTTGACCAAACGAAGCCACCAGCGCCCGTGTGGCGCTGCTCCTCAGAAAAAACGGATTCAAGCGCATCCGCCCACTGCAGGGCGGTCTGGATGCCTGGCGCGAACGCGGCTACCCGCTCGTCACCGTCACGCTCGCTTAATCCCGGAAAAAACGCCTCAGGATCTCACCGGCGTTGCTGCTGACTCGGACCAGTCACGAATCACATCTACAGCCGCGGCAGAACAATCCCGCTCTGCGCCTGGTACTTCCCCTTCTTATCCTTGTAGCTCACTTCACAATCCTCGTCGGATTCGAAAAAGATCACCTGGCACAGCCCTTCATTCGCGTAAATTTTCGCGGGCAGCGGAGTCGTGTTGCTGATTTCCAGCGTCACAAACCCTTCCCACTCCGGTTCGAACGGCGTCACGTTCACAATGATCCCGCATCGCGCATACGTTGACTTGCCCAGGCAAATGGTCAGCACGTTGCGCGGAATCCGGAAATATTCCACCGACCTCGCCAGCGCAAAGGAATTCGGCGGAATGAGGCACACCTCGCCTCTATAGTCCACCAGCGACCGCGGATCGAAATGTTTTGGATCCACGATCGTCGAGTTCACGTTCGTGAAAATCCGGAACTCGTCCGCCACTCGAATATCGTAGCCGTATGACGACACTCCGTAACTGATCACTCCCTCGCGCACCTGCCGGTCCGTAAACGGTTCGATCATCTTGTGCTCCAGCGACATGCGCCGGATCCAGCGGTCTGGCTTGACGGCCATCCAGTCCTCCCCGATCTGTAACTTCGATTTGTGTCTTCGATTTGTTGCCACACCAAAGTGATTCGAAATGAGTGCGCCAAAAGATGTTCAGTGTAGATTACCCCTCACGTCTTGACAACCCACGCCGCACCCACTAGCATCTGCCTTGGAAGCGCGGGAGGATCGCGTGATCAAGCTCGATATCGTAAATGCCGTCGTCGCCACTACGAACATCAGCCGCACCAAAGCCGAGCAGGCCGTTGAGACTGTTTTCGAATCGTTGAAGCAGGCTCTTGGCCGCGGCCAGCGCATCGAACTCCGCCGCTTCGGCGTCTTCAGTGTGAAGCCGCGCAAGACCGGCATCGGCCGCAATCCCCGCACCGGGGAAGAGGTGAGCATTCCGCCGGGCAAGGCCGTCCGCTTCAAGCCCGGCAAAGAGCTTCAGGGCATCGAAGAAGAAAAAAAACCGGATTAGGCCTGTCGCGGCATACCCTCAACTGCTCCAAGCGTACGACCACCTCAGGGCTTCGGCCCTGGCGCGAACCCGCGCAATTGTGCTGTACTGGCAAGTGACGATTCCAAATGTGACGCCGGCCACTTCGTGAGCGCACCACTCCCAGAAAATCCTCCGCCGTCCATTCCCGTGAACGTGGATTGGCGCTCCGCTTCCTCCGGCAGCGTCCGCTACACCCCTGTCCCCTATCGTCCTTCCAGGAAGATGTTGGTTCTTGCTTGTATCCTCTTGCTTCTCACGCTTTGCACGTGCCTCGTCGCCGGCACGCAGTTCGCGACTGCCTACGCTCAGAACGAAGCCTTCTCTTTCGAGGAATTTCTCCGCTCTTTCACGCTTTTTTACAAGCACCCCCTCGGCCTCGCCGCAGGCCTGCCTTTTGCTCTCACCTTGCTCACCATTCTTCTCACGCACGAACTGGGTCATTTCTTTGCCTGCCGCTATCATCGTATTCGCGCCACCTATCCTTTTTTCGTTCCCTTCCCCAACTTGAACGGCACCTTCGGCGCCTTCATCTTGATTCGCTCGCCAATCCTTACCAACCGCGCCTTGTTTGACGTCGGCGCTTCAGGCCCGCTCGTCGGTTTTGCCTTTGCCGTTCCTGCTCTCATCTACGGCGTCCTGCATGCCAAGCTTGTTCCCGGCCTCGCCGACCCTGCGAACGCCGAAGTCATCTATGGCACTCCGCTCCTGCTGCGCCTCTTGGACGCGCTCCTGTATCGCGGAATCTCGCCCGACGCGCTTCTCTTGCCGCCGGTTGGCCGGGCCGCCTGGGTCGGCCTCTTATTGACATCGTTGAACCTCGTGCCCGTTGCCCAGCTCGATGGTGGTCATATTCTTCGTTCGCTCAACCCTCGCTTGCACTGGTATTCGTCGCTCCTCTTTCCTGCTGGTTTTGTCGTGCTCGGACTCCTCGGCTTCTGGGAAGGTTGGTACTTCTGGGCGGCTATGATCCTCGCAATGCGATTCGTCCGCGTCCCACCCATCTACGATCCCACAGCTCTCGATTCCAGCCGCCGATGGGTAGCGCTCCTGGCTCTGCTGATCTTTCTCCTCTCCTTCATGCCCGCGCCTCTCTACATTCCTCCAACTTCCCATTGACCGCTTCCCATCTCCGGTTATGATGCCTTCGGTCTAAACGCGCCATGCCGCGCCAGCCTGCCCATGCCTGAACTCGTCCGCACACTCCGCTTTCGCGATCTTCTGCTCCTCTTCATCGGTTCCGTCATTGGCTCCGGCATCTTTCGAACGCCTGGCCCTATTCTTCGCCAAGTCGACGGCTCCGTCGGCCTTTCGCTTTTGGTCTGGATAGTCGGCGGCGTCCTCTCGTTGCTCGGCGCGCTCACTTACGCTGAGCTCGCTGCTGCCAATCCCGAAGCTGGCGGTTTGTATTGTTACATTCGCGACGGTTTCGGCCGCCTCTCCGCCTTTCTCTACGGCTGGTGCCTTTTTCTCGTCATCGCAAGCGGCTCCGTCGCCGCCTTGGCGCGGGCCTTCAGTGAATATCTCGCTAGGGTTCTCCCAATTTCTCCCGTGGAGCAAACCATCGCCGCCGTCGTGATGATCGGAATCGTCACAGCCATAAACGTCTGGGGCACGCGCAAAAGCTCCGACCTTCAGAACTGGACTACGCTCGTCAAGATGGGCATCATCGTCATCCTCAGCGCTTTGCTGCTGGCTCTTGGTCATCATGGCCGCGACATCCCCTCGGCCTTGGGAGCAACTCGGCACGGACTCGGACTGTGGTCCAATTTTGGCCTGGCGATGATCACCGTTCTCTGGGCTTATGAAGGCTGGCAATTCGGCACCTACAGCGCCGGCGAAGTCATTGATCCACAGAAAGCCTTTCCGCGCGCTTTTCTAATGGGTTCACTGATTCTCGTGGGACTTTATCTCGTCGCCGTCGTCGCTTACCTCTTCGCCCTCGGCCCTAAAGACATGGCTTTGACGGATACCATCGCTGCCACATCGGTCGGCATCGTCCTCGGCCCCTGGGCCAGCAAAATCGTCGCGCTCACCATTCTCATTTCCACTTTCAGCGCCGCCAATAGCGTCATCCTAACGGCCCCTCGCGTTTTCTACGCCATGGCCAACGATAAGCTTTTTTTCAAGAAGCTCGCGGACGTTCACCCGCGCTTTAAGACTCCGGCGGCAGCCATCATTGGACTTGGAGTTTGGTCAGCAGTTCTGGTGTGCGCCGGTGAGTTAGGCACTTTCAGCAAATTGGTCGAAGGCGTGATTTTTATCGGATGGATCTTCTACGGCCTCGGCGCCGCCGCCATTTTTCCCATTCGCCGCACCTCAGCGGGCCGACCCATTCCCTATCGCGTTCCGGGCTATCCGTGGACGCCGCTCATCTTCGTCCTCGTCGCCGCTGTCATCGTCGGCAATGCCATTTATCTCGCCTTCCGTGACCCTTCCCAATTCATGAATCTCGCCGCCGCCGTCCTGCTGTTTCTCATCGGCCTTCCCGCCTACTTCTTCTGGCGCAAACGCGCTGTCTCCTGAATTCAGTTTTTGCAGTGGCGGGGTTTAGCCCCAGGTTTAGCCCCGCACTTTGTCGGTTCACACTTGTTGTGTCCTGAGGGAGTGTTGAACGGGGCCTTCTTGTTCGGAGCAAAATCAGTCTTCAGGATGTAGCTTGGCCAGAATTCTCAGAACCACCTCGCGCGCTTTGCGGACGTGTTCACTCTCTGCTCCATTCGGCTCAAGTTTCAGGTAAGCATCCAGATCTTGCAGTTGCTCGCGATACTCGTGCCGGTGCCCGCAAGCA
Source organism: Candidatus Limnocylindria bacterium (assembly GCA_035490055.1). Taxonomy (GTDB): domain Bacteria; phylum Acidobacteriota; class Terriglobia; order Acidiferrales; family UBA7541; genus Acidiferrum. Next base: position 92,444 of record DATHIB010000146.1, on the reverse strand, counting down.
TCCGAAAGCACCAGATAGGCCTGGGCGAAACTGGGCTTGCGGAGAAGAGCCTCACGCGCGCTTCTTTCCGCTTCATCCAGGCGATTGACCCGCAATAGCGCCATGCCCAGAACTAAGTAGCCATCAGGCGAGCTCCCATCCAGCTCCAATCCTCTGCGGATGATGGTTACCGCCTCCTCTGTTTTTCCTTCCAGATAAAGAATGTAGCCGATCCCAAATTCTGCCCACGCATGCCTCCCGCCACTCAAATCAATGGCGTTTTGAAAAGCTTGCATCGCTTCATCCAAGTGGCCGAGTCTCGTCTCCGCCACGCCCAGGTGATAGTAGGCCTCGTAGAAGTCCGGGAACGTTTGGACAGCCTTGGTGAAGTGGCTCAAGCTCCCAACAAGATCTTGCTTTGCTAGGCTCCCCAATCCCTTCTCATATTCTCGCTGCGCCTTGCCGGGAATCTTCAGCTCCCGTGCTGAAACCGTGTAACTCTCTCGCGGAGTTTGCGGTATGTTGGATGACTTCAGATAAAGCACGAGCTCCGAGGAAGAACCGTCGAGCTGTGTGCTGAGTTGTGCCGGCTCGTACCCCGGTTCATCGACGACGATCTCGTACGTGCTGGGAGGGAGGCTTCGCACCTCAAAATGGCCTTCAATGTCCGTCAGGATGCTCCGGAATATTCCCGCGGCGTGCGATTTCAATTTTACGGCCACCTGGCTCGCGGGCCGGTTGTTCGCTTTCAAAAGCACGGTCCCTGAAATCTTTCCGTCCGTCTGCTCGGAAACAGGCGCCTGCGCCTGCGCCATCGGCGCCCAGACGGTCGCAGCTATATTGAAGAAAAGGAGGGAAAGGAATCCAGCTCTTAGACACGACTTCTTTACGTTCTGCAATTTGCACAGCATCTCGACCTGCTGCGCACTTTTGAGGCATTCCCTCAGGAGACTTGGCGGTTGGGGGAGTCAATTCGTACGGCCGTGAACAGCCACTTCCAACAGTCATCTTCAGACTGCGGTTGTGGTCTCGCTAGCGCCGCTTTGCACCATTTCCCCCGGCAACCAACCGTCGCGTGCGCGGACCAATGCCCCCATACGTGCACCGCGCATACCAAAAGTCTCATTGCCTCATTCCCACTCCAGCCGCAGGCAATGGCCTTCCTCGCCGCCAAGTCATAACGCTGCCATCTGCTTTCTTTTCAATGCAGTTCTCTCCCGCTTTTTCCTCAGCTAACTGCTTTCAGTAGCCATCTAGGCACTAGCCGATGAAACGCACTTTGATGTCACCGCCTTTGGAAACTGTCTCAACTGGCGACACACTGTGCTAGCTTGGCTCACTTTGAGATTAAGGAGAGCCCTGCTCGGCCTGCATCGCCGCTCCGAATCTAGTGGACAGCCCCAGAGCGCATGTCCTGCGCAAAATTCTGCAGCGCCGCCAGATCCTCGGCGGAGCCGGACTCCAGGGCACTGCGTCTCTTCAAGGCCTCGCGAGCTGCCTGTTCCGGTGTCGACGTTCGCAGAAAGACGCCTTCGCGCACATACCGCAATTGTTGCAGCGTCGCGTCGGAAGCGCCCCCATACTTGTCCACCTGCTTGAGGAAATACTCAAAAGGGGGCAAGGGAAGCTCATAAGTGTCCGGGATGTCGCGGCGTATGTATTCGTAGATGGTCTTCTGACGCCAGGGGTCAAATTTCTTCGTGTCAAAGCGGTCCGTTTCGCCGAGAAAGATCTGAGACGTGGGCACCACTACGCGCACAACCGCTCCCGTCGTTGGGCGCACCACCCAAACCGCAACCGTATGATTCGGGGCAGGCCAAAACAGTCCGACACTCTTGACCCCAGCGCGCTCCACAAGAAACGCGTAGAGCGCCGAAAGTTCATCGCATTCCGCCGTGGCTGTTGATTCCAAAGCAGATGGCCGTTTCACGCTCTTCCATTGCTGCCAGATCCTGTCCGAATTCGGCGGTTGATCCGTAATCGCCCAATGCAGGTTCCAGAAGCCCGCATCCCGCGTCGCCTCAAATAACAGTCGCACAATGACATAGTCCGAATAGCGAATGCCCTCTGGAGCAAGCTGATGCGCCGTCAGGAACGACTGGAATCCAAGCCGCATCCCGGAACTGCCTTGGAGCGCCTTTGGCTTGCCTCGAACCAAGCTGACAAGTTGCCCCACGGTGTCATCGAAAGGAACGGAAACTGTCGGCCCAGGTTTTCGTTCCTGCCCGTAAACCCCAGCACACGCCTCGATCAGCAGGAGGAAAGTAAGGGAGCAGGCACCTAGCCGACTTGGAAGAAACTGTTCCATGGGATGCACACCGCACTTTGATTTTGGGCGCCAACTCGCCAACTAACAACTCAAATAACTCTCCCCAGCGGGAATGAATCCAATTTGTCGGGGGAAGTTTTGCTTTCTGGGCGGCATGGCAATCTCTTCCATTGCCGGATTCCCGGCAGGCCAGCGACTTTTTCGAAGATCTGATTTCATCCCTAAGATTAACTCCATTCGTTTGAACAGCATCTGCACTCTTTTGTCTCCACGGAATTTAGTGCATTTTTCGGCCCCTTAGAATCAATCATTTACGCACTCTTTTGTACTCGCAAAAAAAACAATTCCTTTCCTTTCAAAGAATTGCGCACTCTTTGGAAAAACACCTGGGTGTGGGGTACGCCCAGGGGTACGCCCCACCGTTCGCTTGAACCGCCTTCTCGCCGGGGCTTGACCACGAAGTCCTCGCCACGAGACTGCATTGACCTCGGAACTTTGTGTGTTCGCACGGCGTCAAACGAAGTTGTCTCAGGCCAAGGCGGAGCTTGCCTGCTCGCTCGAAGGGATGGCCATGCTCGAAGCAATCGCTCTCGCGAAGTTCTACGGCTCTGTTCCTGCAGTTCGAGAAGTCACGTTTCGCCTCGAGCCTGGCCAGGTGCTTGGGTACTTGGGCCCCAATGGCTCGGGAAAAAGCACCACCGTAAAAGTGCTTATCGGCCTGCTGCAACCCACTCACGGCCAAGTTCTCTTCGAGGGCAAAAACATTCAAAGCGATCTCGTATCTTATCGAAAGCGGCTCGGCTACGTTCCGGAAGAGGCCAATCTCTATCCGTTTCTCACCGGCGAGGAATATCTGGAGATGATTGGGACTCTTCGCGGCATGTCTCCAACGCGAATGAAAACCAAGATCGGCTCTCTCCTCGAGCTTTTCTCCTTGTATCCGCATCGGCATGTTTCTCTGGGCGCTTACTCCAAAGGTATGCGCCAGCGTATCCTCCTGATCGCCTCGCTTATGGACAATCCCGATGTGCTCATCTTGGACGAACCGCTCTCCGGCCTAGACGTAACCTCCGTGCTCATTTTTAAGAACCTCATCCAGGCATTCAGCGCGCGAGGAAAAGCCGTTTTCTATTGTTCGCATATTATCGAAGTCGTCGAAAAAGTATGCTCGCAGCTTCTCATTCTCCGAAAGGGCCAGGTCATCGCCTATGGCTCAACGGAAGAAGTTCGCCAGCGGATCGGCCAGTCCTCGCTGGAACGCATCTTCTTGCAACTCGTGGAAGATAAAGACATCACTCAGGTCGCGAATGAGATCGTCGATGTGGTGGTGTCTCCCTCGTGAATTCTTGGAAGCAGTCCCTCGCTGCACGCTGGATAGTTTTCTCACAACGCCCTTCCCTGTATTTGTTGCGCCTGTTCGCCGGCCGCATGCTTCACGGCGGCGGAGAGCTCGGCGCTGATGATTTGGACCCTAGCATGGGTGTGGTACTCATCTTCTTGGCCATGCCGGGAGTTCTGGTCTCTCTTCTCATGTTCGAGAAGTTTGGTTCGCTCATCCGTTTCCTGCGGGGTGACGGCGTATTCGATCCCTATGTTGCCACCATTCCAGACGAATATTTCTTCATCGTTCTGTCCATGGCCGTTAGCTGCGCCGCGGCGTTGTGGCGGTGGAACTCCATTTTTCTGGACCGCCGCGATTACGTAAATCTCGTGCCCCTCCCCATCTCGCTGACCAGGATTTTTTTCGCAAATCTGTTCGCCATCTTCGCTCTGACGGCACTTCTCACCCTCGTGGTGAACGCGGCTTCCTTCGTTTTATTTCCAATCGCGGTGGTGGGTTCGCAAGGATCTTTCTCCACCCTTTTGCGGTTTGCGTTTGGACATGCCATTTCCATCATTCTGAGCAGCGCATTCAGTTTTCTTGCGATATTTGCACTCTCGGGCACTTTACTGGCGTGCCTTCCCTACCGCATTTTCCGCAAAGTCTCCGTCTACGTCCGTTTTGCGGTCGCGCTCTGTCTCCTTGCGATCCTGGCCACAAGCTTCACCGTATTTTCTGTTCTCTCAGGCGGCTCTCAGTTGGTTTACCAGCGCCTCGGCGGACTGCCTCCCGCTTGGTTTCTAGGGCTCACCGAAACGTTGTGGGGCAACGGTAACGATATTTTCTTCGCTTCCTTGACGCGGAGGGCCATGGCTTCTTTGGGACTGGCACTTCTGATCTCCATCATTGCCTATACCTTCAGCTTTCGCAGATCCTTCGTCCGCATCCCCGAATTTGCCGATGTTGGGCCGTTGCCGCGTGGCCGGCACTTCCGGTGGCCTGCAAAGCTTTTGGACGCTACAATTCTTCGGGCTCCGGTGCAACGCGCCTGTTATCAATTTGTTTCGCGCACACTCTTGCGAAGCGATGCCCACTTGCAGATTGTTCTGGCCTTCGCGGCACTCGGCCTTGTCGTTGCCGCACAGACTGTAAATGCTGCCTTCCATCCCGGCTTTTCATTCGCTGCACATCCTCCCTCTGTAGCACTCCTTTCTATCCCGTTTATCCTGAGCTATTGCCTCCTCGTGGGAGTTCGCTTGGCCTTCGAAGTCCCTTCGGATTTGCCTGCCAACTGGGTTTTCAGGCTCTGGGTCGAGCCTGGCGGCGAACAGCCTCGCCAAGTCGCCAGGAAAATACTCCTCACATTTTCTCTTGGCTGGATTGCCCCCCTGTGTTTTCTCTACTCAGCACTTTTGTGGGGATGGCTTACCGCGCTGCTGCAAACAGCTCTTCTCATTGCCTGCTCCGGAGTTTTCGTGGAAGTTCTGCTCGTACGGTTCCGCAAGATCCCCTTCACGTGCTCTTACCCGGCCTTTCAGAGCCACTCTACGCTTGTCCTTGTTGCTTACCTCATCGGCTTCGTTGTCTTTGCGATCTACATTCCCCAAATCGTGCAGTGGTCCCTGGTCACTCGGTGGGGAGCCGCTGGTTTCATTCCCACAGTTCTCCTCAGCCTCGGCGGCTTGCGTCAATTCCGTAAACAGATGCTGGATATGGATAAGCAACTCGTCTTCGAGCAAGACTCCGCTTCTGGTTTCTGAGGAGGGTTCAGTGGATTTCTAGAATTGGCTCACAATAAGCTAAGTGGATCCATATCCACCAGCACGGCCGTCTGCGGAATCTCTTTGGCATCGCAATACGCCATCGCGCCGCTAAGCAGTTTCGTCAACACTGACCGCTTTGGTGACTTCAGCAAGAATTGAAATCGGTGTTCCTTCTTCAAACGCGCCAGCGGCGCCGTCGCCGGCCCCAGGATGCGCACGCTTTCCCCGTCATGCGGAGAAAAATACTCCGAAAGCTGCCGCGACCAGCGAATTGTCTTTTCCAGGCTCGTATCGCGCACGATCACGTTGGCCAGCGACGTGAATGGCGGATATGCCATCATCCGCCGGAAATTCAATTCGCGCTCGAAAAACGCGCTGTAATCCTGCTTCACCGCATCTTGAATCGCGTAATGCTCGGGATAAAATGTCTGAATCAGCACGCGCCCCTTCAACTCGCCGCGCCCCGCGCGCCCGGCAACTTGCGTCAGTAACTGAAACGTGCGTTCCGCCGCGCGAAAATCCGGCAGGCTCAGCGACGAATCTGCGGAAACCACGCCGACAAGCGTTACCCGCTGAAAATCGTGTCCCTTTGCCAGCATTTGCGTGCCGACGAGGATATCCAGCGCCCCGCCAGCGAAGGCACCCAGTGTTTCCTGGTACTGCCGCTTCGTCCGCGCCGTATCCCGGTCCAGACGCGCGATTCGCGCGCCGGGAAATTCTTTGCGAAGTCTCTCTTCCAGATGCTCGGAGCCTTCGCCAAAAAAATAAACATATTTCGACTGGCATTTTGGACATTGCTTCGGTATCGGCTGGATCGAACCGCAATAGTGGCATTCCAGCCGGTTGCGTTGTTTGTGATGCGTCATGGAGATGCTGCAATTCACGCACTGCACGGACGCGCCGCAGCTCCGGCACAGAACCGACCATGAATACCCGCGCCGGTTGATCAATACCAGCACCTGCGTGCCATTCGCCAGGCATTCCTGAATTCCCGAGTGCAGCGCCGCGGAAATCGGGCTCGTTTGGTGTGTCTGCTGAAAATCCTCGCGCAGATCAACGACCTCCACGCTCGCGAGCGAACGGTCCGCAACGCGCGAAGCCAGCGTCAACAGTTCATACTTTCCATTCCGCGCGTGGTGATACGTTTCCATCGAGGGTGTCGCTGAACCCAGCAGCGCCAGGGCGCCTTCCATCTTGGCGCGCACGATGGCCACGTCGCGGCCGTGATAGCGAGGAGTCTCTTCCTGTTTGAAGCTATTTTCCTGCTCTTCATCGACAATGATCAGCCCGACATTTTCCAGCGGCGCAAACACCGCCGAGCGCGTCCCGACCACGACCCGTGCCTCGCCGTTCCGCACGCGCCACCATTCGCGCGCTCGTTCCACATCACTCAGCGCCGAGTGCAGCACCGCCACGCCCTCGAAGCGCGCGCCAAACCACGACCGGCACTGCCGCCCAATCCATAGCGTCAACGCAATCTCCGGCACCAGCACGAGTGCCGTTTTTCCTCGCGCCAAGGTCTCCTGCACCGCGCGCAAATAAACTTCGGTTTTCCCGCTCCCGGTCACGCCGTGGAGAAACTGCACGCCGAATTCGCCCAATTCAAGTCGCGCGCGTATCTTTTTCAGCGCGCTCTCCTGCTCCGCATTCAATTCATGCGCAGGAGGCGCGTGTCCCGCATCAAACGGATCCTCCGCCGGATCAATCGCCTCCTCCCAACTCTCCAGCATTCCATCGCGCAGCATCCGTTCAACGAACGCTCGCGTCACCTGCGCCAGCTTCAAAAGCTGCGGCAAAGGCAGCGGCCCCCGCTCCGTCTCCAGCAGTTCTCGCACTCTTTCTTCCTTGTGCTTTCTGTGTGCACCTTGCGTCTCAGCGATGCCTTTTTCTTCGACTTCTTCTCTGCGATTCTTCTGCGCATTCTGCGTCTCTGCGTTGTCGTTTTCTTTCTTCTCCGCCGATTCTTCGGCCGCCGTAAGGCCGCCCTTCCAAGCGATCACCCGCTGCGTCCTTCGCTTGATTCCTTGCACCGTCTCCCGAATTTCGATCAATCCGCGCCGTTGCAGCCGCTGCAACGCCGAAGCATCAACGCCCAACTTTGACGCCGGACCTAAAAGCAGCGTTCCTTTCTTTTCCTTCAGCTCCGTAAGAAACGCTGCCTCTGCAGACGTGAGCCCATGCGACAATTCCCCGCCGCTCAAACTTTCCGCCGCTTCACGCCCCGCATCCATCAGAATAATCTGGCGTTGCGATTTCAGCTCTGTTACCGGCGGCAGCATCGCACGGAACACTTCGCCGGCCGGCGCCAGGTAATACCCCTTGATCCATTGCGCCAGCTCGATCAACTTCGGCGTCAGCGCCGGAACAAAATCCAGCACGCGAGTGATCTCCCGGACTTTCGTCCCCGCCGGCGCGCTCTCCGCCAATTCCACAACGACACCAACCAGCGTCTTCTTCCGGAACGGCACGAGGACGCGGTTGCCCGGCTGCACCGTTCCCCGCAGCGTTTCCGGCACCGCATAAGTGAATACATTGCGCAGCGGCACTGGCAACGCGACATTGCAAAATGGAGGAGTCATCCCGCCGTGTAGTGTATCAGCACGAGGAAATGCGGAAGAGAATGTGATAAAGAAGGCGGGATGAAAGGAGAAATCTACCGGCTGATGAGAAAAATCCCGGCGAAAATGGTGACGATTCCCGCCCACTGCCAGCGCGACACGTGTTCCTTGAGGAAGATGGCCGCAAGCCCCACAGTGACAGCCCCGTATAGCGAACTAAGGACGGTGATGACCGCGACCTGCTCCATTTTCATTCCGAGATTGCTGAGGACAAAGGCACTGGTATCCAAGGCCCCCATACCCAGGGCCATCCAGCGCACCTTGCCGCGTGGAAGCCGCACGGGCTGCTTGGAAATGAGGATCACCGCCGCGGTGAGCACGGCACTGGTCAAACGGATCATCCACACGGTTTGAATGGCCCCGACGCGCGGAATGACGCGAATTCCGAGCAGCCAAAACAGCACCGCGAAGCCAAAGGCAGAGAAGATGGACCAGCGGATTCCACGGCCGCTCTTGCGCACGGCCTCAGCATCGTTCTCGTCCGGTGTTTTTTCTCCGCCGGCAACAACTACGACGCCTACCAGCGTGCAGACGATTCCGGCAATTCTCACAATGCTCAGCCGCTCGCCGGTCATCCAGGAAAGCAGCAGAGTCAGCGCGGGATAACTGGCCGAGAGCGGAGCCACTACGGCCATTTTCCCAATCTCAAACGCACGGTAGAGCGCCAGGCCCGACACGGCATTGAAGCTCCCAGCCAGGAAACCCCAAGCCCAGGGCTGCCATCCGGAACCATCCGCGAGATGCCCCCAACCGCCGAGAGCGGGAAGAAGAAGGGAGAGCAGAAGAAAACCCGTCAATTGCATGTACAACATGGAACGCAAAGCACCAATGCGATGCGTGGCAAAACGCGCAATAAAATCCGCGCCGCCCCAGGTCAGCGCCGTCAGCAAGCCCAGCAGAATTCCCATAATGAGTTAGGCGGACTTGCCTTTCTTCACTTCGAGGCCGAGCACGGCCATGACTTTTTGGAGATCTTTCCAGACTTCGCTTTTCGCAGGCGGATTGCGCAGCAAATAGGCGGGGTGATAGGTCGCCAGCAATTTTCTTCCGCGAAATTCCAGCCACTCTCCGCGAAACTGAGAAATTCCGCGATTGGTCTGCAGCAATGTTTTTGCGGCGACTGCGCCCAGGCAGACTATTACTTTTGGAGCGATGGCATCGATTTGGCGCATAAGAAACGGCGAGCAGGTGCTTACTTCGTCTTCTGCCGGTTGGCGATTCTCCGGAGGCCGGCATTTCACCACGTTGCAGATGTACACGTCTTTGCGCTGCAAGCCCATCGCTTCGATCATCTGCGTCAGCAGTTTTCCCGCGCGCCCGACGAAAGGCAATCCTTGCGCGTCTTCATCGGCGCCCGGGCCTTCGCCCACAAAAACCAACTCGGCCTTGGGATTTCCGTCGCCGAAAACAATTTTGTGCCGCGTGCTGTGCAGTTTGCACCGCGTGCATTCCCCGAGATCTTCGCGAGTCTTGAGCAGCGAGTCGCCCACAATCTTCTCCACGGATTCGAAAAGCGACGGTCCCGCAACCACCGGCAGCGATGCGATTTTTGGAATGACTGGCGTCGTGACGGGCATGGTCTTTTGCAACGCTGGTTTTCCTGCGGGCTTCGGCAAGGTCTTTTCCTTTTCTAGATCTATGGTTGGGAAATGAGTGGTCGCAGGCAATTCCACCTGGCGCTCGTTATCCAACGCAGCTCCGGCCCCGCGGTCCCGATAGAACAACCGGATTCCGAGGTCTTCGTAGAAACTCAGTCTGCTGGACAGTTTTTTTTGAAGGGTCTCGGAGATACGCTCGGCCATGGCGGGATCAAACGCCGGAGCGCTTCAGTGCGGCCGTCCCGTGCAAAACGCTTCGCAGACGCACGACTTCATCCAAAATCCTCTGCGCCACTTCGCTCTTGCTCATTTTCGGAAGCGCGAGGTCGCGTCCATCGCGGGAAAAGAGCGTCACAATATTGGTATCGTGATCGAACCCCGCGCCTTCCGCGGTGACATCGTTTGCAACAATCAAATCGGCGTTCTTCGCGGAAAGCTTTTTCCGCGCGTTCTCCGCGACGTGGTCCGTCTCCGCCGCAAAGCCCACCACGATTTTCTGGCCCTTGTTTCTCGCCACCTCCGCCAGGATGTCGGTGGTCGGCTCGAGAGAAATCGTCAGTGCCGCATCGCTCTTCTTGATCTTTTCCGCGTGCTGTTCCACCGGCCGGTAATCCGCCACCGCGGCCGCAAGAATGGCGATGGAGCTACTTGCAATCCGCTCCACAACGGCGTGATGCATTTCTTTCGCCGTGCGCACGTCAATGCGCTCGACGCCGGCGGGCGCATCGAGACTTACCGGCCCGCTTATAAGAATGACCTTCGCACCGCGCCGCACCGCTGCTTCGGCCACAGCGTAGCCCATCTTCCCAGAAGAGCGGTTGGTAATATAGCGAACCGGATCGAGGTCTTCGCAAGTTGGACCAGCGGTGATCAGGGCCGTCTCTCCGTCCAAATCCCGCTGCGTTTTCAGCGCCTCGCGCACCGCAGCGACAATATCTTCCTGTCCGGCCAGCCGTCCCGCGCCGATCACGCCGCAGGCCAGGTAGCCCTCCGCGGGGTCAACGACTTTAACGCCGCGCGCGCGCAGCATCTCGACATTTTCTTGCGTGGCTGTGTGGTTCCACATGTTTACGTTCATCGCCGGCGCCACCACCACCGGCGCCGTCGATGCCAGGTACAAAGTCGTCAGAAAGTCGTCTGCAATCCCGCGCGCAAATTTTGCAATGACATCCGCCGTGGCAGGCGCGACCACGAGCAAATCCGTCCGCTGCGCAACCGCGATGTGTTCGATGGCGCTTTCGAGGTTTGCTTCACCGCCCGAAGCATCGCCGAAGAGGTCGGTGATGACTCTCTGCCCGCTCAGCGCCGCGAACGTCAGCGGGGTGACGAACTCCCGCGCCCCGCGGGTCATCACCACCTGTATGCTGAACCCGTCCTGCTGCAAGCGGCGTACGAGTTCCGCGGCTTTGTAAGCCGCCACTCCGCCGGTCACACCAAGCGTGATTCGCATCGCTGCCTTTCGCGGCCCGCTACTTCCGCCGTTTATTCCCTTCCTTATCCACGTCGATCGATGCCGGCTCCGTGAATTCGTACTCGAGCAAGCTGTGTTCCAGCTCTTCGCACGCGATCCGTGTGGCCTTCAGTGTTCTCGGGTTCTCGATCAGCGATGGTGCACCGGCCATGATCTGCCGCGCTCTCCTCGCCGCCAGCACCACGTACGCAAACTGGCTCTCCGGAGCTTTCGTCTGCATGGTCATTTCAGTCATTCCCTCCCAAACGATGCCAGAAGTTGTTCCACTCTCGCCCTCCGTCGCACGCTCGTGCAGCGCACGGCGATCACAATCGCCTGCGCTTCGCGTCCCGCGCGTTCCACATCATCATTCACTACGCAAAAATCGTAATACTTGCCAAAAGCCGCAATCTCGTCCCGCGCCTCGGCCAGCCGCCGCGCGATCTCTTCGTTCGAATCCTGGCCGCGCTCGCGCAGCCTGCGCTCCAGCTCCTCGCGCGACGGCGGCAAGATGAAAATCGCCACCGACTCCGGGAGCTCTTCTTTCACCTGAGCCGCGCCTTGAACATCGATCTCCAGCACCAGATCGAGTCCCTTCTTCCGCGATTCTTCCAACCACTTCCTCGGCGTGCCGTAAGAATGTTTTCCGAAGACCCGCGCGTACTCCAAAAAATCGCCGCGCGCGGCCATGACGTCGAATTCAGCTTCTGTGACAAAATCATAGCACTTCCCGCGGGCCTCGGTCGCCCGGCGCGACCGTGTAGTACATGAGATCGAAGGCATCGTCCCGGGCAGTTCCAGGATTCGCTGCACCAAAGTCGATTTTCCCGATCCTGACGGCCCCGACACGATCAACACCAGCGGCGCAATCTCTATCCCCGTGCTCATTCGATGTTTTGTACCTGCTCCCGCAGTTTCTCGATCTCCGCCTTGATCTCCAGCGCCAAGCCCGTGATTGCCAACGCCTCGCTTTCCACGCCGGGCGTTTTGGACAGCATCGTATTGGCCTCGCGATGCATTTCCTGCAAAAGAAAATCCAGCTTCTTCCCCAGCTCGCCCGCGCCGTCAAGTAATTTCCCGAACTGCTGCAGGTGGCTCCTCAGCCGGTCCAATTCTTCACTGATATCGCTGCGCTCCGCAAGCACGGCTGCTTCCTGCGCAAGCCGCGCCGGATCGATCCCCGTCCCGCCCAGCAATTCCTTCAACTTGGCATCGAGCCGGCGCGAGAACGCCGGCCGTAGCGTCGCGGCGAGCCCGCGCACTTGCTCGACATGGCCGCCGATCCGCGCCAGGCGATCGCGCAACTCCTCCACCAGATGACGCCCTTCCGCCCGCCGCATATCGTCCAGCTTTGCCAGCGCCTCCCGCAAGCCGCCATCCAGCAAGTGTCCAAGCCGCTCTTGCTCTTCTTCGGTCTCCGGCACGGCTGTGGTGACGCCGGTGATCACTCCGGGCAGCCTCAAAAGCGCGACAACGTCCATATCCGTTGCCGCTCTGGTCTCCTGTCGCAACGCTTCGGCGGCTTTCAGATACGCTTGCACCAACTCTCTATTCACCTGGATTGGCGCCGCTTTCCCCGGTTCTACCCCCACGGTCACTTCCACGTGCCCGCGGTGAATCTTTTCGCGCACGATCTGCCGCAGCCGTAGATCGTAAAGATCAAATCCCTCCGGCATCCGCAGCTTGAGATCCAGGAACCTGTGGTTGACGCTCTTCACGCTGACGCGCACCGCCCAGCCATCCCGCTCGGCGCGCGCTTGCGCGTAGCCGGTCATCGAGAAACATTCGATTTTCTTCGTTTGTAATGTAGTTGTTTGGCTCATAAGGAATCAGATGCAACATTCAGCTTTGCCGGTGCGGCCTGCGCCGCCGCCAACATGTCGTCGTCCGCAAACTGCAAGTCGTGAAGCCTGGCATACGTCCCGCCACGGGTGATCAGTTCCGTGTGCGTTCCGCTTTCCCGGATTTGTCCGTCTTCCAGGACGAGAATCTTGTCCGCGCGGCGAATCGTGGATAGGCGATGCGCGATTACGAAGGTGGTTCGCCCAACCATCAGGTTAGCGAGCGCCTTCTGCACGAACATCTCGGACTCCGCATCCAGCTCCGAGGTGGCCTCGTCCAGGATTAGAATGGGCGAATCTTTCAGGATGGCGCGCGCGATGGCGATGCGCTGTCTCTGTCCCCCGCTCAAGCGCGTTCCTCGCTCGCCAATCAGTGTGTCGTACCCTTGTGGCAACTCCATGATGAAATCGTGCGCCAGCGCGGCCTGTGCCGCACCAGTAACTTTTCCCCTGGGAACATTCGTCAATCCATAGCAAATGTTGTTCCAAACCGTGTCGTGAAACAGGATGTTTTCCTGCGTCACCATGGCGATCTGCTCGCGCAGCGACTTGATGGTCACTTCCCGGATGTTCACACCATCGATGCGGATGGCGCCGGAAGTGGGCTCATAAAATCGCGGCAGCAAATTCACCAGCGTCGTTTTTCCGGCTCCGCTTGACCCCACGAGAGCTATCACTTCTCCGCGGCGCGCGCGGAAATAAATCTGCTCGAGCACCTGAGTCGAATCGGCGTCATACGCAAAGTCCACGTTCTCAAAAACAATTTCCTGCGAAAAGGGCTCCAGCGATTTCGCGCCCGGCTGTTCGCTGTGCTCTTCTTCCCGGTCGAGATAGCCAAATACCTGCGTGCTCGCTCCCTGCGCGAGCTGAAATTGCTGGTACACCTGGCCGATGCGCTTCAGGGGCATGTAGGCATTGAACATGGCAAAAAGAAACGCTATGAAAATTCCCGGTGTCATCAGACCGTGCTTGATCTGATCGCGGGCGTACAAAATGAGCAGCGGGATAACCAGGGCGCCCAGCAAATCCATCATCGGCCCGGTGGCCACTGCCGCTCGAACCCAGCGCATATTTTCTCGCAGCAACCGTTGCGCCGTATTTTTGAACTTGGCGATCTCGAAGTCCTCCATTCCGAAAGCCTTCACGACCCGGTTCCCGCTGACCGTCTCCTGCAAGATCTGACTGAGGTCCCCAAGCCTGGTCTGGCTGTTTTCAGAAGAGCGGCGAATCTTCTTTCCCAGTTTGCCCACCGGCACCACGACCAGCGGCACCAGGATGGCCGATCCCAGCGCCATCTTCCAGTTCAGCACCACGATGACCACAAGAAATACAATCAGCGTGAACCCTTTTTGGAACAGGTCGGCCAAGTATTCCGAGAGTGCGATGCGCGTCCGCTCCACGTCGTTGATCGTCGTCGAGAGCAAGCGTCCCGTCGGATTGTTTTGAAAAAAGCCAATCGGTTGGCGGATGATCTTGGCGTACACCTGATTCCTCAGCCTGGTTACCGCGGCTTGCCCTACGTACTGGATCTGCGTCACACCCAGGTACTCGGCGATACCTTTCGCGAAGTAAAGAAAAAGCACCGTCAGCGCAAAAATAGTCCACACGTGATGGATACTGGGCGGAAAAAAGCGATTGAGATAGATCGTATAACCGTTCGGAAAAGTCACCAGCGGCAGGGTCGAACCGGAAACGGACGGGTTGAGGACGTAGTCAAATCCCGGCCGGAGCATCAGCGCCACGATCCCATCCGCCAGGGCCGTGAATGCCACCAACACCACACCCACCGCCAGCCGAAACGAGTACGGCCGCACGTAACTGAGCAATCGCTTCCACTGTGGTGATAACAACGAGGTCACGCTGCAGGCTCCCTGACTCACCCACTTGGTACGCTATTCGCCGCGTCGCGGCGTGTCAAGTTTTCACCGCCCGCCGAAAGCGGGCTGGTGCGGCGCACCCGGTTCGTTTACTTATCGATATCGCGGTGAACGACTTTAGCGGAAAATCCGCGCGTCCCGAGCGACTTCTTCACCGCCTCCGCGAGCATCACCGAACGGTGCTTCCCGCCGGTACATCCGAACGCAATGGTCAGATAACTTTTTCCTTCGCGAATGTAATGCGGGATCAGATAGGTCAGCAAGCCTTCGATGCGGCGCAGGAATTCCCCGGTCTGCGGAAACGAGCGGATATACCGCCGTACTTTCGAATCTTTCCCCGTGAAAGGCCGCAACCGCGGCACGAAATGCGGATTGGGCAGAAATCGCACGTCGAAAACCAGGTCCGCATCCGACGGCACTCCGTAGCGGTACCCGAAACTCACGACCGAAACCAGCATCGGCCGTTTGTCCGGATTCTTAAATCGCTCCGTGACGAAGTTGCGCAATTCATGCACGTTGAATTGCGTCGTTTCAATGACCACGTCTGCCAGCTTGCGGATCGGCTCCATCAGAGCGCGTTCATGCGACAAGCTTTCTCGCACGGAAAAATTCTTCCCCAGGGGATGCGGGCGGCGGGTCTCGCTGTATCGCCGCAGGAGGGCATCTTCATTCGCTTCGATGAAAACTAACGTGATGGGATGATCTTTTTTCAAGTGTTTCAGGAGTGGCGGCAGTTTTTGCAGTTGCAATCCCTCGCGCGCGTCTACCAGCAGCGCCGCGCGCGCAAAGTCTCCTTCGCCTGCCGCGTGCAGTTCCGCAAAAATAGGGATAAGCTCCACGGGAAGATTGTCCACGCAATAGAAGCCCATGTCTTCGAAGGCATGCAGGACGGTGCTCTTGCCGGAACCGGAAAGCCCGGTGAGGATCACGAGATGCCGCGTGTCGTGTCGCGTCTGCGGCTTCACAGGTGATGCCGCTCAGCTCTTTTCCCGGCGTTGGTGGGTGCTGGGAATTCTCATGTCCTCGCGGTACTTCGCGACCGTGCGGCGGGTGACGTGAATGCCCGCATCGTCCAGCTTCTTGGCAATCTGTTCGTCAGTGAGCGGCTTCGCGGAATCTTCCTCTTCAATCATTTTCTTGACGAGCCGCTTGAGCGTCAGCAGCGACATTCCGCCGCCCTCCGGCCCGTTTACAGATTCACTGAAGAACGACCGTAGCTCCAGCACGCCCTGCGACGTGTGCGCATACTTGCTGGCTACCGCGCGGCTCACCGTCGAGGGATGCACGCCGACTTCTTCCGCCACTTCTTTGATCATCATGGGCTTCAGCGCGTCCTGACCGTGATCGAGGAATTCGCCCTGGCGCGCAATGATCGACTGGCAGACGCGCAGGATGGTGTGCTTGCGCTGTTCGATGTTCTTCATCAATTGGACGGCCGCCGTAAAGCGTTCCTTCACATAGTTCCGCACGTCGCGGTCGGCGGCATCCTTGACCAGCAGCCGCCGGTACGTGGGGCTCAGCCGCAGTTGCGGCATGTCGTCTTCATTCAGGAACGCCTGCCACTGATCATCCACCTTGCGGAAGTAGACGTCGGGCTCGACGAGCCGCGGCTCTGTCTTGTTGTAGCGCAGCCCCGGCCGCGGATCGAGCTTCTTGATCACTTCCAGGGCGTGCTTGACGACCTCCAGGGGCCGGTTGAGCGCGCGCGCTACTTCCTTCAGCTGATTGGATTGGACTTGCTTGAGGTGTTCGGAAACGATCTGCTGAGCCAGCGTGTTCTGCGGATCAAATGCTTTCAACTGGCGCAGCAGGCATTCACGCAAATCCCGCGCGCCCACTCCGATCGGGTCGAAGTCCTGCACCACGGCCAGCGCGTCGTCCAGGTCATCCTGCGAATACTTTCCGTTCTGCGTCAGTTCTTCCGTGGAGGCCGTCAGATAGCCGTTCTCGTCCAGATTGCCGATGATGCTGTCCGCGATTTCTTTTACCGCGTCCGAACAAATCGTGACGCTCAGTTGCCACTGGAGATGGTCGGTCAGCCCGCTCGGGGAAGAGAGGAACTTTTCGAAGGAGGGCCGCTCGGAAACTTCGCGCTCCTGCGATTGCCCGCCATCTCCCCCGGTATCCAGGTATTGGTTGAAGAAACTTCCCACGTCAAACTCGTCAAACGGATTGGCCTCCGGTTTCTCCGGAACTTTTTCCGTTTCCGCTTTCAAGAAGGTCTCGTCGCTGTAGTTGTCCGTTTGGGTGGGTTCTTCGCTCTGTTCTTCCAGGACCGGGTTGGCAATCATCTCTTGGTTGATCATTTCGCGCAGCTCGAGGCGGTTCAGAGCGAGGACGCTCACCATCTGCACGAGGCCAGGCGTCAGAATCTGCTTCTGCGCTACTCGGAGGTTGAGTTTGAGTCCTTGCCAGGCCATGGGTGGTGCCGTGTTCCCTTTTCTATCGCTAGTTCAGGCGAAAATGATCGCCCAGATAAACGCGCCGGACTTCCGCATCGTTGCTTAATTCGTCCGGGCGCCCCTTCCGGAATATTTTCCCACTTTTCAGGATGTACGCGCGATCCGTCACGCTGAGAGTTTCCCGGACGTTATGATCGGTAATCAGCACGCCAATTCCCGACTTCGCCAGACCCCGGATGGTTTCTTGCAGATCCTTTACCGTTAGAGGGTCGATTCCCGAAAAAGGTTCGTCGAGAAGCATAAAGGAAGGTTGCAAGGTAAGGGATCGCGCGATCTCCAGCCGGCGGCGCTCTCCGCCGGAGAGCGTGTACGCCTTGCTGGTCCTCACCGTTTCGAGCCCCATTTGCATCAAGAGCTCCTCCAGGCGGTCGCGCTGCTGTTCCGGGGTCAGCGGCAGGGTTTCCAGCACCGCGAGAAGATTCTCTTCGCTGGTCAATTGGCGAAAAACCGAGGGTTCCTGAGGAAGGTAGCTGATTCCGCTGCGGGCCCTGAGGTACATGGGGAGGTCCGTGATTTCGTCGTCGTTGAGGAGCACGCGGCCGGAGTCGGGCCGGGCGAGACCTACCAGGATATAAAACGTCGTCGTCTTGCCTGCGCCATTTGGGCCGAGCAACCCAACAACTTCACCCTGTCCAATCTCCAGTTCAACGTCGTCAACGACCTTACGGCCACGGTACGACTTGCTTAGATCGACGGCCTGGAGCTTCAGCATACCTCTTCACGGGCGGCCGCGGAGGAGTTGCGTCACTTCTCGACTCGGTGCCTCGTCAACGTCCGCGAACCATTTTCTGAGTCGACGATGATCGTATCATCCGCTAAAAAGAAGGTCAATTGACGCCCCGTGGTGGTCCCTTCCACCGCATCATAGATCGTGGGATTTCCGCCGCTCATTATGAATTTTCCGTCCGTCGCGTTGTACTCTCCGCGCTCGGCCGTGGCTTTCCTTGTCCCCTGTTCCACGATCACGCCGCCCGTGCCAACCGCCCGGCTGATCTGCTGGGCTCCGGTCGCTGGATTTGCCGCCGCCGGACCATTCGCCGCATTCGAATTGGTTTTCCCGGCCCTCGTAAAATATAAATCCACCACCGCCGCGTGCATGATTTGCTCCGCCGATTGCGCCACCACCTTCTTTTCCAGGTGCGCGCGGCTCTCTGCGTCGCGGTACGTCAGCGTCCTCGCCGTCACATGCCACAACCGCGGCTTCTTCGGCCCGGCTTGCACGGCCACGGTCTGCGCCGGCGATTGCCCCACGGCCTGGGGGAAAACCGCGCGAACATTTCCAATGGCATTCATAACCCTCGCCTCGCGCAGCAGCTCGATCGAATCTGCTTCCATCACCGAATCGCCCTGCCACAAGCGCGCATGTCCCGTGTACAGGGCTCTCCCTGTCTTCGAATTCCCCTGCATCGCGTCCGCCGAAATGTTCGTCGGTACGGCCGCAAGTTGCGCCCCGCTTCCCTTTGTCGAAAAATCCGTCGACCGTACGCCTCCCTCTGCACGAATCTCTCCGTTGGTTTGCACGAACGTAATCCGCGGCGCCTGCGTCTCCGCGATTGCGTCGCGCGCCAGCGCTTTTCCCGTCAACAACGCCGTCTGCGTTGCCCGGACAAACGTCGCGTGCTCCGCTTGTCCGCTCCTGTCGCCCTCCTTCAGCCTTACCTCTCCCTGCAGATCCATCTGCGACCATCCGCCGCTAGGCAGCAATTGGGCCACTCCGCTGTGCGCGGTCGCTGTCTGCGCGGGCTTGCCGTCCGCCGCCCGCTCCGTCAATACATTGCCGGTTGCAACCAACTGTCTCGCCCTGCCCTCCTCCCCGAATTCCATTTCGAGCTTATCCGCCTGCAGTTTTGTGCGCGCGGCCTCGCTGCCCGCGGGGGTTCCCGCGGTCCCGTTCTGCGGCGCTGCGTCTGTCCATTCGATACTCCCAGCCCCCGGGGTTTCCGCTCGCTTGAGCTTGCTGCCCTCGCCTTTTTTCCCATCGGCGAATTCCACCAGCAATGCGCTCGTCTGCAGCATTCTTGCCTCGCCGGACTTCTTTGCCTGGGTTTTCAGCTGCACGTTGCCTTTCAAGTTCAATTCTCTCGGCTGGTTTACCTTTGGCCACAACTCCATTGCGCCGTGCTCCGCGCGGAACGCCTCTACCTCGTTTTCGGTGGGCCGCGAACCCCGCAGATCTCCCGCTGCCTCGATCCTTGTCAGCCACCCCTTGGGCGCAAATTGTGCCGTGATTGTCTCCGCGCTCAGTTTTGTTGGGCCATCCGCGCCCTGGGATTCCAATTCCGGGTTTTCCTCATTCCCTCCCGGCGTAACCACAAGTTTCTCTGCACGAAAGGTCGCGTCCAGTGCGAGGGTCAGCTTTCCCGCACGCAAATGCGCCGTGTGAGTTTCCGCTTCCACCGGTCCGTACAATTGCATCGTCCTCGAGTCCCGCTCAAAATCGAGGCTCTTCCCCGTCACACGAATGGGTTCTTTCCTACCCGCACTCACAGTCTTTTTCCCCGCGGCGTCATTTCTCGTCGGCATCAGGGAAAACTGCACATCTCTCAGCAGCCGCACCATCCCTTCTTCGGAGTGATACTCGACTCCCACGGCCTCCCCATTCCCATTCGGAAAGACGAACTTCACGGGCTGCTCCGTCCGCGCCATACCACTGGCGCGGTTAAAGACCACCCCGCGGGTCTCCACATGTACTTTCTGCTGTGCTGCCATTTCCGGATTTTTCGCTCCCCGCTCGGCTTCCTCCCTGCTCTGCAGGTCCATCTGCACTTCGCCGCTGCATGCCATGCTTTCGCCTGCTTTTTCGTACTGGCAGCTTTGCGTATGAATGGTGTCGTGCCGCTCTCCCTTCTTTCCGAAGATCGTGATCTTCACGTCCTCCAGCAAGCTCGCCTCCTTACCCTTGAAATCCGTGGCCTTCGACGCTTCCACCGTGAAGATTCTTTGGTTTCCATCCATCTTGGAAAAGGTGAGCCCGTTCGAACGGCGCGTCACATCTCGCGGAGCCGGCGGCGGCGCCTTTTGCTGCTCTCGATGCGCGGCCCATTTCCGCTCCAGATACATCACAGCCGTCAGACTCGCCAGCAGCAACGCCGCCGCTGCCGACCAGCGCGCATACTTCGCCGCTTCGCTTCTCTTCATGTCTTCAGTTAAGCAAAATTTCGACGGAGTGTATAGAAGATGGCATGTTCGTTCAAAGGAAGGAGAGGATTAATCAGTCGACCCGGCATTCGCAGCCACATTCGGCAAAATCCCCATATTCGCCGCGGCGACGCTGTCGCGTTTCGTATTCTTCACCAAGTACATGGCCTCATCGGCAAGGTGCAGCAATCCCTCCTTGGTTCGCGAGTCCACGGGGTAGGATGCCACGCCCACGCTGGGCGTCAGCCGGATGTTCAACCCTTCCGGACCCAGCCAGACGCCCTCGCGGACCAATTTATGTAAACGCCGCGCCACGTTCAACGCGCTCTCTTTCGATGTCTGCGGCAGCAGGATTACAAACTCATCCCCGCCGTAACGGAACGCGAAATCGATCAGCCGGCAATGCACCTTCAGCGCATTTCCGATCTCCGCCAGCAGCCGTGAGCCCACCAGGTGCCCGTGCGTATCGTTCACTTGCTTGAAATGGTCCAGGTCGATGAACACGATCGAGAATTCGTAGTTGTAGCGCTGCGAACGGTAGATCTCCGTTTCCAGGATGAAGCCCATGTGCCGCGCGTTGTACAGCGAAGTGCAGTCGTCCGTGATGGTCAGCTCGTGAATTTTTTTCACGTGCCGGGCGTTCTCGAGGGCAATTGCCGCGAAGTCGGAAAGCGCCTCCAGCAGCTTCAGGTCCCGGGGATCGAATCCTTCCGGCCCGATGCAATTGATCAGCTCGATCACCCCCAGGCAAGTGTCGCGGAATCTCACCGGCACCGCCACGATCGACTGCGTCTCGGTCTTGGTCTTCTCATCCACCTTCGAGAAAAAGCGCGTGTCTTTCGTCGTGTCCGGCACCACCACGGTCTCGCCGTGCTGCGCCACCCAGCCTGCAATTCCCTGCCCCATCTTGATCCGAACGTCCTTCAGCGCCTGCGAAGCTTTCCCCACCGCCAGCTCAAAGTACAGTTCCTGCTTGGCCTCATCCAGCAGCAGCAGCGACCAGTTGTCCGGACGCAAAAATTCATCGATCTTCTCCATAATCGTGCGGAGAACCTGATCGAGTTGCAGTGAGGACGTCAGCGCCTTCCCCAACTCCTGGAAGACGGCCACCTCTCCCTTTTCCCGCTGTGCGGACGGCACCGCAGGATTGCGGCGGCGCTCGACGGCCGGGAACTGATTCACTTCCTCCACTTGCCCTTTTTTCCTCTCCATTGCGGATTCTAAACCTGGCAATGCTCTCGCCCGCCCCTGGTCGCCATACGATCGCCCAGAAACACGAATTCGCCCGATTCTCACGAACGGCCGCGAATCTCCGCCAGTATAGGCTCCTCCCAAAAAGTCTTGCAACCCGCTCGTGGTACAGGCGTGGCTATCTCGCCATCCTCACCTCGCGTGCTTAGCTCCACTGAATTTGAGCTCTTGGAATAGCAGATCGAAAGGAATTCCTTCCGAGGTATTTCACGGCAAGCGTTCCATCAGCAAGACGCAGGCGAAGAAGTTAGCGGAGTCTTTTCACTTCAGCGCGGAGCTATTCGTCTAGCGTCCTGTCCCGTAAATCCTTTGAATCTGTGTTAAGCAGTCTTCTGCCTACCGAAAAAACTCTCGAACTCGCAATTCCCTACGTCGCTGGCCACTGAAAGCAAAGGTTATACCCGTCGGGATCGCTGACGTACAACTGCTTCATGCCGTAGTGCGCGATCTTGGGCTCCTTCACAGTAACGCCGCGCGCACGGAGGTGAGCGTACGTCGCAGCCACGTCCGGGCAACCGAAGTAAATCGCAGTATCGTCGGGGGCGGCAATGCGAGCGGGATCAGGAACCGGCGGCCGCGCGTCGTCTTCGTAAGCCGTGTTCAGCATCAACTCCACGCCATTGAGCTTGAGCAGCGCCCAATCGAAGTGCTCTCCTCGAGGGGTGGATGTAGTGACCACCTCGAAGCCCAGCACATCCCGGTAAAACGCGATGGACGTAGGCATGTCGAAAACTTGCAGCAACGGCGCCATCCCCCGTATCTCAATGGCCATAGAAGCCTTCTATGCTCATGCCTTACCAGAAAATGTGAATACCGGGCTCGGCACTCGGGAAATGCAGCCGATCAAGCCGTCCGGACCGGCTCGCTGCGGAACCTGGTCGCTGCGACAATGCCAAGCATGACGAAAACCCCCAGAGCGACAGCTTGCATGACCAAAAATGGCGGCTCGGACTGCGTCGGAGCCATCGCTTTCAAGCCCGGCACCTTCTGGAAAGCCTGCGCGATCAAAACGAAGACATTGAGATACAGGGAAATCACGGCAGTGACCGCGTAAATCCGGCGCCAGGCGCCAGCGAGGTGAAGGGGGTAGCGTGCCAGAATTGCAATCGCCAGCACCAACAGCGATAGGATGCCCACGCCATGCGACGGCAAAAAGCGATGGAACGGAAAGAGGAACCCGGTCACGCTCGTCGCCACGGTGCTCACCAGAAAGAGCGCAGTCCAGCCGTCGAGCCGTTTCCCGGCAAGCAGCCCGAACACGACGACGAATCCCGAGAAGATTCCGATCAGGCTCAGCACCACGTCCACAAAGGTGAATGTCGTCATGGCTAAGATCATGATGCCCGTCCCTTCAAAACCCCGCGGTTGTTACGATGCTGCGGCGAAAATTGCCACACATGCCGATCAACCGGGATTTCTGTTTTGCTTCCCGGTTGGGCGAAAACTTACACCTAATGCCATCAGTACGCAATGTGGTGGGCGCGTTGGACAGACTTTTGAATTGGCTGGCGCTTGGTTTATCAAAGGGTACGGTTTTTGACTTTTCTTCCCTCTCTTTGTTGCGCCCTCTCTTTCCAAGACTTCCCGCTTCCTCCTTTGACCTCCAGGCAGGTCTCTCCCTCCATTTTCCGTCTCCCATTCTTCTCTCCACCGCCCGCTGTCCCCCGCTCACGGCCCAATTTCCTCTCCGTTTGACAGCATTGGATTCCTCCGCCTATAGTCCGTTCAGGGATCCCACGCCGCCTTCCGATCTCCCCGACCGGATCGCGGTGTTCGAGACCGAGGGCGCCCGCCGATTCATCAAGGACAGGTTCCGGTTCATGGCCAGGGGAAATTTTGGTGACCGCCTGAAACGCGAGCGCGAGTTGCGCGAAGTTTCCATTGAAGAACTTACTAAGGCCACCCGCATCAGCGCCCGTTTTGTCGAAGCCCTCGAGAATGAAGATTGGGGCCGGCTGCCCGGCGGGGTCTTTGGCCACGGGTTCGTGCGCACCATTGCGCGTTATCTGGGCCTCAATGAAGAAGCTTTCCTCGGCGAATACGATCTTGCCCGCGCGGATCATTTGGCCGCAGCTCCCCCCAAACCTGAGGAACGCATTCCGTCGCCGCCGACATGGCTTCCCGTTGTAGCCCTTATCCTCTTGCTTATTTTGGTCACCGGACTTTTCTATTCCGCCCGCTACGGCTTGCATCGCTATGCTACCTATCGCGCCACCAAAAAATCCGCCGCTGCTTCCTTGTCCATGCAACCTCAGCCTCAACTCGGTTCCGCCTCGCCGGGATCAGCGGAGCAATCCTCCTCCGCGGCTCTTCTCGACCTCTCCGTCTCCACTTCCGCCGCCACGCGCGTCCGCATCCTCGCGGACAACAAACTTCTTCTCGACGCCGAGTTGCCTGCCGGTGAGACCCGTCACTTTTCGGCCAGCCGGCAATTCGAGGTGACCGCTGGGGACTCTTCCGCGGTGTTGCTGGAATTGAACGGCAAGGCCATGCCGCCCCTCGGCGCGCCCGGCTCCTCCGGTACAATGGTGCTTACTCACAAGGACTTGAGGCCATAATCCGGTGGAATCTCTCAGCTCCGAAGTTCTCGAAGACCTGCGCCGCGGCCGCGCCACGCGCGAACGAAAAATCGCCGTTTGCACCGGCGGTGCGCATCTTGCTCCCGCGGAACGCGCGGAAATTCTCGCCGTTCTTGCCGGCGACGCCGACGAAATCGTCGCCGCCCGCGCGCAGGATGCAATTCTCTCGCAGCCTATAGAATCCTTCGTCGAAGCCCTCAAACGCGAGCAGGCTCTCCCCGCGCTCTTCACCTACGCGGGAAAAAATCTTGCCGACAAGCCCGGCGTCTGCGACGCCATGGTGCAAAACAAAAACTGTTCTGCCGAACATCTCGTTCCCGTAGTTCGCCATCTCTCGACTCTCGGCATTCAGGCGCTGATGGAAGAACTCGACCGCGTAAGCGAATCTCCCGCGCTGGCCGCCGCTCTCGAGCAGTCTTCCTCGTTGACCGTCGATCAAAAAAATCAGCTCCACGAACTTCACGGCCCGGACAATCTCATCGACGAAACCGCGCTCGCGGAAGCCGCAGCTGCGGTTGAATCCGACGCGGCAAGGCGGCAGACTCTGATTCAGCGTCTGGCAAAAATGACCGTCGCGCAGCGTGTGCAGTTCGCCATGAAGGGTGGTTCGGAAGCCCGCCGCACGCTCATCCGCGACAACAACAAGGTCGTACAACGCGCCGTGCTGCAATCCCCTCGCCTCACCGACCAGGAAGTGGAAGCCTTCGCCGCGATGTCCAGCCTCACCGATGAGATTCTTCGCCTGATCGCTGGCAACCGCAATTTCCGCAAGAACTACACCGTTGTCCGCAATCTCATCAACAATCCCAAAGTGCCTCTTGACGTCACCATGCACATGCTTCCCATGCTCAACGCCGTGGACCTCAAGCGCCTCACCACCAACAAAAACGTTCCCGAAACTCTCCGCACCACGGCCGTCAAGCTCCAGCGCACGCGCGCTGATCTCAAGAAGTAACCTTTGGCTCCTTCCAGGGATTCGGCTTTCTTAACGCTCTTGGTTGGCCGTTCTTCTGATGATGGGGACGCAGTCCGGCTCAACTGTGGCTCATCCGGCTTCCCTTAGCACCCGGGCGCCAGCTTTGGATGCTGGAGATGAAATCCCGTCGCTTCCTGGTAGGCGCGCGCAAATGCCAGCAGTTCGGCCTCGCCGTATAATTTCCCGAGAAACGTCAAACTTGTGGGAGTTCCGGGGCCGCCTGCGTTCTGGAAATCGCTCGCGTCTTCCGAAGGATATTTCGGCGCATCGCTTCCGCGCAGCCCATTCGGCAAAATCACCGCTGGGTGTCCCGTCAAATTCGTAATCACAAGCTGTTCACCGCTCGTCGGCGCCACAACGATGTCAAAATCGTCGAACACCTTTGCGACTGCATCCATCGCCAGCCGGCGTGCGCGCGCGGCCTGGATGTATTCTACCGCTGGAATGAAGCGTGCCGTTCGAAACGAATTCGGCCAGTCATGGTCTTTCTGCGATGTCAGCAGCTTGTCTTTTCCCGTGCGGGTCAGTTCATCGAAAGCCGCCGCCGATTCCGCCGTCAGCATCGTCACCATGGCGTCGTAGGGAAATTTCGGCATCTCGACAGGCAAGAGATTCACTCCCATCTCCCGCAATTTCGCCAACGCGGCTTCGTTATATTTTCTGTCGTATTCCGCTCTCGCCTGCGCTGCTTCGCGGCGCTTCTTCCGCTCTTCGCGCTTTTTCTGTTCTTCGGGAGTCGCGGCCGGCTCTTCCTTCGCGGCCTCTTGTTGCTCGTCCGCTTTCCGTTCGAATGCGGATTTCAAATACCCGGCGCGCAGCTTTCGCCAATCCAGATTCGCGTCCCAATTGAATACCGCGGGCTGTACCGCGCGATCCTTGCCATCTCGCCCTTGAATCGCGTCCAGGACTAGCGCGCAATCTTCCACGGTCCGGCAGATGGGCCCCAACTTGTCCATACTCCAGGAGAGCGCCATCGCGCCCGTCCTCGGCACCAGTCCGAACGACGGCCGCAATCCCGTGCACCCGCAACGCGTCGATGGTGACGAAATCGAGCCAAGTGTCTCCGACCCGATGCTGAACGCCACGCATCCCGCCGCGGTCGCCGAAGCCGGTCCCGCCGAAGAGCCGCTCGATCCCTGATGCGTGTTCCAGGGATTCCGCGTAACGCCGCCGAACCACACATCGCCCAGCGCCAGGGCGCCCAGAGTTAATTTCGCGACCAGCACTGCACCCGCTTTATCCAAGCGTTTTACAACGGTTGCATCTTCATCGATCATCTGGCTTTCGAATCCGCCTGCGCCCCACGTCGTTCGAATGCCCTTCGTCGCGAGCAAGTCCTTGGCGCCCCACGGCAAGCCGTGGAGCGGCCCGCGGTATTTTCCCGCGGCAATTTCCGCGTCTGCCTGCTTGGCCTGGGCGAGCGCGCGCTCTTCCGTCAGCGTCACGGCAAACTTCAGCGCCGAATCGTACTTTTTCAACCGCCCCAGATACATCTCCGTCAGCGCGCGTGACGAAACTTTTTTCGTTCGAACGAGCTCACCTAATTCGCGAACGCTCGCGAACGCCAAACCCTCCAAATTCTTCGGTGCACCCGAGGCGCCAGCGCTGTGCGCCTTGGATATGCGCATCGGTTTGCGTTCCGTTTCGAACTTCATCCCCGGGAGCACGGGATCAAAAATCAGCGCGGGCTCGACGGAGTTCGGTATGTGCAACCTGTAGATTTCTTCGTAACCTTTCGCTTGCTCGTTCAAATTGTCGAGCATCAATTGCTTGTACTCATCCGCGATGGCCACGTCCGCGATGGAAGCGGCATTGTCGATCATCTCTTTCGTGATTTTCGCGTCGCCCTGCGTTTGTGCTTGCGCCCATAACACCCCTGGAAACAGTGTTCCTGCCAGACCCATTCCCGAACACGTCTTCATGAAATTTCGCCGATCCAGCATCCGTATGCTCTCCTTTGTGCAGCCCCGCAGGCGCGCGCGTAAGATATCACACCGCCGCTTTGGCCGTTTCGCGGCTTTTTTGTTTCCGAAAATGCAATGGGCCGGAGCAGCGCCGATGGCCCTCGTTTCTTTTTTCCAGAACAAAACTAAATGTTGTAGGATTCCCGCATACTGAAAGGAGTTTCCATGATCCGACTCAAGAGGTTTTTCATTTTCCTGCCGTTCGTGCTTCTGAGTTCCCCTCTCCGGCATCTTCATGCCGTAAGGGCCGACAACCCGCCCGCCGCGGGCAGGGAGGTGGTCCTCAAGGCCGCTGACATTTCTTCGAAAATTTTCCCGGAGCGCGTTTTTTTTCGCGGCCAGAGTGCGCCAGTCCAGTTCCGCAACAGCGGTGGGGTCCACTTCGCTGACGATTTTTACGTTCTCGCAGGAATGGTTGACAGCTCCGGCTACTCCACGGGGATCAAAGAGAAGTACCAAGCCTATCTGCTCAGCGAAGTCACGCTCGAAATCGCCGGTCAAACCTTGAAGCCCGGCGCTTACGGCATCGGTTTCATCACCGGAGGGAAGTTTGTGGTGATGGACCTGGGCGCCAACGACGTCTTGCAGGCCGCCTCGCAGCACGACGCGGAAATGAAGCGACCCGTGCCGCTGCAAGTGCTTGCCTCGGCCACCGCGGGAAGCTACCGGCTCTACGCCGGGCGCGATTACGTGGATTTCCGCAGGGCCCACTAGCAAGCGCCATCGTCCATCGAAAGCGGGCTTGGAAGGAAATCGTTGAGGCGAATCAACGATGCTGGCAAAGTCCAAACTCACGGCGAATCCAAAACGGCAGATCGACTCGTTCTTCGCCAAGTACGATCCGGCCATCGCGGCGTTTGCGCGACAGGTGCTGGTCAGAATGCGCAAGCGGTTGCTCGGGGCCGTCGAGATGGTCTATGACAACTACAACGGTTTGGTCATCGGCTTCGGGCCGAACGACCGGGCCTCACTGGCTATTTTCTCGATCGTGCTGTTTCCCCGCTGGGTGACTCTGTGCTTCCTTCAGGGAGCAGGGCTCCCGGACCCTCACCGGCGTCTTCAGGGAGAGGGCAGAGTAGTGCGACACATCAGACTGGAAGATTTTTCTGTACTGGACGACCCCTACGTTCAGAAGCTGATGAACTTGGCTCTGCGCCGCGCGAAAGTGCCCCTCGATCCCAAGAATCGCCAGCAGCTCATCATCAAATCCATCTCCGCCAAGCAGCGACCCCGCAAACCCCTCCCAAAACGGTAGTAGACACTAAACTGGCTACCGTTTTCTCTCAACTCTGCGGCAGGCGCCGTGCTCGGCGGGCTTGTTCAGCTCTTCTCAACTCAACTCTATTTCCCTTTGCATCCACGCACGACGCGTCATAGGATACCGCCACCTGTTTCTTTTGTTTCTCCATTCGAAGGAGTTCCTCCATGCACTTTCATCAATTGAATTGGTTGGCGATCCTGGTAGCCGCGATATCCGCCATGGTGGTGGGATTCCTGTGGTACTCGCCGCTGCTCTTCGCAAAACCGTGGATGCGCGAGATGGGCTATGATCCGAACGACAAAGCTCGGATGGAGGAAATGAAAAAGAGCGCTGGCCCGGCCTACGGCGGCTCCTTTGTTGCCAGCCTGGTTTCCGCTTTCACGTTGGCCTTGATCCTCCATGGACTTCGGGCAGAAGACCTCCATTTCGGCTTGATGGTCGGGTTCCATGTGTGGCTCGGTTTTGTCGCCACCGTCCAATTGACTGGTGCACTGTTCGCAAAGCAGAGCATGAAGCTCTTCGCCATCAATACTGGTTATCAGCTCGTCTGCTACCTCGTCATGGGAGCGATCCTCACCGTTTGGAGGTAGCCCTCCAGGCAGGTGCTACGAAAGCAGAAGGATGAGGTAGTTTGCAACAATCCCTCCGGACGGAGAGAATTTCCGGCGTTCACACTTGCCCACCGCACCCGCCAACGAGGACAACAGGCTTTCACGTCCGGTCACCCGGCTGATTGCGCTACTGGCCCTTTCCGCCTTTATCAATTACATCGATCGCGGCAACCTCTCCATCGCCGCGCCCTTGCTGAAGGGAGAGCTTGGCTTGTCGGCCTCGCAGCTTGGCATCTTGTTGTCCTCCTTTTTCTGGACCTACTCTCTCTCCCTTCCGGTTTCCGGATGGCTGGCGGATCGCTTTGAAGTCAAATGGGTAATGGCTTTCGGCTTTTTCCTCTGGTCCGGCGCGACGGCCGTCACCGGCGGCTTGCACGCGTTCACGGCATTGCTCGCCGCGCGGCTTATGCTCGGGATCGGCGAATCGGTCGCCTATCCCTGTTACGCGAGGACGCTGGTGGGGCACGTTCCGGAAGTTGGCCGTGGATTCGCAAATGCACTCATCGCTGCCGGAGTTGGCTGCGGCCCGGCCCTGGGCACGTTTTTCGGGGGCACGCTCATGGCGCAATACGGTTGGCGCCCCTTCTTCATCGTTCTTGGCGTCGTTAGCATGGCCTGGCTGATTCCTTGGTTCGCGTGGATGCCGCGAGGAAGCATGGCCGTTTCCTCCGTGGGGGAAAGCGACGTTGGATTTCTTGAAATCCTGAAGCAACGATCGATGTGGGGGACCTGTGGGGGGCTATTTGGCGCAAACTACGTGCTGTATTTCGAGATCACCTGGCTGCCGTTTTATCTCGTACGTGAGCGCCACTTTTCGATGGGCGCGATGGCGAAGATTGGCGGCCTGGGATACTTGTGCTACGCGGCTGCCGCGGTGCTTTTCGGCTGGATCTCCGACCGGTGGATCGCCGCAGGTGGAACGCCGACTATCGTTCGCAAAACTTTTGCGGGTGCGGGAGCGGGGAGTGCCGGGCTACTTCTCCTTGGCTGCGCCCTCACCGGTCCCACAGTTTCCTTGATTCTACTTCTACTAGCGTTCGCGGCCGGCGGCATGTGCGGATCAAATATCTGGGCGATCACACAAACTCTGGCCGGGCCCAGAATGGCGGGCCGATGGACGGGCTTGCAGAATTTCGTCGGAAATCTTGCCGGCGTCACCGCGCCGGCAGTGACGGGATTCGTCATCGATTACACCGGACGATTCTTCGTCGCCTTCGTCATTATGGCGGTCGTTGCACTGCTGGCTGCTCTTTCTTATATCTTTGTTATCGGCCCGGTGAAGGAGATCGCCTGGGAAGGATGACCAGACAGCGGCTTCGCTGGGGATGTCTTCTCATCCATTGAGGCAAGCCCTCTCTTTGTCCTAGAATCTTGCTCATGGACGTCGATTGGCTGCGCGAGCTATGCCTTTCCTTTCCGGGCGCCACGGAGCAGATCCAGTGGGGCAGCGACCTGCTGTTCAAAGTCGGCGGGAAGATGTTTGCCACGACGCCACTGGAGCCGGCTCCAGTGTGTCTCTCGTTCAAGGCATCACCGGAACATTTTGCAGAACTCACGGAGCGGCCCAGCGTCATTCCTGCGCCTTACCTGGCGCGAGCGCAATGGGTCGCGCTCGAAACCTGGGACGCTTTGCCGGCCGACGAACTCGCGCGCTTGCTGCGTGATTCTTATGACATGGTATTTGCGAGGCTTCCGAAGAAAACCCGCGATGCGATCGCCAACGCAAGGCCTTCGGCGCGCAAGGCTCGCAGTAAAAAACCGGTGAAAAAGAAGGGCGGGCGTAGCCGCTGACTTCTGGAAAAGATATACTCCGCTGAGTTGCCGTGCATGCGAACGAGAGAGATGCTCCATTGAGGTGGTCCATGATCCCACGCCTGTTATTGCTTCTTGTTTCTATGATGCTCGTCACTTCAGCGGCGCTACGAAGCGCAAAGTCAGCGCCGCCGGCAGGCGGTCTACTGGTCGTGGCGAATCAGAAGGAGCACACCCTACTGGTGGTCGATCCCGACAATCGCCGCGAACTCGCAAAAATTGCAGTAGGGGTGAACGGCCATGAAGTCATCGTATCGAAAGACAGCCGCTTCGCTTACGTCCCGATCTACGGAAACTCGGGCGTCGGAAAGCCCGGGACGGACGGCAGCACGATCGACGTCATCGATCTGCAGGAACGCAAACTCGCTGCCACCATCGATCTGGGCAAACCGCTCCGTCCGCATCGCGCCGAATTCGGACCCGACGGTCTGCTCTATGTCACCGCCGAGCTTGCGGAGGCCGTCGATGTGATCGATCCATCCACGCGCAAGGTCCTCGCGGAAATTCCCACGGGCGAACCGCAATCCCACATGCTGGTTCTTTCGCGAGACGGCCACCACGGTTACACGGCCAACGTCAGCGCCGGGAGCGTGAGCGTGCTCGATCTGGCGAAGCGCAATCTCATCACCACCATTCCCGTGGCGAAGAGTGTCCAGCGCATTTCCATCTCACCAGATGGCCTCCGCGTCTTCACTCACGACCAGGATGCGCCCCGCATCGCGGTCATCGATACGGCCACGAACAAAATCACAAACTGGATCGAATTGCCGAATGTGGCGTATGCGTCGGCGGCGACTCCCGATGGGCGCTGGCTGCTCGCGGTCAGCATGGCAGCAAATCGTCTGCACGTCGTTGATTTGCAAACGCTGAGGGTGGTGCGTTCGCTGGATGTTCCGGAAAGATCGTCGGAAATCTTGATTCGACCGGACGGGGAGATCGCCTATGTGAGCGGGACAGGAGCCGGCAAGATTGCAGTCCTCGACCTGCCCTCCTGGAAAATGCAGCAGCCCATCGACCTCACTCCGGGCGTCGATGGCCTCGCTTGGGTTACCGCCCCACATTAAGAGCAACGAAAGGTGACCATGGGTGCTAACCGGGTTACCTGGAATCTTCGAGGTACACGAACTCCACCCCGAAAGTTGTTCGTCCTAGATTCAGCCGCGCCACCGTCACCGGCAACTGAAATCTCCGCGGTCCGGCGCTTCCCGGATTGATGTACAGCACGCCATCGCGTTCGGTCTTTCCCGGTTTGTGGGAATGGCCGCTGACGACGATCTGAAAACCGGATGCGGCAGGATCCAAATCCAGGGCTTTCACATCGTGTAACACGTAGATCATTGCCGCGCCTGCCTCCACTACGGCCGTCTCCGGCAACGTTTGCGCCCACGGCTCCGTATCCACATTTCCGCGCACCGCTACAACCGGCGCGATCTTTCTCAGCTCCTCCAGAATCTCGGGTTTCCCCACGTCCCCTGCGTGAATGACCATCTCCGACCCGCCCAGGGCTTCCACCGCTTCCTTGCGCAGCAAGCCGTGCGTATCCGAAATCAGTCCGATCCTTTTCACTCTGTTTACCATAGGCAGATCGTACCGCGGAACGAACGGAATCGCGCCGCACCCGTCCTTCCATCCGCTCCAGTTGACAATCTAGAGTAACGATGCCATCTTCCCCTTGGCAGTCGAGAGGAGCGCGTTTCATGGCGCACAAACCGAGCGGCCTGGTCCAGGGCACGCTGGACATGCTGATCCTGAAAACATTGCAACTGGAAGCGATGCATGGCTACGGGATAGCGATTCGTATTGAGCAGATCAGCAAGGGCGTCTTCCAGGTGAACCCGGGATCGCTGTTTCCGGCATTTCGCAGGCTAGAGCGGGCCGGCTGGCTCAAGAGCGAATGGCGGGACACGGAGAACAAACGGCGCGCGAAGTATTACGCGCTGACGGCACTCGGCCGCAAACAACTCACGGGCGAGACCCGCGAATGGGCGAGACAAACGGCTGCCATTGCGCGAATTCTCGAGGCGGAGGCGTAGGAGGCCGGCGATGTCTTTTCTTCGGAATCTTGGGGGCGGTTTGCGGGGATTGTTCCGCAAGGAACAGGTCGAGCGCGAAATGGATGAGGAATTGGGCGGGTATCTGGACACTGCCGTGAATGAGAAGATGCGCCGCGGGATGAGCCGCGAAGAAGCGATGCGAGCCGCGCGCATCGAGATGGGCGGCGCCGAAAGTGTAAAGGAACAGGTCCGCGCTGTGAGCTGGGAGTCATTGGTCGAAACGCTCTGGCAGGATCTGGAGTTCGGTTTGCGTCTACTCCGGTTCAACCCCGCTTTTGCGGCAGCGGCGATTTTGTCTCTGGCGCTCGGCATCGGCGCGAATACGGCAATCTTTCAACTGCTGGACGCGGTGCGGCTGCGCACTCTGCCGGTGAAGAACCCAGAGCAGATGGTCAAGATCAACATTGATCACCGCAATGGGGCAAGCGGCAACTTCACCACGCGATATCCTGAGCTGACCTATGGCCAGTGGGAGAAAATTCGCGTGCAGCAGCAGGCGTTTTCGAGCGTTTTCGCCTGGGGTCCGAATCTCTTCAATATTTCACCGGGCGGCGAAGTCCATAATGTGCAAGGGCTCTGGGTAAGCGGTGAGTTTTTTGAGACGCTGGGCGTTGAGCCGGCACTCGGGCGCTTATTGACCCCTGCAGACGATCGTCCGAATTGCAATTCTACCGGCGCGGTCATCAGCCATTCGTTTTGGAAGCATCAATACGCCGGAGAGAATTCGGTGATTGGCCGAACGCTGACTATCAGCCGGCATCCTTTTGAGATTATCGGCGTCACGCCACCCGACTTTTACGGCGTGGAGGTCGGCCGCTACTTTGATATTGCGGTGCCGCTTTGTGCCGAACCGATCATCGTGGGCGAAGATA
The DNA here is from genome assembly GCA_035490055.1 of Candidatus Limnocylindria bacterium. Lineage (GTDB taxonomy): Bacteria > Acidobacteriota > Terriglobia > Acidiferrales > UBA7541 > Acidiferrum. Next base: position 58,748 of record DATHIB010000146.1, on the reverse strand, counting down.
GCCAGCTTCGCCAAGCTACTGGTTGGTGGCTTACGGCCATGGGCCGGCTGAAGCCCGGCTGGACACTGGACCGCGCGGCAGCTCAACTGCGGGCCATATCGACCGGAATTTTCGAGGCCACGCTGCCACCCACTTTCAATCCGGAACAAGCCAAGCACTACCTTGGCTACAAGCTAGGAGCATTTCCGGGAGATTCTGGTTCGTCGGAATTGCGCCGCAACTTCGAAAACCCGCTGTGGTTCCTGCTGGCTCTTGCCGGGCTGGTGCTATTGATCGCTTCCGCAAACCTGGCGAATCTCATGCTGGCACGCGCAAGCGCGCGGGAAAAAGAGATGGGCATGCGCATGGCCGTCGGGGCGAGCCGCGGACGATTGATTCGCCAACTGCTTGCGGAAAGCTTTCTCCTTGCGGGAATCGGTGCCGGGTTGGGGGGACTGCTGGCGCGGAGCCTCAGCCAGATTCTGATCGCTTCCCTCAGCACACAGAACGATCCGTTGTTTGTGGATCTCGGAACCGACTGGCGCGTTCTCGGCTTCACGGCCGCTCTCGCCGGCTTAGCTTGCATTTTGTTCGGACTCGCGCCGGCATGGCGCGCGACCAGCGTGACGCCGGGCGTGGTGTTGAAAGAGAGTGGGCGCGGCACGACTGGAGGGCGCTCAGGGTTTGGTTTCCGGCGGATACTGGTGGTCTCTCAAATTGCGCTGTCACTCATGCTGCTCGTGGGCGCCCTTCTTTTCGCGCGCAGCCTGAACAACCTGGCCATGGTTGATGCCGGCTTCCGTCAGGACGGCATTCTAGTGACGGATATAGATTTCACTGCTCTGGGTCTGTCCAATGAACGCCGGCTTGCGTTCTCTTCGGAACTTCTGAGCCAGGTGCGGGCCATTCCGGGAGTGGATTCCGCCGCGATCGCGGAGATTGTGCCGCTGACCGGCAATGGCGAAAATCACGATATATTGATGGGGACCTCGGGTGCACCGAAGGGCGAGGCCCCAGTGGCTTCGTTCAATCGAGTGAGTCCTGGATTTTTCCAGACGCTGCAAACCCCGATGCTCGCGGGCCGAGATTTCGATGAGCACGACCTCAAGGGTTCACCAAATGTCGCCATCGTGAACGAAGAATTCGCGCGCAAATTTGCGAATGGCAAAAATCCCGTCGGGATGACCTTCCGCATCGGCCGCCTGCGGACCATTACCCCGCCCTACGAGATTGTCGGGCTGGTAAAGAATTCGAAATATTTTGCACTGCGGGAGGACGCTCAACCCATCGTATACACCACCACGGCGCAATACGATCATCCGGACACCGATGCGCAAATCCTGATTCGCTCGAATGCGCCGTCGGCAAGTCTTCTCTCTGGGGTGAAAAGCGCTGCAAACCAGGCCCATCCCGGTCTCGACATCACATTTTTCCCGTTTCACAAAATGATACAGGGTGGCCTGCTGCGCGACCGCTTGATGGCAGCTCTTTCCGGGTTTTTTGGAGTGCTTGCCGTGGTGCTCGCCGCAATCGGACTCTATGGCGTGATTTCTTACATGGTCGAGGGGCGCCGAAATGAGATCGGGATTCGCATGGCGCTGGGCGCCGGGCAGAAACAAATCATTCACCTGGTCTTGCGGGAGACGGGCATCCTGCTCTTGATTGGTCTCACGGCCGGAGCGGTTCTAGCCCTGGCCACCGCGAGGACCGCCGCTTCCATGCTCTTCGGCTTGAAGCCCACAGATGTGCTGACATACGTTCTGGCAGTAGTGAGTTTGTCGACGGTTGCGGCTTTGGCGAGTTTCCTGCCGGCCCGGCGCGCCGCTCGGCTCGATCCGATGGTGGCGCTGAGAAATGAGTAGGTTTGGGATCATTCGAAAACGAAGATTATGTCAAGGCAAAGCTGCGGATGACCAAACGGCAAATCTAGCGAGGAACAAAAACGGGGAGCAGGAATGCGGTGTTCCGGTTTACGCGGAGACTTTGCTAGGAGCCACGCGGCGCAGCGGTTTTGCGCCTGGAATAGGGAACTGCATGTGCCAGAAGTTCGTTTCGGGCGAGATGAACTCCACTCCGATATACTGCTTGCCGTCGCGAGCCCGGTGGATGGAAACAACGCGGCATTCCATCGACTGCCCGGTGCCGTCGTTCACCAGGATCAGCGCTTGCCCCACCAACACGATCTCTTCAAGCTGAAACAGCGCCCCGTGCCGGTTCACAGACTGCGAATGGGTCTGTGCGGAGAACTTCTCGCCAGAGTCTGTCTTTCCGCGGACGGTCAACGGCATCGTTAAGGCTACCCGCAGTGTGCGGCGGCGTTCTTTGCAACGAAAGTGAAGCAGGGACATTTCGGCTTCGACCTCAAATCTGATTTATGAGTCCACGGCGTTTTCGGCCAACTTCAATCGACGGGTATACGCCTAATGTATCGTGTCAGCAGGGTGCTAAAGCGACAGAACAGCAGACTAAAGGTGAATAGCACGAACCTTGCCCACACACACAAATACTGGCTGCTAGCTTCTTCCAAGACAATGGCGGAACGGTACCACAAAAGTGAATTAGGTAACAGTACCCTCAGGCTAGAACCCCCTTTTTCCGTCCCGTTTGCTACCAGGCTTCGAAACAGTCGTAGTTCCGCTAGCTAATGATCTTCCCTTCTCGGAACTCCAGAAACACGGCAAAAAAGGCCTTCATCTGCCCCCCAGTCGGAATGGATCCAAAGGGTACAGCCAAAGTTCCGCCCCACTCAAACTTCCAGCGCTACCCGTTCGTGGTCAGCTATCTCTTGCTTTATCTTATACATCTGCCGGGACATGACCTTTTTGCCCCGTTCCGTCCCCTCCAGGGCCGCAGCCAGGTCTCGCTTCTTGCCGAGAGGCGCCAGCAGGTTCGGGAATTCCTCTGAAGACTACATCTGTAGCAAGAAACTCCTTGAATGCGGCCGCCGTCTCCCCCATTTCGAGGGCCTGCAAATATCTCCGCGCGATCCCCCAGATTACCAGCCGGTTCACCCATTTTCGCCTCCACGAGCGGCGGTTCTCCGCCGCCTGTGCAGTTCGTAGCGCTGGCCTGGCCTACTCTAGTGTCCCGGCCGGCGCAGCCCTTTCAATTTGTTCGGGGCTTCGAAGACTTCTGCCTGGCCGCTTTCCCCGATGAGTTTCCCAACAACGTTACGAGTTGCAGCGGGTTCACCCGCGCTCTTCCGACCGTCAGTCCCCAATGTAGGTGTGCCCCGGTGACGCGCCCCGTGGCTCCGACTTTTCCCAGCACGGTGCCGGCTTCCAAATCGTCTCCCACCTTTGCATCGATCTCGGAGAGGTGGCCATATAAAGTATAAATTCCCAGACCGTGATCTACTACGACGGTATTCCCGGCAAAGAACAACTCCTCTGCCAGCATGACCCGGCCGCCTTGTGCGGCATGTACGGGGGTCCCGGTTGCACCAGGTAAATCCACCCCGCCATGCGGTGACCCGGGATTCCCATTCAGGATCCGCCGTCTCCCAAAATTCGAACCCGTTGTCACGCCGTCCAGCGGTATTCGGAACTTCCCACCCCACAAGCGCTCCGGCGTCACACGACCAAAAATATCGCGCAACTTCTGGCGCTCCTCGTCCGCGCGCTTGATTTGTTCCGGGCTGGGCTCGACGAACTGTTTCCCTACCTGCAATTTCTCCGTCGCGAAACGTCCTTTGCTCACCCGCACCCGCGCGCTGCAACTAATTTTCCCGCCGCTCGCCATTTGTCCCGTGACCCTCAACTCGTATTCCCCGGGCTCCTTTTCGAGGTCAACCCCCACCAGGCCTTTTCGCTGGGCTTCACTTGCCACCTCCCGCCAGAACGGGACACTTCGCCCGTCCCAGTCTCCTTGCACTTCCACCAGCGGCTTCGCACTTTCCACTTCTATCAGCAGCAAACTTCCCTGGCTGGATTCGGGCGCGCTCAGCCGCAATGTTGTTCCCGGGGTGCAAGTTCTCGTATCTTTCGCCATCGCTCCGGCGGGAAGCAGCACCGCAGTCCCCGCCAAACACACGAGGGCTAACCACTTCCGCCGCTTTCGAACTGCCGTCCGGTCATGCGATCTCATCGCTGTTGCCGCATCATCGCCACGCGTGGTTCAACCTTTGCGAATTGCGCTCGCCCCAATTTCGATCCCAGGATGGCCTTTTCCGACATTAGAAACAGATCAGGGTTTTTCGCTTTCTCACGCAGTTCTTTGAGAAAAGGTCGCACTTTCGCAAACATGAAGTACAGTTCACCGCAAAATGCCGGTTCAAAGAACAGTTTTTCGCTCACAACGCCATTCAATACAAACGACGTCGCAATTCCCCAGTAGCTGCCCACTTGCCGAAGCCAGTTGTTTTCTTGCGAGCCGAAGTCCATCGCCACTTTCATGAATTCATCGGCATCATTCGGCCAAAACGTCGTCAGCCACCATTGCCGCGCCTTGCGCAATTCCGGTTCGCGCCTCAGGTCGTAGAGTTCGAGGATCAACCTCGCCTCATCGACAGTCGGTTTTTTCGCCATCGTCTCCTCCCAGGAGTATCTGCTTGTGATTCTACCTTATCAGGCGCCGGGCCCTTTCTCTGGGGTGCAAAGTGTCCGGCAACGCGACACTTTCGTCCCTCCAGCGGACGTTAGCAAACCCGCCGAACCTCTGCCTTTTGCCAGAAGTCTTTTCGATTCTGTAGTTTCTACTCTTCCTACCTGCGGCATGAAGATTGCCCTGAATCCCTCCGGGAAATTTCGTCTTCCGCATCTGAAAAACGCCCGTCAGGGAGGCTTCCGTGAAAAAAATCGATCGTATGCGAGAGAAAGTCAGCATCCTGCCGACTTCCGTTTACCTGTCGAAGATGCACGATGCAGGCTGGAGCCTGGTCGCCCTGGAATGGGAACGCGAGGTGGAGTCTTCAGCCCAGCCCGAGGAGCGGGAAGCTCCGGCCGCCTCGGAGGAAATCCCTTTCGGCCTTCGCATTGCCTCCGACTGCCGTCATCTGGAAGACGACCCCCTGGAAATGCAAACACTCAAATTTCTGGCCGAAATGATTGTCCAGGACATCTCTTTTACGAGTATGGCGGATGCCCTGAACGTCCGCGAGTATCGCACCCGTGACGGCCGACCATGGACCGCCGCGGGCGTCTTCAAACTCACTCCACGCCTGATCGATGTCGCCCCGCGCCTCCTCTCCGGCGCCGAATGGGAGTCCCGCAAGAAACAGCTGTCCCGCGTCACCTGGAACTCCTGAGGAACCCCAAGAACCGAGCCGTCATTCCGGGCAAGGACCGCTCCGTCTCCGCCAATCTTCACGGCCCCACATCGCCGAGCTTCTGGCTATCGCCGGTGATTTACCTTCAGTGTCCAAAAGTGAACAGATCCGCGCGCAGCATGCTTTTACACTTTGGCCGGGCTTAGCGGAACGGCTTTGTCAAAAGCAACCGCTTGTGTGGGCCGTCCTGATATAGCGAAACCAAAGGACGAAAATCTCGCTGTGGTGAGCCATCATGCAACAACAAACTTCCCATTCTAGAAGGTTCAGCTCTCGTGTCACCACGCCCGGGGACGTCTATGTGTACTGGAGTTCTGTCGGATATGACGATACTTCGCGAGTCCGGGATCTAAGCTCAGGCGGTCTGTTTGTCCAGACACGGAAGACAAAGTCCGTGGGCGCGAAGACCAACGTTCATTTTCTTGTCGAAGAAGGCCAGATCAGGGCCGAAGCTGTTGTGCGACATGTAAAGCCCGGTCGTGGCTTGGGGCTGCAATTCACGGCCGTGCACGAGGAAGATCGCCCGCGTCTCGCGGGCTTGATGAAAAGGCTTCGCACATTCAGTTAGATTTCGAAGTTTCGAATCGGCGAACTCCACCCGCAAGTTCCTTCTCCGATCAAAAATGGGCTTGACCTTCTTTACCCCATTCGGCAAACTCACTGTTGCCCTCCTGGATTTCCACACCGGCTTGTCCCTCCCAGGTCCGAAGGAAACAAAGTCATGTCGGTATCCGAGCGTCGAATCGCGCGCCGCTTCATCCTGAATGTTCCATTGCAGCTTCTACCCATTAAGGCGCCCTCTCAGGCTGCCCGGACGGTTGAAACCATGAACATCTCAACCCGCGGCGTTTACTTTACAACCGATCTTCCACTCTGCCAGGGACAGCTCGTTCAAGTCCTTCTTCAAATGCCAAAAGAGATTACCGGGAACGTGGTCAACGCGCGGCGCTTCACGGGCCGGGTCGCCCACGTGGACCCGAATGGGTTTGCAAACGGGATGTCAGGAGTGGGCGTGCAATTTCTATATTACGGGGAGCTCGCCCTCCAGCTCCACGAGCAAGAGCTGGAAAGTTCCGAGGCCCGTTCCATCCAGCAGGGTTTACTCCCCAAAGAAATCCCGCAATTCCCCGGGTACGAGATCGCCACCGCGTGGCAGTCCGCCCGCGTTGTCGGTGGCGACTATTTCGATGTCCTTCCTTTTGACGCCGATTCCCTGGGACTTTGTATTGCCGACGTTGCGGGTAAAGGATTCTCCGCCGCGCTCTTGATGTCCAACCTTCAAGCCGCCGTCCGCGGACTAGCCGCGCCGTCTTTGCCGCCAAACGAGCTTTGCCTCCGCCTGAATTCTCTGCTTTACCGCAACATGGAGGGGGATCGCTTCGTTACGTTTTTCTACGCCCAGCTGGACAGCCCCGCCCGCCGGTTAAGTTACGCCAACGCCGGCCACAGCCCGCCGATTGTCCTGCACCGCGATGGATCGCATCACCGCTTAAAGGAAGGTGGCGGTGTGCTCGGCCTCTTCAGCTATCAAACGTTTGCGTCAGGCGTCATTCACTTGCAACCTGGCGATCGCCTCATTCTTTTCACCGACGGCGTAACGGAAGCAAGCAATACTGGCAAAGAAGAATTCGGCGAGCAGCGCCTCCTCGAACTCTTGCAAGCCCATCGCGCTTCAACTCCCCACGAAATCAAGAATAAGATCCTCGATGCTTTGGCGGATTTCAATCGCTCCAACTGGCACGATGACGTCACCCTGCTCATCCTCGCGGTTTCCTAAGAGTTGCCCAGGTGCGCTTTGCAGGGCGGGTCGCCGCCCCAGCCATTCTTCTCCGTCTTCCTCTTCTCTGCGTCCCCTCTGCGCCCTCCGCGTCTCTGCGTTAGATTTTTCTTCGTTCTTCTCTTCGACTTCCAACTTTCAACTATCGACCTTCCCCTTTGATCTGAGCGGCTGTTGCATCTTTGCATCACACCGGTGATGCACTCTTGTGCGCCAAGGATGGGCTGAACTTCTCTTGCCAGCGAATTCGTCCCGTCATTTGCATCACCACAAATAGCGTGAGGATCGCTCCAATCGTCACCGCCAATCCTGTGAATCCTTCGAAGAAAAACGCGTACGAAAACAGCACCAGGTAAATCAGTTGCGTCAGTCCCGCATCCACCACCGCAAATCGCAAATCCACCACCAGCCGCAAGTAACTGACGACCAGCGCAATCGAAACGACCGACGAAATCACGAACGCCAGATGAATCGAAATATGATCCGCCAGATACGCCAGCAGCAGATGAAATGCAAAGAACGCGCATGCCAGGAAAAAATAGTTCATCGGGTGCAGATCGTTGCCGCGCAGCGCGGATAAAATGAATACCAGGAAGAAAAAGAAGAACAGCGACACAGGGCCGAAATAGCTAATCCGTCCCGCCAGCGGACCGGGTTGCAGCTTCTGCGGCATCTTCAAGGCAATGTCGAATCCGGATACCAGACTCTGATAATTCCACTCCAGCTCCCAGCCGTTCGCCGTCTGCCGTTTTTCGGTCGGCGAAAGCGAATTGTCCGGGAAATCGAAGCTGGAAAAATCCGTTTTCACCAGCAGGTGGAAGTCGCGCGCCTGCGAAATTTCCTTGCCGTCCCCGTCCGCATTTTCGTGTGCAGTCGAACGCTCTGCGTTCGCGCGCGAAAATATGTATCGCCAGTTGTCGAGCCCCTGCGAGCGATAGGCCGCGTGCAGCACGGACTTCGCACCGGCCGCCAGGCGCGTCCGCGCCAGGGCCTGCGACCCGCTGAAGGTGACCGCCAGAGGCTTGTCGTCCAGAAGCAGTTGCACGTTGTCGTACACCGCCTGTTGCGCGGGAAACGGCAGTTGAAACACGAACTCCTCTTCCCGCGAAGTGGGATTCTGAAACGTATAAGCTCCGTCGAAATCCACCTTGTAGGTGCTGAACCACAGCAGCCCTTTTTGCCGGTAATCAATGTGCAGTGTTGCCGCAACGCGGCTCGCATCAATCTTCACCGGCTCCGAGTGAGTCTGCTTCTCCATGCGCGTGGTTTTCTTTCCCTTCTCTTCCACCTCGACGGTCTTTTCCTCTTGCCATTCGCGTGCGATCGCCGGCGGCGCCTGCGCTTGCGGCGCTCCCCATGTCGAAGCCACGCGCCCGGAAAGCCCCGACTCCGCGTTATAGGTCCTGTAAAAAACGGTGGATCCCAGAATGGCCCATGCCACCGCAGTACACACAAAAATCGCAATGATCGCGCCAATCCGTTTCAACATAGTGGGTTGTATCTCGACTCTCTCCGCCGCAAACCCAACCTATCCCCTTCAGTTGGCATTGTCAAGTACTTTTCATTATAAAGTATGGTGAGTGGAGTTGTTAGGTTCATCGCCAATCCCTCGGTCCTTTGTCGCTTCTTGCGTTTCCTTTCAACTGGTCGGGTAAGGTGGTGGCGCGGAGCGGGCTTCGCATGATGCCGCCGTTTCCACCACCTCCCCTATCAACCGTACAGCGGGTTTTCCCCAGTACGGCTGGAAGGTTGGCCTTTCAGGTAGTGCCTTTCCTTTTGTTGCTCAGGTTAAGCCAGCACCAGGCATGCCCTGCGCAACACGTAGGTTTGCGTCTACCCTTCGTGCACTCCGCTGCCCCACTTTGCGTCCCGCTCTGTGTCGGAACAGTGGACTCGGTGGCGCACTGCCATTCAAGGAGTCAACTCCTCTACCCCAGAGGTCCTCGCTCCGGTCTGGGTTTTGTTGTCCCAGCCCATCTTCGCTTATTCTTCCCTCCACCGGAGTATACCCGGCTTCACCCGGCTTCATTGGTACTGCGAGCCTCTCCGCCATCCCAGTCGGCCCGGCCTGTCTCTCGCGAGTTGCCAGTTGACCCACACCGCGATCACCGCTGGGACTTCCCGTGTTGCGCTTGGTCCACTTTGCCTACATGCCGTCGCCAATACCCCGACAGGTTTGATGGAACTTGTTCGCTCGTACCGTTCCACCAGCTTCGGCCTTCCCTCGATCTAAGGCGGGTCGGCTCCTGTATTAGTGGTTTCGAGGCCTGCACAGCGTTCACATTGTTACGGCCTGCATGCTCGCCAAGTCGCCATAGCGACCCTCTGCACCAGAGGCTTCAGCAGCTTCGTTGCCTCCGCTACTGTTCTGATTGCTACCGGGTGGAGCGAACCAGTTCCCGGGCGGGTATACCCCCGCTGTGGACCAGCGCCTTTCACGGCGCACAAAAAAACACGGGGCCCCCTTTTCGACGTGCAGACGTTCCATTCACCTGCCCCCTCCCTCTGCTATTCTGCCCACTGTGGGCAGGACTCGACGCCTGCCTCGACGGTGCCTGCAACCCCAAGGAGACCCATGCAGTCGCTTCGCCTGAATCCCATCCTCAACACGGACTCTTACAAGCTCACTCACTGGTGGCAATATCCCCCGGACACGCGCCACATCTATTCTTACCTCGAATCCCGGGGCGGCATGTTCGGAGAGACCATGCTGGCCATGCTGCAATACATCATCAAATCCAATTTCGCCGGCCAGGTGTTCACGCTCGACGATGTCGAAGAAGCCCGCCACATCGCCCATGCTCATTTCTCCGGTCATCCCAAGACTTTCAACTACGAAGGTTTCAAATCTCTCTATGCGAAACACGGCGGCCGCCTGCCGCTCCGCATCCGCGCCGTCAAGGAAGGCACCGTCGTCAAGACTCACAACGCGCTCATCACCATCGAAAACACCGACCCTGAGTTCTACTGGCTCACCAACTGGGCCGAAACACTTCTCGTCCAGGTCTGGTATCCCATCACCGTTGCCACGCTCTCTCGTGCGATCAAGCAGGTCATCGGAAAAGCCCTCATGCGCACCGGCGATCCTTCGCTACTCCCTTTCAAGCTGCACGACTTCGGTTTCCGCGGCGTCTCCTCCAAAGAATCCGCCGCCATCGGCGGCGCCGCGCATCTGCTGAATTTTCTCGGCACGGACACGCTTGCCGCCATTCAGCTTCTCAACCAGTTTTATTCCGCCGATCTCTCGAACAGCGATCCAATGAATTGCGCGGCCTATAGCATCCCTGCTTCCGAACACTCCACGATCACCGCGTGGGGCGAAGCGCACGAGCTAGACGCTTATGCCAACATCCTCGAAAACTGCCCCGAAGGACTCGTCGCCTGCGTAAGCGACTCCTACGACATCTACAATGCCGTCCGCAATCTCTGGGGAGGCGCGCTGCGTGACAAAGTTCTTCAGCGCGCAGGCACGCTGGTGATCCGCCCTGATTCCGGCGAAGCCGTTACCGTCCTCGAGGAACTCTTCAAAATTGTCAGCGAGAAATTCGGCTACGAAGTAAATCGTAAAGGCTGGAAGACCACCGTTCCGTGCGTGCGCTTCATCCAGGGCGACGGCGTCAACTTCTACACCATTCAGAACATCACTGCGCAGCTTACGCGCAAGGGCTGGTCGCAGGACATCTGGAGCTACGGCATGGGCGGCGCGCTGCTGCAACAAGTGAATCGCGACACGCTCAAATTCGCGTTGAAATGTTCCGCTGTCGACCGCAACGGCCAATGGCACAACGTCTACAAGAATCCGAAGACCGATCTCAGCAAAGCCAGTAAGGGAGGCCGCTTCAATCTCCTTCAAAACGGCAAGGATTTCGCCACCGTCGAAGTCGTTGACGGCGCTCCACTCCCGTCCAACAACGCTCTCGAAACGATTCTCGAAGACGGCAAACTCCTGCGCGACCAAACTCTTGCCGACGTTCGCGCCATCGCTTCTTCTTACGACACCTACAATGATCCCGTCTGATCAAACTCTCTCACTATTCACGCGCGCTTCCGCGCAGCTTGAAGCGCTGAATTTTCCCCGTCACCGTTTTTGGCAGCTCGCGGCAGAATCGTACTTCGCGTGGCACTTTGTACGACACGAGTCTTGCGTTGACATGCTCGCAAATTTCTGCGGCGAGTTCCTCCGAGCCGTGGACATTCCCGCGCAGCACGACGTGGGCCACGGAATATGCTAAGCCCCGCTCATCGGTCGCGCCAACCACGGCGGCCTCGGCCACATCCCGGTGCCCGAGCAGAGAGTTCTCCACCTCCGCCGGGGAAACCCACATGCCCGCGACTTTCAACATGTCGTCCGCACGCCCGCAGTAGTGGTAGTAACCGTGCGAACCGCAAAAGAATTTGTCGCCGGTCGCTACCCAATCGCCGCGTTTCGTGCGCGCCGTCAATTCGGGAATCCGCCAATACTCCGCGAACGCGCTCGCGCCGCGCACCCAGAGATTGCCGATCTCACCGTCACGCACCAATTCTTCTTTGTCATCCACGATCTTCACTTCGTAACCCGGCACGGGAAAACCACAACTGCCTGGCTTGCATTTTCCGGGAACGCTCGAAATGAAAATATGCAACATCTCCGTCGAGCCAATTCCGTCGAGGATTTCGATTCCAAACTGCCGCTTCCACGCGTTGAAGATTTCCCCCGGCAGCGTTTCACCGGCGGATACGCACTTGCGCACCGAAGAAAAATCGATGGCGGAGTGCGCTCCATCCGCTTCCCGCAGAATCGCGGCGTAGAGAGTGGGCACCGCAAAAAAGAGTGTGGGGCGGTCCCGGGCAACAATTTCAATGACTCGCTCTACTTTTGTTTTTTCGGGATTCAGAATCGTCCGGGCCCCCACCGAGAGCGGAAAATACATTCCGTTTCCCAAGCCGTAGGCAAAGAAAAGTTTCGAAGTGGAAAACGTGACATCTTCAGCTCGCAGTCCAAGGATGCCTTGCGCATAGTTCACGCTCGCAACTACCATGTCCGCGTGAAGATGAACGGCGGCTTTTGGCGTGCCGCCGCTCCCGGACGTGTAAAGCATGAATGCCGGATCGCGAGGCGAAGTGTTTGCCGCAGCAAGTTGTTCGCTGGCCGCCGCTGTCCATGCGCTCCACTTTGCGAAGGACACCCCATTCGAATTGATTTTCTCCGCGCCGACAATGACAATCGGCATTTGCGGGCGCACGCTCGAGGCCGGCAAAAATTCGGCGAGCGCATTCGAATGAATAATCGCCGCCCGTGGCCCGCTATTCTCGAGATAATGAATGTAATCGGAAGATCGTGCGAATGGATTTACGGGCACAACCACCGCGCCGATTTTTGCGGCGCCAAAAAAAGCAGCTACCAACTCCGCCGAATCCGGGAGCACAATCAGAACGCGATCGCCCCTGGAAACGCCATTCGAACGCAGCGCGTTCCCAGCGCGATTGGCGAGTGCGGAGAGTTCGCCGTAGGTTACTTCGCGCGGCTCGCCGACGATGGCGAGGCGTTCAGGGTGAAGTGCTGCCGGCGATTCCAGAAAATGAGCGGCCACATTGAAATGTTCAGGCAATTCTCCGTGCATAGATTTTTCTGACGGCGCCGCACCGTGCCTTCAGTCCACACCGATATCTTCGTTCCAAATTTCGGGATGGTCCGCAATGTATTTCGCGAGCATTCGAACGCACTCCTCGGAATGCAGGTCGATTACACCGATTCCGTTTTCGACCAGCCAATCAATCCCGCCGCTGAAATTCACGGACTCCCCGACCACTACAGCGCCGATCCCAAACTGGCGGATCAGCCCGCTGCAATACCAGCACGGCGCCAGCGTCGTCACCATAATTTTGTCGCGATAACTCCGCTGCCGGCCCGCTTTTCGAAAAGCCTCCGTTTCGCCATGCGCGGAGGGATCGCCTTGCTGCACTCTGCGGTTGTGGCCGCGTCCGAGCAGTTTTCCATTGCGTTCGAATAGCGCCGCACCGATGGGGATTCCTCCTTCCTGGAGCCCAATGCGCGCCTCTTCCACTGCAGTCTTCAGCATGGCAAGGTATTTCTCTCGATTCTTTTCTGCGTCCGTGTCCATTTCCTCCCGCTCCTGACTTCCCTGCTTCGTCACTTCATTTCGCAGCGCCTGCCACCGGAAACATCCAGCTCAAGAGAAGATGAGTCGGCCAATAAAGAAGCGCGACTGCTCCAAGAAAAATCACGGCGAGGTGTACGGGAGCAGGTCCCCAGGAGCGATGAAAGAGAGGATCTTGGTACGCATAGTTCATATTGAACCCCGAGGGCAAAAACCGCGAGGCGACAAGAAGCCCCGCCGCAATCGCTGCCTGCAATGCCAGAGCGCGGCGGTCGTATCCAATTTTCCGCACGGCCCACAGCAGCGCCAAGGGAAGACCGAGATGAAAACTCGATAGCAACCTAACGGAGATCGGGGCCCGCGCATCCCACATGTACTCCGTGCCGCCCACGAGAAATCTTCCCGTCAGCAGCCGCGCGCCCACGTCCAGGCCCCAAAGAATACCGGCTGCTAGCGAACTCACCGCCTGACTGGAGACCAGCAGTGAACTTCCCCACCACAATCCGGCGCATCCGAGGATCACGGCGACGTCACACAAATGCAGAAGATTCGCCCACCCCCATACGCCCATGTAGGCAGGAAGCCACACCAGCATCCAAACCAACCCGACCCATCGCAGAACAGGAAAGGCGACCGTGCCAGTGGTCATGCATCTTCTCCGCTTAATGTTTGCAATGAGGCAAAGCGTACCACAGGCGGATGCTCTTGCATGCAGCGTGTCATGTCCCGTCATTCGAAGCCAATGAGCGTCGGAACAATTGCGGCAGGCAACGCCTTGGAGCTTGCGGCAGGGGCCACGACGGCTAGTGCCAGGACCGGGCTCGTGGAAAAAAGACAACGACGATGCAACCGAAGATGCACGCCGCAAAATCGATTTAGGCGCTTGACTCCTCTTCCCGCCGGTAGTATATCCGGGGCGTCTTGGGGTGAGCCGTCCGCGCCTGCGGGCGGGCGATGGACACTAGGACCAGGGGTGGTGTCATGAGAAGAAATTTCCTAGCACTATGTGTATTGGTGTCTCTGTGTATTTGCGCATCGATTGTTTCCGCACAGGAAATCACCGGCTCGATCGTGGGCACGGTGACCGACTCCAAGGGCGGTGTCGTTCCGAATGCCAAGGTCACGATAACCAACACGGACCAGCAGGTCGTGGTACGCACGCTCACAGCTGACGACCGCGGCGAGTACGCGGCACCGCTTCTGCCCGTAGGGCGTTACTCGGTTACCGCCGAGATCGCCGGATTCAAGAAGGTTACGCAAAGCGGCGTGGTGCTGAACGTCAACGACAAGCTGGCCGTCAATTTCAGTCTCGAAGTCGGCACAGTGAACGAGACCGTGAGCGTGGAAGCCAACCCCTTGCAAGTCGACACGCAGAGCGCAACTGCCACGGGAGTGATTTCAGGCACGCAGGTCCGGGAGCTCTCGCTCAACAGCCGCAACTATGCGGCACTTGTGCTTTTGGTGCCGGGCGCTTCCGACTCCGGCAATGCCGACCAAATTTTCCCTGGCGCTACCGCTCCACTTGGTACCAACGTTATGAGCTTCCAGATCAATGGTAACCGGAGGGAGGAAAACAATTGGCAGGTCGACGGCGCCGACAACGTGGACCGCGGCTCCAACCTTACGCTGCTTTCTTTCCCGAGTGTTGACGCCATCGCCGAGTTTCGCGTAGTGCGCGGCGTGTACGATGCCGAATCGGGCCGCTCCGCCGGCGGGCAAGTGAATGTCATCACCCGCTCCGGCACCCGCGACATCCACGGTGGCGTGTACGAGTTCTTCCGCAATAACGATCTGAACGCCAACAGCTTTTTCAATAATCGCCTTGCCGTGCGGCGCCCCCCGTTGCGTTACAACGACTTCGGCGGTACCGTCGGCGGCCCTGTTTGGATTCCGAAAATCTACGAGCAGCGCAACAAGACTTTCTTTTTCTTCTCCGAGGAGGCGCGCCGCATCGTCACTTACTCAAATCCGACCGCCACCGTGCCGTATTCCGGGATGACAACCGGACAGTTCAACCACGTGGTTTGCACCCAGTGGGCAAACGACAGTAACGGCGCCGCCGGCCCCTGCACCGCCTACGGCACCACCATCCCGTCTACTTCCTTTGATCCCATCGCTGCGGCGTACGTCAAGGACATTTTCTCGAAATTCCCAACGCCCAATGGGGCGACCGCGAGCAATCCCTTCAACGACCTGGCCACGCTGGCCAATGCTTTCAACTTCCGCGAAGACATGGTGAAGATCGACCACATCTTCAGCTCCAAGCTGACCGTCAACGGTAAGTTCCTGCACGACACCAATCCGACGATCGAAGCTGGGGGACTTTTTACCAGCATGCCGGTCAATGGCATCGCCAATACTTCCACGCACTCGCCCGGGCACCAGTACAACATCGCCGCCACTTACACTCCCAGCACAAGATTCCTGATTGATGGGGGTTACCGCTACTCCTATGGCGCCATTCTCAGCCAGGTGACCGGCGCTGAGAATTTCTCGCAATCGCCGGACATTAAGACGGCAATCGGCAACACCCTGCCCTTCCAGAATATTCTCGGTCGCGTCCCAAGCATCATCTTCCCGACGGGCGTTGCCACAAACGTTTCCGATTTTGGTCCCTATCAAGATTACAACGTCAACCACACAACTTACGGCAACGTGACGAAGATTCTGGGGTCGCACACTCTAAAGTTCGGTGCGATCTATTATCGCTACAACAAGCACGAGAACCAGCTATCCGGCAGCAACAACGGTGCGTACTCCTTCGACGCTGCGAACCAGCCTGCCTGTGTGCTCAATAGCGCTAAAACTGCCATCGAGAGTTGCACGCAAGCAAATGGGATGCAGGGACCAGTCGCAACGGCGGTCTGCACCGGGCCACCAACGTCGCCCTTTAACGGGAACTGTCCGTTCTCGTTCGAGCAGAACTACGCCAACTTCCTTCTTGGTCAGCTCAGCTCCTTCGCGCAAGCCTCGCTCGATGTTACCGCGAATATCTTTGACAACCAGTTCGAGTACTACGGCCAAGATACCTGGCGTGTCAGGCGGAATATCACCATTACCTACGGCATTCGTCACTCGTTCTTCCGTCAGCCGACCGATGCCAGTGGCCCGAACGGTACCAGTCGTCTGGTTAACTTCGATCCTGCGTCTTACGATCCGGCGAAGGCGCCTTGCATCACTTCCAGTGGCGCCATGGATGTGAAGCTGGTTAACGGTGTACCGACCAGCAGCGCCTGCAACGCGAACTACAACCCGCTGAACGGACTTATCTTTGCCAACCCGCCTACATTCAACGGGTTCGTTGGGACCAAATCGCCATTTGGCAGCAAAGTTGGTAAGGAGTTCAACCGCGCCATCGCGCCCCGCTTCGGCCTTGCCTGGGATCCATTTGGCAAAGGCACGACTTCCATCCGCGCGGGGTACGGCATGTTCTTTGACAATGGCCTTGAGTTCGGCAATCCTGAGCTCAACGTGGGCTTGAGCCAGGGCTTCCTGACCAACCTCAGCATCAACCGCAGCTCTTTGTCGAACCCGGTCGGAGCGACGACGACTGTCAATACAACAACTCCCTTCACCATCCAGTCCCGCATGCCGATCGATTACAAGTCGCCTTACTCCCAGCAATGGAGTCTTGACGTTCAGCGTCAATTTGCCGGCACTTGGCTGGCAGATATCGGCTACTATGGCAGTAACGGTATCCATCTCCCCGGATATGAGGATCTCAATCAGCCAGCTGTAGCTTCTTATTTGAACTGCACTGCCACCACGCCGTGCTTTGCCGGTCCTGTGTCCGTCCCCGCTAACGGGGTTAATATGGCAATTGGGTGTCCAACGGCAACCCCTTGCGTTAATGGCACGACAAACTCGAACAAGCTGGCGGTGCTCCGGGCTTATACCGGATACGGTCCCGGGCTGTTCTTTGTTGATCTCTTCACCTCCAACTACCACTCGCTGCAAGCCCAGTTGCAGAAGCGCTTCGCTGGGAATTCTCTGGTTAACATCTCCTATACCTGGTCGCACGGTTTGACCACCGATCCCGCCGACCGCAGCACGGGGGGTGCAGCGCTTCCCCAGGTCAGCGGAGATTTTCGCAACAATTATGGGCCCACCATTGCCGACCGGCGGCACGTACTGACCGCAAACTTTGTCTGGGAACTGCCCTGGCTGCGCCACCTGCAGGGCTTCACGGGCCACATTCTTGGCGGCTGGCAGTTCTCCGGCATCCAGACCTTCCAGACCGGGCTTCCGCTCACGGCCGTCTTGGGCAACGGCACCTGCTTTGGAACCTCGGTTAGCTGCAATGACCCGACTGGCTCAGGCTGCCTGCTTGGCGCCTCGCCTCTGGGCTGCCGTCCAAATCAGATTGGCGACCCCAACTCCGGCGCTCCGCATACCATCACAAGTTGGTTTAACGCCTCCGCCTTCGCGGCACCGTCCGCAACACAGACGACCGAAACCACGGAGCGTCCAGGCGCCATTCGCGGACCCGGCTTCTGGCGGACCGACCTGTCGTTATTCAAGAACATCAAGTTCACCGAACGTCTCACCGGTCAGTTGCGCTGGGAAACCTTCAACACTTTCAACCACACCAATCCGATTTGCTGTGGCTCGACCAGTTTCGTCTCAACGTTGTTCAACACAGTGACCTCAACCCGCGACCCTCGTATCATACAGCTCGGCTTGAAGATGAACTTCTAGCTGCGCGAGAAGTCGGAGCTGATTTTCCGTCACGACCCCGAGCGATTCGGGGCCGTTCTCTTCTTGCAAAGCATCGAAACGGGTTTTACGCCTCATGCACCAATATGGCGCTTGGCGTCACCGCCGCGGGCTTCTAGCATGAGGGCTGATGAGTGCGCGAACGAGCGAAGACGAAGCGCGGAACGGGCTGATTCTTGACTGGCTTGGTCAGCGCGAGGACGAGATGGCCGCGCTGTTGGCCGAGCTTGTCGCCATACCTACGGAGAACCCACCGGGGAAGAATTATCGCGCTTGCGCCAATCTTCTGGAAAACCGGTTGCGTCAATGCGGCCTTGAATGCGAGCGCCTGGAGGCTGTTGATTCGAAAGAGGTTACGAGCGACAGCCCCGTCTGTCTGATTGCGACCTATGGACGGGGAGAACGCGTTCTCTACTTTCACGGACATTATGACGTCGTTCCCGCCCAGTCCAGGGAGCAATTCCAGCCTTTCCGTAAAGCCCATTTCTTGTTTGGCCGCGGCTCCTGCGACATGAAGGGCGGGATTGTCGCCATGCTCTATGCCATTCTCGCGCTGAAAGAATGTGGCGCCGAACTGAATGGCAGGATCAGTTTGACGCTGGTTCCCAATGAAGAGACGGGGGGCGAAGGCGGCTCGGCATGGCTGGCAGCGCAGGGACGATTGGGCCGCGGCGGCATCGGCATGCTATTGGCTGAGCCGACCAGCGGCACCGTGTGGAACGCGAACCGCGGGGCAATTTCGTTGCGCGTCCGGGTACTCGGGAAATCCACACATGTCGGTTTGCAGCACAAAGGTGAAAATGCGTTCGAGCGCATGCATCGCGTCGTTGAGCGGCTCCAGGAATTGAAGCGAGAAGTGGAGCACCATATCACCAACTTCAATGTTGGTGCGGAACAAGCACGCAACTCGATTCTGATGCTGGGAGGACAAACCGGCGGCGGGGCGAACTTCAACGTCGTACCGGAGGAGTGCTGGTTCACGGTAGACCGGCGCATCAATCCCGAAGAAAATCTGGAGGAAGAGAAGACCAAGTTGATTGCGGTCCTGGGGAGTTGCAAGCGCGAAGGCATCCCTTTGGAATGCGAGATTCTTCAAGAGGGGCGATCCGCGGCGTGCCGTAAGGAGGAGCCGCTCGGGGAAGAGCTGGCTCGCAGCGTTAGAGCGGTTACGGGCGAAGTGCCAAGTTTTGAGATGTGCCCCGGCTTGCTGGAGACTCGTTTCTACGCCGAACAGGGGGTGTCGGCCTACGCCTATGGTCCCGGCCTGCTCTCCGTGGCGCATGGACCGAAGGAAAACGTCGACATGCGAAAAGTGACCGATTGCGCAGCGATCTACGCGCTGACCGGAATGGAGATGCTCAAGAAGTAAGTTCCAGGAGTGTTCCGAATCGGGAATCCGAGGAAGCCGGAATCTTCCGCCAAGCTCTGCAGAATCAATAATTTCCAATTGACCCCGATTTCCTTGTACTTTTGGTCACCTTTCCTGCCAATTGCCCCAAAGTACTATTCAAGTTAGCGAACCGAATGGCGATGATGCCCCTGTATGCCAACCCTTTACTTTTGCCAACCGCACGCCAAAAACCAAGGGATGCTGCGCGCCGTTCTATCCGTGAATGAGTGCGAGCGCGTCGTCAGCCAGCACCCCGCCACCTATGTCGGTGATAAGTTCCCGAAGCTGGACAACCAGAAAGGGGCGGCAAACGATTTTGCGGTACTCAACGTCACTGGCGATGAGACTCCCGCTGGCTGGCGACCCGGTTACTATCGACTTGACTCCGACCTGACCAAGCTGAACGAATCGCTGCTGGCACTTTCGCGCTAGATCCCAAAGGTTTCCTTCGAATACAGCAGGACCATCGAGAGGGCTTCGCTGGGGGAGCTATTTCCATCCCCCCGCTGCGGCCAGCAGTTGCAGCCCGATGGCGAACGAATTGGGGCCGAGCGGCTCGCAATAAACTACTCGCGCGCGGGCTCGGAAATCCCCCGGCAGGCACCACAAGTTCAGCCGATCATTCAGTTTCCAGGGATTGCTTGAAACGACGCCCGCGCCATGGGTGCTCACGTTTTCCGTAAGGGCCTCATGCGCACGATGACGGACATCCAGGCTGCAGAGATCCACTCTTACGGTCAGGGGAAGGCGTTCTTCCACCCGGCGCGCGATAGCTTGCATGAGACACCCCGGTGTCTTGCGCACAACTGGGAGGATGAGTGTCGGGGTTGGGAACGACACAGCTATCATACGCTTGCCACGCCCGGTATTGGCAGAAATTCCAGTTTCGCGCTAGCCGAGCTGCGTCTGCAAAAATCAGTGACTTTAGCGGAGAAATCCAAGTACCATCTTGTCAAGTTCCTGGGGAATTTAACGTGGGTTGCAATGCCTCCAGAACACGTACGTCGCAGCAACCGAATTGCCAGAGAGATTGCAATTCTGTTAGTGGGCAGCGACATGGAGGGCAAAGTTTTCTCCGAGCAGACCAAGACGGTGTTGCTCAGCCGGCACGGCGCTGGCATTGTTTCGCAATACGTGCTCTCCGCGGAACAGGAATTGATTCTTCGCAGGCTGGACACCGACAAAGAGGTTGAGGTTCATGTTGTTGGCCAGCTCGGCCATCATGGCGAGAGCCACACCTACGGCGTGGCCTTCCTGGACGCGGAGGTGGACCTCTGGGGAGTCGATTTTCCCAGCATGACGGACTCCGAAAAAGAGGCCAGCCGTGTGCTGCTCCAGTGCAGCAGCTGCAAGGCCCGCGAGATGCTTGAACAAAGCGACCTGGAATCGGACGTATACCTGGTCAACGAAGGGATCGTCCGTTCTTGCAAGACGTGCGGGTCCTCAACGATTTGGAAGCGGGCTGCTGAAGATGCCGGCGGCGAGCCCGTTCGGATGGAAACGACGACGGAAGCGGAGGAAAGAGCGGAGCCCGTTGAAACACTCCCGGCCTCGTCACCGGATCCGGCGCCCACTGAAAACAGACGCAAGCACGTGCGCACTAAAGTGAATTTCAAGGCGTATATCCGGAGTTACGCCTTTGGCGACGATATCGTGACGTGCGAGGACATTTCCCGCGGCGGACTCCGTTTCAAGAGCCGGAAGGAATACGTTGCGAAAACCGAAATCGAAGTGGCTGCTCCCTACGCGCCGGGCACACCAGACATTTTTGTCCGTGGACGTATCGTCTACGTTGTGGAATTGAAACAGGAACGACGCTTCCGCTGCGGGGTTTGCTATGCCAAGTCTTGAGGACGCTCCGTCATAGGCGATTCTGGAGCGTCTTCTCGAGGGCAGAAGTCACGCGGACGACCGGGCCGTTCCAGAAAACGGCCGCCGGTGTCTGCCGCCACTGCGAATGTGGTGCATAGAGAATGGCATCGTCCCAGAAGAATCCTCGATTGATACAACAATCGGGCTTCGGTTGTCCCGGGTTTTCACCGGCAATCCTGCCGAGCTCTTGTGCGAGGAGATGTTGCGGGTCCCAGAATTGACGGGCGCGCTTGTCCGGGATTCTCCCGAGCGTGCTATGAACCGGTGAACGCAAGTCCGTCGGAAGTATCGGCTCCCACACCACCAGCACCCGGAGCGAAGGGTTCGAATTACGTTGCAAGAGTTGTTCGACCGCGGAGGCCCCCCGCAGACAGGTGGATCAAGTCGGAGAAAGAAGGAGCACCAGCCGGGGCCCTTCCGTGGATTTGTCGAAGGACTCTTCGAACGCCGCGAAATTCGCGGTTGTGAGCGTGGCGAGAGGTTCTTGACCAGGCGGCGTGGAAGAATCCAGCCCAAAGTATACCGCGAGAAAGACTAGGATCACTGCGAGCACGCCGATGGAGAAGGTTTTCTTCTTCACCTCGCGGCACCTGAAAAATGATCGGCAATGAATCCTGCGATTTCCTGAGGGAAAACCACCATCGCCACAACGAATACCACTGCCGTCCAAAGCAGCACGGCGCTCAAGTAACTTCGTTTCATAGAGCAAAGCCTTGCGCGGCGCTGCTGCCAGAATCCAACACCCAGAAACACTATGGAAAGTGCCAGGAGCCAGGGGCGGAATCTCTGCAGAAACGCGCTCGTGCCCGCCGCCCCCAGCGCGCCCGCAAATCCTAGAGGTAGACAGCACCCCATGGTGGCGAGCGAGCTTACAATCGCACCCAGGGATGCGGAGATGCCGGAGCCTTGCTTCATTCCTTTTCTACTTTGCGGGGCTCGCACTTCATTGTTTCCTGAATTCATTTCTTCCAGGCTTACTTCAGCGAGGCCTCGATCTTGTTCTTAAACTCCCTGGCCTTGGCAATCACCGCCGGTTCGTCCAGCGTAAGCAGTTTCTTGTCGCGCATTACCACGCGGCCGTCGATGATGACCGTCTCCACGTCACTCCCCTTCAACGCGTACGCCAATTGCGCATAGATATCGTACATCGGCACAGCGTTCGGCGCGTCCAGTCCGATGAAAATCAAATCCGCCTTCTTTCCTGCTTCGAGCGAACCAATTTCCTTTCCCATGTGCAGCGCACGCGCACCCTCGATGGTGGCCATTTCGACGACGGCATTCGCTCCCAGCGCCTGCGGGTCCATCTTCGTGATCTTCTGGAGCTTCGCCGCCAGGTCCATTTCTTCCATCAAATCCAGATCGTTGTTGCTGCCCGCCGGGCCGTCCGTGCCCAGCCCGACCGCCACGCCTGCCGCGCGTTCTTCGATCACTGGAGCAACGCCGCTCGCCAGCATCATGTTGCTGGAAGGATTGTGCACGCATCCCACCTGCAGCTGCGCCAGGATTTTGCGATCCGTCTCGTCAACAAAAATGCAGTGCGCCGCCACCATGTCCGGACCGAGAATACCGAGCTTGTCGAGATACTGCACCGGCGTCGTGCCGTTCTTCGCTCGGCTGTCGTCCAACTCTTTTCGCATTTCTGCGACGTGGATGAGGATCGGCGCGCTGTACTTCCGCGCCAGCGCCGCCGAATCCTGAAGCGTCTTTTGCGAGCAGGTATAAATCGAATGCGGCGCGACCGCGGCGTGAACCAGCGCATCGCCTTGCCAGCGCTTCAGAAATTTCTCGGTGTATTCCAGCATGGCGGCGTTGGATTTATTGTCCGGCGCAGGAAAATCAAGAATCGTTTCTCCCAGTACGCCGCGCATTCCCGCGGCTTTGATCTCTTCGGCAACGGCATCTTCGAAGTAGTACATGTCGGCGAAGGTGGTCACTCCTCCGCGAATCTGTTCCGTCGCGGCCAGCCGCGTGCCCCAGCGGACAAATTCTTCCGTCACATTTTTTACCTCCGCCGGGAAGATGTGTTTCCGCAACCACTCGTCGAGCGTCACGTCGTCACGCAACCCGCGAAGCAGCGTCATCGGCACGTGCGTGTGCCCGTTGATGAAACCAGGGAGCACGAGTTTCCCGCCGGCATTGATGGTCTGCGCGGCAGCGTACTTCGCCTCGATGTTCGCCCGCGATCCTACGGCCACGATCGCGTTACCCTTTACCGCCACCGCACCGTCCTCGATGATGCGGCGTTCTGCATTCATCGTAACCACCGTGCCGCCCGCGACGAGCATGTCGATTTTTTCTTTTTTTGCGTTTTGCGCGTGAAAGCAAGCGGAGAATAGAAAATAGAAAATGGGAACTAGAACAACGATCTGCCACGAAGAGAAACTGCGCATCCAATTTCGTTTTTTCATTTTCTATTTTCCAGTTTCTATAATCGAGGAATCAAACGGCTTCGGAAACAGTTCGCGCATCTGGAATATTTCGGTTTTGCCGTTGAGGTTCGCGAGGATCACGGGAACGTCGCCGCAAAATTCCCAGATCAGCTGGCGGCAAGCGCCGCATGGAGGCGTTAACGTCTCGGTGTCCGTCACCACGGAAATGGCGTCGAAGCCGCGCTCGCCTTCGCTGATGGCTTTGAAAATGGCGATGCGCTCGGCGCACACGGTGAGGCCATAAGTGGCATTTTCGACGTTGCAGCCGCCAAAAATTCTTCCGGACGTGGCGCGGAGCGCTGCGCCCACGCGAAAATTGGAGTACGGCGCATACGCATTTTCCCTTGCCTGCCTGGCCGCCGAAATCAGAGTTTCATATTCGCTCATGCAATCGCCTCTGCAATTCGCGGAATGACCCCTTTCAGCAAGCCGATGAACTGCCCTTTCACACGTTCTGCCACCTCCAGCACTTCCAGGTGGTTGAGCGGCTGATCCAGGATTCCCGCCGCCGCATTCGTCACGCAGGAGATGCCCAGCACGCGAATCCCACTATGCCGCGCGGCGATCACTTCCGGGACCGTGGACATGCCGACAAGATCGGCGCCGATCGCGCGCAGGTAGCGGATCTCCGCCGGCGTCTCGTAGCTCGGCCCGAGGACCGCCGCGTAGACGCCCTCATACATCCCGAGTCCGATACGGTTTCCTTCGCCGACGGTCATTTCGCGAAAGCGCTTGTCGTAGGCCGCGGTCATGTCGTGGAAGCGCAGGCCAAATCTCTCGTCGTTTGGCCCGGTGAGCGGATTGACGCCCTGCAAATTGATGTGATCGCTGATCACCACCAGTCGGCCCTGCACAAATTCGCGTTTAATGCCGCCCGCGGCGTTGGTGAGGATCACCGCCTTGACGCCCATGCGTGCGAAAACGCGGATGGGAAAGGCCACCTCTTTCGCGGAATAACCTTCATAAAGATGGACGCGGCCCTGCATCCCCGCAATGGAAATTGCTCCTACTTTTCCGATGACGAGCTTCCCCGCGTGGCCAACGGCGGTAGATTGAGGGAAGTGCGGAATTTTCGCGTACGGAATCTTGGCGGCATCAGCGAATTCGTCCGCGAAACCGCCAAGGCCGGAACCCAGGACGAGGGCAATCTGGGGACGCAGCTTCGTCTGAGAAAAAACGAAGTCAGCCGCCTCTCCCGCGCGCTCAAACTCGCCACCCGGCGAACTGCCAGTAGGGGTTGCAGTAGCGATTTTTCCGGACGGAATCGTTTTCGGAGTCTTGGTATTAGAGCTTTTTTTTGCGCTCACGAAAGGATCCCCACGATGGAAGCGGACATCAAGTTTGCCATAGTGCCCGCGAGCATAGCGCGGATGCCGAATTTTGCGAGCTGGCTGCGCTGCTCCGGTGCGAGCGCGCCGATGCCGCCGATCTGAATGCCGATGGAGCTGAAGTTGGCGAAGCCGCAGAGAGCAAAGGTGGCGATCGCAAAAGTGCGCGGATCGAGCGAGCCCTTCATTAGGCCAAGCTGGCCAAAAGCGACAAATTCATTGATGACCATGCGCGTCCCGAGCAGGTTGCCAATCTTCGCTGCGTCATGCCAGGGCACACCGATCAGCCAGGCAATCGGCGCGAAGATCCAGCCGAAAACGGTCTGCAGACTTTCCGGGAACCAGGCCATGTGGGGCCAGTTGTGGATGCCGCCCATGATGGCATTCAGCAGCGCAAGCAAAGCGATGAAGGTAATCAGCATGGCGCCGACATTGAGCGCGAGATGCAAGCCGTCAGTTGTGCCCCGAGCGATGGCGCCGAGAAGATTGGTTTCTTTTTCCATGGGGGGCATTTCCACGCGGCCGGCGGTGAGAGGCTGCTCGGTTTCCGGGACGAGCATCTTGGCCATGAGCAATGTTCCCGGCGCGGTCATGATGACGGCAGTCAAAAGATTCTTGGGATCGGCGCCTCCCACCTGGATGTACCCGGCCATCATGCCACCGGAGATGTGCGCCATCCCACTGGTCATGACGACCATCAGTTCCGACTTGGTGAGCGTGGGAAGAAAGGGGCGGATGGTGAGCGGAGCTTCCGTCTGGCCCATAAAGATGCTGGCGGCAACGTTGAGGGACTCCGCGCCGCTGGCGCCCATCACGCGCGTCATAATCCACGCCGCAGCGCGGATGATCAGCTGCATCACTCCGAGGTGATAGAGCACAGCGAAGAAGGCGGCAATGAAGATGATCGTGGGAAGCACTTGGAACGCAAACGAAAAGCCCAACCGGGAAAGTTCCTTCGGCAAACCAAGGTCGCCGAATACGAACGCGGACCCCGCGTAAGAAAAGCTCAACAGCTTATTTGCGCCTACACCCAGGAAACCAAACACCGAACTACCAACACCGGAACGGAGAACGAAAAAGCCTAGCGCCAACTGGAGCCCAAGCCCCCAAGTGATCGTCTTGAGCTTGATGGCGCGCCGGTCGGTGGAGAAGAGCCAGGCGAGCCCCAGTATCACGGCCATGCCGAGTACTCCGGTGAAACGTCCCATGAACACCTCTCTCCACACAGCAAATTCAAGCGCCAATCACCCGGCGCACAAGAGGCCGCTTCTCGCGCGGAGCTTCCTGGCCGATGTGATAACTGTCCGCGATGCGGCTCTTCGCTTCGGCAAGTTTGGCGTCGCTATTGTAATGAATCGTGGCCAGCGGTTCTCCCTTTTCCACGCGATCGCCGATGCGCTTGTGGAATTCGAGCCCAACGCCGTGATCGATCTTGTCTTCCTTCTTTTCCCGGCCTCCGCCGAGCATCGCGAGCGCGATGCCAAACTGCTCGCAGTTGGTGCCGGTGACGAAGCCGCTGGCGGAACTCGCTACGCGGAAATGCAGGCGCGCGGTGGGCAGGCGTTCCGGTTCGTCAACGACGCGTTCATCGCCGCCTTGCAGGCGAATCCCTTGCCGGAATTTTTCGAGTGCCTGGCCGGTGACGATCATGGTTTCGGCCAGGCGGCGGCCTTCTTCCACGCTCTTCGTTCTCTCACCGAGATAGAACATCCAGGCGGAGAGTTCGAGGCTCAAGTCACGAACATCGGCGGGGCCACGGCCGTTGAGGACTTGGATGGACTCGGCGACTTCATTCGAATGGCCCGCCATGCGGCCAAGCGGCTGATCCATGCCGGTGATGAGCGCCATCACTTTTTTGCCCATGCGCTTCCCGGTCTCCACCATGACTTCGGCGAGGCGAACGGAATCTTCCTCTTTCTTCATGAAAGCGCCGGAGCCCGTCTTCACGTCCAGCACCAGGGCGTCAATGCCTTCGGCGAGTTTCTTGCTCATGATAGACGCGCAGATGAGACCGATATTCTCGACGGTGGAAGTAACGTCACGGAGCGCGTAGATTTTCTTGTCGGCGGGAGCAATCTCCGCTGTCTGCCCGATCAAGCCCATGCCGCATTCGCGGAGGACGCGGCGAAATTCTTCGAGAGACAGATTCACGTTGAAGCCCGGAATCGCTTCCAGTTTGTCGAGCGTGCCGCCGGTGTGGCCGAGGCCGCGGCCGCTGATCATCGGAACCGTTAGGCCGCCCGCCGCGACGATGGGAGCAAGAATGAGAGAAGTCTTGTCGCCAATCCCTCCGGTGGAGTGCTTGTCCACTTTCTTGCCGGCGATCTCGGAATGGTTGAGGACTTCTCCGGAATAAAGCATCACCTCGGTGAGGGCCGCGAGCTCGGAGCGGTTCAAACCGCGAATCCACACGGCCATGAGCCACGCAGCCATCTGGTAATCGGGTATTTCGCCGCAGGTGTAGCCAGAAACCAGAAAATTGATTTCTTCGCGGGAGAGTTCTCCGGAATCACGTTTCTTGCGAATCAGGTCGACGGCGCGCATGCGTTTTGGAAAGCGAACGGCGAGCGTAACATCCGCAGTACGGGGCGTCAACGCGAGGCACACGCGAGGCACACGCTTGAGATCGGCAAATCCCTACAGTGGCTGTTGCACGTCCGGGGGCAGGTTGGTCGTCTGGCCGGCGATGACGTGCCAACCATGAGGGGTGTTGATGTAAACATGTAAAGCGCGGATCTGGCTGCTGAGGTGCTGGCCATTCAAAATGAACCGCGATGACCAGAGGCAAGTTGCGACGGCAATGTCTTGAAAAATGCGGACTCTAATGTCGGAGACGCTGAACGATTCACGCTTGACCAAAGGCGATTCGATCGCCGCAATCCACTGCGCCTTGTTTATCAGTTGGCCGTGAGAAAGTGTGCCAGAAAAATCATCACTGTAAATACGATAAAAGAAAGTACTGCTGTTTAATTGGATGGCATGTGCGGCTTCTTTTTCCAGGCTGACGATCTCCTGCCTCTGAAGTTCAGGATCGCTGGGCGCAGGCTGAGCGTAACACTGCTGGATGCACGCCTGCCGCCAGGCTTCTTGCGCTTGCCAGGAAGGAGCGAGCACCAACCCTATTGCCAATGCTAGCGTACCCTTAATCTTGGTCATGCCAGAGTGCCTCCTCAAGGAGTAACGGAATTCCGCCGGAGCAATTTAGGAAAGAGTTGTTGCTGACCACCTATGGTACGGAAGACAGATTACGTATATCCATCATATAGATAACATGCGTGTTGTGAATGACAAGCTCTCCCAGGGTCACGGGCCGGTCGATGTTTCAATAAATCCGTACGAAATATAAGAAACTAGTTTCGCTTTAACGCTCTGCTAGAATAGCCCCCTTCCAAAGAGTCACCACGAGTGGAAACTTAATTCGGCCGGAGGAGCCATGATCGACTTTAACAGAGGAAACTATGAAACGGCCGGCGGCAGAAGTGACCGCCAAACGGTTAACTCGCTGCCGTTTTCACGGCGGAGTTTTCTGGCCAAGACATCGTATTTCGGAGCGTTGTATGCCGCCGCCAAGTTGCTCCGGATGCCGGCGCTGGCGGCAGAGCTGGCGACCGACTCGCGGGTGTCTCAAACACCGATTGTCGATAAGGGCTTCGCGTCGGTGAGAAAGATCGGTGAAGGGCTGTACGCGACAATCTCCGATCCCTCGAAAGGATTTCAGACGGTATGCAACGGAGGATTCCTGGTTGGCAAAGATGGCGCGCTGCTGATAGAGGGTTTTATAAGCGCGCCCGGCGCCGCCTTTCAGATGGATGCACTGCGGACGGTCAGCCAAGCTCCCGTAAAAGGCGCGCTGGACACGCACTATCACTTCGATCATTCGATGGGGAATGCGTTCTATGGTGCCAACGGGATTCCTTTGTGGGCGCATGCCAACGTGGCGAAGCGGATTGTGGAGAGCTATGGGGCGCTGCAGGGCGCCGACAAGGCGGCCTTCCTGGGACCCATCGAGAAGGCGATCAAAGAGGCCAAAACAGAAACGGCGCGGAAACACCGCGAAGGCAATCTGGCCTCTGCAACAAATCTGTACAACGTGACAAATTCCACGGTGCTGGCACTGCCGAATCATCCCATTGATCCGGCGAAGTTGCCGATGAAGGTGGACTTGGGCGGAATAACCGCGGTGATCGAGAGCTACCCGGGACATTCGGGGACGGACGTAATCGTGCAGGTTCCGGAACAAAACGTGGTCTATACCGGCGATCTGTTGTTTTCCGGCATGTACCCGGTCTGCTTCGACGCGCAGGCTACTGTGTCCGGGTGGAGGCAGACGTTGAAGACATTCGCCTCCTGGGACAAGGACACGCTGTTTGTGCCCGGACATGGCCCCATTTGTGGGCAAGAAGGGATTGCACTCTCCCGGGCGCTCTTCGACGACATCGAGGAGCAGGCCCAGAAGATGCGCAAAGCAGGCGTGCCGGCAGCGGAGGCCGCGGATCTTTACGAAATTCCTGAAAAATACAAGAACATCGGTATTTTTGCCTGGGACTTTTCCATTGGACCGGCGATTCTGAAGCTGTATGCGGAGCGGGGAGCCAAGTAACCGCGGCGGCGGCGCTAGGACGAGGCGGCACTAGCGCGGCCCGAGACGCTGGTCGGGAAGAACGCCGTCGAAGCTGCGAATGACACCTCCCGCGGCTGGCGAAGAGGATGCTCGACTATCGCGTTCGCAAAGGATGGCCTGCATTCCGACGGACCGCGCCGCTTCGATTTCCTTCACCGCATCGGAAACAAAAAAAAACAGGTGTGGCGCATACGAAAACGAAGCCGCGATTTTCTTGTAGCTTTCCCCTTCTGTTTTCGCTCCGACGCGGGTGTCGAAGAAACAGGAGATGTACGGCGTCAGGTCGCCTGAGGCCGTGGTGCGAAACAGGAGTTGCTGCGCTACGACGCTTCCCGACGAGTACGTACAGATGATTTTTTCCTGCCGCCGCCATCGTTCGAAAGCGATGGGCACATCGGGAAACACTTCGCCGCGCAATTCCCCGCCTGCGAATCCCTGCTGCCATATTTTCCCCTGGAGAGACTTGAGGGGCGTGCACTTGCTGTCTCGCGCGATCAGCCATTGGCCGTAGCTGACGCTCGATTGCAGCTGCGCTACTTCCGGATGGTCCTGCCAGCCGGGCGGTTCAAAGCCATTGCGCTCATCCACCTCGTGGTGCGCGCGCAGATCCTGAATCAAAGAATGAATTTCTGGATCTTGAGAGTGTTCTCGAAGAAAAGACTCTAGCTTGCGGCTTGCATAAGGGAAAAGCGTTTGATAAACGAATTCGACGGGTGTTGTCGTGCCTTCGATGTCAAGAAGAATGACGCGGATCTGAGATTCGTCGATCGGAGACACACCAGCTACTTCGCCGCCGTTTGCGGCGGAATGTACCTGGGTCCCCAGCAAACGGGTTCGTAATTCCGGTCGACTCCGCTGGCCGTATAGTGGGGCGTCCAGCCAGACTTGCCCTGGAACAGACGAATGGCGCGAATGCGGCGGTCTCCGCAGAGATCGAACCAGTGGAGCGTCCCGCGCGGGACGCGAATCAAGTCACCGGCTTCAACCTCTATAGCGACAACCGGGCCCTGTTGCGGATGGATATGAAACAGGCCGCGCCCGGCGACGATGTAACGGACTTCGTCCTCATCGTGGCGGTGTTCGATGTTGAACTTGGACAGCATCGCATCCAGCCCGGGAGTATCCGCATTGACGTCGATCACATCCGCTGTGACGTAGCCACCCTGGCGCTTGAGTTCCTCGACTTGCTGGCTGTAGGCCGTCAGGACTTGCTCCGCGGAAGCATCCGTAGGCAGGTCGGCCGGAGACTCCCAGCGTTCGTAGTCAATGCCAATTCCGGCAAGGTAGTCTCGAACCTCATCGTGTTCGCGGAGCGAACGGTTTTCATCGGGGATTCGAAGGACGGCCACGGCAATTTATCTCCAGGCTCAGGCAGCGCGGGAATCAGGCACTCTGTGCGGCTCCGGAGCGAACCAGTACTTCCATCAGGAACTCCAGGATTTCAACATGGCGCTTGGCTTCCTGCAAGCCCGCACCCCAAGTATAAAGCCCATGCTCCCGCAGAAGAAAACCATGGATGCCGGGGCTTTCCCGCAGGGTTTTTGAAACGCGTTCCCCCAGTTCAACCATGTCCTGCGAATTCTCGAGAATCGGCAGCCACTCGCGATGCTTGTGCGTTCGAACGCCTTCCAATCCTTTGAGCATTTCGTATCCTTCTAGGGCGATGCCGCCCTGTGATGCATGCGAGCCTGAAAGGACGGTGCTCCAAACCGAATGAGTATGCAAGACCGCGCCGGCGTCCACGCCGCGCGCGATGGCGAGATGGAGCAGAGCTTCAGCAGACGGGCGGCCATCGCCGCGGACGACGTTGGCTGCGTCGTCCATCTCCAGAAACTGCGCGGACGTAAGGCTGCCCTTGTCCAAGCCTGTTGAAGTAATGGCCAGTCGCAGCGGCTCGCGGGAAATCACCGTGCTGAAGTTTCCACTCGTCCCCAAAACCCAGCCGCGCGCGTGGAATCCCTTTCCAATCTCCGCCAGGCAGGCGGCTGCTTCCGCAAAGCAGGTACAGTTCGGGATCGCTGGCACGTTTGCCTTGGGGCTTTTCCTGCGCTTGACGCCTCTCTTGGTTTTCTTTATCGCCACAATCAACATTCTACGACGTAGACCGGATGGATGGAACAACCACTGACCTGCGCGAGACTCTGGGCCTGAATGCGGTTGGGATTCTCTGCGCCGAGATTAGAATTTGACGAGAATGGCCATGTTCAGCCGGTTCTCGGTCTTGCGGAGATCCGGGAGCCAGGTATTTGTTGGCTAACCGTTACAGGTCGTGAATCCGCTGAGGCATACCATTGATCCTGCCGGGCCAGTATTGCCGCCCGGCGGCGTCACGCCTCCAGACCCGGAAAAATAAGGTACGTTCGCCGCCCGATGGTTGTACTCCCAACGGAACGTAATATATTGGCTCGGCATCCAATCAAACGTCCCCGACATATCCCAAGCCTTGTACGGATCGCCGGGATTCTCCGTGAAGTAGGGCGTGCCCGAAGCAGCCGTCGCACCGTTGATCGGCGGCAGCAAGACCAAATACCGCCCAGGATTATTGATCTGTCCCCCGCCAATCGTCAGACCGTACTTGTCTCGATCGAACCAGAGGCGATTGTAGATCATGTAACCCAGAAAGCTCTGCTTGGGACCCTTCGCAGAATTGCCGGCGCAGCTGACGCCGCCACCATGCTCGCATCCCATATCTCCGGTAGGCGAGAAGGCGGCTTTGTCCAAAAATCTTTCTGGGTTGTCGAAGTATTTGATCTGAATGCTATCGTCGGTGTGATAGCGGACTCGGCCCGGCGTGTTCAGGGCATCCTCACCCAGCGCGTACTGATTTCCCAGGACCGATAGCCACCCATTCGGCCGCCAGAGGAGTTGGAATCCGACTCCCGGCCGGCCGTTGAATCGTCCGTAGGACTGCCAGCCGTTCGTAAACCACGGCTCGATCTTTAGATGCTCCGTCGGAAAAATCTGAATGCGTACGCCATTGAAAAACCACGGTGTGTTCGATGAAACATACGACGGCTGATACGCCCAGTTGTCGAATTGGTAGTAGCTGAACAGCCCGATATGCGACATGAAGATTCCGGCGTCGACATTGCGGTGTGGTCTGTAAATGGCACAGAATGCTTCGTCGTTGCCACAGAATGCTAGCTTTGCGGGCGTAACGAAGTCATAAGCCCGGCGTAAGGTTGTGATTAGGGCGTAAAGAGAAGACTTTTCAAGGGTTTGCAGCCGAATGGGCAGGAGCGGGCAGGGCCCGGCGGGAGATCTCCAGCGCCATGGCTCGCATCTCTTCGTGGATCAGCCCGTTGGTGGCGAGAATGACGGGGCCGCCAAGCTGGTAAGGATTTCCGGCGAAATCGCTCACTTTGCCGCCGGCTTCTTCAACTAGCAGGACGCCCGCGGCCGTGTCCCATTTCTGCAAATTAAATTCCCAGAAGCCGTCAAAGCGGCCGGCGGCGACAGCGGCCAGATCGAGCGCGGCGGAGCCATCGCGGCGCACGCCGTGAGAGTGCTGGGTGAAGTCGCCGTAGTATTGAAGATTCGGACTGGCCTTGCGGTTGCGCACGGGAAAGCCGGTGCAGAGCAGGCTTGTCGAGAGCGTAGCGACCTTGGAAACGTGGATTTTTTTGCCGTTGAAGGTGGCGCCTTCGCCGTGCGCGGCGGTGAAGAGTTCATTGTAAAACGGATTGAAGACGACGGCGGCGAGAAGCGTATCCCGCTGGGCGAGAGCGATCGAGACGCAGAAGCAAGGATACCGGTGGGCGAAATTCGTGGTGCCGTCGAGCGGATCGACGTGCCAGCGAAATTCCGAAGCCGAAGCGCTCTCATGCCCCGTTCCCTCTTCGGCTGCAATGGCATGGTCGGGAAAGTATTTGGTTAGCCGCTCGACGATGAACCGTTCCGAGCGCTTGTCCGCCTGGGTGACGAGATCCACCTCGTCGCCTTTGTAAGCAATGTCCAACGGGCGCGACAATTCTTCGCTGAGAATTTTGCCGGCTTCATGGGCAATTTCTACGGCGACTTGGAGATAGTTCTTGGTCATGGCGAAAACTGGTAGTTCTCCGAAGTATCGGTCTGCGCGCTGCGCGATGGGGGACAGCGGACAGGCTAGAGAAAGGAAAGGCCTGTCGAGGATCCATTTCGACGAACACGGGGATAGGATAGCACGCGGGTATCAACTATTAAGTATTTTGCAGGGAATCGTCGAAATTGAGGGTTGAACGGCTGCGGGGACAGGTTGAAGGATTCCCGCGGAGGCGAGACGAAGCGAAGAATGTCCCACCCTTTGCAAAAAACAAAATCGCAAAAGGGTAGGCCACGCGATTGAGAGCCAAGCACATAGGGTGTGCCACCTGCCCCGTCAGCGGCGGATGGCTCGGTCGTCCGCGTCTCTTTTCGCGAATTGGCTAGCCGCCCATTCAAACTAAATCCTTATGAATCCTTCCGAGCTTCTTTATTGCCGGCTTTGTACGCCTATGGCGTACGAGGCCGTGACGAAGCAAACGGCTCGCGCACGACGCCTTATGAGCCAGGAGGCCTATTCCCATGTCAGTCGTCAAGAAGATGCAGTTTTGCTGGGGTGCGTGAGGTAGTAATTCGCCAAATCCCGCTCTTCCTTTTCCATGTACGGCAAGCAATATCCGACACCCTATGAGAATCACAAGGGTCTCGCAGACTATACCACCAGGCTGGAACTCAGGCGCTCGAAAAGGCTGACCAACAGCTGAAAATGGCGGAACCGGCGCACACAAGCAATCTTCAATAAGGCTTTTTATAAAGTGTCGCCAATGGTGGAGATTGTCCCAAGCCTGATTGAAAGTGGCGGCTCTCGGAAGACTGCGCGCAATCATTGGGCGCCGGTGAGGTAGGACTTGCGGCGGCGGACGTGGTAGCCGACGCCGTCATCTCATCTGCTCAATTTTATCGCAAGATCTGTTGTCCGGGCCATCCGCCTCGGCGCGCCCGCACTGTAAAGCCCTGCCGGAGGCTGGTCTATTCATCATCATTTTCGGCAGAAGGTAGGCCGTTGGGGCAGCGGCGCGAGCTGTGGATGCGGAGGTGACTGTTGTCCAGGTCCGCGAAGCTGCCGCTGAAATAGCTGCTGCTCCAATAGGCTTTCTTAGCGATTTCCGAGGCAACCCTCTTTGCAAGCTGAGGATCATCGGCAAAGACGACCACGCGCGCGCCTTTGTCCCAGAGCGGCAGACGGCCGTCGTCATTCGCGGCAGTCGCTTCGCCTGGCTGGATGTTTACGGCGCAGGTGACTGTATCGGCCAGGAAATCCTGTGGAGTGCGGGCGTCGACAAAGACGGCGGTGTGGTCACGATTGAAGATGTAGGCGAAGCCTTCAAAATCGGTTCGCACTGTGTTGCCCAGTGCGCGCCACACCGGTAAGCCGAGTTGATATCGATAAAAATTGTCATAGCCAGCGACAGCCAATGCGGCTGCCACGCGTTTGCTCTTGCCGCAGAAGGGGCCATTGCAGGTGAGGACAAACTCGGCGTGCGGATTGATGGGGAAGAGAGCAGAGATCTGGCTCACTTCGCGTTCCACGGAGGTGTTGTTGAGGGGAGGGATGTTGATGGCGCCGGGGATGTGCGAGATCGCGTATTCCAGCTCGAAGCGCACGTCGAAGACCGGCATGCTACCGGAAGCTAGGATCTGTTGAAGCTGCTCGGTGCTTAACTCTTTTCCGGGCTGGGGCGGTTCGAGCAAGCTGGTTTGAAAGATGTTTGGGGTTGCCGGGCATTGCGCCTGAAGCGGCAGCAAAATGCTGATGCAGCTAGCTATCAAAGCGCCAACGATAAGAGTGGGCTGTGCAAGGTGATTCTGGATATTACGCATGGGGTCCTCCTAAGCGGCCACGGTGCACCAAGGGCTTCCGCAACGCAATGTTCGGCCGATGCTTTCTGAGTGATAGAGATGTGATGAGGTAAGCCACACGAGCGAAAGGGGCTTTTGAGCTATAATCCCGGCCAAGCGCGATTACAGGCATGCGTCCAGGGACGCAAAATCCGGGCGTCATCCGTTTCGAGAACTACGAACTCGACCTCGCTGCCGAGGAACTACGGAAACAGGGCTCCTCTCTAAAACTGCAACCCCAGCCATTCAAGATCCTGGCATACCTTGCAAGCCGTCCTGGCGAGTTGATCACCCGGCGTGAGCTGCGCGACCACGTTTGGCCGGGCGACACTTTCGTCGATTTCGATCTGGCCATCAACCAGGCCATCAAGCAGATCCGGGCGGTTCTGAACGACGACGCAGAGCGTCCGCGGGTCATCGCGACCCTGCCACGGCGCGGATATCGGTTCATTGCGAAGCCTGCGCCGGCGGTAGTAGCCGAACCAGCGTTAGCGCAGGTTTCAAGCGAAGGGCAGGAAGCAGGTTCGAATGGTCCGGCGGTGATTGAGCATTCGGTCCTTCATGGCTCGCGTGCGCGACCATGGTTGGCGCTGGGCGCTGTGGTGGTGCTGATTGCCGCGGTAATCGCCTATCGCTTTGCGACGCCGAAGCGTCCGGCGCTACAGATGCGCATCGTGGTGCTGCCCTTCCAGAACCTAACAGGAGATCCCCGTCAGGAGTTTTTCGCAGATGGCATGACGGAGGAGATGATCTCACAACTTGGCGCAATGGATCCGAAGCGGCTCGGCGTCATCGCCCGCACGTCGGCGGTGAAATACAAGAACAGCGGTAAAGGCATCGACCAAATCGGGCACGAGCTGGGCGTTGACTATGTGCTGGAAGGTAGCGTGCGCGAGGCCGGCTCGCGTGTGCGGGTTACCGCACAACTTATCCGCGTGAGCGACCAGATGCACGTCTGGTCGGAGAGCTTCGACCGGGGCTTCAAAGACGTGGTCGAGCTCCAATCGGATGTGGCCCAGGCGATCGCGCGACGTATCGACGTCGGGCTGGGCCAGCGCCGCGCAGCGCCTCAGCCCGCCACGCAGCTCAACTGGGAGGCCTATTCCGCCTATCTCAAAGGACGCCATCTGCTGCTCGACAATAAGACCGAGGCCACCATCGCGCTGGCCCTCCGGTACTTTCAGCGGGCCATCGAACTCGACCCGAGTTTCGCGTTAGCCTACGCCGGCCTGGCGGACGCGTACGCCGAACGGGCCGACGCTGATTTGGATCCCAAGAAGGCCTTCGAGCTGTCGAGAGAAGCCGCGATGCGCGCACTCAGCATCAATCCGGATCTTGCGGAGGCCCACGTGTCGATGGCGAACGAGCTGTTCTATGGCGAATGGAAGTGGGCCGGCGCGGATCGCGAATACAAGCGCGCCCTGGAGCTGAAGCCCACGTACGAGGAAGCCCATCACTCCTACTCTCATTACCTCACGCTGGCGGGACGCCACGAGGAAGCGATCGAGGAATCCCAACTCTTGTTGCGATTAGATCCGCTCTCGTCGCACATGAACTCACACCTGGGATTGGCGTACGTGAAGGCGGGACGTTTCGAAGAAGCGCTGGAGCAGTTCAAAAAGACGATTGCACTTGATCCAAACTACCTGCGAGTGTACGGGCACCTGGGCTACGCATATGAATCGCACAAGATGTTTCCAGAGGCGATTACAACCTATAAGAAGGGCGTGAGCCTCGCAGGAGAAACGCTGGAAGGACAAGCGGACCTGGCGCGGGCACTCATAGAAGGCGGCGAGAAGAAAGAAGGACTTTTGATTTTGCGCCGCTTGGAATCTGAAGCGACGCGGCGTTATGTTTCGCCTGTGGATTTGGCCGGCATTTATACGGTGCTGGGCGATCATGAAAAAGCTCTCACTCTGCTGGAGAGTGCTTTGGAGCAGCGCAATGGAAGGTTGCTGTTCATCCATCAATATCACGAATTTGATCCGCTACGCATTTCGCCGCGCTTTACGCGCATCCTGCAAGCGATAGGAGCGCCGGCCACGGTGTAACAATTCAGCAACCAAAATAATTACTTTGCCCGATCCGATTAGGAAGCAGAAGTTGGAAATTAGAAGTGCCACCGATCACGGATTCATTGCGGGCCGGTGAGGTAGGACTTGCGGTGGCGGACGTGGTAGCCGGAGGGGTTGACGGCGACGACGATGGAGCGGTAGGTGTTGGCGGGGCCGCGAGGGGTGGGATAGTAGGCGAGGAGATACTGGGTGCGGAGCTCGCGGTCGATGCGATCGAAGATGGCGCCGAGTTCCTGGGGCGTGTCGGGATAGAACATGGCGCCGCCGGTGGTGTCGGTCATGGTTTCGAGGGCGTGTTCACCGGCGGTGTTGCGGCCGCTTTCGTTTTTCACCGGGCGGATGACGATGGTGTAGAGGAGCGTGTTGGACCGGACGGCTTCCTTGCGGGCGGCGTCAAAGTCGGAGGTGCTGGTGGTTTCGCCGGCGTCGGTAACCAGGATGATGACGCGGCGGCGGTCGTCTCCACGGCGCTCGAGGGCGCGCGAACCGAGGAGCACGGCGTCATAAATCGAGGTGCCGGCGCCGGCGGGAATCTTGCGAACTGCCGCTTGCAGCTCGGCGACGTTATCCGAAAACGCGGCGACCTGCGTCACGTTTTCGTCGAAGGCGAAAACGGACAGACGGTCGCCGGGGCGCAGCACCTGGCGGATAAAGTGGGCGGCAGCTTCCTGCTCGAAGCTGATCTCCTTGTGGGCGCTGAGGCTGGAGTCGATCATGATGGCCAGGTCCAGCGGCTGCGAAGTTTCCGATTCGAACTTGTCGATCTTCTGCCCAACGCCTTCTTCATACAGGTGGAAGGCCTCCCTGGGAAGGTCCGGAGCGGGCCGGTTCTTTTCGTCGAGGACGCTGACGAGAACATTGACGAGATTGACGTTGACGCGGATGCGGCCGCGCTGGGCCGCGGGATCTTGCGAGTCATCCACGGGAACGGGCGAGGTGGGCTGGACGATTTTTCCGGGCTCGCCGACCGGAGACGAAGCGGGGGCCGCGGTGGAGGTGGAAGTCGTACTCGATTTGGAATTCGAGTCGACGGTAGCGGTGGACTTCGGTTTCCGCGCCCAGGGAGGACGGTCGGACTGGTCCTGGCTGAACGCGACTCCGGCGAAGAGCAGCGCTTGGACCGCCAAGAGTAAAGTGATGTGGGGGCGAAAAGGTGTTATCGACATTGGGAGTTAAGATGCAGGTTTCGCGCGCGGCGTCGCCGCGGGTGCGGGCGGCAGTTCACCTTCTGCCCAGACCGCGCCGTCTTCGAAGTACTCCTTTTTCCAGATGGGCACGGTGCGCTTGAGGGTGTCGATGGCGAAGCGGCAGGCGTCAAAGGCGGCGGCCCGGTGCGGCGCGCTGACGGCAATGAATACGCTGGTGTCACCGATCCCGAGGCGCCCGAGCCGGTGGACCATGGCGACGCGATGGATAGAGTATTTTTCGTGGAGCTGAACGCCGATTTCGCGCATTTTGGCGAGGGCCATGGATTCGTAGGCTTCGTAGTCCAAGTGGAGAGTCGGACGATTGTGGGACTGATTGCGGACGAAACCATCGAAAGTGACGGTGGCGCCATCGTCGGGCGCGCGCACGTGGCGGGCCAGCGCCGCCATGTCAATGGGCTCGCGAACCAACTGGTAGAGGTCATCGTGGGGGAGTGTCGCCATGTGGATGCGTCAGCCGCCGCTCACGGGAGGGAGAAACGCGACTTCGTCGCCGGAGCGGACAGGCGTATCCCAGGCGGCGAATTCCTGGTTGCGCGAAGCGACAACCGAGGAGCGGTATTTTGCGAGCTCGGGATGGCGCGCGGCGTAGAGAGCGAAGAGTTGCTCGATCGTCGTGGCGTCTGCGAACTCGATGGAATGCTCGGCATGGCCGGTGAGTTCCTTGAGGCGGCCGAAAAAGAGGACCGTGACGCGAATCGTTTGTGAGACAGGTGGCACAGGGGAATTGTAACCTGCGCTGCTTGAGGGGGCCAGTGGGACGGGTTGGAGCATGTGCAATCCCGAACGTTGCAGTGCTGGATCTGTTTAGGACGAAGGAGAATTCAACATCTTCATCAGCGAGCTAAGATTTGAAGGTTTCGATTGCTTGACCGTTCAGAGCCGGTTGCGTAGCGTACGGGGAGATGGTCTTTTGTCCGCGCCGGACAAGGAAGAGCGAAGAGGAAAACGATGAAGATTCTGGTAACGGGCTCGTCGGGGCTGGTGGGGACCGCGCTGGTGAGCGCGCTGGCGCGGGGTGGGCATACTGTTTGCCGATTGCTTCGACCACAAACTGCGGGCGGCGGGGAAGCGAAAGAAGGGTTTGTTGTGGCGTGGAATCCGGCGACGGGAGAATTGGGCGGCGCGGGGGTGGGTGCCGATGCCGTTGTGAACCTGGCGGGCGCATCAATTGCGGACGGGCGCTGGACAACGCAAAGAAAAGAGCTACTGTGCTCGAGCAGGATCGAGACGACGCGCGCACTGCTGGGAGCGCTGGCGAAGATGAATGCGCGGCCAAGCGTTCTGGTGTCGGCATCCGCGATCGGGTATTACGGCGACCGCGGGGACGAAACGCTGACGGAAGAGAGCCAGGCGGGGACAGATTTTCTGGCGGAGCTGGTGCAGGAATGGGAAGTGGAAGCGCGGAAGGCCGACGCGCTAGGGATTCGGGTGGTGCTGGCTCGGTTCGGGATTATTTTGGCGCGCGAGGGCGGTGCGCTGCCGAAAATGATGCTGCCATTCAAGATTGGCGTTGGGGGAAAGCTGGG
Source organism: Candidatus Limnocylindria bacterium (assembly GCA_035490055.1). GTDB lineage: Bacteria > Acidobacteriota > Terriglobia > Acidiferrales > UBA7541 > Acidiferrum. The sequence goes on along the minus strand of DATHIB010000146.1, from coordinate 18,604 downwards.
TTCCGGGCAGCAGTGGATGTCGTGGGTGGCGCTCGAAGATGTCGTCGGGATTTTGCGATTGGTGATCGAGCACGCTTCCTTACGGGGCGCGGTGAATATCGTGTCGCCGCAACCGCTGCAAAACGCAGAGTTCACATATGTGCTGGCGCAGGCGATGCATCGGCCGGCGCTCTTCCCCGCTCCGGCGTTTGCGCTGCGGCTGGCGCTGGGTGAAATGGCGGACGCGCTGTTGTTATCCAGCCAGCGCGTCTTGCCAGGAGCGATTGAAAAACTAGGTTATCGGTTTTTGCACGCGGATTTGACTTCGGCACTGGCAGCGTTGCTTCTGAAGAATTAGAGAGAGTTCGTATCACTTCTGCACGTTGATGGTCACGGAGACGCGCAGCGTGTGGCCGTTGAGTGGATCTGTGGACAAGAGATTCTCCGAGGTTTGCCCATCTTTCAAGATCAGATTCTCCGAGCCCCGAAATGTCCGAACGAGCGGATTTCCACCCGGATTGGTCACCAGTTTCTCGCCTTCGATGGATTTGTTGGGGTAGAGAGCGGAACGTTCGAAGGTTAGATAAACGTGAAAGCGGCCGTCGTCTTCGGTCCTGATGCCGCAATCGATGTTCGAGCCGATATCCAGGTATGTGGTTTTCTGGTCTTTGCCGTCCGTCTCGATGGGAACGCGGATGCCGGTTCGAAGACTCGTTGAGTAATTGCCGCCGACCTTTTCATCGCTAATCACTGTGAAGGCATAAGGCATGCTGGAGACCTTCTTGTCACCCTCGAACTCCGTAAACACAATCTGCACCTTAATAGGAGTTGGAACCTTCACGCGTTCCTCGGTCTTGGGCTTTTCCTGAGCGCGCAGCTGGTGCATGGGCTGGCAGAGCGCGCCGAACAAAAGCAAATAGAACAATTTCTTCATTGTAATCCTCCTGGATGATTCGAACCGTTCTGAGATTTAACGAAGTTCGCGGAAGTCATTGCGATTTCTGGTCCGCTAAGAGCTTGACGTCAAGCTCGACAATTTGGATCTGAGCAACTTGCAATGGCGCTAAAATTGTCGCGTCGGAATCCTGAGCGAGAAGCGGAGCACGCTTGTGAAAACGCCACTGCTCGGCGTACTCGGCTAGCAAGACTTCCTGATCCCGGGGGACCAGCACTTCCGGCACGGTCTTTCTCCTGATCAGCGTTTCGTGCGCCCGAGAGTTCTTGGCGATAGCGAGATGGCGCTGCGAAACAGAATTCTTCTTCATCGGTGGCAGAACTGCGGGGTTTTGTTTCAGTGCCGGCAGTGTCACCCGTGGCGGCACAATTGTTTTCCCTGCCGTCTCGACCGGCTTTTGTACGACATTTGTGCGCCAGACGGCGTGCACCGCGAAGAGAGTAACCAGCAATCCTGCGGCGCTCGCCGAAACGAGCCAGTTGGTAGGCCAACTGCGACTTAGGGCCGATTCCTGTTGAAGGCGTGCGCGGACGCGCGGCAAAAGAGAAGGAGGCATTTCGGCGTTCGCGGTGACTTGAAGGCCAGCGTCCATCGAGGAGAAGAGGGATTGTTCCTGTTCGAATGTCGCGCGGCAATCAGCGCAGGCAGCAATGTGCGCGCGCTGATCCCCTTGCGGCTGGGCGCCACTGGCTGCAGCTTCGATCAACGCTTCTTTATAATGTTTGCATGGCATCGCAACTTCTCCGCTAACTGTCTTCGCGCATAGAAAATTCTGGACTTCACCGTGCCCGTGGAAATACCCAGCATGGAGGCGATTTCGTCGATGGTGTGGCCTTCCATGGCCGCAAGCAAAAGGACGAGGCGCAATTTTTCCGGCAATTCCGCGAGAGCATTATCAAGATGCGCCTGGAACTCGCTCGAAGCGGCGAGGTCTTCGGCAGTCGCGGCACGCGGCTGGTGCTCGGGCTGCGACCAAAGGGTGTCGCGGAGTTCGCGGCGTTTCCCGGAGCGCAAACGGTCGAGCGCGAGACGAAACGTGATTCGAACGAGCCAGGCGCGGAAGCGGTTGCGATCGCGCAGGCGATCGAACTTGCGATACGCGCGCAGTAGCGCTTCCTGCGCGACATCTTCCGCATCGGCAGTATTGCGCAAGACGCCGCGAGCCACGCGATAGGCGAGCGGGCCGCACTCGGCGAGGCGCTCCTCGAACTCGCGCCTGGTGTCAGCCTGGGTCGTCTGGTGCTCCAGCTCACCCTCGACCCTGCGCCCTAGTTGGACCAGAACGAGCTCCTGCATTTGTTGTCCCGCGAGCCTCGAAAGCCCGCTCTCTCCCTGCACTTAACCAGACGCCGCGACTTACGGATTGGTTCAGTGCGAATCAGCGGTCCCGGACGTTAGGGGCGTCCAGGGTTAGATCCCGAGTTTCCCGAGCAGATCTTCAAGATTGGATTCGTCGACGACGACTTCCCGGGCCTGCTGACCCTCCGGTGGGGGCTGGACGGAACCTTCATCGAAAGCCTGAAAAAGACGCATCTTGGCGACGGCATATTCCTCGCTGCTCGTGAGCGAGCGGCCGTTCTGCTTTGCCCAGGCGTCCAATGCCGATTGCCTGACGAAGATTTTGAAGGGGAATGCGGAGCGGCGGTCGGCGGAGATCACGTAAGTAAATTCACCACCGGGACGACCGTCCTTTTGTGCACGATTGCCTTCGAAGAAGTAATACTGATAGACGTAGCCGTCGGCTGCAGAGTAGCTCTTGACGCGGCGGACGGCATCGGGGCGAGGCATGGGCGGATTATTGGAGAGTGGTTGGGGGAAGTCAACGCGGGAATTTACGCGGAGCGGTGGTCCCAATATGAAACAGCACACCTCCGTCCCGGTTCCAAATCAGAACGAAGTTTGGCCGAGTTGAACACAGAGCATCATTTTTGCGATGCTCCTGGGTGCAGCACTCAGCGTCAGGAAGGCGGCAATCCGCTGATTCGATGCGGCTTCTTACCGGAAGTTCGCTGAGGCCGCCTACCTAATCCTCATTCTCGTTTTTCTTTTATTCGCTGGCCCTTCGCCTGCTTTGCCGATGGCATGCGGTCCCTCTCGAAGAGCAACCGAAAAAGATCCAGGACAGCGACGATTGCGATCGCCGCGCTTCTTGCGGAGGGAACATGGACGATCGGCTGCGGCGCGCAGGTGGTCGCCGTAGATGCGACGAGCGGCGCACTCGTGGGAGCAACAATTGGCGGGTGGAGTGGTACAGCTCCGGGTCCCGCCCAATTTGACGGCACGTATGAGATCGATGGCCTGGCGGTGGGGCACAGCTACACTGTTTATGCGGGAACGCTGAATGGCGCGGTTGATCCTTCGCAGTTCGATAATGCGGTTGTGTCTCTCCTGCCGGAATACGGTTAGCGATCCGGGCTGGCCGCCGCTGCTTGGATGCCTGGTGCCTGCGGTGGACGCGAGCTTTACGGCAAGGACTCGGCCGGGGCCTTGAGGATTGAGTTTTCACTTTTCAGTTTTCAGTTTTAGCCTTTAGTTGCGGGGTCATAGTCTTGAGGCTTGTGGGTGTGGCGATCTGATCTGATTTCCATATTCGATCAAAATGTCGAGTGGGCATCTCCATCGTGGGGCGTAAGCCAGCCTCCACCGAACAAAAGGCCGGGGCCGAGCGATGCAAGAAAGATGTGACGACGACGGCCGCGCGGTTGCTTCGAAGCACTCCGCAAGGCTTGATGGAGAGCCGCTCCGCACGTAGACGAGCCGAGATTGCCGCAGGTCCTGGCGACGGGCGGAAAAGCGTCCGGTGAGACACCGTATTGTTTAGCGAGAAGCGCGACGAGACGGGGGTTCGGTTGGTGCGTTGCAAAACCGCCGACGGAGCCGCGCGGGATGCCGCTGCGCAACTCGACGGCGGTCAGAATTTTTTCCATGCGGGTGATCGCGGCTCGCGAAAGGGCTTCACCGTCAAACAGCACGGTGAGTCCTCCGTTTTTTCCGCCGTTGACCTGGATGGCAGCGGCATACTGGCCGGCGCAGCCGAAGAGGAATTCACCGAGCCGATAGCCTTCGCGGGAGTCGCTGCCAGAGGCGCTTCGAAGAACAAAAGCGCTGGCGCCGTCGCCGAACAAACCTCCAAACTCGCCGGCGACCCGGCCGGGAGTGAGCGTGCGGCTGTGAACATCGGCAGTGACGACGAGGATCTTCTGAGCCTGCCCTGCGCCGATGAGCGACTGCGCGACGGCGAGGCCATTGAGCAGACCGAGGCAGGCGCCGCCGACGTCCAGGGCTCCGCAATTTTCGCGCACGAGCAAGCGGGAATGAAGCTGCGCCGAGAGCGAAGGGTAATCGTGATGCGTTTCGCTGGTGGCTACAATCCAATTCAACTCCTGCGCTCCACAGGAAGCAGCACGCAACGCTTCCTGCGCGGCGGTCGCGGCGAGGGTAAGTTCGTTTTCGTTTTGGGCGACGTAAGCGAGAGATTCGATGCCGGCACGGTTGCGCAGTTTTCCGGCGGGCATGCCGAAGGCGCGATCGACTTCCTCGGAGGGCAGCAAACGCGAGCCAGGCACGGCGGATGAACCGGTGAGCACAGCCTGCGCAGGGGAAGCGGAGATTTTCTGTTCCGAACTAGCGTCTTCTACACCGGAAATTTCAGAGGCCGCATTCTGCAATGCCGCCAGAACTTCTCCAAGACTCGCGGAACGCTCGTTGAGGCCGGAACCAAGATCGGAAACGCCGCTGGCGGTTTCAACAGCGCGTAAAAAACTTACCCAAGCCATGGAATCGAGAATGCCGGCCTCAAGGAGATCGACATTGTCGCCGGGGATGGACGCCGCAGAGCCGGCTTCGCGGCGGAAGCAGGCTTCCACCAGCGAGCGCCGGGAATCCGTTTTCGAAGGGGGCGGGAACCGGGAATCGTTCATCAAAACTCCTCGAGCCAATCCTTTTGTGGGAGCGGAAAGAGCGTATCCAGCATAAGCCAGCAGAGACCGTTATAAGGCCGCGTGAGCCCCAGCCGTATGAAATGATGCGGGCAGGAGATGATTTTGTAGTGAAAGTTGGAATTCAGGAAGCGTTCGAGGCGCGGCAGGCGATTCGCGCCGCGGTCCGGGGCCAGCGTGGCGTCCACAAAATTGCGCCAATCGTGATCGACGGCAGGCAGATCACGGAGGACCTCGCCGGAGGGCAGCACGAGGCTGCCGCGCAGTTCGTTCGCGCAAATCTCCAGGCGAAGATTCTGCGTTTCGCAGCCGCAGATGGAGCGCTGGGCTTCCGATGGCATGGCGTAAAGGCCGCTTCCTTTTTTGTTTTCGTGGATCTTGCATCCAAAAAGCTCAGGCAAGGAGCGGGCGAGTTCCGCGCGGCGAAGAAAGGGAACGATTTCGGCTTCGGCCAGCGCGGAAGATTTCTGAAAGGCGCGCGTGGAGACGCGGTCTTCGATGTGCGGTTTCGCGCCGGGGAACGGCGTGAGTGAACATTCCAGGATGTCGCCGCGCTGATGAGGAAAATGTATCCAGCCGTTTGCCGAGGAAGGCACGGGCCGGATCGAATGAATCCTTTCGTTTTCGCGCTGAAGGCCGATGACACAGAATGCCGGGCCCATGCGCGTGATCTCCGTGATGAGCAGCTTGGTCATGAGGCAACGCCGCCTGACTTGCGCCGGGGCTTCACAGGCTTTTGGCGCGACAAGATGAGATGGCGAATTTCGACGGCGTAACCTTGCTCCCGCCAGTAGCCGGCGAGAAGATCGGCAACGAGGCGGCGATGGCATTTCTCTGGGCCGGGTTCGGAGCAGAGAAGAGAGACCTGGGGGGACCACGAAGACGTATCGAGACTTGCGGGGACACGGCGCTCTTTCATCACTGCGAGAAAATCTGCTTCATAGGCGGGCCAATCTTTCGTGCTGCGATACGTCTTGAGAAGTTCCGGTGGAGGGGTGAGCAGCGGCTCATGCAGGTATTCCATTCCGGCGATTTTTCTCAGAAAGAAGGAAAGGTCGGGATGCTTGGAGAATCCCGAGAGCTGGCCGCTGCGATTCTGGCGGACGTCGATGACTTGCTGGACCCCGGCACCGGAGAGCAGAGCGAAGAATTCCTCGGCGGTTTTTCCGGTGAAGCCGATGGTGCAGAGGAGACGTTGCATCATATTCAGAAATACTCGGCAGCTTCGGGAGAGGCGCGGAATGCAAAGTCCTTCGACTGAAGAACCAGGGCGTCACTGAGAGCGGCATCACGGCCGGAGACGAACAGCGAAGTGCTGGTAACGTCGTCGAAGCCGTGGAGGACGAGGAGGCGATCCTCGGCGTCGCGCTGGGATTCGAGGACGCCGCCGCGACGAATATGGGCGGGCGTCGCGCCGCGGTCCAGGAGCGCGGGGCAGATCATCAGGAAGCGATGGCATTGCAGGGGGTCTTCTTCGGCACACATGAGGGCAGTGACGTTGGTCCGGAAGAGGGCGAGGGCACGATCGATACCTTCGGCGAAATCCGGGGCGCGACGGCGCGCGGCGTAGTCAACGAGCCCGTCTTCCCGGTAGACGCGCGGATCAGCTGGCCTGCCGCCTAGAGTTTCCCCGAGAAATTCGTAGCGGATGCCCACCGAAGAAAGACCCGCTTCAAGCGGCTCGCGATTGAATTGCGGAAAACGAAAACTGGCGGGGCGGCTGCGGACGTCGCACAACATCCGGACACCATACTGCGCAATGAGGGCAAGAAATACTTCCAGTTCGAGATTTGAATGACCGACCATGAAGAGCGGATTGGCGGGGTCGGAGTGGGCATTCATGAAATTTACACCTATGGCAAAGGGTATTTTGCCGGAAGGCTAGACAGACGGCAAGCGCGGCGGCCGACAGACTGTGTTTGCATTTTGCGAGCGAGGCCAGCCGGAGGATGCAAGGTGAAATCCAGACCGTGTTAACGTGAATCGATGAGGCGGATGAGGTTTTCAAAGAGAAGGGTACGAACAGAACGGCTTGAGTTGGCTGCCATGAGCGGCCGATAGAAATGTTTCACTCGAAAAAAATGCGGGTCATCGCAATCTTCGCGCTTTTCTTCTTGTGTGCGCTGAGCACCTTGGCGCAGCGCGTGCGGGGCGAACTCCACCTTGAGGTACATGACCCGCACGGGACCGCGGTGTCGCCGATCGGCGAGCTGGTCAGCGAAGCCAATGGGTTCCGGAGGACTTTTCTAGCGGGGCCCGAAGGACGCTATGTTGCGCAGGATCTTCCGTTTGGAGTTTACCGGCTGAGTTTGCAGGCGGAAGGATTCGCGCCGTGGAGTGATCTGGTTGAAATTCGCTCCGAGGTGCCGGTGCGCGTGGCCGTGACGCTGGGGGTTGCGCCGGTGACGACGCAGGTGCAGGTGAATGATTCGGCGACGCTGGTGGATCCCTATGCAACGGGAGTGCTGTATTCCATCGGGCGGCAATCGATCGAGGAACATAACGCAGCGCAACCGGGGCGCGAATTGCTGGACTTGGTGTCCGAACAGCCGGGATGGGTGTATGAAGCCAACGGCGTGCTTCATCCGCGCGGCTCGGAATACGATGTGCAATTCGTGGTGGACGGGCTGCCGCTGACTCAGAATCGTTCGCCGGCGTTTGCGCCTTCGTTTGATGCGGGCGAGGTTGAGTCCTTGCGCGTGCTGGCGGCAAGTTTTCCGGCGGAATATGGGCGGAAATTGGGCGGCATCGTCGAAGTCACAACCAAAAAAGATGTCCAAGCAGGATGGCACGGGCGGTTCGACGCGGGCGGTGGAAGTTTCTCCACGCTGAACGGCGCGGCGGGACTTTCCTATGCACGGGAGGCAGAGCGGTTTTCGGTCGCCGGCGAGGGATTTCATACTGACCGCTATCTGGATTCTCCGGTGCCGGAAAATTACACCAACAGGGGAAATGCCGCCGGGTTCTCGGCTTCCTACGAGCGGGATTTTTCAACGAGCGACCGGTTGCGCGTGACCGTGATGCACAATGTCGTCCGCTTCCTGGTGCCGAACGAACTCGTGCAGCAGCAAGCCAGCCAGCGGCAGGATCTCCTGAACACGGAGACAAGTGGACAGATCTACTTCCAGCACACGATTTCGCCTGATTTGTTTCTGAGTTTTTCGGGAAGCGTGCGGGATTCAAGCGCAACGCTGGCGTCAAACGCACAGGCCACACCGGTGATCGTTTCGCAGGACCGCGGCTACCGCGAAGGATACCTGCGCGCCGACCTTGCGGGGCACCGCGGACACCACGATTGGAAAACGGGTGTGGATGGTATTTTCAGTCCGGTGCATGAGGCGCTGCAGTACATGATAACCGATCCGACTCAATTCGATCCCGGGACACAGCTGAATTTTCAGTTTCCTTATCAACAGAAATGGGATGTCGAGCCTTCGATTTACATGCAGGACCAGATGCGCCTGGGCCGGTGGAACGTCAGCGCGGGGCTGAGGTTCGATCACTACGGATTTGTAGTGCACGAGTCGGCGTGGAGTCCGAGGGTCGGTGTATCGAGATTTGTGATGGAACTCAACTTGCTGCTTCATGCTTCGTACGACCGCGTTTTTCAAACGCCCGCAATCGAGAATTTACTCCTTGCAAGCTCGCCGCTTCTCGACGCCGTCAGCCCATCCGTGTTGCGATTGCCGGTGAGGCCGGGGCGCGGACATTTTTACGAGGGCGGAGTGACGAAAGCACTCTTTGGCAAGCTGCGATTCGATGCCAATGTTTTCCGCCGGGATTTTCGCCACTATTCCGATGACGATGTGCTGCTGGATACGGGCGTGAGCTTTCCGATTGCCTTCGCAAAGGCGCGGATCTTCGGAGAAGAAGTCCACGTGGAAGTCTCGCAGTGGGGACGCTTCTCCGGATACCTGAGCTATGCGAATCAATCCGGCATCGGACAAGGGCCGATCACCGGCGGGTTGTTCCTGGGAAACGACGCAGCCAATGCGCTAACTGACACGAGCAAGTTCGCCGTGACGCAGGATCAACGGAATTCGCTGCGCGCTCGCGTGCGTTTTCAAGCGCCGCGGCACGCCTGGCTGGCGATGGGCACGCAGTATGGCAGCGGGCTGCCGGCGGATATTGGCAATGCCAACGTAAGTGACCTGCTGGCGGCTTTCGGACAACAGATTTTGCATCGCGTGGATCTGGCTCGCAGGCGCGTGCGGCCGAATTTTTCCTTCGACGTGGCGGCAGGTGCTGAAATCTATCACAAGGAGGCGAGGAGTGCCACGCTGCAGATCCAGGTGGCGAACTTAGCCAACCGGCTCAACGTGATTAATTTTGCGAGCTTGTTTTCCGGGACCGCGCTGGGAGAACCGCGGAGCGTTTCGGCGAGCTTGCGGCTTACGTTTTGAATCGTGGGGACGCAGCATGCTGTGCCCTTACTTGGCGAGGGATTCGAGTTCCGTCACGACGCGGTCGAGTTCGTCGATGAGTGAGTTTGAGCCGGCTGTGCGAAATACATTTACCAGCGTGCGGTAATACCAGAGTGTGCCGACCTTGCGGCCGGTGAAGCGGTCGAAGACGGCATCGCCTTCCACGCGATAGTCGGAGAGAATTTCGCGGGCATTGGCCAGTTTGTCCGCGGCGGAAACGAGCCGGACATCTTCGGGCTCATGAGCGACCTTTTCGATGTAAGCGCGCTTTCTTTCGCCCCATTCCCGTTTTTCTCCTGAGACTTCGTAAGAATCCGTGCAACCATCGACGACGCGCGCCACACGGTCGCCGAATTTTTCGCGGATTTCATCGAGGCGCGGGAGGCCGCCCTGGTCTTCGACGGCATCGTGCAGCAGAGCGGCGATGACTTCATCTTCACCGCCGCCATGCTGAATGACGATGGCCGCAACGCCGAGCAAGTGGCCGACATACGGCTGGCCTTTGCCCTTGCGGCGCTGGTGAAGATGCAGCTCCGCCGCGTATCCAAGCGCCACCACGAAACGGTTTGTGAGGACCGGCTTTTCGATTGTGGATTGTCCGCTGATCAATGGTTTCGCTTATCTGCGGCGCATCTTGCCGAGCAGGCGGAGAATTTCCAGATAGAGCCAGATGAGCGTGACCATCAAGCCGAATGCGCCGTACCACTCCATGTATTTCGGCGCTCCGCCCTGGACGCCTCGCTCAATCACGTCAAAATCGAGCACTAGATTTAGCGCCGCGATGATGACCACAAAGAGGCTGAAGCCGATTCCCACAAGGCCGCTGCCGTTGATCGCCGGAACCTGAATGCGAAAGAAACCACCAAGAATGATCTCCACGATATACAGAAGCGCGATGCCGCCGGTGGCAGCGATCACGCCAAGCTTGAAACCTTGCGTGGCACGAATCATTGCGGTTTTATAAGCGAGCAGCATTACGAAAAGCGCGCCGAACGTTAGGCCGACGGCCTGCATCGCGACGCCCGGGTACGTGCGCTCGAACATGGCAGAGATGCCGCCCAGCGCCAGGCCTTCAAGGAGCGCGTAAATGGGGGCGGTGATCGGAGCCCAATTTTGTTTAAAGATGGTAACCAGCGCGACGATGAAGCCGCCGAAAAGGCCGCCCGTCATCCACGGAATGGCCGCTCCTGGTGCTGCGGACTGCGACAAGCCCCAGGTCCACGCGGCTGTGGCCACGACGCAGAGCAAGAGCAGGCCGGTTTTGTTGACGGTGCCTTGCATCGTCATCGCCTCGCCGTAGGCGACTTGGCCTTTAAATGCCTTATCATTCAGTGCTGGATTGGATGTGCGCATCAAATCTGCCATTGCGGAAATTCTCCCTATCGCTGAGTTTCTAATCTCTTCAAATTTTGTGCTTCTAAATTCTACTCCTTGGTATCTGTCATTTCCATTGCGCTAAGCGCAAGACGAAATCGCTCAGGAAGATTTTGGTTCCCCGGCGATCTGGCGCTGAACTTGCTCTCTGAATTCCAAGGGCCGGGCAATCTGCGGAAAAACTTCTGGCGTCCCACCCGTGCCCCTCACGATCACCGTTCCGTAGCCCAGCAGTCTTCCCAGCGCGGGTTCCTCGATGGCGATGCTTTCGATTCTTGACAAAAGAAGCTCGATAGTGCGGCGATTTGCGAGCCCGGACTTTACGATGACTCTTTTATTGGTAACGGCCATCTCCGTAGCGCTTCGGCGCACAAAACCAATTCCGAAAAAGATCGCTGCTACCACCACACAGGCAACGCCCGCCCATCGCAAAGCACCAGCAGAAGAAGCTTCGCCGCCGTTTACAGAACTCCACGGCGTGATGAGCAGGCTCCCTCCAACCAGCGCAAGGACTGCGGCGATCAGCGCATGCCCCAACATCACAATCCAGTGGAGCCGAGTCTCATACTGGACGATTTCGCCCGCGATGAGATGTTTTTCGGCGTAGCTCAAAAGAGTTCCTTGAAAAAGGGCGTCATGAAATATGCCATTGGAAACCTGCGGCGGATGATGGCCCGAAGTTACGGCTGGTCAACTGCCACCCAGCAAAAACGGAAAAAAACTCAAACTCAGTTGGTAGCGCTAACGGGAATCGAACCCGTATTTTAGCCTTGAAAGGGCCGATTGAAACACTATTTTTCTTGACATTTATACGATTCTAAGTCATACTTGCACCTCGATTGCACCCAAGGCTAAAACAAGGCGGAATGTATGACACAACACGAGATTAGCGAAGGCTTCATAAGACTGGTAGGGCGCAATTACTTTATGCGCCTTGTTGTAGACGGCCAGAAGAAGCAGCGGTCCACGGGCACCAATGACCCAGACAAGGCGGCAGAACTGCTTGCTGAGTGGAAGGCAGAAGAACGCGCAGGCATCCAGGCGGACACGCGGCAGCGGTACGAGGCAATTCGCGACCACTACATCGAGAAGGGCGGAAAGTCGGTGCAAGCATCTATTCTCCGAGACTTGGATGAATTCTTCAAGGACATTCGGGTTAGCGCGATTACGGTGAAGAAGTTGGAACAATTTCGTGAGTGGCGGGAGAACCAGAAGCGGGTCTTAGAGTACCAAGGGGAGACCTTAGAGAAGGAAATTACGTTGCGAACGATGAAGGCTACCACCGGGCGTAGGAAGTCATTATCCGCCTCGGAGCAAGAAGCGGTTAGAAAGGATGCAACGGAGTGGGTTGAAAATGGAGTTAAAGCGACCACCGACAAACGTTTGACCATACTTCGAGCGATGTTTAACTTCGCAAAAGAACGGGAACTGATTAACGACGTACCGTACTTCCCCATCCTCGGCACGAAGGTCGATAACAAGAAGGAAGGTTTCTTCGAGCGCGACCAGTTCGAGAAGTTGATGAAACGTCTGCCGGAACACCTGCACCAGTTCATAAACTTTCTGTACGCAACGGGAATGCGTTCTGGCCAAGCAGCTAAGTTGACGTGGGACATGGTGAGCGCCGACAATAAAACTTTGACGGTTCCCGCGCGGTTAACAAAAAATAAAGAAGACTTCTCCCTGCCGTTGACATATCAGGATGGCACGACGATAAAGGGTTTCGAATTCAGAGAACGCAAGCGCCAAGCGGGGGAGGTCTTATTCAATACGATAAACTTTCGGGCAGAGTGGCGGACTGCGTGTCACGAATTGAAACTAGGCGTGGTGAAGGGGAGAACGTACAGAGGGATGGAACCGCACGACTTTCGGCGCACGGCATGCCGCGACATGGTAAAGGCTGGCATTCCTGAAGTTGTATCAATGAAGATTTCTGGGCACAAGACTAACTCAATGTTCAAGCGCTACGCGATCACCGACCACCGAATGGTGCAGAGTGCCTTCCAGCAAATGCACACGAGGTGATAGACTGAGAACTCGGCGGCCCGGTAGAGTAACTGGTTAACTCGTCACCCTTTCAAGGTGAAGATTACGGGTTCGATTCCCGTCCGGGCTATTACCTAAGCCGCTCGTCGATTTCCCATGCACTGCGAGTAGATGCTTCTCCCATTTCGGCCACAGCATTTTTCTGCCTAGATGGACCTCTGCCGATGGGAAAATTCGAAAATTCAGCGCTGTAAGGACACGCTGGCCGTGAACCGCTTCGCGTCGAGGAAGGCGTCCATGTCCTCTTTTATAGGGACGTATATACTTCCGGAGCGAGAAAGATATACGCCTCCCGTCTTCGCCGCTGGCTGCCCTACGTTTATTTTGATGTGAACGTAATCGGAGCAAGCGTTACCGAACACCCGCTGTCGATGACCCCGAGCCAACCGACGAACTTGGAATCTGACGCGGCGTGGAGCTGTAGAGTGGCTTTTGTTTGTGCCATTCGCTTGCCGTCTTTCTTGCACTCCACATAGACATCCAGCAGACCACCGAGGTCAATACCATCGGCTTTTACGTCTAGGATGATGTCACGAGAAAAATTCGCCGGGCTGACGTGGTAGACGTGCAAAACGTCCTCGCTAGGCCGTCGGATTGTGATGATGCGTATCAGACCTTTCTCCGCCCTTATTTGAAACTCGCCTCCAAAAAGGTCAGAGTACCAGCGGTCGTCTTGCGCACTTGCGCCCCCTACGAGACTCTTGTTGTTCTGCAAGAAAGTTCCACACGCCCCCGTTTCGTCTTCCGGGCCTGCGTTGCACTTAGGAGCAAAAACCCGCGTTCATGCAAGTTCTTTGCCATCAATCCATCTTCTGAAAAATCAACAATTTAATCTTGGCGTTCGTTTGCGTTCGTTGGAGCAAATCGAGCGGAGTTAGTCACAAATTGGTCACAGGAAAAAACCACAGAAGGAAAATAATGGCGACCGACACCCCGATAAACGACGCGAATCGGGCGTGGGTAAGCGCGAGTTCGAAGAACTTCGCAAGCGAGACTGGGAGGAGTTCGAACGGTGGTTCGGGAAAAAGACGTAGAGTCTGACGGTCGGCAATCCTAAATGCGCCCTAAGCCACGGCAACTAACAAGACGATTGCGCCTCACGGCCCCTAACCATTTCTTTCAATCAGGAGCTATTGCTTTGTTAGCGGTCCACTTTCAAAGCCCGAACGAGTATCAGCAGCAATTGTTATTTGAGTGCCTGCTGGATTGAAATGTCCGAACAGCCCAAACCGCCAACTACCGTTAATGTTTGTTTCGGTTCCGAAAGCTGATATCACCGCACCAACCACGTCCGTTGAAGTGGCAGATGGGGAAATCGAGAGATTGCTTGTAACTCCGTTTTGAACGGAAGTTCCCGATACGGTGACCCCGAAAGTAGAGTCTTGGATTACGTGAATAGTAATCTGGTCCGGACCACTACTCGTACCTGTCAGTGTTCCGGTGAACGTACCGTTGAGGGGAGCCACCACATAGCCCGTGAAGGTTCCTGCAGTCGGGCCGGGCTCAAAACTACAAAATGGATTGCTGCTCGAATATGAACCACCGGAGATGGCTTGACCGTTACTAGAAAGGGCCCCAGCCGAGAATGTGGCTGCAGTGGCCGGACTACTTGGAGCGTACCAGGAACCTGACAGGGCGTTATTTGAAAGGGTGCTGTCAAAATTCCAGCCTTCACAATAAGAAAACAAACCAAGACCGTCAATGCCCCGTCCCGGCGGTGCCGGGACCATGAGGATACCGCCGACCGCAGAGACCGCAGAGAAAACATGACTTCCCTGAACCGTCAGATTTGTTTCCACATAAACTGGGTTACCGCCCCCTGACGGAGTGGCGACAAATTCCCACTGCCCCGCTTGCACTGTTACACTGGGCGTTGGTGTAGACCCGGAACCAGAACTTGCGCTGCCGCATCCTGCCAAAAACAAAGACAATAACGGAAAGAGTGCTAACCTAATCATAGCCTATCACTGCGTACCCGTCGCTCCGCTCTTCGGCGTAGTAAACCATAGGAAGGGCCCCTCTGCGACGAGTATTTCTCTTGCTATCTTGTATTGTCAATGGTTGGAGACAGGGAGTGTACCTTAGTGACAACGCGGACATACCTAACCCGTGTTATAAATCTGAAATGCCCAAGACAATCGAGCAGTGGCTGCTTTTCAAATACATCGGTGGTGAATTTACGCCGCTGTCGAAGCCGTTCAAGACGAAGAAACAGGCAGAGAGAGCACGCCTGAAATATCCCGAGCGGGAGCGGAAGACTATCGGGCTTGGTGTAATTCGGCTCCCGAAAGACGAATGATATACTTGTGCTCCAGCGGAAAGCGAACATGACCCGACAGAGAACATCTCGTGAATGAATATACCCATCCCTAAAGTTTTATAAGTACTCTACAGTAGTCGAGTGACGTACCGATTTAGGATGGAGACCATGCTATTGAACTGGGATTTTTCCGACAGAGCGGAGAATTCAACAACCCCACAAATCAATCGACAGAAGTCAGCGAGAAACCTCACTGTTCAATCTCTCGATAGGGCCAATGGTCGGGCGACATTCTATGATTTAAAACTCAAAGCGCTGATTACTTCGGAGTTGGGTGTCTGTAGCTGTCGCGATTTCAATTATGTTGGCAAAAGCCCCCGCTCCCAATTCAAGCCCTGTATGCACATTTATCGACTGGCGATGGAAATTGGGCTGATGGAAGCCAGATATGAGGACTATAGACTCAGAACCAAAGTGAAAGCACACGAGATAGCAGAACGAAAGGATGAGGAGGACGCTATTCTACAAGGCCTACCAGTCAGTCATGACTCTTGGGGCGGGTGGGATAGCCGTATCCACGAGTCAGGGCTCCAAAAGAATCGGGAGTATCGTGCGTACGACATCCACGGTGATTCTGCGATATGTGAAAAAGATGGCATGAATGGCTGGACGATTAATTCCTATTCATGTTCGCTATTTCGATGCGAATGTGCCGATTTTCAGGAACGCAGGCTTCCGTGTAAACACATCTACGCCGTCGCGTTGCTTGGAGCAATCGCACTTCCGCTAACCCGAGCGGAATTCCTAGCCGCGAAAGCCAAAGGTCTAGAGGTTATCTTTCGATTCGAGAATCAGTGAGAGGACATACCGCAGAGTCAATGCTGCGTTTTAGAATGGGACGAGGTTACGGCGGTGGAAAAAGAAAATAAACCAGATTTGGTTATGGCAGCGGGTCGCGCTCCCAAAAGAAAACAGAACATCGAGGCACTGTCGTTTCCCGCTACGGTGAGGCTCATTTTCAGTTGCGAACAATGCGACAAGGGCTTTCCTCTGGAAGACGGAGTCGGAGTTAGAGTGTTCTTGTCTGTGGAACACGCCCGACAATTTATCGCGGAGTTCTCAAAAGACCTAGAGCCTAGGACGATTACTTGTTCGTGTGGGCATCAGGCTGAGTACTATCCAGAGGATGTTGCTCTGTTCGTGCTTCCTGAAAAATAACTCTGCTCGGGTCCACCGTGATTATCTCGGACGGTTTCCAGCGACGCGGTTTGCCGTCTGCGCGTGGTTCTTTATCTATCCATTCGCCTTTCATGTTTTCTCCTCTTGCATTCAATAGTTTTACCACACGAACCTTGTCATTCCACTTTTTAGCCGCGTTGTAGTCTCTGACTCGTTGATGCAGCATGACCAACGGCTCTGACACAACCGTTACCAGAAGGCCACGAAACTTGAGAACAAAATCCTGTGGAAGCGAGGCGGTGTTATACAAGAAACTATCAACATCTTTGGAGGCACTTCCGCATGTCCGTCTCAGCCAGCGATGTGCCCCGCAGCCCGACAAGAACATATCTCTCACTGTCATTATGCTTTCTCGGCGTCTTCGTTGCTCAGACGGCTTCAAAGAAAGGCGAGAACACGGACCAGCCCAAGAAAGCTGCCACAAACCGTCAGGAAGCAGCCCAGCCAACAGTAAAGAGTTCGCCAGCGACTACAGTAAGCAACACAACTTTTATCTACAAGCCAACACCCGACGACAATCAAAAAGCAAGAGATGAGAAACCAAAACACGATTGGATTGACCATATAAACTCCCTTTCAACTGCCGTGATAGCCGCCTTCACGGTTTTGATGTTTGTGATTGTGCGCCGACAAGATTGGGCGATGAAGATTGCAGAGCGTGCTTGGATAGTTTCTGACATCGGTTCGCCCCAGCCTGTCGGGTCGAAAGACACCGTCCAAATCATTTGCAAAATAATGAACAGAGGGCGTACGCCTGCGTGGATAACTGCAATGGGGTCGTGCGGACAATTCGTAAAGAAGAGTGAGCAGGACCTGCCGACAAATCCAAACTACACCATCGCCAAGCCATTCAATCAAAGAGGCTCAGTGTTGACACCAAACGGCTACACGGAGACTGGAATATCTTTCGAAGCGAAGCGACTTGAGCTAGTGGAAAAGGGAGAAGTTATTCTGTACTTTCTCGGATTCGTTGAATACAGAGATGTCTTCAATCAAAAACACAAGACACAATACTGTTATCGATTGAAGCCGTCTCAAGACTTGACGAGTCAAACCTCACTAGACTTCTACATCGACGGCCCAGAAGGCTATAACACAGCGGATTGAATCTGTTGTGAGGTTCTTGCTGCATTTCCCTCCTACCATCTGGTTCCATTTCTCGACCACTTCCACCGCACCCGCTTTGCAGTCGCGGTGACGCCAGCGACGGTTCACTATGGTCAAGCGGAAAACATCCTGCGGCAACGCCAGGAGGTGCTCGATGTTGCCTCACATGAAAAACTCACTAAATTCCGTGGGTACCTGTCTCAAAGTCGTTGACACGCGCCGGGACGCCACGGCGAAGGTGCAGGGAGATTTTGCAAGCGCCCCTTACGTCTCAGACATCGAGGGACAGGCGTTGTACGCTATGATGAGCGTTTTTCATCCTGTGTTTTCGAGTATGAAAGACTCTCGATGAACTCTCCCATGTCAAATCCTTCTTTAACGTCGGAGACACATACCTGACGTTAGTTTTGGGGCGGGAAAGACTGCTTTCTCAAATTCCTTCGCGGTATCCGATACCAAACTCGCGAAACTCGACCGACTTCAAGTCCTCGATTATTTCTTGACGGGCGGTTTCGATGCTGCAAAGGAAGGCGTTTTCATCCAATTCAACGTGCTCTTGGTACCACCTTCGGGCGGCGGTCATGTCCGACCACGCAGCTACCTCATCATTCGGCTTGTCGGATAGAATTGCTCTGAAAATAATTCCGCCGACGTATGCTTTGAGCGCAGCGGTCACCCCGCAATCTGATGGAAGATTCCAAGTCACCGATGACCTGGAAATTGATGGAGTGTTGCCAGAGCAACCAGGGCAACCAGAGCACCAGTACAGCGTTGGGCCGTGGAATCCTATTTCAGTAACACCAGTACGACGGGCATAGACGATGTGACCCGCCTCATGGAGGCACAACAAGCCGCGATACTTCTTCGTGAAGTGATTAGGAGAATTGAAGAAGTACGTGACTTCTTGGAGCAACTTGATGAAGCGCGGGTCTTGACGCTGTTCCTGCGTGACTGTCGGTGAGATTTTTACTTCGATTCTTGACATACTCCTTCCTTTGCACCCGCGAGGGGCGCTTCTCCTGTGTACAAAAATGGGGCGGTTGATTGTAACCTTGATTGATATATTATCAATGTAGCTAACATCAACGTCAGCCCGCCACTTGGTTTAGTTGTTGTGGCTCTCGTGGAAATGTGCGCGAATGCCTGCTTGAACATCTGATTTCCAAATATTGCGAAATCTGGCTTCGAGATGAGAGATGTCAGCGACTGTTACGAAGGCGTCTTTTCCGTCAACTCCGTCTCTGCCAGACGGCCCTGGGACAACGGAATCTTTTCCTGCGGG
>DATHIB010000145.1:0-67982 GCA_035490055.1 Candidatus Limnocylindria bacterium | reverse complement strand
AACTCATTCTTAGCTTGCAGGTTACGAGCGCGTGCACAGATTGGACCACTAAAGCCGAAAATTAGCGGCCAAACTGTTTGATTCTTAAAGCACTTACGCTAAAACATGAGGCTCAAACAGATTTGGCCGCTAATTTTTAGCAACTCGGAAACTGGCCCACCAGGCACAAGAACCTCTTGACCGCCCATAGTTTGTTTGCGATACGCACTAGGTAAGAATTCGAAGTATCTTGGATGCGGCAGCTTGTCTGCCGCTTTTTTTATTTCCACTGCCCCAGCAATGCTGTCCGGGAACGCCATGTTTGCGTCATCCCACGGGTTCAGCGGGATGAATCACCTGATTGGCGGGCAGGTTCATTGTCATGCACGACGTGAGGCCTGCATGACAGAGCAGACTCATCTCGGCCCGGGAGCAGAGGCCTCCACTGTACCGCTCGCCTCTGCGCGGCGAACTCTCACTCCAACTCGGATTTGCACTAAGCTATTTAGAATCAACACTTACAAAAATGCTTCAAAACACGCCTCTAACTACCTTTAGAATCAACACTTATAGATAGAAATGCCCGCAAGTGTTGATTCTAAATCACCCACAGAAACACTAAGTCCTTTAGATGCAATACTTATGAAAAACATGGGGGGGCATAGTTATGGTTAACCAGAAAGGGGTTTCTATCCAACTGTGTCTCACCCCTTCAGTGGTGAGGCCTTTCTCTGCCCTTCAGCGAAAAGCAAACGATCTCGGATTCCGTCCCGTCGAAGCGGCGGCATTCCCCAAAGGTACAGGCTTCTACTCATTTAGACAGCTTCGCCAGCGACTCCGCCAGCACCAGCGCCCCCCGCGCGATATCTTCCGGCGCAGCGTACTCATCAGGTCGATGACTGTAACCATTGCGACAGGGAATGAACAGCATGCCGGTCGGAGCGATCCGCGAAAGGAAAAGCGAATCGTGATACGCCCGGCTCACGATTTCGAGAAACGGGAATCCATGCTCGCGGCAGGATTCGGCAAGCGCCGCGCGCACCTCGGGAGCGCAATCCTCCGGCGCATCCGCATTCAGCAGTTCCGATTGAATCGAAACCTGGCGCTTCGCGGCAATGTCTCGAGATGCGCGCTCAATCGTTTGCATCCCGCCATCACGCCGCGCTAGATCTGTATCGCGGATATCGAGCGTAATGCGGACGCGGCTGGGGATGCTGTTCACGGCGCCTGGAAAAACATCGCAAACGCCCACGGTGGCAACCGTGTCCGTAGCTCCCGTCGAGAGTGCCGCATGCTCTACCGCCAAAATGAGTTCAGCCGCTGCGCAAAGCGCATCTTTGCGATCGGGCATGAGCACTCCGCCGGCATGCCCGCCCGTCCCCTCGATCGAGATCCGCAGGCTTGCAGGCGCCGCTATGCTTCTGACAATTCCAAGCGCAATCTGCGCGTTTTCGAGGAGCGGCCCCTGCTCAATGTGCAGTTCGACGAATCCTTTGTAATAACCTTTGGGGAGTTTCACATCCTGAAGATTTGCATTGAATCCGGCTTTTCTGCGGACTTCATCCACAGTTTCGCCGGCGCAATCTTTCAATTTTGAAGCGGCATCAGCGGAGAGCGTTCCAGAAAGCAATCGGCTTCCCAGGCAGCCGATGCCGAAGCGTGTGGGTTCCTCGGTCGCGAACACGAGAAGCTCAATCGAGCTCTTGGGACGGAATCCGCTCCGCTGCAGCGCGCGAATCGCTTCGAGACCGCCAAGGACTCCGACGACGCCGTCGTATTTCCCGGCATTGGGAATGGCATCAATGTGCGAACCTGTGCCGACGGCGGGCGCCGCGGGATCAGCGCCGCTCCATCGCGCGAAAATGTTTCCAATGGCATCCTGCCGCACGGCGAGCCGGGCTTCTTGGCAGCGCGAGATCACCCATGCGCGGGCTTTCAAATCCGCCGGCGTAAAAACAATTCTCGTGACCGCAGGCGGCTCCGCGTCCGAAATCGCCGCCAGCGTTTGTATTTCTGAATTCAGCCGCTGTTGATCAATTTCCAATTTCATTTTTTCGGTTCGCCGAGAGCGTGCCGGTTCCAGTCCTTGTAGATCAAATACTTGGCGGGCACTTTGCCGATGGCTCCAAACCATTGCGGGCACCACGGTCCCATCCAGATAAAATCGCCGGCCGCCACGGGATACCACGATTCGCCGAGCCGGTAAATGCCGCCCCCTTCGAGCATGATAAGTCCGTGCTCCATCACGTGCATCTCCACCATCCTGAGCGAGGCGCCGGGCTGGTACACCATGATGTTCATCGCGAAATCAAATTGCGGCTCGTCGGGCAGCAAGCACTTGACCTGCAAATCGGAATCGCCATCGAGCGCGTGCGGCGAAACGGCATCTTCACTCGAAACCAGCGGCCGAGGGGGCATAATTTTCTCGAAAACTTGGTAACGCTTTTCAACAACGGCAACCCGGCTCTTTTTCTTGGCGACGACTCGGTGGGAAAAACCTTCCGGCAAATAAGAATAGCCGCGCGCGCCCAGTTCATGCCGCTTTCCTTCGGTCTCCACCGTCACCGCGCCTTCCATCACGTACAGAAAACGCTGCGCGGAAGTATTTCCCAATTCGCCCTTCGGCTCAAACTCCGCGGCGTATTCCGTGAACCCTGCGCCGAGCGCGGGGCCGACGTGAACGATCGCGCAAGCATTCTTCATGCCGGGCAGAGCAGTGCGCACAAAGGTGTCGGGTGTGAGAAGCAAGTGATTGCGTTGATGAGAGCTGCGCGTTTGACCGAGGTTATGCACGGCACGTCCTTCCCAGGAATTCCTGCGAAGCCGCAAGCTGCGTCAGCAAATGCTGTCCGCACTCGAGCGCTCTCGCGACGTCGTCGAGATGCACCGATTCCGCCGGATCGTGGCTGATGCCCCCGGGCGTGCGTAAAAAAATCATTGCCGCGGGGATTTTTTCCGCGAGGATCATGGCGTCATGCCCCGCGCCGCTCGTCATGCGATGTGGCTCGCAACCGGCTTTCTGAATGGCCTGCGCGATCTGCTCTGTGAGAAACGGATCCATCGCCACCGCGTGTTGCGCCAGGAGAGTCCGCCACTTCACGGTCACGCCGCGCCTCGCGCCGCTCGACTCCGCTTGCCGGATCAACTCATCCAGCGCTTCGGTTCGCGCACGATCCGAAGCGTGACGAATATCCAGCGTGGCGCGCGCTTCTCCAGCAATCACGTTCATCGCGCCGGGCCTTGCTTCAACGAGTCCCACTGTCGCCACGATCCCGGGAAGGCGCTGTGCCAGGTTCTCCACGGCAAGAATCCACTCCGCAGCCGCGGCAAGCGCGTCGTGCCTCAGATTCATCGGTGTCGTGCCCGCGTGGTTCGCTTGCCCTGAAAATGTGAACTCCAAACGGTTTTGTCCAACGATGGCTTCCACGACTCCGAGCGGCCGCCCCAAATTTTCCAGCACCGGCCCTTGCTCGATGTGAAATTCGATATATCCCAAAACATCATCACTCAGCGCGGCTCTAGAAATCTCATCCGGGTGCAACCCAAAATCCAGAATCGCTTTCCGAACGGAAATTCCGCGCTCATCCTTGCGGCCGAGAAGTTCCTCATCCACTCGGCCGATCAGCGCGCGGCTTCCGATAAACGGAACTCCAAACCGCACTCCCTCTTCTTCCGAAAAGCCAACGACCTCGATCCCAAACGGCAGCTTCAACCTATCGAGCGATTCCACGAGCCCGGCCGCCAGCACCACTCCCAATATGCCGTCGAACGCGCCGGCATTCGGCACCGTGTCTAGATGCGATCCCATCAGGATCCTCGGCGCTCCCGGCGACGCTCCCGAATAAAATCCCCACAAGTTCCCAACCGCGTCCACGTGAACCTGCACTCCAAGTGGTTCCAGCCAACCGGCGATTTCCCGATGGCAATCCCGCACGGGCGCCGATAAAAAAGTTCGCCGCGTGCCTCCTGGGTCCTCCGAAAACGTCGCCAGCTTCCGGCAGCGGGCGATCACCTTTTCCGCGAGACTTGTAAAATCACTGGTCGTCTGCACTGGATTCTACCTTTGCTCGCGGCCCACGCGTGGTGGGACTCATAACTCCCGAATAAGCTTCGCCGCTCCCCAGCCCGCCACAACGAGCGCCAACAGAATCTGCCAGCCGTACCGGTTTCCGTAGGTCGCGACCGGAAAATGATTGCTCAACATCAGAAAGACGACCGGCACGGCCATGAACGTATTGTGCTTGGACCTCAACTTGGCCTGCGCGCCCAGCGACGCATCGAACTTCTCGCCCGCTGCTGCCGCCGCGATCATCCCGCGCTGCGCGGGAAGAATGCGCATCCACACATTCAGAGTCATGATGGTGCCGAAGATCGCTCCCACGTGGATGTACGCAGCGCGCCCGCTGAACACGTGCATCAATCCCCAGGCCACTGCCGCCGTCATCAGCAGACCAAATCCCGCGAACGCGGCCTGCGACTTTCCGAGCGGTGACCGCACCGCCAGATCGTAAATGAACCACCCCGCCATCATGGCACCCAATCCGATCGCAACGCCCGCTTGCTTGGGAATGTCCGCAACATCCGTATCGATGAGCCCATCCCCCAGGTAATACACAAGGACGAGGAGAACCACCCCGCCCAGCCACGTCATCAACGCTTCCCAGCGAAACCAGTGGACCTGCTCCGGCTTCACGCCCAGCGACTTTTGCTTCTCGACGGTGTAAAAGCCTCCGCTGTGCACCATCCACACTGCCGTAGCCGTCCCGTTCGCGGCCGCTTTCTTCTCGAGCTTTCCGAACTGGCCGTCGAGCCACGTGAAGTAGTACGTCTGCCCGACCCACATGACACCAGCGAAAACGTGAAACCACCGCACGCTGAGGTTCAACCATTCTCGGATCGAAGAGCTCATCTCAGCTTCCTCGGTACGTCGTGTAGCAGTTAGGACTCAGGAGCAGGGGAATGTGCAAGTGCGATTCACCGCTCCGAACTTGAAACGTAATCTCCACAACCGTATACAATCCTTCCACGCCGCAAGTGGCGAAGTAGCTCGCGACGTCAAACGTCAGGCGATGCGCTTCTTCCTTGAGTGTTGCACCTTCCGGCAACAATTGGCTGCATCTTCCGTCCTGATCGGTTTGCGCGGAACCCACCTGCACCCATTTGCCGGAAAAATCCTGACGCTCCAGCCGCACCGGCACACCAGAAGCAGGTTTGCCCTTTGCCGTATCCAGAACGTGCGTAGAAATTCGGCTCATCCCATGCTCCATTGTTTCAGACGGATGTGCATGATTTGCCGCTGCTCCTCGGCCGCCAGTTGCAGTTCAGTTGCCTCATCATTGTGCAACCGCCGCCGTAGAATCTCCAGGATTTCGCTGACTGATTTTCCCGTCGCGCAAACAATAAAAATCCGCCCGAACTTTTGCTCGTACTCGCGATTGCCCCACTTCAGCGCCATCTTTACGGCCTCATCGGCCGTTGCAGCCTTCTCTTGTTCTTGTTCGGACCAGGTTGAAGATTGCGCTGGTGCAACTTTTTCCGTGCGCGTCTCGCCAATACGCGGATGACTACGAAAAGATTCAAGCCAATCCGATTCTCCAACACTTTGCCAGATCGTGTCCGACGTTGCGAGCAGCGAGGCTTCATCTTGGATCGGTCTTTGCGAGGCCATGCTCGCGGCCCAAGTTCGCGAACCGCAACAAGCAAGAATCTCGCGAGCAGCTTCCTCCTGCGGCAAGCCGTTCCAGCGAGCGAGCACCTCGCTCACGCGTTCGCCCCCGCAGCGGCAAGCTTCTCGAGAAACTCGGAGACAAGATTGCCAGCCACCGCTGCCCGATATCGAGCGGTAGAGCGAATATCGTCGATGGGGCGAATCTCCTTCACCAAGCTCTTTCTTGCCGTATCGATCAGCGATGGCTCGATCTTTTTTCCGGTGAGCGCGCGCTCCGTTTCATTCAAGCGAAGCGGAATGGGCGCAACGCTTCCCAGCGCGAGATGCACATCCCGAATCGTGCCGTTCGCGATTTGGCCCAAAGCGGCGAGGCAAACCTTGGAAATCGCTTGTGCGTTGCGGGCCCCCACCTTCCGCGCATGCGAAACATATTCGGAGAATCGGCGCGGCAGTGAAATATCTCGAATCAATTCGTCAGCAGCCAGTGCTGTCTGCTTGTAGCCGGAGTGAAAGTCTCGATAAGCCACTCGCCGCTCGCCGCGCGCCGATATCAGAGTCACTTCGGCGTCGTACACAAGCAACGCGGGCAGGGAATCGGCTGCAGGAGACGCGTTCGCGATGTTGCCTCCCAGTGTTCCGCGATTCTGATTTGCAATTCCGCCGGTCCAGGAAGCAGCCGTTGCCAGCAACGGAAATTCCCGCGAAACGATGTCATGCTTGCGCAGCGCGGTATAGGTGCACGCAGCGCCAATGCGGACACCATCCGGAAAAACTTCGATTTGCCGAAGCTCGGGAATATTCCAGATGTTGATCAATTTTCGGTTGGGCAGCTTTCCAGCCGAGTACAAGACCATCACGTCAGTCCCGCCGGCAATGGGCAGCCATTGAGCCGGCTCGCTGGCCAGCAGGGAAAGAACAGCCTGCAGATTTCCAGGCGACACGAATTTGTATTCGGCTGGATCGGCTCTCATTTTGCAACTCTCCGCGCTGCCCCGGCCACCGCTTCGAAAATCTGCATGTAACCCGTGCAGCGGCAAAGATTGCCCGCAAGCCCCTCTCGTATCTCTGCCAGCGCGGGCTCCGGTTTTTTCTCCAGCAGATGCACCGCAGCAAGAATCATCCCTGGCGTGCAGATGCCGCACTGCGCGCCACCGCATTCCAGGAACGCCTCTTGCAGAGGATGCATCAAAACATGCGCCGAGATTCCCTCGATGGTATCGATGCTCGCGCCGCTCGCTTGCGCAACGGGAACGAGACAACTATTCACCAGCATCCCGTCCAACAGAACGGAGCACGAACCGCATTCTCCTTCGCCGCATCCTTCTTTCGCGCCAGTCAATTTCAAGTCGTTCCGCAGCACGTCCAGCAATCTTTCCATGGGATGGGCGAGAAGTTTCTTCGCCTCGCCGTTGACGGTAAACGAAACCTCGCACTTCGCGTTCGTCCCCGGTGAGGGAGTCATGCTGTCCCTCGCGTCAAAAAAGGAGCATCTTGCTCAAGAGGCTCGGGCCGCAGAGCCTCAAAAAGATCTTCCGGCAGCAACGGAATCGAATGGAAGCGAACACCGATCGCATCTTCCACGGCGTTTACGATCGCCGGCGCAGGACCATCCATGGGCAGTTCTCCGATGCCCTTAGCGCCGTGCGCGCCGTGGACGTTGCCAAGCTCCTCAAAAAATACCCGGATCGGCGGGACGTCCACCGAAGTCGGCATGATGTAATTCGCCATCTGATTGTTGATCATGTGGCCGTCCTGCCAGACGACCTTCTCGTAGAGCGCGAAGCCGATCGCTTGCGCCACTCCCCCAGTGATCTGTCCCTCGGCGAGCACCGGATGAAGAACCTTGCCGACTTCCTGCAGTGCGACGAAGTCGTCCACGGTCACGGCATAAGTCGTCAGATCCACCGTGACCTCCGCAACGTAGACGGCCCACGCAAACGCCGCATAGGCCTCGCCGCGATATTTTTCATCGTCCCAGTAGACATCGCCCGGCGCTTCATACCGCGCATACGACTTCAGCGTTTCGTGCGCCGCGATGTATTCCCGGCACGCGGCGCGAAATTGTTCCGGAGTGTAGTCGTTACCAAGAAGTCCGGTCTTCGTAAGCGTTTCCTTGATTCCCTTAGCCGCCGACTGAAGCAGTTTTCCGACGATCATTGCCGTGCGCGAAGCCACGGTCGGGCCGCTGTTCGGCACTACCGTCGTGTCCGGCTGCGCGATCGCGACGTTCTCATAAGGAAGCCCCAGCGCCTCGGCCGCAATCTGGCAGAGTACGGTATTGGTTCCTTGACCAAATTCCGCACTGGACACCAACACTCGAACATTGCCGTCGGCACCGGCCTCCATACCAACGACTGAATTCAGATAGCGCTCGCCGGAGCCCGTGAATCCCGCGCCGTGCAAAAAGGCTGCGATCCCGATTCCTTTTTTGCGCATTCCGTCTTTATTTTCTTCAGCAAAACGCGTCTTCTTCGCGGCATAGTCAGAGAGTTTCAGCGCGCGGTCGAGTAAATGGTTCAAGTCGATTTCTTCACGGATGACCTGTTGCGTAGTTGTGGTCTGGCCGGGCTTCAGAAAATTCCGCCGGCGGATTTCGACGGGAGAAATTCCCACGACCTTGGCGATGCGATCCATGTGCCGCTCTATGGCAAAAAGGCTCTGCGGCGCACCAAATCCGCGAAAGGCCCCATGCGGCGGCGTATTCGTCGCCAACGCCTTCGTTCGAATGCGCACACTTGGCCAGGAATAAGGACCGCCCGCGTGAATCGTGCCCCGCGATAAAACCACCGGCGACAGTGTTGCGTAAGCTCCGCCATCGATGGTGAACTCGATTTCGCCCCCAAGAATTTTGCCGTCCTTGCTCACCGCCGTGCGATGGCGCGTTCGCGAAGGATGCCGCTTTGTCGTGGCAGCCATATCCTCCATGCGGTCGTAGATGATTTTCACCGGTCTGCCGGATTTGATCGCGAGCAGCGCCGCATGACCAGCGATCATGGACGGATACTCTTCCTTTCCACCGAACGCGCCTCCGGTCTCCATTTGCACGACGCGAATCTTGTCCTCGGGAAGGCCGCACAGTGCCATCAGCGCTTTGTGAACGTAGTACGGGCATTGCAGCGAGCCCCAGACGGTGACTCCGTTTTCCGGGTCGAACGCCGCGATGACCCCGTTGTTTTCGATATACAGCTGCTCCTGCGCGCCGGTGAAGTACTCGCCCTCGACGATGTGCGCCGCATCTTTCCAGACAGCGTCTGCGTCTCCCTTTTCAACCAGATAGCTCTTGAAGGTATTGTCCGCGCCCCAGATGATGGTGAATCGTCGCTCGCTTTCTTCCATGGAGTGCACTGACGGGAGCGGCTCGTACTCGATGGAAATCGCATCGACCGCTCTTCGAAGCTTGTGACGCTCAGCATGGGCCAGAAGGAGAATCGGCTCTTCGGCGTGATTCACCGAATCGGAGGCTAGGCAAGGCTGGTCGTCCAGGATCAGGGAGATGCAGTTTTTCCCTGGAATGTCTTTGGCAGTTACGAGGACAAATTCGCCCCATGCAATGCTCGGATCAAAAGTAATCTTTCTGATCTTGCCGCGCGCGACGCTGCTGCGCACCGTTGCACCGTAAAGCATGCCGGGCAGAATCATGTCGTCGACGTAGCGCGCCGCTCCCGTGACTTTGTCCCAGCCTTCCTTGCGCGGCACCGATTCCCCGACGATGTGATGGACGGTCATGAATTTCTTTGCTGGCCGTATTCTGTATGAAATGGGAAGGGTTTCAAATCTCTATTTGAGGCTTCCGAGCGCCGGTTACCGCCGGAATTCGCGCCCAATCGGCTCTCCCGGAAAGTTTCCATCCCCAAATACGCAGCTTCCGCGCAGATAGGTTGCCTTGACGACGCCGCAAAGTTTTTCACCCAGATAGGGTGAAACGCAGTGACGGTAGAAAAGACGGTCCTCTGTCGCAGTGAATTCAGTTTCGGGCTCGAACACCACAAAGTCGGCATCAAGATTCTTTGCGATGCGCCCCTTCTGAGATTCACACGCGGCAAGCCGCGCAGGACCTTCCGCCATCCAGCGCGCGATATCTATCAGCGTGAATCCGCGGCCATTGGCTTCGGTCCACATCACCGGCAGCGCCAGCGAGAGGCTCGAAATCCCTCCCCATGCCGTTCGAAAGTTCCGCTCGCCGAGCCGCTTCATTTCGGGCGGACAGGGAGAATGATCCGTCGCCACCAAATCAATAACTCCCTCTTGAAGCCCTTGCCAAAGTTGTTCGCAATTCTCCCGGCTGCGGACCGGCGGCGCGCATTTGAACAACGTCTGGCCGTCCAGAATCTTCTCGGAAGTGAGATGCAGATAGTGCGGACAGGTTTCGGCGCTGACTGGAAGACCTTCTGACTTCGCAGCCCGCAACGTGTCCAGCGCCTGGCTCGTCGCCAGATGCACGACGTGCAGGCGGAAACGATATTCGCGGCACAGGGAAATCATGAGCTGAATCGCGGAAAGCTCCGCTTCATCCGGCCGCGATTGCAGATACGTGGCATACTTGCTCCAATCGGCCTTTGACAATCTTTCCGTCGCCTCATCTAGCGGCCCGGGCAGTTCCGCATGTACGAGGAGAGGCAAGCCAGTCCTCGCGAGATGCGGCAAAGCCGCGCGGAGCTCCCGCTCGTTGACCATTGTGAATCCATCAATGCCGGGATGAATGAGGAAGCATTTGAATCCCGGTACGCCCGCGGCCGCCAAACCTTCGATGTGCTCCTGGTTGTCGCTGACCACTCCGCCCCACGCCATCCAGTCCACGTGGCACTGGCCGCTGGCGGCATTGCGTTTTGCTTCGAGCGCGGCCACGGTCGTCGTCGCCGGCAGACAGTTGAGTGGCATGTCCACCAGCAGCGTGTAACCACCAGCCGCGGCGGCGCGTGTCGCCGTCCGGAATCCTTCCCACTCCGTCCGCCCGGGTTCGTTGATGTGGATGTGAGAATCAACGAGCCCCGGCAGAATCGCAGCCTTACCAAAGTCCCTCACGGAAATCTGCGCCGGCAGTTGATTCGTTGCAACAACATCGAGGATTCGTCCGTCTTGGACGAGCACCGCCGCCGCTTTGATTCCGTGCGGCGTCACTACCCGTCGAGAGAGAAAAGCTTTGAGACTCATGTTCCGGGCCTACGGGACTTGCGGGGCAATCCGCAACAGAAGGGTACCGCAACCAGCTTCAACTCCCAAGGCGCCCCCGGTTTTCCCTCGCAAATTCTCAGGCTGAACGCAAAGCAAATCTGGGATAATGCTGGTCATTGAAAACACCCCTGCAGCTTCTGGACGAATTCAAGGTGCGCTTTGGCACGGCCGCGAGCATTTACCGCGCGCCTGGCCGCGTGAACCTGATTGGCGAGCATACCGA
Organism: Candidatus Limnocylindria bacterium; assembly: GCA_035490055.1. Taxonomy (GTDB): domain Bacteria; phylum Acidobacteriota; class Terriglobia; order Acidiferrales; family UBA7541; genus Acidiferrum. Next base: position 56,940 of record DATHIB010000145.1, on the reverse strand, counting down.
TTATAACGACGGCTTCGTGCTGCCAGCCGCGATTGATTTCTATTGCTGGGCGGCAGTTGCTCCACGCCGTGACCGGAAGCTTGTCATCCATTCCGAGAATTTCAATGAAACGGTCGAGTCTGGCCTCGATTCCTTGTCGCCCTTAGGGAAGAAGCACTGGGCCAATTATCCGCTGGGCGTGGCATGGGCACTCGCGCAGGCGGGAAAACCGCTCACCGGAGCAAATCTCTATATCTCCGGCGAAGTTCCGCTCGGTGCCGGATTGAGTTCGTCGGCCGCCGTTGAAGTTGCAAGTGGTTTTGCGCTGCTCGACCAGAGCGGGCTTGCCGTCGACCGCGCGGAACTGGCCCAACTCTGCCAAAAAGCGGAGAACGAATTCGTAGGCGCGCGCGTTGGGATCATGGACCAGTTTGTTTCCTGCTATGGGCGCGCGTCGCATGCGCTTTTGCTGGACTGCCGCTCGCTCCAGTATGAATTCGTCAAACTTCCGACGGACCTCCAGTTGGTGATCTGCAACACCATGGTCCGCCACGAGCTAGCTTCCGGCGAGTACAATGCACGCCGCGCGGAATGCGAAGAGGGTGTTCGAATCTTACGGATAGTTTTGCCGCAGATTCGCGCGCTTCGTGACGTCACACTCACTCAGTTGGAGAAGCACGTTCGAATCCTGCCCCCAAAAGTGTTTGCCCGCTGCCGCCACGTGATTACGGAAAACGCGCGAGTGAAAAGCGCAGTTGAGGCATTTCACAGGGGAGAGAGCAAAGCGCTGGGGCCGCTGATGCAGGACTCGCATCGCAGTCTCCGGGACGACTATGAGGTCAGTTGCAGGGAACTCGATCTCATGGTGGAAATTGCTGTGGCGCAACCGGGCCTGATTGGCGCGCGGATGACCGGCGGGGGATTTGGCGGCTGCACCATCAATTTGGTGGAGTCCGCGGCCGCGAGCGAATTCAGGCGGAACGTTGCGGCGGAATATTCCTCCAAGACAGGTCTGACTCCTGAGATTTACGTTTCTCCGGCGTCTGAAGGCGCGCAGCAGATGGCCCTCGAGAAGAACAGGCCCGCCAAGTGACGGGAACGAGCGCCGAAGGGAACTGCAGCGGGTCGCTAAGATCCGTCAAGCTACGACCTTGCCTATGAGTTTCGACGAGCTAAATCGAGTTCCACACCGCCGTTTCAATCCCCTCCTGCGAGAGTGGGTTCTGGTCTCTCCCCATCGGACCCAGCGCCCGTGGCTGGGAAGAGTCGAGAAGCTTCAGGCGCCTCCCGCGGTTTCTTTCGATCCCAACTGTTACTTGTGCCCGGGAAATCGGCGCGCGGGCGGGGCGCAGACGCCGCGGTATTCGCAAACGTACGTTTTTGACAACGATTACCCCGCGATGCTGCCGGATATCGCGCCTCTCCAATTGGATACGGCTGGCTTGCTTGTAGGAAAAGCGGAGCAGGGAATCTGCCGCGTGATGTGTTTTTCTCCGCGTCACGATCTCACGGTTCCGCGAATGAGCCCGCAGGAATTGCGCGGGGTCGTGAATGGCTGGGTCGAGCAGTACTCCGCACTTGGGCAAATTCCCTGGATTCGTCACGTGCAGATTTTCGAAAATCGGGGCGAGATGATGGGCGCGAGCAATCCCCACCCGCACTGCCAGATTTGGGCGAATGAATCACTGCCGAACATTCCAACTGGAGAGCTGGCGTCTTTCCGGGAATATCGCGCTGAAAAGCATTCTTGCCTGCTCTGCGACTACCTAAAGTTGGAGTTGGAGTTAAATGTGCGGGTCGTCTGCCAGAACGATGCTTTTGCCGTGGTCGTGCCCTTCTGGGCCGTTTGGCCATTCGAATCGCTCGTGCTAAGCAAGCGCCATCTCGCTTCCATTGATCAACTCAGCGGCGCGGAGGAGCGGGACCTCCTGGGCGACATCATGCGCCGCATCACCGTTCGTTACGACAATTTGTTTGAGACTGCTTTCCCATATTCCATGGGATTCCATCAGAAGCCCACCGACGGCGCAGCCTACGAAGAATGGCACCTGCATGCCCACTACTTTCCGCCGCTCCTGCGCTCCGCCACGATTCAGAAATTCATGGTTGGTTACGAACTTCTCGGCTCCCCTCAGCGCGACGTCACGCCAGAGCGCGCTGCGGCGCAACTCGTGGAAGCAGGGGAGACGCACTACCTGGACCGGGCCGCGGATATGGGCAATCCCTAGATTAGATCGCGATTCCCTCAGACCGAGGAAAAAACAGCCGCGTAAGCGATTACGCTTTGCACCCCAGTCGAGGACGTGTTAACGTCTCGCGCTGCCCCCTTGAGAGTGCCGGAAACGCTGGCACGTGGATCTGCGGGAAGTGCCAAAGCGATGCGAAGTATCTTGGAGTATCCCGCGATTTAGAGTAAACGGTTACTCGTACTTTGCAGGCCCACAAACGAAACGATGCTGCTCCCTGATCTTCGCAAAGCGGTCTTGGAAGCAAACCTTGAGCTCGTGCGCAAGGGCCTGGTCCTCTATACCTTTGGGAATGCCAGCGCGATTTTTCGTAAGAAATCGCTGGTGGTCATCAAACCAAGTGGCGTTCCTTACGATCGATTGAGACCTGCAGACCTCGTCATTACGGATTTGAACGGCAAGATTGTGGAAGGCAAGCTGCGCCCCTCCTCCGATTTGCCCACGCACGTCGTTTTGTATAAGTCATTTCCCTCCATCGGCGGCATCAGTCATACACATTCGGAGTACGCGACCGCGTGGGCCCAGGCGCGCCGGCCCATCCCCTGCTTGGGAACCACGCACGCCGATTACTTCCACGGACCGGTACCCGTCACCCAGGAAATGACGGACGCGGAGATTGCCTCAAAATACGAAGAAAACACCGGACACGCCATCGTGCGTGCATTTGACGGTGTGGACCCTTCTGCGGTCCCAGCCGTGTTGGTAGCAAATCATGGAGCGTTTGCCTGGGGGCCCGATCCCGCAACATCCGCTCACAATGCCGTCATCCTGGAATCCGTCGCGCGAATGGCTTACTTCACTCTTGGCATTAATCAGCAAGCTACCGCTATTGGACGATTTCTTCACGACCAGCACTACCTTAGGAAACATGGAAAGGCCGCCTACTACGGGCAGCCCAAGGAGAAAATATGACCGCCATGATGGCGTGGACTGCGCCGACAACTCTCGTACATCTCTCCGCAGTGGATCTCGGCATTATCGCTTTCTATTTTGCTCTCGTGCTGGGGATCGGCTTTTATCTGAAGCGCTTCGCCAACACTGGCGAAGACTTCTTTTTGGCTGGCCGCGAGATGACCGCGTGGGTGGCCGGGCTGGCCTTTGTCTCGGCCAACCTTGGTTCCTTGGAGCTGCTCGGCTGGGCAGGTTCTGCCTACCAATACGGCATCCTCGCTGCGCACTGGTATTGGATCGGCGCCATTCCCGCCATGGTGTTTCTGGGCATCGTGATGATGCCTTTCTACTATATTTCAAAGACTCATTCCGTCCCCGGTTATCTGCAGCTGCGCTACGGTTCGGCCACGAGCGCGCTCAGCGCCGTCACCTTCGCGATTATGACCATCCTCATGTCCGGCGTGAACATGTACGCCATGGCCGTGGTGATGAAGGTGGTCCTCGGCTGGAACATCAACTTCAGCATCTGGGTGTCATCGCTGACGGTAGGCATTTATGTTGCGTCCGGCGGGCTGTTTTCCGCCATCTTCAACGAAGTTTTGCAATTTTTCCTGATCTGGTTCGGCGCGCTTCTCATCCCCATCCTCGGTTTGATCGAAACCGGTGGATGGAAGGGCATGGTCGCGCGCATTCAGCAGAATTTCCCGGGTCAGGATTACACTCACGCATGGAGCACGCTTGGCCGCTTTCAGGACAATCCGATGGGGATGCACTGGACTGGGATTGTGTTCGGCCTCGGCGCAGTGCAGGCGATGGGCTATTGGACCACGGATTTCCTTGTGGTGCAGCGCGTGCTTTCGGCGAAGGACATCCGCTCAGCCAAAATGGCGCCGATCATCGGTTCCTTTTTCAAGATGGCTGTACCCTTAATTGTGATTCTCCCTGGGTTGCTCGGGCTCGCGGTACTGCCGATGCACCTGGTTCCGGCGAGCAGCTTACAGCCCGGGCAATACAGTTACAACGAGGTGCTCCCGCTCATGCTCGCCCGCTACTGCGGACCGGGCTTGTTGGGGCTTGGCATCACTGCTTTGGTCGCCGGATTCATGGCGGGCATGGCTGGCAATGTGAGCGCCTTTGCTACCGTTTGGACGTACGACATCTATCGTCCATTTCTGCGTAAGACCGCGCCCGATCGGCATTACGTTTCCATGGGACGCTGGTGCACGTTGATCGGCCTGATTGTAAGCATCGGAACGGCCTATCTGGCGATGGGCTTTGCCAGCATCATGGATTACGTGCAGGCGCTGTTCGGCTTCTTCATCGCGCCTCTGTTTGGGACAGTATTGCTCGGAATGCTTTGGAAGCGCGTAAGTCGTGCCGCCGGGTTCTGTGGGCTGCTGGCGGGAACGCTTTCTTCCGTCACTATGTTTACGTTGATGAAATTGGATCATCGCTGGGTTGGCATATTCGCTTTGTCTCCAAGGGCCCAGGGACTCGCGCAAGACATGTACCAGGCGCTGTGGGCCTGCGTCACCTGCGTGGTGGTCACCGTGCTCGTGACGCTGGTGACCAAGCCGCGGCCCGATGAGGAACTGAAGGGACTTGTTTATGCGCTGACGGAAGTCGCGCAGGAAGGGCACACGAGTTTTCTGCACCGGCCGCTCTTTTGGGGAATTACAGCCCTCGTGATCTTGGCGGTTCTTCAAATCATTTTCTGGTGAGAATCCATGAGCGAAAAACATCATATCATTCAGGTTTGGTTCTTTGTCGGCGTTCTCCTGCTGGTATACGGCTTTCTGATTTTGGCCAGCGGACTGGCGGAATGGTCGCATCTCCCCAGTATAGTATTAGCCGAGCTGCACGCTCCGGTGTGGTGGGGCGCCCTGATGCTTGTTCTGGGTCTGATTTATTGCATCAAGTTCTCCCCCAATCGCAAGGCATGACGATTTTGTCTGCTGGGTTGAACTGGCGCAGAGCATCCCAATGGAGAAGCTAAATGGCAGTTGTCGCCGGCGTTGATTTTGGAACGTTAAACGTTCGCGTTTCTGTCGTGGACAGCGAGCGCGGGCTGCTCGCTTCCGCCATCGCAGAGTATCCCCTCCATCGCAAACGCGAAGATCCGGAATACGCCACGCAGTCGCATGAAGATCACATGCGCGCCCTGGCGGCCGCTACTCGCGAAGTCGTCCGCAAATCCAGCGTTCCCGCCGAGCAGATTCTTGCCATTGCTCTTGACACCACAGGTTCTTCTGTCATTCCGGTGGGCAAGAATCTCCACCCGCTGGATGAATATTATTTGTGGTGCGATCACCGCGCCAAAGCCGAAGCTGCGGAAATCACCGAAGCCGCGCACCGCGAGAAGCTCGCCGCCATCGACTGGTGCGGCGGCGTCTATTCTTCGGAGTGGGGCTTCTCGAAACTTCTCCATTGGCTTCGCCACAATCCTGCGAAGCGCTCTGAATTCGTCTCGGCCTTCGAGCATTGCGATATGGTCGCCGCCACTCTCTGCGGCATCGCTGATGCCAAGCAGGTGAAGCGCAGCGTCTGTGCCCTGGGCCACAAGTGGTTGTGGAACGCGTCGCTCGGCGGTTTGCCACCAGAGGATTTTCTCGTCAAGGTGGATCCGCTTTTGGCAGGCGTGCGCGAAAAAATCGGTGGTGAATTCGCAGCTTCCGATCAGCTAGCCGGCAGGCTCTCGCCTCATTGGGCGCAACAACTTGGACTGAAGGCCGGTATCCCCATTCCTGTCGGCGCCTTTGATGCCCACTGGGACGCCATCGGCGCCGGCTGCCGCAGCGAAGACATCGTTAACGTCATTGGAACCTCGACCTGCATCGTCGGGATCACTCCATCCGTGCGTTTGGTTCCCGGCGTATGCGGCGTAGTCCAGGGCAGCGTTCATCCTCAGCGAACCGGCATTGAAGCCGGCCTCTCCGCCGTCGGCGATATTTTTCAAGCCATCGCTACCCGCGCCGGGACCGATGTGCAAACTCTTTCCCGTGGACTGGAGAACTATCGCGCCGGGCAAACTGGCCTGCTCCGCATCACCTGGGACAATGGCGATCGCACCGTGCTTGTAAATCCAAATCTGCGCGGCATCACCTTCGGCTGGAATCTGCAAACCACCGCGCAGGACGAATTGTTCGCCGCCATCGAAGGCACCGCGTTGCACACCCGTGTCATCCTGGATCGCATGGAAGAGCACGGCGTCATCGTCCGGCGCGTCATCAACGCCGGCGGCATTCCTCAGAAAAACGATGTACTCAATCAAGTCTATGCGAATGTGCTGGGGAGGCCCGTGCTCGTTCCCGCGGGCAATGTTGTCAGCCTCGGTTCGGCCATTTTCGCTTTTCTCGCCGCCGGCGTATTCAAGACCATCGAGGAAGCGCAAGACAAGCTCTGCCCTCAAAATAAAGTTTTTCAACCGGAGAGTTCCGCGAAGGGTGTCTACGACAAGCTCTACGCGTTCTACAGCAAAATTTATTTTGCCTTTGGCCGTCCTCAAAGCGCCGAGTTTGGAAATCTGCTCCCCGGCCTGATCCGATTGTCGGAATCGGCGCATGCCGATGCCGCCCACTAAACCATCTATGGCTGGAATAACAAATCTTCCTTCCGGCTTCACCCGGGGGATTTGGCGTTTCTTCGACCCCGGAGGCAACGGATGACCGAGCTGCGTTTCCTGGTCTCGCTGATTACCCAGGACAACGACTATCAGATGGAACAGGCTGCGGCCGCGAAATCCGCCGCCGCGGAACTTGGCGTTGAGGCTCAGATCGTTTATGCCGGCGATGATCCCATCACCCAAACCACGCAGGTACTCAAAGCCATTCAGACGGAACCCTCCCTTCGGCCAAGTGGCATCCTTATCGAGCCCGTTGGGGCCACTTCTTTTCCGCAAGTAGCCAGGGCCGCCGCCGGCGTCGGTATCGGCTGGGCTGTTCTCAGCCGGCAAGCGGAGTACGCTGGCGAACTTCGCAAGACCACTCGCTCTCCCGTTTTTTCCGTTAGCGCCGATCAGCTGGAAGTTGGCCGGATTCAGGGCCGGCAGATCGCCGCTCTTCTTCCCAGGGGCGGCGCCGTGCTCCTCATTCAGGGACCTTCAGTCAGTTCCGTCTCACGGGATCGTCACACCGGGCTTCAGGCATTGCTCCCGCCCAACGTGCATGTCACCAGCCTGCGGGGCCGCTGGACCGAGGAAAGCGCCCATCAGAGTGTTTGCTCCTGGCTCCATTTGGTTGCCGCCCAGAGGTTGCGCATTGATCTGATTGTCGCGCAGAACGATGCTATGGGCATGGGCGCGCGGAAAGCCATCGAGGAGACCATTGTCGATGCGGACCGTGATCACTGGCTCGGTATTCCCATCACCGGTTGTGATGGTGTGCCCACAACGGGCCAAACGTGGGTCCGCACCGGGCGATTGGCTGCCACCGTAGTTGTGCCGCCCAGCACTGGGGAAGCTATGACTTTAATGGCCCAAGCGCTGCGCTCCGGGACCACCGTTCCGGAACACTTCTTCACCACTTCCTCGCCGTTCCCCGCGATCGAAAAACTCACTCCAGGGCATCCGGCTGAGGAATAATTCTGCGAGCGAAAGAGCGCATGACCAAGTAAACTTACCGGGGCTTCTGCGAATTGTCATCGAAATGACCTTCGGCTGGAGGATTCGAATGAAACGAATGATAATGTTAATGATCTTCATGGGAGCAATGCTTATGACCACGCTAGCGCCGATTGGAGCAACTCCTCAGCCCGGTTCCCCAACGAAGAAGTCTTTCGGAAAAACTCCGGACGGCCAGCCGATTGATCTTTATGTGCTAACGAATAAAAGCGGCGCGGAAGTCTCGATTACCAACTATGGCGGAGCGGTCGTCTCCTTGAAGGTGCCGGACCGCAACGGCAAGCTGGCGGACGTGGTTCTCGGTTACGACAACGCCGATGGCTACGTGAATGACAAGAGTTTTTTCGGCGCGCTCGTCGGCCGCTACGGAAACCGCATCGGGCACGCCCAGTTCGCGCTCGACGGCAAGACGTACACGCTCGCGAAGAACAACGGTGAGAATAGCCTGCACGGCGGCATCAAGGGCTTCAACAAGGCCGTGTGGACCGCCAAAATTATTCCCGCCAAAGACGGCCAGTCACTTGAACTTTCCTACCGCAGCAAGGACGGCGAGGAAGGCTTCCCGGGAAATTTGAAAGTGAGTGTGATCTACACCCTGACAGATTCGAACGCATTGCGGATCGCTTATTCCGCGACCACCGACAAAAAAACCGTCGTCAATCTCACCAACCACTCCTATTTCAATCTGGGCGGCCAGGGCTCCGGCGATATTCTCGGCCATCGGCTAATGATTCAGGCCGACAAGTTCACTCCCGTCGATGCCGGCTTGATCCCCACCGGGGAACTTCGCGACGTGGCGAGCACACCGTTCGACTTTCGCAAGCCGGCGGCCATCGGCGCACGCATCGATCAGGACGAAGAGCAATTAAAACTCGGCGGCGGATACGACCACAACTTCGTGCTGCGGCGTTCGAATGGCGCCGGGGAATTCCTGGCCGCGCGCGTCGTTGAGCCCGCCTCCGGCCGCGTCCTGGAAGTTTGGACGACCGAGCCGGGCGTGCAGTTTTACACCGGAAATTTTCTCGACGGCAAAACTGCCGGCAAGGGCGGGGTGACCTATCCGCACCGCTCCGCCTTCTGCCTGGAAACGCAGCACTATCCCGATTCCCCGAATCAGCCGAAATTCCCGTCCGTGGTCTTGAATCCCGGCGAGCGCTATCACACCATCACGACTTACAAGTTTTCCGTCGAAAAGTGACGGCTGGCGCCTGGCTGTCAGCGTTTGACGTGCGAGCCTGGGGCTCGTTATGGCGAGAGAGACTCCGCCGTCGAGACCTTGCATAACTCCAAAAAGCGCAGTAAGGTGCGCGTTGTAAACGTTTGCGGCATTTATCCCAATTCCTAAAGCGGAGCCATGACCCAACCTTCCAGCACTCCCATGACACTAGGTGTCATCGTCGGTAACCGCGGTTTTTTCCCCGATCATCTCGCCCGTTCCGGCCGCATGGACATCGTCGCCGCACTCACCGCTAAGGGCATCCGGCCGATCATCCTTGACGAGGGCGATTCCAAGTTTGGCGCCGTGGAAACCCGCCAGGAAGCAGCGCGTTGCGCCGATCTTTTCAAGAAGCATCGCGAGCAGCTCGATGGAATTGTGGTGACGCTGCCGAACTTCGGCGACGAGCGTGCCATTGCGGAAACGATTCGCATGGCCAATCTGGGTGTTCCCATCCTGATGCAGGCCACGCCGGATACGCCCTCGCGCATGACCATCCGCGACCGCCGGGATAGTTTTTGCGGGAAGATGTCCGCCTGCAACAATCTCGCACAGTACGGAATCCCTTATTCGCTGACGACGCTGCACACCGAGGCCCTGGATTCGGATATCTTTCGCGCGGACCTGGACTGGTTTCTTGCCGTCTGCCGCGTCGTGAAAGGTCTCAAGAAACTACGAATTGGCGCCATCGGCGCGCGCCCGGCGGCCTTCAACACGGTGCGCTATAGCGAAAAAATTCTCGAGTCCGCGGGAATCTCCGTCGAGACACTGGACCTCTCGGAAGTTCTGGGGAGGATTGGCCGGCTGAAGGACGACGACGGCAAAGTTGTTGAGCGCCTCAGGGGCATTCGCCAGTACGTCTCGACGAACAGCATTCCCGACGCCGCGCTCGTCAAAATGGCCAAGCTCGGCACGGTCATCGACACCTGGATGCACGACACTGAAGTGAACATCAGCGCCATTCAGTGCTGGACCTCGCTCGAGGAATATTTCGGCGTTGTCCCCTGCACGGTCATGAGCATGATGAGCGACCAGGGCCTTTCCAGCGCGTGCGAAGTGGACGTCGCGGGCGTGATCGGAATGCACGCCTTGCAACTGGCTTCACAAACGCCCAGCGCTTTGCTGGATTGGAACAACAACTATGCCGACGATCCGGACAAGGCGGTGTGCTTCCACTGCAGCAACCTGCCGAAACATTTCTTCCGGGAATTCCGCATGGACTTTCAGGAAATCATCGCCGGAACCGTCGGCAAAGAGAACACCTTTGGCACCGTCGTGGGGCGCGTGAAGAGCGGCCCGATGAGCTTCGCGCGGTTTTCCACCAATGACCGCGAAGGAAAAATCTCCGGTTACGTCGGCGAAGGCGCCTTCACCGAGGATTCCCTGGAAACCTTCGGCGGCGCGGGAGTCGTGCGCATCCCGCAGCTACAAAAGTTACTGCGCTTCATTTGCGAGCGCGGCTTCGAGCATCACGTCGCTGCCAACTTCTCCACCGTCGCTTCTGCCGTCTACGAAGCCGCAACGCGCTATCTTCATTGGGACATCTACTGGCACAAGCCCTGATCGCCGGCAGTTTTTCCGCTTGGCCTGCGAGTGACCTGTAGGGTCGCCTTCTGAGGCGGGCCGCACTTCTTGCTGGTCAGAAATCCAGGCTAGGCGGTTTTTTCGCGGCGCTGTTGTACCGCCTCCTTCAACGTTCTTCCCGCGGACTGGAAGTGGCGCTTGAGAGCATCGCGAGCGGCGTCCACCCCGCGCTTGCGGCAGAGATTCAAAATCTCATGATATTCCGTCCTGACCTGTTCAAAGCCGCGGATCAGGAAAGGTAAAGGCGCATGTAGCTCTCGCCGTTTTTATTGAGCGCCTGAATGAAGGTCATGAAGCGCGGACGATCGGCCCGCGAATAAAGGGTGGGATGAATGCGGCAATTCAGGCGGCCGCAGAACTCGTACGCCACGGAGCGCTACAGCCACAACGCGGTCAGCAATCGCCTCTTGTGGCAGGGCACGTCCTGGTACGAAATGGTGCGCCCCCATCGGCACTAAGGTAAATCATGGATGCCACACTAAGGGAAACCACGGATTGACGGAGGATAAAAATCTGCTCAAGAATGCGCCCGCCACCTCGTTTCACTTGTGGAAGCGAGGCGCCAGGGGTTGCCCATGCCCACTTCTTCAGACCCGTCTGGTCCCGGAAAGACGACTGTCCGCGGCGCGTGCGCCTTGTTTCTCGCAGCCGTTTTATCGCTGTATCTAAATTCTCCCTTACGGGCGCAGGAGGCCCGCGCAACCCTGGGTGGACGCGTCATGGACCCGCAAGGTGCCGCAGTGCCGGACGCTATCGTCGTGGTAATCTCGGACGCCACCGGGGTAAAGCGGGAAACCAGAACGAATAGCCAGGGGAACTGGATTGTCGAATTTCTGTTGCCCGGCCCTTATCAATTCTCCGTGACCGCGCCCGGATTCAAGACTACGGATCTCCGCGGAATCACACTGCAAACGGCGGACGACAGAGAGATTGATGTCCCGCTCGAAGTCGGCTCCGCAAAGGAATCGGTCGTGGTGACGTCGGCAACACCGCTGATCGACACAACCTCCGCCACGTCTGGCACAGTGATCACCTCTGAAGAACTCACTGAGTTGCCTTCGATGACCCACGTTGCCACGCTGTTTGCGGTGCTCTCTCCTGGCGTCGTCGCGCAAGATCAGAACGGCAACGTCGTTCATATGTGGTCGTATGTTGGCGCGTCCCAGTTCACCGCCGACGGAGGCCGCAACAACATCTATTCGAATAACTTCCTGCTCGATGGCTTTCCCAACACGAAAGCCGGCGGCTACGTCTCGTTCACCCCCCCCATGGATTCGGTGCAGGAGTTTCGCGTGTTGACCAACGCCTACGACGCTTCGATCGGCCGCCAAGCAGGCTCTACGATCAACGTGGAGACAAAAAGCGGCAGCAAGGATTACCACGGAAGTCTGTACGAGTTTAACCAGAACAATTTCCTCAACGCCAATCTCTTCCAAAACAACCTCAAGGGCGGAGCAAAGCCGCCCGTGCATTTCAACGAGTTCGGTGGCGTGTTTGGCGGACCCGTGTGGATTCCCAAGGTGTATCACGGAAAGCAGAAGACGTTTTTCTTGCTGTCGTTCGACGATACGCGCAATCAGGACCCCCGTCCTGGGGGCACGCGGTCCGTGCCCACGCAAATCGAGCGCAACGGCGACTTCAGCCAGTCCTTTGTCACCCAACTTGTTAACGGCCAGCTCCAGCGCTTCCCCATCCAGCTCTTCAATCCCTACAGTGTGGATTCGAAAGGTAATCGCCAGCCTTTCCAGTGCGACTCTGCAGGGAATCCCATCGCACCCGTCAACAACATCCAGGCGCAGGGCCTGGCCTGTGCCATGATTCCCGATGAGATGATGTCTTCGATCGCGCAGAATATTCTCAAGTATGTTCCGCTCCCGAACACAGCAAGCGACCCGACCGGAAATGCGATCAACAACTACGTTTCGCCAGCCACGCGCCAGGACAAATTTCCCGTCCTTAGTGTGCGTGTGGACCACGCCTGGAACAATGCGCACCATAGCTTCGCCGTAGTGCGCTGGAGCCACTTGCACGAGTTCCTCGACGACTTCTTTCAATCCGCCGCCACGGGCGGCTTCCAAGAGCGCGTCGCCGAGAATGTCGGCTTGGATCACGTGTGGACCATTAGCCCCAGCAAGATCCTCGACTTGCGTTTCAGCTTGAGCCGCTTCCAACAGCCCAACTACGACAAGGGCGCCGGCTTCGACCCCACGCAACTCGGTTTCCCTTCCAGCTTCGTCTCGCAGTTAAAGAAACCGTCGTTCCCGCGCATCACCGGCTTTGCTGGTGATTTCGGCACCGGTCAGGCCGGCACGTACCAAGACAACACGTATTACACGTGGTCGGCGGCGCTCACCCATATACACAGCAACCACACGGTCCACTACGGCGGCGAATACTGGGTGTTGCAGGAAGCGGACGCGAGCATTAGCAACCAAGGGCAATTCGATTTCAGCAACGTTTGGACACGCGACAACGCGACGGTCTCCGGTGGTACTGGCGTGGGTTCCACTTTCGCCTCTTTCTTGCTTGGTCTGCCCTCTGGCGGTAACGTTCCGGTGAATGCCAGCGCGTTTTATTCCCAGCGCTTCATGGCCTTTTACGTCCAGGACGACTGGCGCGTCACCTCAAGGTTGACGCTCAATATCGGCGTGCGCTGGGATTACGAGCGGCCCGTCGAAGAGCGTTTCGACCGCTTGACCGGCAATTTCGATCCCACCGTTCTCAACCCGATTAGCGGCGCGGCGCAGTCCGCCTATGCGCAAATCTTATCTTCATCCTCGAATAGCAGTAATGTGGGCGTGCAGGAGTTAAACCAGGTCCTGCCCGCGAGCGCTTTCAAGGTTCCGGGCGCGCAGCTCTTCGCCGGAGTCGGGGGACAATCCCGCACGTTCTCGAACGCCGATTACCAGGAGTGGGGGCCTCGCCTCGGCGCCGCCTACCGGCTCTCGACCAACACGGTGATTCGCGGCGGCGTTGGCCGCTTTACCCAGGCCACCTACGAAGCCGGGGGCCAGAACGGCTTCAGCGTGACCACACCTTTCAACGCTTCGCTAAACAATTTCTTCACCCCAAACGACACGCTCGCGAACCCCTTTCAGGGCGGCATTCTTACTCCGACCGGCTCCTCGCTTGGCCCGCTGACGAACCTGGGCCAAGGGGTTTCCTGGTATGATCAATCCCCCAAGCGTCCGTATTCGTGGGAATATAGTCTGCACGTTCAGCATCAGTGGAAGAGTTGGCTGTTCGAAGCCGGCTATTCGCACAACAAAACCTACCGCATCTACCAGGACCGCAATGGGAATCTTCCGAGCTTCTCTTTGTGGCAGCAGTTGCTAGCGCCTCAGTTTGACTCCAACGGCCGCCCCGTGGACACGCTGCTGTGGAACGTCCTGGTGCCCAATCCGTTCTGCTTGCAGAGTCAGAAGAATCCGACGTGTCCATTCAATCCGACCTCCGGCCAGCAGGGACTCACTGGATCTATCTTCAGCAGCAAGAATATAGCCCTCAACCAGTTGCTCAATCCCGATCCGCTTTTGGGTAGCATTACGCGCCACGACAACCCCTTGGGCAGCAACCAATACGACGCCATGCTGGTGAAGGTCGAGCATCGCTTCACCAAGGATTTCAGCATCATCAACTCCTTCACCTGGTCCAAGCTGTTCGAAGACACGTCTCTCCTCGGTCCAGAGATCGCCGGCCCGGTCGTTGAACACAAGCTCGGCGGCGAGGATCGCCCCTTGCACCTCACCGTCGCCAGCGTCTGGAATTTGCCGTTCGGCCGGGGTAAACGATTCGGCCGCTCCATCCCCAGGTTCGTCGATCTTTTGATCGGCGGATGGGAGCTAACGGGGCAGTATACGATTCAGTCCGGCGTGCCGATCGTGTTCGGCACCTCTTCGCTCTTCAGCGGGAAAGTTCCTGCACTTCCCCGTGACCAGCAATCGCTCAGCGAATGGTTCGACACGACGCAATTCGCCCCTTTCCCGTCGAAGAATACTGACATCTCTGCCTACCCCGCATGGACCGGCATCCAAAACCTGCCCGGTTACAATTACCAGCCCACGGCCACGGATATCCAGAAAGGCCTCCGCAACGGCGTCTACCAGGACTTCGCTAATTTTATCCGCACCTATCCCACTCGCTGGAGCGACGTCCGTGCGAGCCGAGTGAACGAAGCCAATGTCGGACTCTACAAAAACATCCATCTCGTCGAGCGACTGGAGCGGATGAAGCTTCAGCTCCGCTTCGACGCGTTCAACGTCTTCAATCATCCGCGCTTCGATGTCCCCAATACGGACCCGGGAAGCTCCAACTTTGGCCGTGTCACGGCGGCTCAGGTGAACAATGCGCGACTGATCGAGCTGGGGGCTAGACTAACCTTTTAATGGCGGGCGGTAGTTTTGCCGCTTGGCTTGCAAGCGACCTGTAGGGGCGCCTTCTAGACGGGCTGCTCTTGTTGCCAAGCTCCTCGCCGACAAGGCCGGGGCAGGCAGGACAGTAATCCTCATCAGATTTCTAGTTGACAATTTGCCCCCTACCCCCGGTTTTTCTCGCAACTGCGCATTCTAAAGGACTTTAAGAAATGCGGGTGTCAGTGTCCTGCGACACACGTTTGCCCCTCTCATACCGAGCAACGGTCTCTGGACTGCGCCCGCCAACACAGCCAGCCAGTTCCTCTTGTTTGAGTCGCAGCACTTTGCGGAAGCTTCGCAACCGCGCCCTGCGATTTTTGTCGGTTTTCACCTGTGACCTCCCGTCTATGGCCATCACAGAGGGTGGCGCGGAGTTAGCCCTTTGCGGCAGTGGCGGCGAGGCGGGAGTGCATCTCGCGCGTCATGTGGGGGACGATGCCGAGGAGACGCTCGATGAGCATGAGCTGGCCGCGGTGGTGCATTTCGTGTTCTTTCACGGAAAGAATCATCTCGAAGCGGCTCTTGGAGGGCGGAGTCATGCCCGGGGCCATCTGCACCGTCTCGGCGAGGAAATCGTCGGTGAGCCCCTGCAACCATCCGGCCCATTTCTCGCCAGAGCTGCGCAGCATCTCGATAATCTGGTCCTTGGTGCGGGGTTCTTTTTCTTCAGCCGTCAGGCGCTTCATGATCGCGGGGAAATTGAATCCTACAACCGTCGTTCTGCGTTCAGTGGCGTGAATCTGGTACTGGAAGTTGTGCGCCAGCGCGATATGGGCCAGCAGCTCGCCGGGGCTGCGGGTATCAGGGGCCGGTCGAAAGGTGTATTTCTCTTCGGGAAGATCCTGCGCAATGACGAGCGTATTTTTACGGACGGTGCGGAAACTGTCGGCCAATTCTTTAGCGGAGTAGCAGTTCATGGGACCTCGCTCCTAAGTCGAGTGACAAGTTGCCCTTGGAGAGATCAGGGACTGAGGTTGCATTTTAGCACGCCGAGGAGATTGATGGGGAGTGGCAGCCCGAAGAAACAGAGTCGAAGACCCCACCCGTATAAGCCAAGGGTTGGGGCATTCAGCGCGAGGCGGCGGACTAATTGGGAACGCGAGCTTTTAATGGTGCGGCGGGCTGGGTGACGAAACCTTTGGCTTCGGGGCTGCGAGCGCTCCAGTCTTCGGGAGGAAAGGCGATGCGCCAGAAGCGAGGGGAAGGCTCAAGGAACTCAACGGCTACTTCGGATTTACCGGCGTGGGACTCCGCGATTTCCACGACCTCGCCCTGAAGTTCTTCGCCCGATTTGACGTTGCGGATGGTAACCAATTGGCCGCGCGTGACTTCCTCGGCCAGAAGAATCAGCGCGCCATGCGCATTGACCACGGAGGTGCAGGTTTCCTCGGAGAATCGGTGTCCATTGGACCGATCACCAGTGATGACGATTCCAATGGAGAGCATGACACGATGGCTGCGCCGCTGATTCGTATTTTTCTTCTGGCGGATAGGAACGGAAGTCACAAGTCTTCTCCTTGTTTGCCTGTGCGCGGGAAGGGGCTAAATTCCACACCTTTTGGTGAGCAATTTGCGAACCAATACCCAACGATGAGAGAAAAATTTACAGGAACCTAACAATTTCTCCGACAGACTAACACTATGCTAACTGCTGCCGCCACGCTCGGCGCGGGTGGCATGCCGGGCGATGACGCTCCTTCCCCAAGCCCGGTCTTGTAGCGAACGCTGGAAGATCAAGCTGGCGTCGGGGACGCTTCTAGTTAACAATTCAATGTCATGAGCGGATTTGCCGGAATGCGAGTGCTGGCGCTGGAGAGCCGCCGCGCCGAGGAACTCGCCAAATTGATCAGCACCTATGGCGGACAGCCCATTGTTGCGCCTTCGATGCGCGAAGTTCCACTGGAATCCAACAAAGAAGCGTTAGCTTTTGCCGCGAGACTTCTCGCCGGCGAGTTTGACATGGTCGTATTTTTGACCGGCGTCGGCGCACGTACGCTACTGGGCGTTGTGGAGAAGGTCCACGACCGCGGCGAGTACGTCGCGGCGCTGAAGCGCGTGATAGTGGTGGCGCGCGGTCCGAAGCCCGTTGCCGCCCTGCGCGAAATCGGCATAACTCCTGCCATCACCGCCCCCGAACCCAACACTTGGCACGAACTGCTGCACGCGCTTGATGATGCGGGCAAGGCTTCGCCTGAGCGCGGCTTGCAAGGGGCGCGAGTCGCCGTCCAGGAATATGGCGTCTCCAATCCTGAATTGCTGGCTGGGCTGAGGGAACGAGGCGCGCAGGTCACGCGCGTGCCTGTCTACCAATGGGCTTTGCCGCACGACCTGGCTCCCCTCCGGGCCGCAATATCAGCGATTGCCGAAGGAACCGTGGATGTCGTGCTCTTTACGACCGCAGTTCAGGCGGTCCATCTCTTCCAAGTTGCTGCGGAGATGAGGCTGGAAGAGTCAGTGCGGAATGGTCTGAATCGCGCGATAGTGGCTTCCATCGGGCCAACTACTTCAGAAGAATTGCGCAGGCGGGGAATCCGAGCCGACCTCGAACCCTCGCATCCGAAGATGGGTTATTTGGTGAAGGAAACTTCTGAGCAAGCAACGGAACTTCTTGGCCGAAAAAGGCAGGGAATTGCTTCCGCCGGTTGAGGCAAACTAGTGTTGAAGAGACTTGTGCGAACCGGTCAGTTAGAGTTTGCGCCTGCGGCCGCTCCCATGGCCGACGCAACGCCAGGAATCACCTCGAAATCGACCCCGGCCTGGGCGAGAGCTTCCGTCTCGTCGTCAGCATGAGCGGATGGAAGCGCCTGGTTCGCTTTAAGCCGCACAACCTGATGTCCTTCCCGCGCTGCTGAGATGAGCAGGGAATGAATTCTTTCCTGGAGATTTCCCGTCTGCAAACTGAGTTTACGGACGTTGCGCACCTGCGCTGAAGCGGGAACTAATTCGAGGATTTGTGGCGAAACCAAGTCGTCATGCAAAACAACTTCGGCGGCGCGAAGTACGTGCACCGCTTTGACGGTCAGGAGATCGGTATCACCCGGACCGGCTCCCATCAGATAGACTTTCCCCTTCATGGCTAGAGCTTGCATTGGATTCTATCCCGCCACCAGCATGAGCCAGCGGCCCTTCTTGCGGCGGCAGTTCACACAAACCGTCAGTCGCTGACACCGCACTAAGACACTAGCACCGCGGCTGACGGGTGGAGGTGCGGAAGAATGAATTCTCTGAATCGATTTTTTTAATGGGATGCGAAGGGAAATGGCGGGTTCTGGAAGAAACCCAAAAACTCAATCGGGGCGATTCGAATGGCGGCGATTTCGGAGGAACGCTTCGAAGGCTTCCTCGCTGGCGTCCTCGTGAAGCAGGCGTTTCCGCTCTTCAGGGTCCAGCTTCTTAGAGAAGAGATTGTCGCGAGCTTCACCTAGTTGCGCGAGCCATTCTTCGTATTCCGGGCCGAACTGATCTTCGAGTTGTTTTCTGAGGCGCTGTGCAAGGGCCGGGCTCTGTCCAGCGGTGGAAATGGCGATCTGTAGCGCCCCACGTTGCACGACGGAGGGATAGTAGAAATCGCAAAGAGGGGAGACGTCCACAATGTTGCAGAGCACGCCACGCTGCGTTGCTTGAGCGAATATGCGCTTGTGGAGATCCGTGGAAGACGTGGCTGCGACGACCAAAAACATTCCTTCAAGATCGTCCGGTTGAAAAGGGCGCTGATGCCATTCGATGCTGTTCGAATGCGCCCAGGAGCGCACTTGCGGAGTAGCTTCGGGCGCCACCACGCGCAAGCGACCGCCGGCCTCGAGGAGGCTGCCGATTTTGGATTCGGCGATGGTTCCCGCACCGACGACGAGGCACGGCCGGGCCGAAAGCTTGAGAAACATGGGGAAGAGCTTTGCAGGTTTCATGCTTTCACTCAGCGCGCTCCCCGCTGAAGGGTGAAGATCAAGTCTAAAGCAAATCTGACCTGTCATTGTACTCAGGGTCAAGGCGAGAGCGCGGGGAATTTTGATTTACGAGAGACGATCGGGAGTCAAGAGAGCGGTCATTTCGAGGACGCGGTGATAGTAGTCACGCTGGGTGAGCTGCGAAGCCGCGGCATCGTCAATAATGAAAGTCACGTCGGGATGGAGTTGGAGGGCGGAGGCGGAAACAGCGGACGTGAGCGGGCCTTCGATGGACTTAGCGATGGCCGCAGACTTGGACTGGCCCGTGGCGAGCAAGAGAATTTTCCGCGCCTCCAAAATCGTGCCGATGCCCATGGTGATGGCGCAGCGGGGACTCTCCTCGCCCGGCGCGAAGAATTTAGAGTTGTCGTCCGTCGTTTCCTGGCTCAAAACTTTCAGGCGCGTGCGGGAGCCAATGCTGGAAGTCGGCTCGTTGAACCCGACGTGGCCGTTACGCCCTATGCCCAGAAGCTGGAGGTCGATTCCTCCAGCCGTTCGAATGGCTTCTTCATACGATGCGCAGTAGCGATCGTAATCACCGCGAATGGTCCCGTCCGGAATGTGGATGTTGCGGGGATCCACGTTAATGTGCGCGAAGAGGTTTTCCTGCATGAAATGATGAAAACTCCGAGGATGTGCGGCGGGAAGTCCAAGATATTCATCAAGATTAAAAGTTATGACGCGCGAGAAATCAAGCGAGCCTTGTTTATGAAGACTCACGAGATGTTTGTAGACGCCGACCATGGTGCCGCCGGTTGCCAATCCAAGCGCCAATGCAGGTTTTTTGCGCACCGCGCTGGCAATGAGTTGCGCGGCCTGGAGGCTGATTTGCTCATCGTTGCGTTTCAGGATAACCAGCATGCGGCGGCCTCTCTGAACTATGCTTTTTCCATTATCTGAAAATTATGAGCTACGAAAGAAATTCGTCAGCTTTACCGGAAGCGACGAATGACGAGATTGTGCCGGTCCGAACGATAGAAGCCCAGCACATACATGATGGCCTGGCCTTTCGTGGAGTAGATTACCTGGCGAATGCGCAGCAGGGGATCGCGGCGGGGAATAGAGAGTATCTCCGCGATTCTGGGGTCGGCTGCGGTCGCGTCGATCTCCTCGTCGGCATAGCCGAGCTCGATCTTGTAATTGCGTTCGAGAATTCCGAACAGAGATTCCCGGCCGATGGGGGCGTCCAAAAGCCCCGGGAATTCAGCGGCGCTCAGATAGCAGGTCTCCAGCGCAAAGGGCTCGCCGGCGGCGTGGCGCAAGCGCTCGATCTTGATGACGCTGGCGGCGGGGGAAAGGGAGAGACGCGCAGACGCTTCGTTTTCATTGTCGAGCACTTTCGCGAAGAGCACCTTGGAGCCGGCGGTGAGGCTGCGGCTGGACATCTGCTCGGTATAGCTCATCAATTTATTGAAGTGAATTTTTGGAGTGGCGACAAAAGTTCCGACGCCGCGGCGGCGCTCGACGATTCCTTCGCGTTCGAGGGAGGCGAGAGCGTGGCGCGCGGTCATGAGGCTGACTTGATGAAGCTTGGCGAGGTCGCGTTCCGAGGCGACGGCGTCACCGGATCGCAATTGGCCGGATTCGATGCGCTTGCGAATCCCGCTTTGGATTCTCTGGTACGCGGGCAAGCCGTTGCGGTTCTTCACCGGCATTCTCTCTCCCGAACTGGCCTGGTTCTTCTTCGTGGGCATTTGGACGGAACCTATTTTTCAAAGCAAGAACGATTTCGATTGCACTTCTCTAGCAAGCCCCGAAAGGCGGCGCGTGCGTACTAGAACCCCGAAGTGTTATAGAGCGGAATCTACCCAGTGCTATAGTCCGCTTTTCCATATACCTATATAAAGCACGATTTAATGCTTGACAATAGAAAAATGGTGCTATATAGCTATCCAACATTCGGCCACATCGCTGGCCAGGGGTGCTGGTTTCCAGTCGAGAATTTCAGCCAAGAGGAGAAGCGGTCGGGCGGCCGACGGCTTCGAATCGGAGGAATGAACATGAGAAAGATGAAGTCCTTGGGGTTTGGGCTTGTTTTTATGGCGCTGGTGGCACTGCTGGGCAGTGCGAACGCGGCGTGGGGTCAGGATGTAACAGCGTCGATCACAGGAACAGTATCGGATCCGAGCGGCGCGGCTGTCGTCGGGGCCACGGTTACCGCAAAGTCGGTCGAACGCGGCCTCACTTATACGGCCGTGACCAACGATTCCGGTATCTATCGCATCGCGCAACTCCCGGTTGGCAGTTATGAACTCAAGGTGGAAAAGCCGGGGTTCGCTTCGGTCGCATACCCGGCATTTGTCCTCACCTTGAATCAAGTCGCACGCATCGACGTCGCACTGAAAGTCGGCCAGGTCACCCAAACGGTTGAGGTAACGGGCGCCGCGCCTATTTTGAAAACAGAGGCGACGCAGGTCGATACCATCATCAACTCGGCCACCAACGACAATCTGCCGCTGGCCTCGCGCAATTACGTCCAGTTGACCCTGCTTGCGCCTGGGGCGGTATCGACCGATCCGAGCAGCTTCAATAACGGCAACAACACCGGCGGTTATGGGGGCCGGCCGTTGATCAATGGCAATCGCGAGCAAGCCAACTATTTCTTGCTAGACGGCATGGACAACAATCAGGTATCGGATAACCTGCTGGGCTACACTCCTGCTCCTGACGCCATTCAGGAATTCAACCTGATTACCAACAATGCCTCCGCCGAGTTCGGCAATTTTATGGGTGGGATTGTCAATGCCACAATCAAGTCCGGTACCAACAGCTACCACGGCGATGTGTGGGAGTTTTTCCGGAACGATAAATTGAATGCGAATAGTTGGTCTAATAATTTTCACACTTTGAACGCGGGTACCGTGTGGGATCCACTTCCCAAAGCCGCACTGCGCTGGAATATGTTTGGCGCTACCTTGGGCGGTCCAATCCTCAAGAACAAGCTCTTCTTCTTCGTTGACTACCAGGGCCAGCGTTTCGATATTCCGAGCTCGTCGAGTGCAAACAACGTTTTTACGACTGCCGAGCGCACTGGGGACTTTAGCGCTCTTTGCCCGGCAGGTTTCACGAACGGTGTTTGTAACTCGACGGCCAACGGAAACGAACAGTTGTATAACCCCTGCGCATCGTTTGCCGCGCAATGCACTCCTTCTTCTCCGCCATCGGGGGCGACTCGCCAGCCATTCCTGAACAACCAGATTCCGTTGGCTATGATCAGCCCTGTGGCGCAGAATCTGTTCAACTCCGCGCTCTATCCGAAAGCCATCGGCACCGGACTGCAACAAAACGCTGTCAATACTACTGCTTCGGCCTTTAACGTGAACCAGGGCGACATCAAGGTAGACTACAAGGCCACGGACAAGGACAGCATTTCGGGCCGGTTTACTAGGGGATTCCAGAATAACCCTTCGACGAACTCGCAGGTGCTGCTGTCCAACTCGTTTGCAACCTCGCCGATTTACAACACCGTGGGCGATTGGACGCGGCTGATCAGCACCAACCTCGTTAATGACGCCCGCATTGGCTGGAGCCATGTTACCCTCAACAGCGGTAATAGCTGGGCTTCGGGCGTCGGGCAATTCGGCAATACCCTTGGCATCGGCAATGGCAACCCTGCGGGTCTCGACGGACTTCTGGCCCTCAATTTCGCCGACACAACCGTCAATAATCTTGGGTCCGGGGAGAGCACCCAGAGCTTCGATGACCACGTCTGGCAGTTCGAAGATGCGGTAACTTGGACGCACGGCAGGCACAACGTCAAAGTTGGCGGCCAATTCTGGCGTCAGATCATCAAGACCTTCTATGCGGGGAACAATGGCCAGCTTGGCTATTTGCACTTTGATGGCCGCTTCACCAGCAACACCATCGGTAGTTCTGCCACTGGCGCTGGGGATGGGGGAGCGGACTTCTTCCTTGGTCTTCCCGATTCGTACGGCCGCGGTGTCAGCACCGGCAAAACCTGGGAGCAGTCCAGTAATGTCATTGGCATCTATGCTCAAGACACATGGCGCGTCTCGGAACGCTTGACCTTGAATCTTGGCTTGCGTTACGACGCGCACACTCCCTGGGCAGAAACGAATAACCAGCAGGCCAATTACAATTTCGCAACAGGCAATATTGACCTCGCCAACCAGAACGGAGCCAGCAGGGGCCTTTATGATGGCTTCTATGGCGGTAAGGACTTCCAGCCGCGCATCGGTTTCGCGTGGACCCCCGCCAGGCTGGGCAGCCACACTGTCGTCCGTGGCGCCTTTACAATCTCCTCGTACCTGGAAGGTACAGGTACGAACCTGCGTTTGACCTTGAATGCGCCTTTTACTCCAGCCGAAATCAATACCGTCTATAACAATGCGGGATTGCCTGCCACGAGCACATCAGACGGCATTGTGGGCACTGCGACGGGGACATCCTGCGCGGCACCTGCCTATGCTTGTTACGCTGGAGCCTTGCTCCGCGTTTGGGATCCGAAGGTCCAGCCAGCAATCGACGATCAGTGGCACCTCACTATCCAGCACCAATTCTGGGGCGATACGACCTTCCAGATTGGCTACCTCGGTCAGCGAGCCTATCATTTGATGGTGCCGTTCGACTACGCGCAGAGGGTACTGATTCCCAATTCTAATTGTCCGACCATCACGAATAATCCGCCTGTGCCGTGCAGTAATCCCAGCCCGTTCTTTGCCAAGAACCCGACGCTGTATAACGTCCTAGGCAATGGCGGCCCGGGCGCTAGGGTTTCCGGCACGCAATCGAACGGCACGATGATGTACAACTCGCTGCAGGCCGTTCTCCAGAAGCAGATGAGTCACGGTTTGCAATATCAAGTCTCGTACACGTACTCCAAGTGCATGTCCGACAACTCCGGTTACTATGGAGCCTGGAATAATGCCATCAGCGCCTATCCGTACTGGCAGAACGTCTACGACAAAAAGGCCGAATGGGCGCCGTGCTATTACGATGCCACCCACGTCCTTTCGGCATACGCCATTTATGATCTGCCGTTCGGCAAGGGTAAGAAACTCGCTAGCGGCGCGAACAGCGTGGTGAATGCCGTTGTGGGAGGCTGGTCGGTTAGCCCGATCATCAGCTTCCGCACGGGCTTCCCCTTGGCAATAGCGCCAGGCGGTGTCGCTGATAAGTCCGGAACCTTTTCTCGCGGTGAGCGCCCCGATTGCAATTCCATCCCGACCATTACAGGAGAAACCCCGATCACCACACCGGGAGTCGGTGGCTTCCAGTGGTTCACCAACAGTGGCAACTTCACCACGCCGGCCGTTGGGACCTTCGGTAGTTGCCCAAATCAGCTCGGATACCTGCGATCACCGCGTTACACCGATGTGGACCTGAGTTTACACAAGGACTTCCAGTTTACGGAACGATTCAAGTTGCAGTTCCGGGCTGACTTCATCAATGCGTTTAACCATGTACAGCTCAACGCACCCTACATTTGGGACTTGGGTTCGTCGTTAGGACAGGCTACCAATGCCCAGCCTCCAAGGAACATTCAGCTTGCGCTGAAGCTCTACTACTAAACATAAACCGCGTATAATGAGGCAGGCGATTACCCCCGCCTGCCTCATTTTCTTTTTGCAGTGACGTTCAGAGGGGCACGTTCGAAAGCGTAAACGCCTAATGCAAAATGTCTAGATACCCAGGTACGGCCGCCATTTTTGTCCTCTTAATTGGCTTCTTGTGGTCCGAACCAGTCATTTTGGCTCAGCAAGCGAAAGTAGCTACCACACCCGGCGCCGGGTCCGGATTATCCACCGACAAGGCACTCACCTTGGCGGAACAGGGGCACTGCCAGGAGAGCATTTCTGCACTCAAACGTGCCATGACCGGCCAGATCCCGCCGGAAACACGAAAAAAGGCCGGCATACTTGGACTTCGCTGTTCTTTGACCTTGGACAATCGTGGTGCGGCCCTCGATTTTCTTCGACTGCTAGGCAAACAGTTTGCCCGGGACCCTGACGTACTTTTTATCCTTGTCCATGCCTACTCTGATTTATCGACGCGAACGGCCGAGGACCTCGGCCGCACGGCCCCACAATCCATTCCCGCACACAAGCTCAATGCGGAGGCATTGGAGATGCAGGGGAAATGGGAACCCGCACAGCTTGAATATGAAAGCATGATCGAGAAAGAACCTAATGCTCCCGGCATTCACTTTTTGCTCGGCAGGCTGTTGCTCTCGCGGCCTGATGCCGGCCCTGACGCCGTGGAGCGCGCGAAGCAGGAATTCCAGAAAGAGCTTGAGGTTGACCCCAATAATGCAGGCGCCCACTACGTCCTGGGAGAACTGGCCCGGCGAGACGAAAAATGGGATGAGGCAATCTCCCGATTTTCCCAGGCCGCAAATCTCGATTCCAATTTCGCGGAGGCCTACCTGAGCTGGGGCGTTTGTCTTGTCACCGTCAAGAGATACGAAGACGCAATTCCGCCTTTGCGCGTAGCGGAGCGCCTGACGCCTGGAAATCCCGCCATCCATCACGCACTTGCCACGGCCTTGGAGCGATCCGGTCACAAAGAAGCGGCAGAAAAGGAATTTGCGATTCACCGGAGCCTCGATTCTGCGACGCCCATGGAGCCAGCCCCTGAGAAGCCACAATAGTTTTTGTCCTCAATTGATTTCGGATGCTAATACCTGGAAACTCTGAGAGTTTGCTCGGCACGGACGGAATGAAAATGCCAATTGGGAGTCGTGCACCGCAACTAACACGGCGCGATTTCGTCTCCAAGATGGCGGTAGGAGCCTTGCTCGTGCCGCGATGGCGGGGATTTGTCTTGCCGGAGGCGCCGCAATTTCCCTTCGAGGAAATTCTCCCTGAGAAGAGTGGAATCCGATGGGTTCATTCGAACGGGAAGTCACCCGAAAAATACCTTCCGGAAACCTCAGGTGCGGGCTGCGCATTTCTCGACTATGACAACGACGGCTGGATGGACATTTACCTGGTGAACAGCGGCAAGTGCGATTTTTTCACTCCGAACCCGCCGTTGCGCAACGCGCTGTATAGGAACAATCGCGACGGAACGTTCACCGACGTAACGGAAAAAGCCGGTGTGGCGGCGGGCGGCTTTGGCCAGGGCGTCGCTGCTGCGGATTACGACGGCGACGGTTTGTCGGACCTCTATGTCACGCAGTACGGCCGCAGCATCCTTTATCACAACAATGGAGACGGCACGTTTTCCGATGTAACGGAAAAAGCAGGAGTCGCCGCTCCCGGTTGGGCTTCCAGCGCCGTCTGGTTTGACTACGACAATGATGGCCGCCTTGACCTCTTCGTAGGGCGCTTCGTGGATTTCAGCAAGGAACTCAACAAACCCTGTGGAATCCACGATGACGGCCGCCATCACTATTGCATTCCGAAGATTTATTCGCCCATGCCCAGCTGGCTGTTTCACAACAACGGTGATGGCACGTTTACCGATGTTAGCAAGGAGTCCGGCATCGCCGGTCACCTGGGCAAGGTATGGGGCGTGGTCGCGACCGACATCAACAACGACGGACTGATCGACCTGTGGGTAAGCAACGACACGGTGGCCAATTTTCTCTTCGTCAATCGTGGAAAAGGAAAATTCGATGAGATCGCCACGACTGCCGGCGTTGCTTACAGTGATAGCGGCCGGGCGCGATCCGGCATGGGCGTGGACTCTGCCGACTTCAATGATGATGGATGGATGGACCTGTTCGTGGCGAACCTCGACCGCGAAATGTTCGCCATATACAAAAACAATCATGACGAAACATTTGACGACGTGGCGCTTCCTGCCG
Source organism: Candidatus Limnocylindria bacterium (assembly GCA_035490055.1). GTDB lineage: Bacteria > Acidobacteriota > Terriglobia > Acidiferrales > UBA7541 > Acidiferrum. The sequence continues at coordinate 30,279 of DATHIB010000145.1, read as the reverse complement.
GCATCGGCAAGGCCACAAGATTCATGAGTGGCTGGGGTTTGAAATTTTTTGATTACGACAATGACGGAGACCTAGATCTGTTTCTCGCCAACGGCAATCCGGATGACCTCATCAGCTCCCTGCACGGCGAGGTCACTTACGAAGAGCCGCTCATGTTGTTTCATAACACTGGGAAATCCTTCCAAGACGTGGGCGCACAGAGCGGCCCTGTTTTTGCCATGCCGATGTCCTCGCGTGGATTGGCACTCGGTGATTTCGATAACGACGGCGCGGTTGACGTGCTGATCTCCGTCAATAATGGCGCGCCGCTCCTTCTCCGCAACAATGCTGGCAGACACAATCAGTGGCTGGGAATTCATCTCAGAGGGAAAAAGTCCAATCCGGACGCTATCGGTGCCGTTGTCACCTACCAGGCTGGAGACTTGAAACGCAGGCGCGCGAAAGTCGGCGGAGGAAGCTATCTTTCTTCGCATGATCCCAGAATGGTGCTTGGGCTGGGCAAGCGGGAAAAGTTGGAATGGCTCGAAGTGAAGTGGCCGATGCCCGGAGGGACGACGCAGCGTTTCACCGGGCTGCCCGTAAATCGCTACATCACCATCGTCGAGGGCGAGGAAAAATGGAAGTAGGCCGAAGATGGATCGGCAGCCGGGGGATCACAGTGCAATAAATGGCGGTTTGCAGGAGAACCTCGTGGATTTCCTAGCGCGTCACTCCATTGTTCAACGCTCCGCTCAGGTGTATGCGAAGTTCGTCAGTGCGATTCAGCGCCACCATCATCGCCAACGTGATCATGCTGCGCGTCTGCCGGGGAAGACCGCGGCGGCTCCAGACTTCTCCCCAGGCGTAGCGCGTGAGCAGGTCCTGGAACGCTTCGTTGAATTCATTGCGATTTTTCAGCGATGCATCCACGTGCGCATCCCCCAGCATGCCACCCGCACCTTCATTCCTTGTTCATAGCGCTGGCGTTCATCCTCAGCAGGCCTCCTCAGGAGTTTAGAAACGCTGCTATTTCTCTATTGAACCCTTCTTGTTCTTCGATATTGGAAAGGTGCGCGGCGTTGAGTTCAGCAAATCGCGCACCCTGAATCTGATCCGCGAGAAAGCGCCCGTCCGCAGGCGGTGTAGCCGGATCGTGAGTGCCGGCGATCACTAGCGCCGGCATGTGAATGTTTCTCAATTGTTTGCGGAAATCGAAATCGCGAACGGCGGCGCAACACGCCGCATATCCATCGGGGTTTGCTTCCTCAAGCATTTTCAGAGTACTCGATACCGTTGCTGGAGACTTGTGGCGGAAAGCGGGCGAGAACCATCGTTCGACCACTGCCGAAGCGACAGACTTCATGCCGTTTTTTTGAACCGCATCGATACGGGCATTCCAAAACTCTGAGGTTCCAATCTTGGCGGCGGTGTTACAGAGCACCAGCTTACTTAGGCGCTCAGGCGCGTTGACTCCCAGCCACATGCCAATCATTCCACCCATGGAGAGACCGCAGAAATGGACGCGGTCCAAATCCAGTGCATCCAGCATCGCGATGACATCTTTTCCGAGCAGTTCGATCGAATAGGGCCCTGGAGTGGGCGGGGACTGACCGTGACCTCTCGTGTCATAGCGCAAGACGCCGAGCTTCTTTCGAAACTCATGCGCTTGCGGATCCCACATGGAATAATTCGCGCCAAGCGAATTGGAGAACACCAGGACGGGCGAGCCACTCTGGCCCTCCAACACGTAATGAATGCGGGCTTCGCCAGACTTAAGGATGGGCATCGAACTTATTCTTCTCCCGCGGGAATTTTGTTTCTTCTCCCGCGCCGGCCAAGATTGGAAATTCGACCTTCACGGAGCCCCGGTGTGGCTCTAGAGGCGTTCCAGAATGAGAGCAATTCCCTGGCCCACGCCGATGCACATGGTGCAGAGCGCATATCTACCGTTGGTCCGCAAGAGCTGGTAGAGCGCGGTGGTTACAAGCCGCGCGCCGCTGGCGCCCAAGGGATGCCCGAGAGCAATCGCACCACCGTTCGGATTCACGTGCGTCGCGTCGTCCGGAATTCCTAATTCGCGCAGCACAGCCAGCGCCTGTGACGCGAACGCTTCATTCAATTCCACGACGTCCATTTGCCCGAGCGACAATCCTGCCTTCGCCAGAACTTTGCGCGTCGCGGGAGTTGGGCCCATGCCCATGATTCGGGGAGCGACGCCAGCCGCAGCCGCAGCAACAACTCGAGCTTTTGGCGCCAATCCGTGGCGTTTCAGCGCGGCTTCTGAGGCCAGAAGCAATGCACAAGCACCGTCGTTCACTCCCGAAGCATTTCCAGCAGTGATCGTGCCAGTGGGTTTCACCACGGGTTTCAATTTCGAAAGCGCTTCCAGCGTCGTGTCCGGCCGGAGATGCTCATCTTCCGAGAAAAGCAGCGGGCCGCCCTTCTTTTGTGGAACTTGCACGGCCACAATTTCCTGTTTGATTCTTCCGTTTCGGATCGCTTCAGCCGAGCGCTGCTGGCTTCTCAGAGAGAATAGATCCTGATCCCTGCGAGAGATGTGAAATTCTTCGGCGACGTTCTCGCCGGTTTCCGGCATGGAATCAACGCCGTACTTTGCTTTCAGACAAGGATTTATGAATCGCCAGCCGAGCGTTGTGTCTTCCATTTTCATCGAACGCGAATACGCACCATCCGCCTTGCCGATCACAAAAGGCGCCCGCGACATGCTCTCGACGCCCCCGGCAATCACTAGATCGGCCTCGTCGCATTTAATCGCTCGCGCGGCCGTCGCGACGGCGTCCAGGCTCGAGCCGCATAGCCGGTTAACCGTTGTGCCCGGCACTTCTTTCGGCAAACCCGCCAGCAAGAGCGCCATCCGAGCAACATTTCGATTGTCTTCGCCCGCTTGATTGGCACAGCCGTAGACGACATCGTCCACGGCGTTCCAGTCGACACCTGCGTTACGATCGACGAGGGCTCTGATGGGAATCGCCGCGAGATCATCGGTGCGAATCGAGGCTAGCGTTCCGCCGTAACGCCCGAACGGCGTTCGAATGGCGTCGCAGATGTAAGCGGTCTCCACGTTTATCCTTGGAATTTCTTCATACCTCTAGTTTATACGGAACGGCTGCCGCATGCGCTACCGCAACATTCATCTTGCCGAATTGGACCACGTGACGAGTTCGTGAGCGGCGGCGACTTCGATGGCCGAGAGCTCCGTCGGCCTTTCTTGTGACGGAGTATTACCAGCACTCACTCGTAGCGGAGAGCTTCAACAGGATTGAGGCGTGCCGCGCGCGCTGCGGGGTAGAGCCCGGCGAGGAGGCTGACCGCGATCGCGAATACAATGGCACCGACCGCCAGCCACCAGGGAATATAGGAAATTTTCACGCCAGGCAAATTCTGCCTGCGAAGATAAATGGTTGTGCCCCAGGTCAGCGCCGACCCGATCAGCCAACCGAGCGCGACACCGAAAAAACCGCCGAAAAGACCCATAGCCCCAGCTTCCGCAAAGAAAAGGCTGCGCACATCGCGGTCGGTTGCGCCCAGCGCTTTCAAGATGCCAATCTCGCGGCGGCGTTCGAGGATGGCCATCACCAGAGTGTTGATGATACCCAGAGAAGCGACGGTGAGCGCCAGGCTTCCGAACAGGCCCAGGAAAAGATCAAAGACGGTGAAGACGAGGCGGAGACCTTTGGTGGCGTCCAGGAGAGAAAACGTGGCAAAGCCCAATTGCTTGATCGCCGCTTCGACTTGCAGCACGTCCTTGGGCGAATGAACGCGTACGGTCAATGCCATGTAAGAAGGTTTCGCGGGATTGCCGGACAGAAAGGCTTGCAAATCATCTGGCTGCGCGACATGGAGCTGCTCGGCAGTCTTCAGCGGGAGGTAAACGCGCGTTCCTCCGAACCCGCCAATCCCTGCTGAGGGGTCCGACTCGATCACGCCAACGATGCGCAGAGTCTTCTCGCGCGGGACGATCGAAATGCCGCCCGGGGTGGCCGAGCCGATCATGCTCTCAGGGAAGAAAGAGTCTCTCCCATTGTCTTTCGAAAGGGCTGCGCGTTCCGCATAACGCAAAGTCAAATCTTTGCCTACGAGCGATGGAGGCTGATCCGCGAGCACTCTTGCGAATTCAATTTGGAGAATTGCCTCCTCCGCAGTTGGCGACGAAAAATACGCGCCCGTCATGCCTTCAAAAGCGCCGCTCGAGCGCGAAGAATCTGGCAGGCCGAGAACGGAAGTCGTTTCTGACTTGCCCGCATACCGGACCTCCGTGACGAACCGGATTTGCGGATAGACTTCCGTAACGTTGGAGAGCTTGCTCAGTTGCTGGCGTGCGTCCTCATCCAGGGGACGCGATTCCTTTTTGGGCGCTGAATCCGCGGGTGCAGGGGGTCGCGGGCCGCGAAAATTGCGTTGCGATGTAACGAACACGGCATCGAACAAGCCCGACCGCGTGAGGCGCTGCGAGGCAAGTGTCTGCAACCCAACGCCCAGCGAAAGCATGGCCACGAGGGAAGCAACACCGACGGCAACGCCCAAGGTAGTGAGCGAGTTGCGAAGCACAGCTTCGCGCAAATTGCGTACCGCTAGTTCGCTCAGGTCTCGCGTTTTCAACGCTGCGCTCCGTCACTGACGAGCCGTCCATCGGAGAGGAGCGCGATACGATTCGCGAACTTCTGGGCGAGGGGCCGCTCGTGCGTGACCATGATGATGGTCATTCCGAGGGAATCCTGGAACTCCCGCAGCAGAAGAAGAATCTGTTCGCCGTTGACGCTATCGAGATTTCCCGTCGGCTCGTCCGCAAACAAAATCGCCGGGCGATTTACGAGAGCGCGTGCCAGTGCGCCGCGCTGCTGCTCACCGCCAGATAGCTCGCTCGGCCGGTGCCGCGTGCGTGCGCCAAGACGCACGCGCGCTAGGGCTTCAGCCACGCGGGACTCCCGGTCGTGACGATCCACTTCCGCCAGCCGCAACGGCAACTCGACATTTTCCTCGAGAGTCATGCGCGGCAGCAGGTTAAACGACTGGAAAACCATCCCGACCGTCTCGCGGCGATACCGCGCGAGTTCGTCCGGTTCCAATTCGGCCAGGTTGCGGTTTCGCACGCGGATCGCGCCAGAGGTGGGGCGGTCAAGCCCGGCCATCATGCTCAACAGCGTTGACTTGCCTGATCCGGAACTTCCCAAGAGGGCCAGAAATTCGCCTTTTTCAACGGTGAGGGAGACGTCGTCGACGGCGCGGATGACAGTTTCGCCCAGCCGATATTCCCGAAATACACTCTCAGCCTGAATAAGCGTGGGGGCGGCGGGCATAGTTGGGTTGCTCAATTGTATTACGGATGGCAGACGCAGAAGTTACGCGGTTTTCTTGGCCCTGGGAAGGGATTCGCCAAGCCCGAATCGAGCGAGCCAAGCGTGTGGGCAGGCATTTCCCATTAAAAAATACTCCGCGAGTCAGGAATGCCACTTGCTACTTTTGTTTGATATGAACGGGCTCAAGCAGTTTGAAATCGAGTGCCGTCTCCGCAGCTAGGGTGATGTCGCGATTGCCGGTGAATCCCGCACCACCGGTACCCGCCGCCGCACCGATCAACGCACCGATCGCAGCGCCCTTGCCGCCGCCAGCGATCGCTCCGATACCAGCGCCTCCGGCAACGCCACCGCCCACCATGACCGCCGTGCGCTTGCCTTTTCCCTTGCTGGATGTCATGGCAGCAGAAGTCTGAATTTCATGATCCTTCCCGTTGACAGTGACGCTCGTGAGCTTGAGGACCAGCAGGGCACCGCCCTTGAATCGGCCCGCAGCTTTCGCCTCCTTTACGACTCCCTCTGCGCGAGCACCCTTGGGGATGGCGACCTTTCCATCGACTTCGACGGGAGATTGGACGGTCGCGGAGAACCTGTCTCCAGGCTTGCTGGTTTTTGAACTTATGGTTTGATCCAAAACTACAGCGATAACGGTGTCAGCAGGAACGACCAGCGGTTTCGGCTCGATGGCGTTTTTCACAGCGGACTTTGCCGCTTCTGCCAGGGTCGGGGAGGAGTTAGCGTCCGGACCGGATTGCTGGTCAGCCGGCTTTTGGCACCCCACGACCAGCCCACCTATAGAAAAAGCAGACAGCGAGACCGCAGCGAGACGACGATTCATCAAATCCTCCAATGGGCTGGGAATGTTTATTCCTTAAATGTACGCTCATCTGTTATGAAGTCAATTTGGTATGCGCAGATTCAAAGCGACGGTTTCTTACCAATCTGGTATCTCTTGCAGACCAGTGCCACGTGAATTGCGTTTCGGATTCGATTAGGGGAATCCAATCTTGCCGACTGCGATTCGTATCCTTCCAAGTCATGAAGTACCAAGAGAAGCGACGCATTGAGAAGGATCTCGTGCTAGGCGGGCTAGATCAGTCGACTAAATCACGCAGCGGACCATGACTCTGCCTTGGCACATAACTTGCACCTGCTTTTCACGGCATGCGCTGCTTATTCGCGATCCTGTTCATCGAGCGAACGTCGTGAACGTGTAACATCAATTATTTTCGCCGCCAGCTGGATTCGGGATACGACCGGGCCCTGATTCGAACGATCCGGGGTGTTGGTTATCAGATCGGCGGCAACGGCCAGCACACCTAGTTGGGACGAAGATTGACTGCCTGCTGGGAAGCGAATTCACTTTCCATCGAGCGAAATTATTTTTGAGCGCGGCCTCGCGCCGAGTTTGCTATCCTACGCCGCGTGAAACCCCAATTCCTGATCGATACCGACACCGCTTCCGATGACGCCGTGGCCTTGATCATGGCCCTCCGCTCTCCTACTATCCGCGTGCTGGCCATTACCACGGTTGCCGGCAACGTCGCCGTTGAGCAATCCACGCGCAACGCGCTCTATACGGCGGAACTTTGCAGTGCGGATGTTCCGGTTTTCATAGGCGCGGAAAAACCGCTGAATCGCGTGCACCAGAGTGCTCACTGGTTCCATGGCCGCGATGGCTTGGGAGACCACGGCTACCCTGCTCCCCGCAGGGCCCCAGAAAAACAGAACGCCGCCGAAGCGATGATTGCGACGATCGAATCCAACCCTGGTCTCGTACTGGTGACTTTGGGGCCTCTGACGAATGTTGCTTTAGCCTTGCAGCGGAATCCCGCCATCGCCGGCAAAGTCGGCCGCTGCGTGATCATGGGCGGTGCGCCATGTTGCGAGGGCAACGTAACTCCCGCTGCCGAGTACAACATCTGGTGCGATCCTGAAGCCGCGCGAATCGTTTTGCGCAGCGGCCTTCCGGTAGAGCTGGTGGGCTGGCACCTCTGCCGCGGTGAAGCCGCATTAAATCCCGACAACATTAAATATGTGCTGAGCATTGGCACACCGCAGGCGCGCTTTGCCATCGAATGCAACAGCCGAGCCCAGGAAGCCTACTTCGAACAAACCGGCGAACATGGAATTTCATTGCCGGACCCGGTCGCGATGTCCGTTGCCCTGGATCCCACAATAGTGACGCAGCAAAGCGAACACTATATGGACGTCGAGACCTCCAGCGAACTCACCTTGGGTATGACCGTGGTCGATCGCCTAAACGTGGCGGCCAACGACCGGAATCGAGCAGTCTGGGCCCCGATTTTGGAACGCAGCAAGAAAGCGAAAGTCTGCTGGACCATCGATAATAACCGCTGGAAGCAAGCCCTCTATTCCGCCCTGCGGTAGCGGTGATAGACAACCCTGCCCCACACTACAGATTCCACTCAAGTTATTCAAAATAAAGGGGCTATCACCTCTTCACCCTTCCCAAGGACCGCGTCCGTCGCCCTGATGGCAACTTCTTTCCCATTGCGGTGTTCTACCTAATGGGAGGAATAAGATGTTACTCTCCCATCGGCTAGAACGTCTCATAAGAGGGCCAGAGTGGCCCACGTCCAGACCGAGGACAGGGGATTCGTCATGAAGACGATGACTTTTACAGGCAAGAGCAGCTTAAGCCTCCTGCTGTGTTTCGCCGGTCTTTTGAGTTTTGCCGCTCCGAAGGCGCGAGCGGATGAAGAAAAGGATCCCCCAACTCGCGTCGCGCGCATCAGCTATGTTGACGGTTCCGTATCCCTGCAACCTGGTGGGCAAGGTGACTGGGGTAGCGCGGCCAGAAACCGTCCGATCACTATCGGCGACAAGCTTTGGGCGGACAAAGATTCTCGAGCTGAATTGCAAGCCGGCACAGCCTCCATCCATCTCGGCAGTATGACGGCTCTCTCCTTCCTGAACCTTGACCAGGGCATCACGCAGATGCGCCTTGCCGAAGGCAGCATCAACTTCCGCGTCAGTGAATTGCGCGAAGGCGACCTGTATGAAGTTGACGCTCCGAATCTGGCTTTCACCGTGAAGCAGGCTGGGGCATTTCGCATTGATGTGGATGAAACCGGCGACTCCGCCCGCGTGACCGTGATTCGCGGCGAAGGGGAAGTCACCGCCGGCGGCAAAACTTACGAAGTGCACTCCGGTGAGCGCGGGGAATTCACCGGCACGGACAACGTCGACTACGTTATTGACAAGGCTCCCGGTCCGGACGGCCTCGACCGCTGGGCCGCTAACCGCGACCTGAAGGAAGACAACTCGATTTCCGGAAAGTATGTTTCGCGCGAAATGCCTGGCTACAGCGATCTCGATGACAACGGTACGTGGCAGGATGAGCCGGAATATGGCCATGTCTGGTATCCCAACGATGTTGCCCCGGGCTGGGCTCCTTATAGCGACGGCTACTGGAACTACGTCGGCCCTTGGGGCTGGACTTGGGTTGACTACTCTCCATGGGGTTTTGCTCCGTACCACTATGGCCGATGGAACTATTTCGGCGGCAGGTGGGGCTGGTGTCCTGGCCCGGTCTTTGGCGCTCCGATCTATGGGCCTGCTTTTGTGGGTTTCTTAGGCGGCGGTTTCGGATTTGGAGTTGGCTGGTTCCCGCTCGGCTTTGGCGAACCGTTCTTCCCGTGGTTCCATTGCCGTCATGAGTTCTTTGAGAGGATCAACGAACGCAATACTTTTATCCGCAACAGAAATGTCTTCAACACGAACGTTCGCAACTTCAATTTTGTGAATGCGCACAACGTGCATGCCGTGACCACGGCCAATCGCAACGCCTTCATGAACGGCCAAGCCATCAACCGCGGAGCCACGCACCTGACGGCAGCTTCTTTGAGAGGCGCGCAAGTGACCAACTCCGTCGGAATCAAGCCGACGCAGCACAGCTCGCTCGGCTCGGTAAACACCAGATCGCATGTCGCCACGCCGTCAGCAGCGGTTCAGAACCGCACGGTGGTCGCGCGCACGGCACCGGCGCAAGGCGCGTCCCAGGCGCGTGTTCGCACGCTCAACAGCGCTGGCCTGCCTGCGGGCCACGTTGGCAACAGGCCTGTGAACAGCACCATGAATCAGCATGCCGTCACGCCGAATGCGCCATCGCGCAACGCGCCTGTGATGAATGGCCGTCCGGGCAACATGCCCAACACTTCCGGGATGACTTCGCGGCAGCGGGAGCTGTCGCAGAGCCGGCCGCCTTCGTCCATGACGAACTCGAACCGAACGTCAGCCGCTGCTACTGGCAACAATGCCTCGGCCTCGCAGCGCGCGGGCAATGGCCCACGCACCTGGGCAGCGCAGGGAAATACAACTGATCGCGGCCGCGCCCCGGCAGGTTTCGGAAGCTCGAATCGGCCGGGAAACTCACAGGCGCAAACAACCCGCGAGACTCAAGGTAATCGTCCTCCATGGGTACGCGGCGATTCACAGTCTGGAGCAGTCAGCGGCCAGACATCGCGGCCTTCGACGCCAAGCTACAACGGTGGCCGCCCAAGCTCTTCCAACAACAGCCGCTCTTACCAGCCACCGCAGCGGACGTACAACAACACGCCGTCGTACGGAAACCGCGGCTACTCGCAGCCTCGGTCGTACAATCCACCTCCGTCCCGGTCTTACTCGTCGCCCCGGACTTACTCCGCACCTAGCCGAAGCTATCCCGCTCCGTCACGCTCCTACTCCGCACCGGCATCGAGTCGCAGCAACGGCGGCGGGGGTGGCGGCAATCGAGGCGGCGGTGGCGGCGGAAGCCCACACGGCGGTGGGGGCTCTGCCTCTCACGGCCGGCACTAATCTCCTTGCGAACTCAAGCGCCCGTCTGGATCTTCCGGGCGGGCTCTTGCTCATTGAAGTCGGTGCTTTGAGAGTCTTTCTTCCCCAGCAAATGGGTTTTTCAAAAATCTCTCGGTTCCGCTCTTTCGTTCTAGTTCGGGTCCTTCCCGTAGATCCGAGAGTCGCCAACACCGCTCAGGAATGCGTCGCTCGCAACTCTCTCTCTTGCCATGTGTTAGATGAAGTGACGCACTTCTTGTCAGGCGTTTGCTGTTTCGACAAACAGAAAGAGCCTGGCAGGTGCCCCGCGCCATTGAAGTGCTAGTGTGCCAAAAGGGCAGAAACCTGGTACCAGGGCCTTAGAAAATGCGGCGGAAAGTAAATTCGCCGCTCGTGATTCAGGAGAGATTTCGAAATGAGAAAACACGTGCTCAAAATGGCGAGCCTCCTCAGCGTGGTGCTGGCGGTGGCTCTTTTTGTGCCGCAATGCGCCGCAGCCGATGATGACGAGGATCCGCCAAGCCGCGTGGCGCGACTGAGCTACGCTAACGGCACCGTTTCATTTAATCCGGGGGGCACCGACGATTGGGTTTCCGCGGTCGTCAACCGTCCGATTATTTCTGGCGACAAGCTTTGGACCGACAACGGCGCGCGCGCCGAGCTGCACATCGGCTCCGCGGCGATCCGCCTTTCCGACAACACTGGGTTTTCCTTCTTGAATCTGGATGACCGCATGGCGCAGATCCGGCTCACAGAAGGCACTCTTAACGTGCGCGTGAGGCGTCTCGAACAAGACGAAACTTTCGAAATCGATACGCCCAACCTTGCTTTCTCGATCCTTCGTCCGGGCAACTACAAAATCAACGTCAACGAAGCGGGCGATGCCACCGTCGTTGTTGTCCGCGAAGGTGAAGGCGAAGTCACCGGTGGGGGCTCCGCTTATGCCGTTCATCCTCGCGAAACCGGCACGTTTTCCGGGACCGACCAACTCGACGCCGACATTCAGAGATTCGGCGATAACGTCGACGACTTCGACCACTGGTGCGGTGACCGCGACCGCCGCGAAGATCGCTCGCAATCCTCGCGCTATGTTTCTTCCGATGTCATTGGATATGAAGACCTCGACGACAACGGAGGCTGGCGTCCGGTGCCCGAGTACGGCACCGTTTGGTTCCCCCACACCACCATCGTCGGTTGGGCGCCTTATCGCTATGGTCATTGGGTGTGGATTTCACCATGGGGCTGGACTTGGGTAGATGATGCCCCTTGGGGGTTTGCGCCATTCCATTACGGCCGATGGGTTACTGTCGGCGGCGTTTGGGGTTGGGTGCCATGCGCGCCTCGCGCGGTCGTAGGTGTCGGCTACGTGCGCCCGGTTTACGCCCCAGCCCTTGTCGCCTGGGTTGGCGGACCACACTTCAGCGTCGGCATTGGAATCGGAGGAGGCGGTGGAGTCGGCGTGGCCTGGTTCCCGCTTGGGCCGCGTGAGGTCTACGTGCCTTCTTATCACGTGAGCCGCACTTACGTAACAAACGTGAACGTCTCCAATACGACGGTGAATAACACGGTTGTGAACAATTACTACAACAACGTGGTCGTGAACAAGAACGTCACCAACATCAAGTACGTGAACCAGACCGCGCGTAATGGGGTAACCGCCACATCGCAGCAGAATTTCACGTCGGCACAGCCCGTCGGACGAAACATGATGAGGGTCGATCGCCGGGAAGTTGAGTCCGCGCAGGTCAATCCGACCACCCCAACGGTTGCGCCGCAACAAAGAAGCGTGCTTGGCGCCGGCGCCGGCGGTGCGGCAAGGCCACCAGCGAGGTTTCAGGAACGCTCCGTCGTGGCTAAGACGCCACCGCCCCCTGCTCCTGCATCCTTCGTAAAGCAACAACAGGCGATTCAAGCCAATGGAGGCAGGCCGCCGGCCGTCTCTCAAATGCGTCAAGTGCAGACGCAGACCGAGAACACGCAACAAGCTCGTCCGAACATCAAGATCGCACCTCCCTCCCAGACTGCGACTCCACAAAACGTTCGTGCCAACGGGTCCGGTCAGCCACAGAACAACAACGGCAATCGTCCGGGTCAGCCACAAACGAATGTTCAGCCCAATGTACAAAACAGGCCACCGGCCTCCAACAACGCCGGACAGCAGCCACAAGGCAATCAACCGGGGAATTCGCCCGCAAACAACGGCCGCGAAAAGTCCTATAACGATCGCCCGGCTAGCGCTCGGCCCACCGGCGGGAATCCAAATCCCCCTGTGAACTCGCAGCTCGATCAGAGGCATCAGCAGCAGTTGGACCAGCTCCGCCTGAAACAAGACCAGGAGCGCCAGAAGATCGAGCAGAAACAAATCCAGGAACAGCAACGGATTCAACAGAGAAATACTGTGGACGCTGGAAGGCAGCAAGTCGACCAGAGACAACAGCAGCAGCCCCAGCAGATCGACCAGAGACAGGTTCAGCAGCAGCAAAAGGCTCAGCAGACAAAAGCTGAGAACGCCAGAAGGCAGCAAGTCGATCAGAAACAACAGCAAGTCGACCAGAAACAACAGCAGCAGCTCCGGCAACTCGAGCAAAAACACGGGCAGGAGCAGCAGAAGCTGGAGCAAAAACAGCAGCAGGAGCGCCAGAAGCCGCAGGCACCCCCGAAAGACAAGCCCTCCAGCAAGCCGCCGAAGGACGACAAGCCTCCGCACCGCGGCTAGACCTGCTATTTTGCGAACATCATCCCGGGCAGGCTTGTTGAAAATCAGGCGCCCGCCCGTTTTCTTGATTTCGCGTATCTTCACAGGTGAAAGGTTTTGCTGTGTCGCGTAAGATTCCTTCTCTGCGCTCATGGCGAAACGATTTAAATCCCGCTCCTCATCCGCTGATCTCCCGGCCACATCTCCGGAGTTGCGGCTGTTTCGAATCCCAGGCATTCCAGAGATTCGCCCCGGCGATGATCTCGTCAAATACGTGGCCAGCGCCGCCCGTCGCTCCGCGATTTACTTCGAAGACGGCGACATCCTTGTCTTCGCTCAGAAAATTGTCTCAAAGGCGGAAGGCACGGTCGTTCGGCTGGCAAGCGTAAAGCCTTCACCGGAAGCCCTCGCGATCGCCGGGCGCCTGAAAAAAGATCCTCGCGCCATCGAAGTCGTCTTGAGGGAGTCGCGGCGCATCGTCCGCAGCGATCACGTGCTGATCTCCGAAACGCGCCACGGATTCGTCTGCGCCAACGCGGGCGTCGACCATTCGAACGTTCCTGGTAACGATGTGGTGACTTTGCTCCCGCGAAATCCAGATCGATCCGCAAAAAAGCTCGCTGCCGCGCTCCGCAAACGAACCAGCAAACGCATCGCCGTCATCATCAGCGACACCTTCGGCCGCCCCTGGCGTCTTGGATTGACGAACGTCGCCATCGGCGCTTCAGGTGTTCCGGCCCTCCTCGATTTGCGCGGTTCGCGGGACCGACACGGAAAGCTTCTGGCTGCAACGATTCTCGCGGTCGCCGACGAGCTCGCCGCCGCCGCCGGCCTTTTGATGGGCAAATCGGAAGGCTTCCCTGTTGTTCTCATTCGTGGTTATCGCTACAAGCCCGTGTCCGAGCCCGCGGCTCGCATCATCCGTCCCGCCGCCGAAGACCTGTTCCGCTAATCTCCTCTTCTCTGCGGCCTCTGCGTTCTCTGTGCCCTCTGTGTTAAATTCTTTCTGTCAATCTCCGCTGCGAAGACCATGACCATTCAGCCCCACGACGCTCCCGTTCACCCCGCCATGAATCCTGAAGTCGATGAGTCACTCGCTCGTGCGCGCGCGAGCGCGTCTGTCGGCCGCGAAGCCGCCCTTCTTTTTGCGGAGCAAGCCCCCTTGTCGGACTTGCTGGCAGCCGCTGCGAAAATCCGCGCCGCCGGGAAGGGAAATGTCGTCAGCTTCTCAAAAAAAGTATTCATCCCGCTGACCACCCTTTGCCGTGACTATTGCAGCTACTGCACTTTTCGCAAGGATCCCGGCCAGCCCGGCGCTCACTTCAAGACACCGGAGGAAGTCCTCGCGCTTGCCGAACAAGGCCGCCAAGCGGGCTGCAAGGAAGCTCTTTTCAGCCTCGGCGATCAACCCGAACGGATCTTTCCCGAGGCCAGGGAATTCCTGAGCAAACAGGGTTTTACGCGCACACTCGACTATCTTGCCGCCATGTGCGAACTCGTTCTGGAAAAAACCGGCTTGCTCCCGCACGCCAATCCCGGCGTCATGGACCGCCCCGCTCTCGTCCGTCTAAAAGATTCGAACGCCAGCCTCGGCCTGATGCTCGAAAGCGTCAGCCCGCGCCTGATGCGCGACGGCTTGCCGCATGCCAAAGCCCCAGACAAGGTGCCCGCGCTGCGTCTCCGCACCATCGAAGAAGCGGGGAAGCTCTCCATCGCGTTTACCACTGGAATCTTGATTGGCATCGGTGAAACCATGGACGAACGCGTCGACTCTCTGTTTGCGATTCGAACGCTCCATGAAAAATACGGTCACATCCAGGAAGTCATCATTCAGAATTTCCGCGCCAAGCCGGAAATTCCCATGGCCGCGCACCCGGAGCCGTCTCTTGAAGATATGCTGCGCACCATCGCTCTCGCCCGCCTGATCCTTGGACCGCACATGAACGTCCAGGCCCCTCCAAACCTGAGCTACGCCGATTTCCCTCGTTTGCTGGAAGCGGGCATCAACGATTGGGGCGGCATTTCCCCGGTCACCAAAGATTTCATCAATCCCGAAGCGGCCTGGCCGCAGATCGCTCGTTTGCAATCCGAAACCGAGTCCCGCGGCTTCACCCTGCGCGAACGCCTCGCTATTTATCCGGAATTTGCCGGCCGGAAAGAATTTCTTTCCCCGCGCGTCCGCGATCAAGTTTGTGCGCTTTCCGGCGCGGACGGATTTGCGTGTAGCACTGGCCTTGCGGCCCGCATCTGACTCTTCTATGCCTCCAACCAAAAATCTCAAAAGCACTGCTCTCGCGGGTGGTGTTGGCGCTTCAAAACTGCTCCTCGGTCTTTACGAAGTGATGGACCCGAGCTTGTTGACCATCATCGTAAACACCGGCGACGACATCGTTCTCCACGGCTTGAAGATTTCGCCGGACCTCGACATCGTGACGTATACCCTGGCAGGAGTCGTCGATTCCTCAAGAGGCTGGGGCATTCGCGGGGAAACTTTTCATGCCCTGAAACGCCTCGCCGGCTATGGGCGCGCCAATTGGTTCAACCTGGGGGACCGCGACCTCGCCACGCACATCCATCGCACCGCCATGCTCGCCGAGGGGAAGACGCTGTCCCAGGCCGCGGATTCGATTCGAACGGCCCTGCACGTGAAATCCCGCATCCTACCGATGTCCGATGACCCCATCCCTACGATGATCGATTCGAATGAGGGCCAGCTGCATTTTCAGGAATACCTGGTGAAGCGCCGCACCGAGCCGCTCGTGCGCGGCATCCGTTTCGCCGGTGCGGAATACGCGCGGCCCGCCCCGGGCGTCCTCGAAGCCATTCGCGATGCCGACCGCGTCATCATCTGCCCCAGCAATCCGCTGATCAGCATCGGCCCGATTCTAGCTGTGCCGGGAATTCGTGAGCAGTTACGAACTCACAAAGAAAAAGTGTTCGCCGTGTGTCCCATCGTCGGAGGGAAATCGCTGAAGGGCCCTTCCGACAAAATGCTCGCCCAGCTCGGTCACGACCCGACAGCCCTGGGCGTTGCCAAACTCTACGCAGATTTCACCGGCACTTTCGTGATCGACCCTGTCGACAAATCCCAGTCCGCCGCGATCGCCGCGCTCGGCATGAAAGTTGCGATTCTTCCGACTGTGATGAAATCGCGAGCGCAGAAACGCAAACTCGCCCGCGCCCTCCTGTCCCCCTCTTACTCTTTGTAGGGGCCAGCATCGCTGCGCCCTTGCTTGGCTCAAGCGACTGCAATGGTTACTTCCGTTCCTGCTTAATTCTCTTGCGCGTAGAGTGCCGATTTCCGGTTGCCGCGCTAATCAGCCATTGGGCCGGTGGGCGGAAGGGAAATCCCTAAATTATTCGCGAACGCTAACCGTTGTCTGCCCCGGCAGCGTCGCATGAATCCATGCTTCTGCCGCCATGAGGTGCAGCACAAAGCCGATCCAGAATCCGATCCCGAAGAATTCATACGGCGTCAAGCCTGAAAAGCGGCTCGTAGCAAAAAACATTCCAATGATGGGGCGGATGGTAGCCACGGCAAGCCCAACCGAAAAGGCGCGAATCATCCACTCGCGGTGCAGGGTGGTTTCACGCCGCCGGATATGCCAAAACGCCTTGCACAGCGCGAATAGAAAGAACGTGGCGAACAGTATCGTCGCCGCCGCCTGGTTGAAGCCGCCGATGGCCGGCATGCCAAAGCTCATCACGAGCGCCGAAATTCCGATGATCGCACCGCAAATCACAAAAATGCGGCCACTCCAGCGGTGCCATCGGAGATGGCGCGCGCGAATGCTTGAACTGAACTGCAATGGACCCAGCATCATGAAAAGCAAACCGGGCGCAATATGAACGAGAGTTAGGATCGGATAGCGTGCGAACAAATCATCTAGGGCGGCGAACCGTGCAGCTACGGGATTGGATGTGGCCGCGGGTGGATGATAGCCTCTCACCACGACAGGCAGCAGATGCACCATCCTCCGCAGCGCGACGGCAACTCCAATAAACGCCAGAAAAATGATGGCGCTCCATAGCGCGCGCCGGAAACGAATACCAGGCTTCATGCCATGTACTACGTTTAATCCATCAGATTCCTTTCATGAGCGGACAAAGCAAAACGGAATGGCTTCGCAAGCCATTTCAAGGGACCCATCCGCTACGACCATGGGGTCTTCGGAACCTCCGGAATGGAAGGGCAGATGTCCGGTAAGTGCTGCATTATCGGACATTTGAAAATCGCATGTCCTGTAAGTGGGTTACACTACCCGGCTCTTTAAAACGCCTCCCTATTTGTGTCGGATGTTCACGGGGGCTCGGGTCCGATCCAGCGGGAACACGCGCAGTTCCCATTTGACCGGGACGGACGTTGGCAGGTAGCAGATGGTCTTATCGCAAGCTTGATACTCAAGCTTTCCCGCAATCGTGAAGATTTTGCCATCCTTCCCAAGTGAGCCCCAGAACTCTGAGCCGGAGTTCACTTTCACATCCTGGCTGATGCGCAACGTCCCATCGAAAACGGGTACCCGCTCCTTGATCGCGGGCAAATAGAGCGTTTTGGACGGCGGATAAACCGCTGGTTTGAGTTCTAATTGTGGGACAGATTCAGTCACGAGCTGAATGGGTTTATAACCCTGCGTGCCGGGCGCATACACATGCACTTCCGGGGGCAGCCGCACTTCGGCGACCAGAGTGATGCGAGTGCCGGGAACGCCGATGGGATCGGATTGCTCGAGCGCCAATTGAAGATGCGGGGCTTCGACCGTTTCCGTTACTTCTTGGCCCAATTCCGGGGAAAGCTTGGAAATAATGCTATTTCCGGTAAGCCGCTCCCGGTATTTCGCTTCGAAGAACTTTTCTCTGATAATGCCGCTGGGACCAATAAAAAAATATCCAGGGCGGGCAAAGCCCTTCTGCATACCAGTAGCTTCCTGATTGAGGACTCCATAATTCTGGATGGTCTTCGAGTCAGGGTCCGCAAGCATTGGGTATTCGATCTTGTGCTGGTCGGCAAAATATTTCAGGATTTCTTCCGTGTCATAGCTGATGGCCGCCAGCTTGACCCCTTGCTTTTCGAATCGCGGGATGGCGCTTTGCAGCTGGACCAGCTGCCCTTTGCAGAACGGTCACCAGTCCGCGGAACGGAAAAAGAGAAAAACGGTTCCCTTCGTACCTCTTAAGGTATCGAGAGTTTGTATTCGGCCAGACTGGTCGCGAACTGAAAACGCCGGAGCTTTCTGACCGACGGCGAGTCCAATCGACATCAAATCGATGGAAGCCATCTGAATCGTACCGTCATCGAGTGTGCCCCGAACGGTCACCGTGTCTCCCAGGTGAGCGGTCACCGATGCCTGCGGCTCAAGGCCGTACATGACCCTGTTTGTATCGTCATATAGAGCCAGCTTCGCACCCGGCACGTTCTTGGTGCACTCTGGAGATTCGGCAAAGGCTTCGTCTGCGTTGCAACTGCTGGACACCAGGATGCCGGACCACGATCCGGAACTTGTTACGTTGTTCTGCCCAGCCATTGTGAAGGCGGCTATAGAAAAAAGCGCTACCGGACAGAGGAAGAAGCGTTTCTTCGTAGAATCGGACCTAATCAACAGCATCAATTCGAGACCCTCGTTTCATTCTTGAATCCGCCGGTACTGTACACCTCACTGTCTCGTCGCACAACGCCTGCCAATGAAGCAGCGTCACTTCAGGGGAAGCCCGGTGAATCGAATCCCCGCGCCGTGAATTTTGTAGCGCATAT
Source organism: Candidatus Limnocylindria bacterium (assembly GCA_035490055.1). Lineage (GTDB taxonomy): Bacteria > Acidobacteriota > Terriglobia > Acidiferrales > UBA7541 > Acidiferrum. The sequence continues at coordinate 11,741 of DATHIB010000145.1, read as the reverse complement.
TCAATCCAATCAACAACGCCGTCAGCGACTCCACGATACGCGCATTCTCCAATTTTCCTCCATTCAACGGTCGCGCTCCCGGAATCTTGCTGACCAATTCGAACGCCACTTGCTTCGCTTTCTCATCGTCGCTGCACACTAAAACGTCGCAATCGACGGGTTCATCTCCGGCAAGCAGTTCCGCTCCAAGATTCTGCAGCGCTGCCGCCAGGCTCACACCGTCTGGCAGCAGTTCCCTCGTCTGCTCGGCCGCCGAGCCTTGCCACACACCGAGCAGGCGCGTCGCTGCGCCGCCAATCGTCGCGGCCAGTGGCACTGTGGTATCGATGACGATCGTTCCCGGCTTCCACGCGCTCTTCAATTGCTTGAGCAGCGCCGCCACGCCGGAGAAGGGAACTGTCAACACCGCGACATCGCACCCGGCCGCGGCAGAAAGATTGTCCAGGCCTTCGATCTGCGCGGCGCCGCCAATACGCTCGCGTAACAGTCTTGCGGTCTCTTGCGCGCGGGCCGCCTCGCGCGATCCGATCAGGATGTGTTCCCCGGCCTTCGCCATTCGAAACGCAAGCCCGGAGCCTTCGGCTCCCGTTCCGCCCAGAATCGCGATCTTTCGCGTCATGACTCTTCACCCCGTTTCGAATCCCGCCGTTCATTCGAACCGCCGCCGCATTCCCGATGCGAATCCGCTGCTTCGCTTTTCCCGCACCCAGTATGGTATCTTCAAAAACTTCCAAGATGCCAACGCCGCAACTCACCGCGTTCGAATTCCGCAAAGCCCTGGGTCATTTCACCACCGGCGTGACCGTGGTTACCGTCGAACGCGAGCCTGGCAAGATCCACGGCATGACCGCCAACTCGTTCACCTCCGTTTCGCTCGATCCCATGCTGATTCTCGTTTGTGTCGACCATCGCGCGAAGATGCTTCCTTTGCTGCAGAAGAAAAAACGTTTTGGCATCAGCGTCCTCAAAGCGGGGCAGGAGGCTATTTCCGAGTATTTCGCCAAAGGCGAGCAGAGTGCGGAAGCGGAGGAGCGATTGTCGATTCGATATCGATGGACCCCGGGGGGCATCCCGGTCCTTGAGAATATGCTACTCCAGTTGAGCTGCAAGGTGACCGCGTCGCATATTGCCGGCGACCACAGCATCTTTGTCGGGGAAGTGGAGGAAGCAGAAATGCACGAAGGCGAGCCGCTGCTTTATTTCCGCGGCGAATACCGCCGGATCGCCCGCCACTCCTAGAGAAATTGTTTTTTGGAGGATTTGTTACCGTTCGGAATTGCCGGAAGGCCGCGGCGACTCGGCCGAATCGCCCATCTCTTTGCGATGGCTCTTCACTTCGCGCAACGCATAGATCGGCTTGTTCTGCGATTCGTAGTAGGTGCGCGCAATGATCTCGCCGAGCAAGCCCATGGAGAAGAACTGCACGCCGCTGATGAACAGCGCCACCGACAGCATCATTAGCGGCCCGTGTTCCGCCATGATGGCCTTGTGCAGATAGAATTTTTCGTAGGCCAGGAAGCACGCGAGCAGGGAACCCAGCCCCGCCCCGGCCACGCCCAGCAACCCGAAAAACTGGAGCGGCCGCGTCGAATAATCCAATAAAAACTTAACGATTATTAAATCCAAGAACACGCGGATGGTGCGCCCGATCCCGTAATGGGACCTTCCGCTCTTTCGCTCGAGGTTTTCGATGGGCACTTCCGCGATTCTCGCGCCCGTCGAACTTGCCAGCGCCGGAATGAACCGGTGTAGCTCGCCGTAGAGCTGAATTTCCTGAATGATCTGGCGGCGGTAGGCCTTGAACGTGGTTCCAAAATCGTGCAGCTCGATTCCCGATAGCTTTGCCATCATCCAGTTGGCGGCGCGGCTAGGAAGCTGCCGCATCAACCAGTGATCCCGCCGGTTGTGGCGCCAGCCGCTCACCAGGTCGAAGCCCTCTTCAATTTTCTCCAGGAAGCGCGGAATCTCTTCGGGGTCGTGCTGCAGATCGCCGTCCATGGAGATGATGACTTCGCCCCGGGCGAAATCAAAACCGGCCTTCAACGCCGGCGTCTGCCCGAAATTCCGCCGCAGTCGCACCAGGTTCACGCGCCGGTCATGCTCATAAATTTCAGCGAGCACCTTGAACGAGTCATCCTTGCTGCCGTCATCCACAAACACCAATTCGTAAGGCTCGCCGATCCCGTCCATCACCTCCGTAAGCTTCATGTAGAGGAGTGGGATGTTTTCCTGTTCGTTGTAGAACGGAACGACGATGGAATACTGGATGGGCGAATCGCTTGCCATTCTTTCTCGCGAAGTCCTTTTCTAAGCTTCCTGGGTTACAAAGCCATAGTCTATCAGGCGAATCCCCAGCGATGCGACAAGATTTCGGATCCCGGTGTCTGTCAGGATTTGCAGTTCGGTCTGCCGCGAATCCTGCAGCCGGGTCTGCGTTTTCTGCAGCGCCACATCCGTGTAGCCAGGGTGGCACATCAGCTCGGTCGTGCCGTCTGACAGGCTCTTCACGAATTGTGCCACACCCTCGCGCGTCAGCTCGCCGGTTTGAGCAATCCCACAAAAATAATCGGCGGTAGAGATACCCGCGCGCCCGGCTTGCTCACGCGCATCGCGCGCCAGCAGTTTCAATCCGCGCGCCTGCACTCCTTGTTTCAAGACCACAGCGGCGTGCTGTTTTTTGCCCGAAGAAAGAGCCGCGCGCAGGCTCGATGCTTCCAGCGAAACCCGAATCGCGCCGATGTCATGGCGCTTCGCAAGCTTAAGGGCGATCTCAAACAGCCCGGGCAGCATGTGTACGTGCTTGTGCCCGTCGAGGTGCGTCGGTGCGAGACCAGCGTCGCGGACTTTCTGAATCTGCGCGTCCCACTCGCTCTCCACTTCTGCAAGCCTGAGCCTACGCCGTGCCCGCCGCAGAAGCAGGGTCTCTGGTCCGCCCGCGAATTTGCCATCGTCATTCAGAAGGCTGGTGACGGTTTCCCGATCGGCCACCGGGGGGCCGTCGTTCAAGTTCAAATGCACGCCGACACCCAGCCCGGGCGCCGAACGCGCGGCCTCCACTCCCCCTGCAAACGCGGCGCCGTTGGCCAGCAGCGAAGTGCTGGTCACAATCCCGTGATGAAACGCCTCGAGGATCCCGCGGTTTACGCCATCCGTCCATCCCAAGTCATCCGCGTTGACGATCAGATTCTTCACAGCCTGTCCCGCTCCCGCGGGCACACCTGTCCTATTGGACAGCTACTCTTTCGTCCTCCCACCCGCATTCGTACCATTGACCCCTTTGACCCTCAACTCTAGCATGGCGTGGTAGAGGCGAAAATGACGGTAAAGCTGCGTGAAGCCAAGCGCATTGGTTCGCGGCACCATGAGAAGCGGCGTGGTCGCCGTATGAACTCCCGCGTGCCCGTACGCCTCGAGTGGGACGACGAGTCCGGGAAGCGCATCCGTGTCGAAGGGCATACGCGGGTCGTCAACCCTTACGGCTGCATGGTGGTTCTCGCGGAGTCGCTCGATCTCGAGCACCGCCTGGCCCTCAGCAACCTCGCAACCGATACCAGCAATGCTGCGATCATCGTGTGGAAGGGCAACCAGCGGCCCGACGGTTGGGAATACGGCGTTGAACTTGTGGCGCCGGAAATGGATTTCTGGGGACTCGACCTGTGAAACCCATTTCCCATGTGAAACCTTCGCCGTACGCGAAACCCGGTTCGATAAGTGGCGCGCACTCCGCCTTGACGACGCGCCAGCCAACCGCCGAGCAGCGGCGCCGCGCCCAGCGCGTTCTCCTGCGCATGCCCGTGCTCGTCCACGTCGCCAAAAACCCCAAGCCTATCCAGGGATTTACTCATACGGTCAGCGCTACCGGCGGCATGATCATTCTTCCCGAAGGCTTTGCCCAGGGCACCAAGTTCACTCTGGAAAATCCAAAAACGCAGCAGCGCGTCGAGGTGAGCGTTGTGCGTTCGCCGCAGATGAATCAGGAAGGCTCACTCATCCCTGTGGAGTTCCTGTCCCCCGCGCCCCTGTTTTGGAATATCGTTTTCCCCCCGAATATCAACTGACGATCCGAGAAGAGCCGTGGAAAGGCTCGGGGGCGGGACTACTATGCCCATGCACAGGGTAGGGCTGCTGCCAGATGACAGGAAAGAGCACAGGAGTGGCTGTGCCACCGAGTGAATTGGAGTTGGGAGATGTTTGCTGGGGGGAGTGGGGCAAAAAAAGAGCGGCCCCGGATGGTCTGGGGCCGCTTGGTGTTTTTGGTTTGTTGAGCCGACGAGGGCTAGTTGATGCTGATGTTGACCGTGGGCGAGCCATTGGACGCTGCCGGCGTCGCCATGATCGCAAACGTGGTTGTGCCGGTTGAAGTGACATTCAGCATGCCGCTCTGGGACGCTTGGGTGTAGGTGTCACCCAAGTAGTGCGCGCTGATTGAGTGCGTTCCCGGCAGTAAGCCCGCACTCGTAATCATGGCCGTTCCATTTGAAACAGTCACCGATGTGCCCAGTGTGTTCGTTCCGTCAAAGAGCTGCACCTGCCCATTCGCCCCAACGGACGCTGTGACGTTGATTGTGAACTTGAAGCCTGTGGGATCATTGGACGCCAACTTGGCGCTGCTCACAGTGATCTTCGTAGTCGTGGCGACGGGGCCGCCTCCACCCCCGCCACCGCCGTAGCCGCTGCAACCGAGAGTGAAACCTAACACGCACACCAGGCCAAGGCCCAGCGCGGCGCGACAGCGCTTCCGCCCAGGCAGTACGAGTAGGAACATCGCAGCAAGGCCGGTGCTGGCGCTGAGCGTCCACCAGCCCTTGCCTCCGGTCGCAGGAATCGTCCCGGCTGCATGGAGCATGCGCTCTGCCGGTGCCGCCGAAGCCGTCAGCGTCGTCGATGGCGGCGCGACGGTTAAGGTCAGTTGGCCAGTCACCGCTGCTGTACCCGACACGTTGATCGGCAGCGGATTTGGTGAGCAAGTTACGCCAGCAGGTAATCCAGCTGCCGGACAAGTCACATTGACGTTGCCGGTGAAGCCGCCGGTCGGCGTCACCGTGATGGTGGAAGGACCGCTGGCCCCGGCGGTTGCCGTGGCGGCGGTCCCACCGATGGTCAAGCTTCCGCTGCCTGCCACGTTTATGGTGATCGCCGTTGCGGACGAGAGAGCGTAATTCGTGTCGCCGTTGTAAGTCGCGGTGATTGACTTTGTGCCTGTCGTGGTAAAGGAAGTTATCAATGCGGCGGCGCCGCCAGCTCCTACCGACGCCGATTCCGCCGCGTTGGGAGCAACTGGGACGGGGCTTCCAATTTGCGCGCCGCCACTGAAAAACGTCACCGTTCCGGTCGTACCGACCGCACTATTGCTCGCGGATGTGATGGTCGCAGTCAAAGTAACATTGGTGCCGGTGGTTACCGATGCGGCGCTCGCGGCCAAGGCTGTAGCTGTCACCGCTTTCGACACCGTCAAGACATCCGTCACCGGCGTAGTGACAGGGTTGTAGCTTATGTCTCCGGAGTAGGTCGCCGAGAGGTTGTGGGTTCCGCCCGTAAGTTGAATCGGCTGGTCTTCGGCGCTTCCAGCGCTGTTGATCGTAAAGGTTCCAGTGTCGAGTGGGCTTCCGTTGTCCGTGATGGTCACTGTTCCCGTTGCGTCGAAGGCACAACCAGCTGTCGCGGGAGGCGTCGCGAGAGGCTGGCAGTTCGTGGTAGTGCCCAAACTGTTTAGGATGTCCATCCTCAGAATGTAGGGCGAGCCGTATACAAAGGAAGTTGCATTCGTGCTCGTGGTGGGGTTGAAAGTGACAATCCCGTATTGGAGGCGGCTGTTTTCTTTGCCGACTACGACTGGCACGCCGGGGGAGGTGCTTGAAGCAAAGGTGGTGTCGCCGCCGTAGCGGGCGTTTACGTTGTAAGTGCCTCCGGGAAGAATGACACCAGTGATAGATACCGAGCCGCCAGACAGCGGGGCGTCACCGATGCCAGCGTTCACAGCTACAGTGTTTGGCGCGATGAGCCCGACATCCCCTGTGGGTGTGCCGGCGAATGTCGAAGTCACAGTGACTCCTGCTGTGACCGCGGTACCATGCGTGATGTTGACCGTGGATGTCCCGCCGTTCAGCGTGAGGCTGGTCGTTGTGCCGTGGAAATTGCCAACGGCCAGCGGCCATTGCGTAGCCAGGTTGGAAACGTTTACGGAGCCCAGCCCTGTCGCCAAGTCGTATCCGGTTGCCGTCGTCCATGCTGGGGTTGTCGGAGAGGCCGTGCTCACTACAACGCCATTGGCGCCCGCCGTCTTACTGCTGCAATTCGTGGAATTTGCCGCGCACGGGACCGAGTTGTTCCCCTTGGTGATATCGTAGAAAGAGCAGGTCGCCGAACCTGTCAGAGGTGTAGTCGAGGAATTGCAGCTCTGGTTGGCGGTCGCGGCGATTTTATACAGCACGGGATTGGCGTTGCCTTGACGCCCGTTGCTTTGATTGATCAATGCCATGATGGCGGCGAAAGCGGGGGACGAAGCCGAGGTGCCACCGGCGCCACCAAAACTGAAGCCGTTCGGTCCCGGTAGGCACGAGGGTGGGTGGCCAGCGGGAACGGCATCCGCTTGGCAAACCAGATAGAAGCTCAAGCTTTGCGGTCCGTCGCTCGCGAACAAAGAAATATCGGGAATATAGCGATGGTTGTCACCTGCCGCGATCCCGTTCGGCGTGATGCCGCTCTGCCAGGATGGTTTTGCATAAATGGCGCTGGGCCCGCCGCTGCCGCCAACAATGTTATTGGCGGTTGAGCAAACAGTGTTTAGGGTCGCGCTTGTGGCTGTTGCCGCGCAGGAATCATTCCACGTCATTTCGTGGATGTATCCCAGAGCGGATTCTCTACCAACTCCGTTTGTCGAGCTCCAGAATGTGGATTGTGTGCCCACGTCGTCGAAATCCGTTCCACCGACGGCAACGTTGAACGGAGTGGAAGCAAACCCACTCACCGCAAGGCCGAAAGTAGCTACAGTTACTGTACTGAAACTGTCACATCCGGCGGAGCCCGGATCTCCGGAGGCCACCATCACAGTGATGCCCTGCGCAGCGGCTTGCTCCCAAAGCGTGTTGTAGAACTGGTTGCCCGCTGTCCCTAAGCCGGCTTCGCAGTTGCCAAAACTTAAGCTCATCACCGGCGCGATATTATTATCAATGATGTAGACCGACGAGAGGTCGATGCCGAAAGCGGTCAAGGTGTCTTCCGACACCACTAAATCAATCGTCGCCTTCGGGGCCACCATCCCCGCTACTTGCACGTCCAGATCGGCCTCACCCTCATCCCCTAACGGTGGCCCACTGATTCCGGGATCGGGGCCGTTCAGTATGACCGTGGGTCCAGTCGCAGGCGTCAGCCCGAATAGGTTGCGGAAAGCGATCGCGTCGTTCGGGTCAATGTTGGAATCCGCGACGATGGCGATGGTGACCCCAGTCCCGTCAAGATTCGCGGGAATGTTGTAGATCTTTGCGAAGTCTGCCGGACCGACTGCGTAGAAACTGCCTCCGGTTCCCGTGAACTGTGGTACCACGCGTCCGTCAGCCGTGCGCATAAAGGTGCCGGCGGCGTGGCGCATCGACTTTCGTGGAAAATTATGGAGTGTGAGTACGCCAGCGACCACAGGCGTCAACGCCAAGGGGATTTGCGGATCGCTTGCGTTGGCCTGGCGAGATTCGCCGTTCACATTGAATTGATGGATTTCCGTGTGGAAGGCATTCCGCACCTGCCCTACGTTTCCGGAAAACTCGATGGCCGTGCGTCCGGCTCCCATCTTAATTTCCTGGAATCCCTGGCGTGTCAGCCAGTCGGTCACCGTCTGGATGTCCGCGTCCGCCGGCCCGAACTGTTTTCCAAACTGCTCCGGAGTGAGCCATTTATGAAAATTGGGCGAGTCCTTGCTCAATTGCTCGTCCATGAACTTGCCGAGCGCAGCTTGCTGTTCTGGACTGCGCTGCAAGACAAGCATCATCCTTTTCATCGGTGTGGCCTCAGAGACGATTCCCCGATCGAATTCGAGTCGCGCGAGCGGATGCACGTTGCCCTGGAGGCGCACGAGTTGCGTTTCATCAATGGCCTGGGTGATGCGGACGGGGATGGCCGCGCCCTGAGCGGCAGGCGCGCTATCGGGCCTGGTTTGCGCGGCGGCACGAAACGCCGGGAGCACCAGAATCAAAGTAAGAAGGAAAAGGGAATTGCGAAGCATCAGAGATTGAAGTTTCATATCCCGTCCACGCTGCAGATTTGAATTCGATTCCCACAAAAACGCAACCGGCCTGAAGGCGTGGCCATGCGGACAGAGGAACAACGTCCACAAATGGCTTCTCGCGGACTGGGGCTTGGACCGGAAACGACTCACCGTTGAACGTTTAAAGGCTATCACAGGCGATTAAAATACTCGCTAGTACCTCGCCGGCGGATTGCACTCAGAGATAGACCCTTAAACTGGGGCATCACCGGCACACCGAGCCCGTGGCCATTCTGATGCACCCAGGATTCCGCAGGATGCTTTAGACGATTCTTGGTGAGCGCCGCGTTTCGGGGTGATAGTTCGCGGCGCTCGCCTTCGCAGAAACTATCCCTTTGCTTAAAGCCTACCACTTCAGTGCCACTTTTATTCCACGTGAAGCACCGCGGGCCTTCCGGATTTTTGGAATGAATTATGAAAAGGCGCGCTTGCCATTTCCGTTTTCGCATCAAGCCAATTTACCAAACTCAGCGACGGAAACCGCGTCGGCCATAGAAACCCGAGCCATAGCCCCAGCCATATCCGCTATAGAACCCAACGTACCCTGGATAGGCGTAGCAGGGACCGTAGTAACCACACGGATAGGGCGCCGGGCCCGGATAGCCTCCGGCAACGTGGCGTGGCCCCCTGCGCTCCAATCTTCCGCCGTCAATGTCCTGCTGCGTGACGGGCAAGAAGGCTTGCTGGCTTTGCGTGGTGTCAATCCTGACGGGATCGACGAGGCGGAAGGTCAATTGTTCCTCCGGCTCAAGAACGGTAGGTCTCCCTCTTGTCAGGAGCACCGCGCCGATGCCTGCAGCCGCGCCGGCTCCCGCGCCGATTGCTGCGCCTGTGCCCCAGTCTGCCGCGGCGCCGATCAATGCGCCGAGTCCGGTGGTGGTGGCAACCGTCGCGGCGTCCTGCCCGCGCGAAGTTCCGCCCGAGCCTTTCCATAGCTCGGTGAGAATCGGGACTTGACGGCCATCCACGACGGTCAAGTCCGTGAGCTCGACTCCCAACTCGGAGGTGCCTTTGATGCGGCCGGCTTTGCGCACGTCCTTGACGTGGCCTACGATCATTTGGCCGCGGCGGGCCACGACCCAGCCGTTCACGACGAGCGGGTTTTCCAGCACGGCGGTAAACTGGTCGCCGATCTGGTTGCGGTCGCTGGAAAGGTAATCATTGATGCGAATGAGAAGGATTGTTCCGGCAGGTATGGTGAGCGTTCCGGGGACTTGTTGGGCTGGCTGAGCCAGTGGCGCATTCTGGGATTGTCCCTCGGGTGGTGGGTTTTGGCGTGGCCGGTCATGCGAATAGGGTGGCTTATCGGCGTCCTGTGGGGCGTAAGCTGGCTTCGTCCGATCTGGCGTTGGCTGCGGCGGTTGCGCTTGCTGCTGATCGGGCTGTTGCCCCTGCTGCGGGTCTTGCTGTTGCTCCTGCTGCGCGTAGGCCCCTGCACTGAGGCACAATGCCAGGGCTGCCGCCCCGGTTGCGCACCAAAATTGTCCAAATCCCTTCAAAATTGCTGGGTGCTTGCTCATGATCTTTAGCCTCCCTTGACCTGTGCTTCCCGCGAATCCTCCGGATCTCTCGCGTCCTGCCCGGTTGGATGGCATCCCTTCTACATCGGGATGTCCAAGTTCTTTCAACTGTACCCAAGGTAGCAACCCCGCGGCGTCATTTAAGTTGCGCGAGGAGACCCCTCGGTATCGTCATTTTTGTGCCGTTCGAACGCATCCCAATACTCCTCACCCATCTTCAGGAGTCCAGCGATTCCCAACCCCTGCCCATCGCCCTCGTAAGAGTGAGCCGCTCCGCGCGCAGAAATAACTCGCGGTATTCCGTGTAATTCAGAAGCCCGCCGATGCCCAGCGCCACGGAATTGTCAGTCGACGTAGCCAGCGTCGCATCCGCAATATCAATGACCTGTTTGCATTCCATCGAGAGAGCACTCCCCAATACGCTCCAACTTAACGATTCCTCGCGCCACTTGGATTGGTAGCCGGCGATCAAGCGAGCTTCCTCTTCGCGAACGACGCCAGCGGGAACCGAAAATTCTCCGGGCCACACCGCATAGTGAACTACCCGTGCCGATTGCACTCCCTCCAGCCGCAGAAGAAATTGCATATCCAGCCGCAATTTGTGGAATTCAAGCAAGTGATCGCTTTCCAGGTGCAGAGTAACGGTGTGCTCCAGCAGATTGGATTGGATCGACACAATTTGCGCATCGTGCAAGCATGCCCACAGAGAAACCTCCGGCACGCCGTGCGGCAGGTTCATCCAATCGGCGATCCCCGATTGTTCTTCAGGCATGCATCACCGTTTTACCGAGATCGCGGGCAGAGTATAACCCGCACCCCGGCAAATCGAAACGCATTGTATAATCCTGCCTCTATTCCATCCACTACAGGAGCCACCATGGCCGAGCCAACCTACGAAGAACTCAAAGCAAAAATCGCGGAAATGGAAAAACAAGGAGGCGGACGCCGCACCGGCGCGCTCGAATTTCGTGTCGGCGAAAAAGGGGGTGTCAGCGTGTACGGCCTCGGGCGCTTTCCCGTCACGCTGTACTACGAACAATGGATTCGCCTGCTTGAAACCGCGCCGCAACTTCGCACGTTCCTCGAGGAGAACAAAGCCTCCGGAAAGCTGAAGCTCAAGGAAAAATAATACTTTGCGGCGCGGCCACCACTGTTTGCCTTGAGTTTGTGGAACACGCCGCGCCTCCATGCTTTCGCTGCCGCTTTTCTTAGCGACGTCCGCCCGTTGCGGCTTTATCGACACGTCACAATCCCTTGCCACGCGTATTCCTCCTTCTGAATTTCCCCCTACACTATTAGAAAGATCTCTTGTTCTTGCGAGGAATCCGAAAATGAAAAGACTAGCTATTCGTGCAGGCCTCGCCGTGCTCGGCATGCCTATCACATTGACGTGGTGGACCATTCACCGCGGTGATTCGCACTCGCAATCTTCCAGTCGTATTCCTGACAAGGTCTGGAGCGGTGGCCACACCCTCGAGATCGAGCTCGAAAGCACGTCCACAGCGACCATGCGCGTCAGCTTCTCGCAGCACGATAAACCCGCGGGCGAACAGCAGACACTCGAAACGTACGAAAAGATCGCTGCCGGCACTCGTTCCTGGACGATTGATGTCCCCGCTCATGTCGGTGCTACATCGAAATCGAGGTGGAGAAGCTCAACCCCGGAGACAGGCTGGCAATGAAGGTGAAGTCGAATGGCAAGCTTGTGGACGAACAGACGGAAAAGCTGGATCAGCCGCTCCAGTCTGGCTACGCCTTTTTTCTCCAGGTTCATTACGACGACTATTCGAACGCCGGTTCAGAAAAACGATACCACCAACTTCTACACCTACATTGCCAGCACCAACACGCGGAACCACTTGGCGCAGCGCGGCCACAACAAACAAGGTCGGCACAACTTGCGCCAAGTGGGACTGAGTTATGTTCTGGACGGCGAGAGTGGGTTGAGCCTATGCCACCACGTG
>DATHIB010000144.1:0-4397 GCA_035490055.1 Candidatus Limnocylindria bacterium | reverse complement strand
CAGGTCTTTCCGGCGCAACTCCAGATCGTGCAGCGATTGGTTCACGGAGCCTCCTATCTGAATGTCTATACTCATTCAGATTATCAGCCCAAAAAAAGAAAAACACAACATCCACCTACAAATTTGTCGCACACCCGTTTCTTTATGCTGCGTTGCAGTTCCGGCACTGCCTTTGGGATACTTTCAGGAATGTTCAGCGAAGCCGTTCTCGATCATTTCCGCAAGCCTCGAAACGCCGGCGAGCTTTCCGGCGCCACCGCCACCATCGAGGTAAGCAATCCCGTCTGCGGCGACATCCTCAAGCTCTCCGCGCGCATCGCGGACGGCCGTATCGCGGAAGCACGTTTTCTTTGCCGCGGCTGCACCACTTCCATTGCCTGCGCTTCCATGCTAACGGAGAAGCTCATCGCTTGCGCGATCGCCGACGCCCGCATCATAACCGCGGACTCTCTCTCTGAATCCCTCGGCGGTCTTCCAGCGGCTACCTTTCATGGCGCGCAACTCGCCGCCGACGCCGTAACGGCGCTGCTGCAAAAGATCGGTTCGGCCGGTCGCTAATCGGGGGGTCGGATCGCCTTGTTCATTGTTTCGGGGTCGTTCAGGTTCAGGACGCAGCCCTCTTCGTTCGTTTGTACTTCCTCGACATCGCTCTTGTGCGCCCGTACGATGGCCCGCGCGCCGGTTTCGAGCGGCGCGCGAAGCAGTTCGTCATACAAAGATGCGGAAAAAATGACCGGATGGCCGCGGCGTCCCTCATAGACGGGTAGGACAATGGGTTTCTTGGCATTGTAAAACTGTTCGATCAAATCCTGAACCAGCAAGCTGCTGATGAGGGGGTGATCGATCAGGCAGAGCAGGATTCCGTCGGTTCCCGGCGGCAGGCTTCGCAGCGCTGCCTGGATCGAACTGAGTTGCCCTTTTTCCCAATCTTCATTGATGACGATTTCATCGGCTTCGAGTTGGATGGCTTTTGCGATCGGTTCGGCATGCCCGCCGAGCACCACTCTGCGGACGCCAATGTTTCGGTGCGAAGTCACTTCCAGCAGATGTTCGAGGAACGGCCGCCCCTGGTAGGGAAGCAGCGCCTTCGGCGAACCCATTCGGCTCGAGGCCCCGCCGGAGAGGATGACGGCGGCCAGCATGTGCTCCCTTTCAGCGCTCGCCCGTTTGGAGAATTGGTGAAGCGTGCGCTTCGGATTTCAACTTCTTATGCGCGGCGGTCGCCGCATTCCGGCGGACCGCAACGAGTTCCGCCGCGATGCTGACGGCGATCTCTTCGGGCGAGAGCGCGCCGATTTCCAGTCCCATCGGCGCATAAACGCGTTCGAATTCTTCCGCCTTATAGTCCTCGTTCTCCAGCGCCTTGTACACCGACAAAACTTTGCGTTTGCTGCCGATCATCCCGACGTAGCGTGCCTCGGTGCGCACCGCCCAAGCCAGAACGCGCATGTCTTCCTTGTGTCCGCGCGTCACGATCACCAGGTAACTCGCCACATTGGGATGAATCTTTTCGAAAGCTTCTTCGTAGCTGGTGTAAATCTCCTGCGCCATCGGAAATCGTTCTTTGTTCGTGAAGGCCTCGCGGTCGTCCACCACGCCGATGCCAAATCCTGCCGCGCTGGCCGCCTTTGCCACCGCCATGGAAACGTGCCCGCCCCCAAAGAGGTAGAGCATCGGCTGCGGCAGAATCGGTTCAACGAAGACTTCCAGCGTTCCACCGCAAATCAAACCGTTGTCGTAACTCGCCTCATTATTCAAATTGAACACCATCTTGCGCGGTGCTTCCTTCTGCATCACTTCCTTGGCCGCCGCCCAAACCTCCGCCTCGACGCACCCTCCGCCAATCGTTCCCGCGATCGAGCCATCGTCGCGCACCAGCATCCGCGAACTCTCGTAGCTCGGAATCGACCCATTGGTGTGGACAATGGTGGCCAGCGCCGCGCGCCGCCCCGCCCGCCTCATCTTCACGATCTCTTCGAACAAGTCCATCTTCTTGTGGGCAGAGCCAATCTTGGCTGTGCCCCTTCTACTTTTCTGTGCGAATCTCAGCGCCCTTACGTCTCCGCGTTATCTTTTCTCCTGACCTCAGCCTACGGCGCAGCATCGCCCATGTCAACGAAGCGCCGCTGCTTCCATGCCATAATACTACGCGAGTCTTCGAAGGTCTCGAGAGGGGCGTCCCGATGAAGGCAGTGGTCTTCCATCAGCACGGCGGACCTGAGGTCCTGAAATACACGGACGCTCCTGACCCCATCATCCGCCCGAACGAAGTCCTCGTCCGCGTGAGAGCTTGCGCGCTGAACCACCTTGACCTCTGGGTCCGCCGCGGCAACCCCAATATCCCGATTCCGCTTCCGCACATCCCAGGTAGCGACGTCTCCGGCGAAATTGCCCAGATCGGCGCGGATGTCACCACCGTGCGCGTCGGTCAGAAGGTAGTTCTCGCCCCGGGCGTGACCTGTGGCAAATGCTCCGCCTGCGTCTCTGGCCAGGACAACCGCTGCCGCCAATTCACCAATCTCGGATACCTGATCGACGGAGGCTGCGCCGAACTTGTCCACGCTCCCGAAGTAAATTGCATGCCATACCCAGAAAATCTGACCTTTGAAGAGGCCGCCTCGATTCCGCTAGTCTTCCAAACCGCCTGGCACATGCTTCTTTCCCGAGCCGAGCTGCAGCCCGGCGAGGATGTGCTCATCCTTGGGGCAGGTAGCGGAGTTGGCAGCGCCGCCATTCAGGTTGCCAAGTTTTTCGGCTCGCGTGTCATCGCCACCGCCGGCAACGACGAAAAGCTGCAAAAGGCAAAACAACTCGGCGCCGACTTTCTCATCAATCACAAAACTCAGAAAATCCACGAGGAAGTCCGCCGCATTACCAATAAGCGCGGGGTCGACGTCGTCTTCGAACACGTGGGGACGGCCACCTGGGACGGCAGCTTCGCCAGTCTCGCCACCGGCGGCCGCCTGGTAACCTGCGGCGCCACCACTGGCTTCGATGCCAAGGTCGATCTGAGGTTCCTCTTCAGCCGCCAGCTTTCGTTACTCGGCTCCTACATGGGCACCAAGTCCGAGCTCCACAGCGTCATGCGCCTGGTGGCCTCCGGGCGTTTCAAGCCCACGGTGGACCGCGTTTTCCCGCTCGCCGAAGCGACTGCCGCCCATGCCTACCTCGAATCCGGTTCGCAGTTCGGCAAAGTCGTCCTTGCCGTCTGATCTCAATGCGAAGAAACTCCGGCGCACCCACACCCGTCCGTCTTCGCCTGTACCCATGGCCGGTGAACGGGTAGTTATCAGAAGTACCATTGACATAGTTCTTCCACTCGAATAATTTCGTCCTGATTTTACCCGGGTCCAACTCTCCAACTCTGCTTCCTCCGGGCGCCCAGAAATAATCTCCAATCGATTCTCGATTTGGAGGACTACGGGATGTGGTCGAAAAAAGTCACACTACATGGGTGTCTACTCGCCGGCTTGACTATTGCGCTTGGCATGGCCAGCCAATCCGCAGGCCAAAATTCCAGCACGGCCACCGAAGCCTCTTCGGGCTGCGACAATCAAACCCAACCGTCCAACGCTTGGGCTCTTTACAAGAAGCTCTCCCTCAGCTGCGTTCAAGCCAATCCAAGCGTGTACAACATACGAAATGTTCTCTACAGGAGGTCCCGGTGCGCACTATGAATTCTCGTGTCAGCTTTGCAAGGAGAAATGGGGCAAACGCTATTGCTCCCGATGGAGGCATCCCCCTTGCCGCACCTGCCCCGCCTCGCCCATTGACGCCCACCATGTTGGAAGGGCGCGTGGGAAAGATTCTGCGGATGGTTGCGTCTGGGACCACTTTCACCATTTGTGATCTGGCCCTCGAATTCAACCTGAGCCCTTCCTATCTCCAGCGCTTGTTCAAGCACCAGACCGGCGTTTGCATGGGCGAATGGATAAACGAACAAAGACTTCAGAGAGCAGCGCACCTTTTAGCGAACAGCTACTTAAGCGTAAAGGAAATTGCCCACAACGTAGGATACGAGCATGCTTCCAGCTTCATCCGCGCATTTGAACGGCGCTTTACGCAGGCTCCGGCGCGCTACCGGAAACAAACCGACTACGCGAAATGCTAACGAAAGACCGGTTATGCTAATCCCTTCTTCTTGTACTCTTCACGCGGCGAGTAGTAAATGGAATTCACTTGTCGGTACAGGTAGCTTCTAGCAATGGCTTACAAGAAGTGCGCAAAAACAGGCGGGGCTTGGGCACTTCCTAGTCGAGTCGGAGTAGGGATCATGATTGCTCACAACCCCCTCCACGGATCCGGACGAGCGGCACTACCGCATCCGGCTCTTGCCTTAGGTGACGACGCCCATGCGGCGCAAGGGATAGGGATGACAGACGATAGGCAGAGGCAGC
>DATHIB010000143.1:0-13636 GCA_035490055.1 Candidatus Limnocylindria bacterium | reverse complement strand
CCCAGGTCGTCGTGGCAATGCGCGCTGAGCGTAATGCCCTGCGCATCCCCCAGGTATTCACGGACTCTTGTGAACATCGCTCCGTACTCTTCCGGCACGGCGTACCCCACCGTGTCCGGCAGATTCAGGACCGTGGCGCCCGCATCCACCGCCACACGGCATACCTGACACAGAAAATCGATGTCCGTTCGCCCGGCATCCTCGGCGGAGAATTCCACTTCGCCCAC
Source organism: Candidatus Limnocylindria bacterium (assembly GCA_035490055.1). Lineage (GTDB taxonomy): Bacteria > Acidobacteriota > Terriglobia > Acidiferrales > UBA7541 > Acidiferrum. The sequence goes on along the minus strand of DATHIB010000143.1, from coordinate 13,409 downwards.
ATGCTGCCGGCCGTAGCGAACCATCGAGCCGATGATTTCCAGCGCCTGCTCCCGGGTCAGGTTCAGCTTCACGCGAAGGTGCAGATCGGAGGTCGCGAGGAAGATATGCAGGCGTGGCGCGGCGGCCGGTTTCAGCGCCTCTATAGCGGCGCTTACATCTTCCTTCTTGGCGCGTGCGAGCGCCGCGATCGGCACCGTCCGAACTTCTTGCGCCACTTTCTTAACCGCCTCCAGGTCACCCCGCGACGCAATCGGGAAACCCGCTTCAATCACGTCTACCTTCAGAGCCGCAAGCTGCCGCGCCAGGCGAATCTTCTCCGCGGTGTTCATCGAGAACCCCGGCGACTGTTCGCCGTCACGGAGCGTTGTGTCAAAGATGCGTACGACGTCCATATAGCCCCCCATGCTCTAGTAACGCACGGCAGGCACCCTGCGGTCCAATTTATCTTTATTCTACTTTTGATAATTTCGCCTTATACTAACAAAAAGGAGGGCTACTTGGACCTCGGTGAATTGCAGGTGTTTCTGATGGTGGCTAAAGAAGGCAGTTTTTCCCGCGCGGGGGAGCGCCTTTACCGCACCCAGCCCGCCATCAGCCTGGCCATCCGCAAGCTGGAGGACTCCCTCGGCCAGCCTCTCTTCGTCCGCGGCGCCCGGCCCGTCCGCCTTACCGACGCGGGAACGCTTCTGAAGGACTACGCAGAACGCCTCATTAACCTCCGCGATGAAGTCAAGAAAGGGCTCTCTGAATTATCGGACTTGAAGCGCGGCGAGCTCTCTCTGGGAGTGAACGAGAGCTCCATCCACGCCCTCCTCCCCGCCCTGGCCAAATTTCGGGAAAAGCATCCCGGCGTCCAGGTGCGCGTGCATCGCATGCTTTCCCGGGACATTCCTCATGAGGTCCTGAACTACCGCTTGGATCTCGGCGCGATATCGTACGTGCCCCGCGATGCCCAGCTTCAGGCCACGGAGATCCTGAAGGATGAGCTGACTCTGGTCGTGAACCCCAAGCATTTCCTTGCGAAGAAGCGTGAAGTCGATGTCGCCGAGCTTGGCGAAGAAACTTTTATCGCGCACAGCGTCGAATCGCCCTTCCGCCGCCGTGTCATTGAGCTGTTTGCGAGAAACCGCACCGCGCTCAATATGCCCATTGAAATGCCCACCATCGAAAGCATCAAGCGTTTCGTTCAAATGGGCATGGGCGTGGCCATCGTGCCACGCATGTGCGTTCATTGGGAAATCGAACACGGCTGGATGAAGGAAGTAAAAGTGCGGCAATTGAACATGCCGCGCCACGTCTATTTCGTTTCGCGGCGCGGAGCGCGCCTCCCGCATGCCGCCAGCGAACTAATGCGCATCCTTCGGGAAGAGTGAGGCCTCGCCGCCCCCATTTTCTTCGGGAAAATTTTTTTCATCTCAGATATGCTTCGGTGTGCAAGTTTTTGAAATCTGAAAATGGATGTGCCTGTTTGACGAGCGGACTCGCCATTCTGACGATCGGATTTTTCCTGGGGATGCGGCATGCCACCGATCCGGACCACGTGATTGCCGTGTCGACGATCGTCAGCCGCGAGCGCTCGATCGCCAAAGCAGGCCTCATCGGCATCCTCTGGGGCTGCGGCCACACGCTGACCATCGTCGCCGTCGGAGCGGCCATTATCTTATTTGGCTTGGCAATTCCTGCACGTACCGGCCTGACTATGGAATTTTCCGTGGGTCTCATGCTGATTCTGCTCGGCGTGCTGAACCTCACCGGCGCAATGAAATGGATCAGCGAAAAATTCTCCCCTGCCCACCCACGCGTGACTGGAGAACATGCCCACCTCCATGAGCACGGTTCCCACGTGCATTTTCACTGGCATTCCCACGCCCCGGCCGCGGATCATCACGGCAATAGTCTCGCGGCGCCGAATTGGCGGCGTGGGCCTTTTGGGCGGTTGGGTCTTTTTCACGTGCTGCGCCCTCTGTTCGTTGGCATCGTTCACGGTTTGGCAGGTTCCGCCGCAGTGGCTCTGCTGGTGCTGAGCACGATTCGTGATCCGCAATGGGCGGTTCTTTACCTGCTGATTTTCGGCATCGGCACCATCGCAGGAATGATGCTGATTACCGCGGCGCTCGCCCTGCCTTTTTCTTTCGCGGGTTACAAATTCGCGTGGCTCAATCGAGGCTTCGTGATTGGGTCGGGTCTCCTCAGTCTGAGTTTTGGGCTCTTTGTCTGTTACCAGATCGGTTTTGTCGGCGGTCTCTTCACCAATCATCCCAAGTGGACGCCCAGCTGATCCTCATCCAGCGCGATCGGGTTCCCCGGCAAGCGCCTCCGCTCCTTTTGATAAACTACTTTTCTCTAACACCTATTTATCTGCTTTATAATGACTACCATTCCCTTCGGCGTTAATGTGAATTTGTTTTCGCGTCCCTCTCAGAACTCAGGATGCACCGCTCGACTAACGGCCAAGGAAGACCCATGGCCACTAAAATCGTATTCCATCCCCCCGCCTCCAGCCTCCCGCGTAGGCCGCGCAGGATGTTGGAACGTCCTCCGCTCTCTTGCCTTGGTGATTGGCCTATTCCTCTGTTCCATCTCGACACGCGCGCAGCTCCAACAACCGTTCGCATTCTGTGGTGATCCCGCTAACCCTAAAGGCATCGCTGTTTACACTCGAAACGATTTAACCGGAGTCCTCACGCCGGTTCCCGGCTCGCCTTTTCCGAGCAGGGAAGCAGTGAACGTGATGACTCTCGATTTCAAGGCCCGGTTCTTGTTCGCCGCCACCTACAAATCCCAGCAAAATCTCCATGTTTACCGTTGATCCCAATACTGGTGCACTTCAGGAAGTTCCCAAATCACCCTTTGCCTCCCCTTCCACAAACAGCCCTGCGTTTCTCTCAACGGAAAGCAGCGGCCAGTTTCTCTACGTAATTAATTTCAACAGCTCCCAGCCTGACGTCAGCTCGGTTGAATCCTGAGCGGGGCAACCCATCCCAGCGGCAAATCGTTCTACACCTCCCTCAACGCTCCAAACGTCTCGATTCCCAATGAGGCATTCTTCCTGTTTTTCGACGGTTCCACTGGAAAATTCACCATTCCCAATCCCAACTTGGGCTCAAGTGCCGGCACATTTGGGTGCTGCTTTGCCCTCGACCCTCAAGGGAAGAGCCTCGCGCTAGACTAGTTTCTGGCGCGAAACTCAAATCCCCGCATGAAATCAGCCTGGCGCCCGATTTTCCGAGCAGAGTTTCGTGCATCTTTATATTTTTCCCTTGACATGTATGTATGGCTTGTGGCATATATACAGCATGCCGACCAAATCCCGACCGAAACACGAATCCCTTGCCGACGTCCAACGCTGGTTGCAGCAGCAAACCGCCAACCTGTGGCCTGCCGCCCTCGGCTCTCTCAGCTTTCGCCGCAGTCCTTGCATTCGCCCGAATTGTCCCGCCTGTCTTTCCGGGAAGAAGCACCCCAGCCATGTCCTCTATTGCCGCCAGCAAGGACGCCGCTTGTCCCTGTACGTGCCCGAGGAATTGGTTCCCCAAGTCCAGCGCTGGTTAGACAACGGGCGTGCTCTGCAGGAACTGCTCTACCAGGCCGCACCGCGCTATGTCAAAGCTTTGAAACGGCAGCGGGACCAGGCCTCGAAAAAAGCAGAGGACTGAACCGTGCCGAGAACTGCGAAGCCGCAGATCAGTTTCGCCGAATGGGAGTTGCTGCAGCAGGGCGTTTTGCTGGAGCCGGTTCTGCAAACCATCTCCGATTTTCTGGACGACCACGAAGAAATGATCGAGGCAGTACGACGTGATCTGGAACAAGGTCTGAAAAATCCCGGGACCGGTCGCAATGGATTGACCCCGCAACAGGTTCTGCGCTCCCTGATCCTCAAGCGCGTCAAGTAATGGTAAGACTTCAGAAACGTGGAGTTGCCGTCCAAGGGGTGCATTTCATCAAGGTTTTTGAGCGAGCAACTCCACATTACGAATGAATCAGAGCGACCGCCTGCTAGCCGATGGGACTCTCGCGCCCAATCCCGCCACTAGCTTTGTCAACGGAGAAGCGCTCTCGATGGCATTCGACACTTTCGGCCGATTTCTCTATGTGGACTTTCCGGAACCGCCCACGGCCTCGACGAGTGTCCAGAGGGCAGCTTCCGCCTCACCCAACCAGGGGCATTCACAATTAGGCGAAAATTATTGCGTAGCCTGCAGCTTTGCTATCCAAACACCCTATTTCACGGCGGTGATGCGATAAATCACCCCCGCGCCGTCATCCGCTACCAGCAGCGAGCCGTCCGGCGCAACTGTCACCCCCACTGGCCGTCCGAGCACATCCGGTGCGCTCGTATCTGGGACGAGCCCCGTCATAAACGGCACAGGATCGGCCGAAGGCTTGCCATCCTTAAACGCCACGAATGCAATCTGGTAACCCGCGCGCTTCGCCCGGTTCCACGAACCATGCTCAGCGACAAACGCGCCGCCCCGGTAACTCTCCGGAAATTGCTTCCCCGTATAAAACGCGAACTGCAGCGGCGCCACATGCGCGCCAAGCAATACGTCCGGGATGATTGCGCGCGCAACGAGCTCTGGCTTCTGCGGCTTGACGCGTGGATCAACGTTGTCCCCGATGTAGCTGTACGGCCAGCCGTAGAATCCTCCATCTTTCAACGACGTGAAGTAATCCGAGGGAAGATCGTCTCCCAGTTCGTCGCGTTCGTTGACGGTCGTCCATACCTCTCCCGTCACCGGCTCCAGCGCCACCCCCACCGGATTCCTCAGCCCCGTAGCGTACAGCCGCGCATTCTTGCCGTCTGGATCGCAGATGGTCACGGCCGCGCGGCGCGGATCTTCCCCGGTGTCAATATTAGAACCGGAGCCAACACCAATGAACAGATGCTTCCCGTCCGCCGAAAACGTCAGCGACCGCGTATCGTGTCCGCCCGTTGGTAAATCCATCAGGTGCTCTGCTTCGCCAAGCCGCTTGGAGGTCTTGGGATCGTATGCAAAGCGCACTAACTCGTTCGTGTTCCCGACGTAAACGTAATTTTCGTGGAATGCGATGCCGAACGGCCGCTTCATGCCGTTGACAAAAACTTCGCGCCCTTGCGCTCCGCCTGTATGCTGCGGATCGCGCATCACGACGATTTCTCCGGCCCCCGTATCGGCCAAGAAAATGTCCCCATTCGGCGCCACGGTCAGCCAGCGCGGATGTTTGAAATCTGTTGCAAATACGTTCAGGCGAAATCCCGGCGGCACCGTGGGCAGAAATCCCGCCGGCGGTTTCGTCTTTTCCGGTCCATTGCCCGCGGACTTCGTCGTGAACGGAACCGGCAGCTTCGGCTTCTGGCCGTGTGTGACTTGCGCCTGCATCAGACAAGGCAGAGAAAATGCAAAAGCTAAAACGAGAATGCTTCGTGCGCGCATGGTGATGTCCTTTCAGAAGAAACGCATATCGTTTCGCTTCCTATGATGCCTCAGTCGGACACTCGTTTCCAATTGCCGTCACTTCCCGAACGATGTGAAGGCGAACCCGGTGGGGTGCGTCGGATAGCAGGAAATCATTCTCCATCCAACCCCCGTCGATGCGCATCCAATGCATCCTGGAGAGAGTAAACCAGTACAGGTGTTTAGGGAGACGAGCCATGCAGAGCCCCTATATTTGCCGCGGCATCGCCCTTGTGGTGATTGCTGGCCTTGTCACCTGGACCGCTTTCCGTGCCCTTGGCTCGAGGCCTCCCGAAACCCCCAAAATACCATTCCCCGCGCCGGCCACTGATGCGCCGTTGGCCACCGCCAAGAGCCAGCAAACCGCGGTACTTGCTGGAGGCTGCTTTTGGGGCCTTCAGGCCGTCTTCGAACATCTCAAGGGAGTTTCTTCGGTGACTTCCGGCTATGCGGGCGGCTACGTCAAGTCACCGTCCTACGAAAGCGTGAGCATGGGCGTGACCGGCCACGCTGAAACCGTCAGCATCTTCTACGATCCGTCGCAGCTCACCTACGGCCAGCTCTTGATGGTTTTTTTCTCCGTCGCGCACGATCCCACGCAATGGAATCGCCAGGGTCCGGACACCGGCTCCCAGTACCGCTCCGCGATCTTCTATACCATTGCGGAGCAGAAGCGCATCGCTCTGGCCTACATCGCACAGCTCGATGCTGCAAAGGTCTACTCCCGGCCTATCGTCACGAAAATCGAGCCCTTCCAGGCTTTCTACCCTGCTGAGAGCTACCATCAAGATTTCCTCAAGAACAATCCCGGTAATCCCTACATCGTCTACAACGACCTGCCCAAGCTGGAAAACCCGAAAAAGGATTTTCCAAACCTCTATCAGCCTTAGCAATCAAGAACTTTTACCGGCGGTCCGGGCGCTCGGTCACCGCTTCGCCGGAAGTGCCCGGAAGCGGCGCCTTCGCGCCCCCAGCCGCTTCTCCATCGAACAATTCGTTCAGGCTTGCATAGCCGTAGATTGTCGGTGCATGATTCTGCATGAGCCCTCCGGTGTCCGCCGTAGGGCCGTAATTGCTGTGCAAATCTCTTCCCAGCATCCTCAGCATTGCCATCTGTTGGCCTCGATGGTGTGCGGTGTGCGCGATTCTCCGGACCACCACCCACGCGCGCGATCGCCGCACGTCAAAAAATTTCGTTCCGGATTCCCACCAATCATCATCTTTCGCCCGCAGCGCCGCCAGCCGCTTCCCGCTGTCCTCCGCGTAGCGCTTCATGAATTCCAGCCGAGTCTCCGTCGCCGGCAGTGGCGGCGCGTTGACGTCGATCCCCAGCATGCCGATAAACCACAGATTCTCGCTCACGCACTGGTGCACCATCTGTTCGTACCCGCTGCGCCCTCGCGCATCCCCCGCTCGCGGACGGACCGCAAGATCCTCGTCGCGGAATTCACTCCACACACTCACAACCTTCATCCGTTCCGTCTCATAGGTTTCCAAGAGAAAGTCGTATCGCATGATGGTCGTCCTGCAAAGCGATCTCGAGGGGAATTCTCCCTCCTGGCAATCCACGCGTCAACTCGGATGCTTGCAGGAAAGCAACGCCTCACTCGAAAGCGATTATCCTTCCACGCTCCCGGACAAATTCGGAGCGGATAGGGACCGCTACAGGCCAACGGGGAAGCATTTCTGTTGCTCGGCGTCTTGTTAACATCTGATGTTAACATCTGATGGTGTTAACCGTAAGCGCTGTAGAGGAGTATTTAGTCCTTTACGCGCGCTGTGCTGTGGCTCCCTCCCGTTTTCCGCGCGCGCACGTCCATGACAATTAGGAGGCCGTTATGGCGAATTCTGTCCGCGCTATCCCCGAGGGGTATCATTCCATTACGCCAGCGCTCACGTGCAAAGACGCTGCCCGGGCCATGGATTACTACAAGAATGTCTTTGGCGCCGCCGAGATCATGCGCATGCCTGGTCCGGATGGCAAGGTCATGCACGGCGAACTTAGAATCGGAGACTCGGTGATTTTTGTGTCCGATGAGTTTCCCGGCATGTCCTGCGCGCCCACGCCCGGCGCCACGAACGCCGTTTATATTTTTATGTACACGGAAAATGTGGACGCCATTTACAACCGCGCAGTTGCCGCGGGCGCCAAAGTTGACATGCCGCTCATGGATCAGTTCTGGGGAGACCGCTACGGGAAACTCACGGACCCGTTTGGCCACCAGTGGGGCCTTGCACAGCACGTCGAGGACGTCGCACCCGAGGATATGAAGCGCCGTCAGAAAGAGGCCATGGCGGCACAAGCGGCCAAGGCTGCCGGCCAAAGCTGAACCCTGGCGATTAAATTCCGTGGAAAGGCCCGCCGGCTTCTAAGCGAACGGCGGGCCTTTCGATTTCCAGGCACAGCAGGTGAAGTTCCCTGCGGCCCATGCGCCCGCCGACGTCAGCGTTTCTTGAAGAGGCAAACGCCGGACCATGGGCGGTTTCCTGCCGGCCCTTTTTTCTCTGGCAAATGGCCCAGCAATCGCAGGAAGAACGGCGGCCGCTTGAATCGCGTCGCGGTTTTCAGCAACCCCTTCACGTCTATCGGCTCCCAACCATACGGCGTGAAAAAAGCCGGCCCCTCCGCCGGGCCGAATTTGAATGGCGCGCCAATTTCGCTGAGTTGTTTTCCGGTTGTGCGCTGCATCATCTTTAGAAGTCCGGGGGAGGCAAGGTCCAAAACCCAGCGCTGAAAATGCGCACTCGCGGCGAGATCTTTGGCGAGGGCTGCTACTTCTTCGGCGCTAAGATAGATGAGCAGACCCTCGGTGAGAATCAGGATTCTCTTGGCGCGGCGATCGAGCTCGGCAAATAGAGCGCGCCGCGCTCTGCCGTCGGACAAGTTCATTCGAACGCGCTCCAGCGCACAAGCTGGCTTTTCGTTCGCAAGAATTCCTTCTTTGTAAGTAAGTATTTCCGGAAGATCGACTTCGATCCACTGCAATGAAGCGGGCAGAGACATGCGGTACGGCCGCGCGTCCAGGCCCGCGGCAAGATTCACCACCATGTCGGTGCCTTGCTCGATCTCCTGCGCGATGAACCAATCGAAAAGATAAGTCCGGGCCACCCACGCCCACGCGTGACTGTTTCCCTCCGGCAGCGTGTTGGCGATATCCACGCCCATCTTCCCAGCGAGGCGATCTGCATAAGGATCGCGAAAGAGCGCATCAGCGCGCTCGGTCTCCCGCGCGCGAAAAACGGCAGCCCATCGCGCCGTATCCGAAATGTTTCGAACGACGGCTTGCGTGGCTGTTGCTTGAGCCTCAGTCATGGCTTTTTTCCTTCTGGCAGGAACGGCTGGAGCCCCACCCTCACGATGGCTCTAGTCTGACAAAAGTTACGTCGTCGTGTAGTGGAAAGTTTGATTGCGTAGCGGCGCCCCTTGTTCCACCTACAACGGCCACAGCCAGGCTGCGCCGCGTACTCCGCTGGCATCTCCATGTTTCGCCGGAAGAATCGGCGTGTTCGCTTCCTTGCCGAAAACGTACTCCTTCAGACGGGCCGGAACATTTCGGTAGAGCCGTGGAATTTGCGAAGCCCCCCCGCCCATCACAATCACGTCCGGATCGAGAAGATTGATGACTTGCGCCAGACCGCGCGTGAGCCGGTCTTCAAATCGATCGAGCGCGGCGAGCGCGGCAGGTTCGCCTGCGGCGCTTCGCGCGATGATCTCGGGGCCCTTGACAGAAACGCTCGTTGCGCGCTTGTAATCCGCTTCCAGCCCCGTTCCGGAAATCCACGTTTCGATGCAGCCGTTCCTCCCGCAATAACACGCGGGGCCTGGAAATTCCTCCGGCCGCATCCACGGCAATGTGTTGTGGCCCCATTCGCCGGCAACTCCATTCGAACCGCCATGCACGCGGCCATCGACCGCAATTCCCCCGCCGCAACCAGTGCCCAGAATAACCGCGAAAACGACGTGCTTGCCCGCACCCGCGCCATCCGTCGCTTCCGAAACCGCCAGGCAGTTGGCGTCATTCGCGCATCGCACTTCGCGGCCGAGCGCGCGGCTCAGATCCTTGTCGAACGGTTTCCCGTTCAGCCATGTGGAGTTGGCATTCTTCACCAAGCCGGTCTTGGTGGAAATAGTTCCTGGGATTCCCATTCCTACGCTAGCGCTCCGGCCGAGTTCCTTCTCGATTCCTTCCGCAGCGTGCGCCACCGCTCGCACGGTGCCTTCGTAATCAAAACGCGGCGTGGCTATGCGGTGGCGGTGCAGCTCCCGGCCATCTCGCTCGAGCGCCACGAATTCAATCTTGGTGCCGCCAAGATCCACACCAATTCGTATGTGCTCTCGTTTTTCTTGAATTGTCGGCATCGGTGAAGCATCCTCCGGCGAGGAGGCAGTCTATCGCACAAGGCGCTGGGATAGTTTTCGAGTTTCGGAAGTTATGGCGCGCTGGTTTGAATCGAAATGCCGAATGCGGCTATCGCGCCGCCGGGCGGGAAGCAGACCACATCACCCGGCCGGATCTCCTCGATTGGTCCGCCTTCGCGCTGGACCCAACCGCAGCCTGTCGTGACGATGAGGGTCTGACCGAGCGGATGCGTATGCCACGCAGTCCGCGCATCCGGCTGGAAAGTTACGCTGGCAACTTGAACAAATGCCGGATCAGGTGCCTGGAACAGCGGATCGATACGTACCGTGCCAGTGAACCACTCTGACGGAGCAGTGACCGAAGGCTGCGAGCCAATTCTTTTGATCTCCATATCTCGTATTCCCTTACTTCATGTCTTTCTTTGTCTTTCTTATGTGATCATCCTATTTCCTAAACCGCTCGAACCGATACGCCAACTCCGATCCTTCTTGGCTGCCCTAGGCGAGTTCGCCGACGAGCAACGCGAACGGCTCCGAGTATCGAGCGATCCGGAGTCCGCCTGCATCCACCGGATCAAAGCCCGCGTCATGGATCAGCTTGGCAGCGACATCCTTGGCGCTCTGGTCGTCGCCGCAGTACACCAGGCTCGGCCGAGTTTCTTTGCCTTTGGATTCGAATACTCCGAACAGCACTTCACTGGGAACGGTGTTGAAACAGAACTACATGGGCGCGCGGAACTTTCTTTGCGAGCTCTTCGGCTCCCGATGTAGTGGTGCCAATGATGAGTTTCGTGTTGCCCGCATCCATCGGCAGGCAGCAGGTTACGATCACCTTGCCTGACAAATCGCCTGTCTGCTTCAGAACATCGTCGATTCGGGACCAATGCACGGCCAGGAGGAGCGCGTCCGCTTCCTTCGCAGCCTCGCCCGGCGTACCGGCGCGTGCATTGCCTTGGGCGTCGCGTGCCAGTCTCTTGAGTTTGTCGTTGCTCCGCGCGTAGCTGAATACGACTTCATGTCCAGTTCGCGCGAAGCGTTCCGAGCCTCCCGCCCATCAATCCCGAACCCAGGATGCCGACGCGCACACCGCTTGATTTCGCCTTTCGATATCTGTTGTTCCTCAGCGGCCCACCAGTTTCTGCAGTTCTTCGGGGTACCGAGCGCCTTGCACCGCGATCTTTGAGGCTGCGGTTTCCAGCTGCCGGAGATCTTCGGGCGTAAGTTCGACGGCGGCGGCTCCGATGTTCTCTTCGAGTCGATGCAGCTTGGTTGTACCAGGGATCGGAACGATCCACGGCTTCTGCGCTAGCAGCCATGCGAGAGCAATCTGGGCAGGCGTCGCCTTTTTCTGGTGGGCGAACTTGCCAATCAGATCAACCAACGCCTGATTCGTTTTCCGGTTCTCCGGCGTAAAGCGAGGAACGATGTTGCGGAAGTCGGTCTTGTCGAACTGCGTGTCTTCGCTGATCTTTCCGGTGAGGAAGCCCTTGCCCAACGGGCTAAATGGAACGAACCCGATCCCGAGTTCCTCGAGGGTCGGTATCACTTCCGCTTCAGGCTCTCTCCACCAAAGCGAATATTCGCTCTGAAGCGCCGCGACCGGCTGAACGGCGTGTGCGCGACAGATGGTCTGAACGCTGGCTTCCGAGAGTCCGAAGTGCTTTACCTTGCCTTGCTGGATGAGGTCTTTCACGGCTCCGGCGACGTCTTCCATCGGCACGTTGGGATCTACGCGGTGCTGATAGAACAAGTCGATGACATTGGTCTTGAGGCGCTTGAGCGATGCCTCGGCGACCTCCTTGATGTGTTCTGGACGACTATCCAGGCCACTCCAACGCGGTCCGCTGTTGGGATCAGGCTTGAACCCGAACTTGGTGGCGATCACCACCTGGTCACGAAGTGGAGCCAGCGCTTCGCCCACGAGTTCTTCGTTTGTGAAAGGACCGTAAACTTCGGCGGTGTCGAAGAACGTTACTCCACGTTCGATGGCCGACCGAATCAGAGAGATCATCTCCTTTTTGTCCGCAGCCGGACCATAACCGAAGCTCATTCCCATGCAGCCGAGGCCGATGGCCGACACTTCAAGATTGCTTTTTCCAAGTTTGCGTTTTTGCATTGTTTCTCCTTCCTAACCCGTTTCTCTCATCCCGAGATTAGAATCAAACGCCACGGAAGCGGTAGCCCGATCCTTCCGATTTATTGCCTATTCCTCTCGTTATGTGGAAAAAATCATTGGTGTTTCTGAAGCGAGCGGCTATCTTAGGCAAGGGAAGAGGAAACCAATACAATGAAAAACCCCGGCAAAAATGCCTCTCCGCCACTAAATCGACCGGGGGAATTGCGCAGCGAGCTGACGCGCAAAATTGCCTCTTTCATTGGGACCAAAGAGAAACTGATAACCGACGTCCCCGGCTTGCTGCTGAGCCGGCGGACCGCCCCTACCGCACCGGCCTCAGTGACCTACGAGCCAAGCCTGGCCGTGGTCGCGCAAGGGCGCAAGCGAGCAGACCTCGGCGGGACCACGTTCATCTTCGATGAGTCGCGATACCTGCTGACATCGCTCGATTTGCCAGTCATCTGCAACGTGATCGAAGCAAGTGAGGAGGTGCCCTATCTCTGTTTCGTGCTCAAACTCGAAATGCCTGTAGTCCGAGAACTTCTGAGCCGAGAAGAGACTCAGGCGCCTGAGGCGCCGTCTGCCAGTCCTGCCATGGCCACTGGTGAGACCACGGCGGAGTTACTCGATGCATGCTGCCGGCTCATAGACCTGCTGGACACCCCGCAGGACATTTCCTTTCTCAGTGGATTGATTCAACGCGAGATCGTCTACCGAATCCTCCGGGGGCCGGAAGGGGCACGTCTTCGAGCGATTGCAACGCTCGGAGATCAGAGCCACCGGACGGCAAAGGTGGTCGCCTGGGTTAGGGCGAACTACGCGAAGCCACTAAGGGTGGAAGAGCTCGCAAAAATCGCGGGCATGGGTGTCTCCACGCTGCATCACCATTTCCGGGCGCTGACCGCCATGAGTCCTCTTCAGTATCAAAAGCAATTTCGGTTGCATGCAGCGCGGGAACGCATGCTTATGGATGGTATGGACGCCGCCAGCGCGGCATTCGAGGTCGGATACGAGAGCGCCAGCCAATTCAATCGCGAATATAGCCGCTTCTTCGGCCAACCACCCCTGCGGGATATTCGGACCCTTCGCTCGCCAGGAGCTCTGCCCTCGGAGTCGGTCAGTAATCGGTAAAGCGTTATCCAACTGTGTTGCTAACAAGCACGACACCGCATGGCGAGTCTGAGCACAGGTGAGTGACTGCGCAACAGGCACCGGTCTATGCAATGGCTTCCGTGAAGCGCCGTTGAAATCCGCTTACCGGAATTGTTGCGGTTCTGAGCGGATGACGGCTACTCGGAAACAATGGAAACAATGGACTTGTCGTATTACGCGCTTACCGGAAACTGCCTATTATTATGGGAATTCAGGCTTCATAGTGGGCGAAAAGGCGCGGAACGAATCCCCCTTTCCTTCCTGTCGTGATGCTTTCAGAGCGGTCCTCGCCGTCAAGGGTTCGCTACGCCGCGCCTACCACCGGCGCGCCCTTGACTGCTCCGG
>DATHIB010000142.1:0-21646 GCA_035490055.1 Candidatus Limnocylindria bacterium | reverse complement strand
CCAGTTTTGCGCAAACACATCCAGCTGCTCGCTTGCATCATCGGCCGTCGCCGCTTGATAGATCTTTCGTAGGTCCGCTCCCACTTTCTTGCGCTGTTTCCAGTTCACATAGCTCAGCGAGGCCCGTACCATATGCACGATACACATCTGCACCTCGGCCTTCGGATACACCGATTCGATCACCTCCGGGAACCCCTTCAGCCCATCCACGCAGGCGATGAAGATATCTTTTACCCCGCGATTCTGCAGCTCCGTCAGCACCTGCAGCCAGAATTTCGCCCCCTCGTTCTGAGCCGCTCACAGTCCCAGAACCTCCTTGTGGCCCGCCAGGTTCACCGCAATCGCCACGTGGATCGCCTTGTTCTGAATGGGTGCGCCATCGCGCACCTTCACTCGCAGCGCATCCATGTACAGGATCGGGTACACATCATCCAGAGGCCGGCTCTGCCACGTCTTCACTTCCTCCATCACCGCTTCGGTGACGTTGGAGATCAACGTCGGCGAGACGTCCACGCCATACATTTCTTTCAGATGCCCCTCAATTTCTCGCGTGGTCATCCCCCGCGAGTACATCGAGATGATCTTGTCGTCGAAGCCGCTGAAGCGCGTTTGCCCTTTGCTTACGATCTCGGGTTCAAAGCTCCCGTTGCGATCCCGTGGCGTCTCCAATTCGATCTCGCCAAAGTCGCCCTTCAACTTCTTTTTTGTGGCCCCGTTTCTGGAGTTCCCGCTGTTGTAGCCGGCTGGGTCATGCTTGTCGTAGCCAACGTGCTCGGTCAGCTCCGCATTCAGCGCCCGCTCCAAAAGAGCCTTGGTTAGCTGCTTCAGCAGTCCGTTCTCGCCGATAATGTCTTCCGGCCTCTTGTAATCCACCAGCAATTCATCAAGTAGCTTTGGATCTATGGTCATCAGTTCTCCTTGTCTGAGTCTGCTCTATCCCCGATGACCGTTTACACAATCTTTTTTACACCCTCGAAGGGTGAGCTACAGTTAGCCTGGCAGGGGATCCACGGAAGATGGCTTTGGAAAGATTGCAGAAGATTATGGCGGCTTGCGGGATTGCTTCGCGGCGCAAGGCTGAGGAGATCATTGCGGCGGGGCGGGTGACGCTCAACGGAAAGGTGATAACGGAGCAGGGCACGAAGGCTGATCCAGAGCGGGATTTGATTTGCGTGGATGGGGCGCCGCTGAAAAGCCGGGAGCGGCTGCTGTATTTTATGCTGCACAAGCCGAAAGGTTATGTGACTACGGTGATCGATCCCGAAGGGCGGCCGACGGTCATGGAGTTGATGAAGAAATGTCCTGAACGCGTTTATCCGGTGGGGCGGCTGGACTACGCCAGCGAAGGATTGCTGTTGATGACGAATGATGGCGCGCTGGCCCAGAAGCTGATGAAAGCCGGTTCGCACGCGCCGAAAACCTACATGGTGAAAATCAGCGGCAGACCCGACGAGCGGGCGATCGAGGGTTTACGCGCGGGAATCACGATTGAGTTGGAGGATGGGACGCGGGTGAAGACTTCGCCGGCCAAGATTCGCTTGATGGAGGATGGGGCGAATCCCTGGTATGAGGTGATTCTGATCGAAGGACGGAATCGCCAGATTCGGCGGATGTTTCAGAGCGTGGGGTTTCTCGTGGAAAAAATCAAGCGCGTGCAACTGGGACCGCTGGTTCTGGATGTGCCTCCGGGAAAATATCGCCCGCTGACGGTGCGGGAAGTGGCGAAATTGAAGAGTCTGACGGAGGGAAGCTAATGAGGTACAGGAGGTAAGGGAAGCAAAGGAAAAAGGAAACGAGCGAGACAGTGGCGGGCGCAGCACGATGGCTACACCCAACTCGCGCAGCAAATCTTTAAAAATGCGAGAATGGTTTGGTGTCGCGGATGAAAGTCAATGACAAAAACGATTGAAGAGCTGATACCGGATTACCTGCGCGGGCTGCCCGTATACGTTCCGGGAAAACCGATTGAAGAAGTGGAACGGGAGCTGAAGGTTCATGCGGTGAAGCTCGCTTCGAATGAAAATCCGCTGGGGCCTTCGCCAAAAGCGATGGCGGCGGCGCGGGCGGTGCTGGGGGATTCGAATCGTTATCCGGATGGCGGGACGCATTTGCTGCGGGAGGCGCTGGCGGAACGGCGAGGAGTTTCAACCGACGAGATTTTTATCGGGCTGGGATCGAGCGAGATTATTGATCTGGCTTCGCGAGTGCTTTTGCGGGTCGGATTGCAGGGGCTGACGTCGGAAGGAACGTATGCGCCGTTTTCGGTGGCGATTCGCGCGAGCGGCGCGGAGCTGGTGCTGGTGACGCAGCGGGAGTTTGCGTTTGACTTGAAGGCCATGGCGAAGGCCATCACGCCGAAAACGGGCGTAATTTATCTGGCGAATCCGAACAATCCGACGGGGAGCGCGTTTGGGCGCGAAGAATTTGACGAGTTTCTAGTGGGTGTTCCGGATGGCGTGCTGGTGGTGCTGGATGAAGCGTATATCGACTACGCCATGAGCATGGGCTTGCGGGATGCGGTGGAGGCTTATCGCAAGAGGAAAAATCTGCTGATCTTGCGGACGTTCTCGAAGGTTTATGGATTGGCGGGATTGCGCATCGGGTACGCCATCGGGCGGCCCGCGCTGCTTGCCGCGATGAATAAATTGAGGACGCCATTCAATACGTCGGGAGTGGCGCAGGCTGCGGCGCTGGCCGCGCTGGATGACAACGAACACGTGACCAGGTGCATCGAAACGAATGCGCGGGAACGGAAACGCTTGACCGAGGATTTGGCGAAGATGGGATTCCGGCCGGTGCCGAGCGAGGCGAATTTTATTTTTATTGTGGTGGGTCCGGATGCGAAAGCTCTGAGCGATGATCTGCTGCAGACGGGCGTGATTGTGCGGCCGCTGGAGTGGATGGGATTTCCGAAGGCGATTCGCATTTCGGTGGGGACGACGGAAGAAAATGACAAATGTTTGTCGGCGATGGCGCAGGTGATCTTGAAGCGCGCGGGCAAGGGCGAACTCGCCGCGCGATGAGAGTGATATTTCGGGAGGTAAAGGAAATAGAGGAAGTAAATGAGATAAAGGAAAAACGGGCGGCCACGCCATGAGGGTGCACATTCCTGGTCGGGCGGAGATCAGCGGGCGTGGCGATGGCGACCCAATCACGAAGATATTGAGAGAAAACAAGAACATTGCGGTGGTTGGATTGTCGTCGAATCCGAAGCGGCCAAGCTTTGGCGTGACGGAATACATGCAGGTTGCGGGATACCGGATCATTCCAGTAAACCCGAACGAGACGGAAGTGTTGGGCGAGAAAAGTTATGCGCGGCTGGAAGATGTGCCGGGAAAAATAGACATCGTCAATGTGTTCCGGCGGGCGGAGGATGTGGCGCCAGTGATGGAGAGCGCGATTCGAATCGGGGCGAAAGTGGTTTGGATGCAGTCGGGAATTGAGAACGAAGAGGCAGCGGAAAAGGCGCGTGCCGCGGGGCTGGTGGTGATCGAGGATGCGTGCATCTTGGTGGAGCATCGCAGGAGAGTTGGAGAGCTGAAGCAATAAGGCGAATGACAATGCGGAAGGACAGGGAGGCCCGCGCGGGGATGGTGCGCGGGCTTTTTGATTTCAGGAGACAAGAGAAAGATCGAGGAGAAAAGATTTAACACAGAGATCAGCCAGAGAGGACGCAGAGAGCGCAGAGAAGAGGGCGAAGAGGAACGGGAGAATCAGCGCGAGGGGAGGGGGAAGACGAGGAGATTGCGTTTGCCGGTGATGACGACGGCCAGGGAGCGGCCGTCGGGAGAGATGGCGAAATCGCGGAAGCTGAGACCGTGAAGGATGGGAATTGGCGTGGGCTGGGAGATGGGGATTTCGTGATTCGCGGGGATCGGCGCTAGCGGAGGAAGATCGATCCAGACGAGATCACCGGATTTTTTCTCGAGGGAGCGCTTGAGAAGGATGCGGGATTCGTCGGGCGACCAGCGAGAGACGCCGAGGCCGACGCGGAGACGGGCCACGCGATTGGGGGAAGTGAGATCGCGAATTTCGAGAATCTCTTTGTCAATGAAATAGGCAACTGTTTTGCCGCTAGGGGAGACGCTTACGCCGCCTTCATAGCCTTCAAGAGTGGCCAACTCTTTGGCATCGTCGCTGAGCAGGTCGAGGCGCTGGAGGCGGGATGGGCCGGTGAGGTTGTGATCCTGTTCGACGGCAATGGAGGAGTTCGCTGCAGGCAGCCAGGCGACGTCGCGGAAGGTGCGCCCTTCGTAAAAAGAAAGGAGAGCGCCGGTGGCGAGGCGCGTGAACTTCAGGGAGAAGAGCATGTGGGGCTTCATGGCTTCGGAGAGAAAAGCGATGGTGGCGTTGTCAGGCAGCCAGGTGGGGTTGGCGGCGTCGGGGATTACGCTGTCACCTTTGTTGATGCGGATTTCTCTGCCGGAGTCATCGAGGAGAAGCGTCTGGAAGGAGTCTTCTGCCTTGCCGGAATCGTCGACAATGGTGGTGGTGAGGAGCTCGGCGAGGATCATGCGGCCGTTGGGCGACCAGCGGAAGGAATTGATGAGATAACTGAACGACTGATTCCCGCGCGTGTATTTTTGACCTTCGAGGAGACGGCGGCGCTTGCCGCCGGCGTCCTGGATCCAGATGTCGTCGTGCTCGAGCGCGTCGTAGAGTTTTGTTTTCACTTTGCGATAGACGGAATAGACGATGCGGCCATCGGGAGCGTAGGCAAAGGCGGTGATTTCTTCGTCGATGGATTGGAGAGGCTTGTCGAGATTCTGGGCTTTCGCGGACGGCAAAAAACAGCATCCCCCAAGGGCGCACACCAGCGAACAAAGACGGCGGAGCCAGCGAAAGCGGCTGAGGGAGCAGGGACAGGTCATTGTTTGGGTCCGGGGTGGGGGCCGGTGAATTCGGAGCAGCATGGTTTTTCGGTGGGCTTGAACTCCATGAATTCGACGCGCGTGTCGTCCGGGTCGTAGAGATTGAGCTGCCATTTGCCGTCGCGGCCGATCTTCGGCTTTTCTCCGGGTTTCCATCCATTCTTAATGAGCTGCTGTTCGGCGATATGAATATCGGGTACTCCAAGCGCGATGTGATTCATCACGCCGAGCGTGTGGTGGTCTGCATTGACGGGAACGTTGAGCATGTATTCGATCCAGTCGCTGCCATCGGGGACTTGCATGTCCACCCAGTTCGTTTCGTCGTCTTTCATCCCACCGTGCCAATAAGCGTGGAAACCAAGGATTTCTTTGTAGAACTGATCTTCGGCGGCGCGATCGCGAACCACGAAGCCCGCGTGAATGAGGCGAAGATTGCTTGGTGGCGCCGAATCAGGCGGATAGCCTGGCTTGGAAACAGCAACGCCAAGGGACTGAATAAAGCTGATGCGATGCCCCTCGGGATCGATGACTGAGAAGAATGGACCTGCTGGTTCATTTTGTTTGCGCGCCTCGGTGATTTGAATCTTCTTTTCGGTCAGATATCGCCGGAGTTCGCGGACGTTGTCCGTGGCGAAGGTGATTTCCTCGATGCGATTTGAAGGAGCAGGTGAAGAATCTGGAGAGAGTCCGAAGCCCTGATTCAGGTTTACCAAGAAGCTGCGACCAGGAAGATCTTCGCACCAATTGCAATCGTGGGCGTGATCCAGAACTTTACTGTAATAAGAGCGCGCCGCCGAAATGTCGCTCGTAAGAATTTGTACGCGCGCTATGCCGAAGATGCGGGGGCGCTTGGGAGCATCGCTGCTGGCCGCGCCGGAGCAGCAGAGCAGAACTGCGAAAAGTAGAGCGAATCGCTGCATCGGGTCACCTATCTTTCGTCAGCTGCCTTTGATCTTATCTTACGAATTTCGTCGAGGCGCTGGCGGAGGCGCTGTTCGAAGCCCTGGTCGGTGGGCTTGTAGTAGGTGCGGCCGGCCAGATTATCCGGGAGGCAGGTCATGTCGGTGACTTTATCATCGAAATTGTGAGCGTACTTGTAGCCATGACCATAGCCGATATTTTTCACTAATCCCGTGACGGCATTGCGGATGTGGAGAGGCACAGGTTCAGCCTCGGTTTTGTGAACGTCATCGATGACCTCGCCGTAGGCAGTGTAAACGGCGTTGGATTTTGGCGCTAGGGAGAGATAGACAGCGGCTTGGGCGAGGGCCAGATGTCCTTCGGGCGCGCCGAGAAAATCGAAAGCATCTTTGGCGGCAAGAGTGACGGCGAGGGCGCCGGGTTCGGCGAGGCCGATGTCTTCGCTGGCCATGCGGACCATGCGGCGCGCGAGATAGAGCGGATCTTCGCCAGATTCGAGCATGCGGGCGAGCCAGTAGAGGGCGGCGTCGGGATCGGAGTTGCGCACGGATTTGTGCAGGGCGGAGATGAGATTGAAATGCTCCTCGCCGGCTTTGTCGTAGCGGAGGAGTTTTCTTTGAAGCACGTCTTCGAGAAGTTCCGGGGTGATGACGCGCGTGCCAGCATCGTTCGAAGGCGCGCTGCGGACGGCAAGCTCAAGCGTGTTGTAGCCGGCGCGAGCATCGCCATTCGCGAAGGAAGCGATACGGAAGAGGATTTCGTCGGACGCTTCGACGGATTCGTTTCCAAAGCCGCGTTCCTTGTCGTTCAAGGCGCGGCGGAGCAGTTCAGCGATTTGCGGCGTGGTGAGTGGATCGAGAACGTAGACCTTGGTGCGGGAGAGCAGCGGCGAGATGACTTCGAATGAGGGATTCTCGGTGGTCGCGCCGATGAAGATGATGTGGCCGGCTTCGACGTGGGGGAGGAAGGCGTCTTGCTGGGCCTTGTTAAAGCGGTGAACCTCGTCGACGAAGACGATAGTGCGGTGGCCGGAACGCGATTTTTGTTCGGCCACGGCCATGACTTCCTTGATTTCCTTGATGCCGGCAAGAACGGCGCTGAAGGAAACGAATTCGGAACTTGTCAGGCGCGCGATGAGGCGCGCAAGCGTGGTTTTCCCGCAGCCGGGCGGGCCCCAGAAGAGCATGGAGCCGAGATTGTCGTTTTCGATTTGAACGCGAAGTGACTTGCCCGCGCCGAGAAGTTTTTCCTGGCCGATGAATTCATCGAGGGTGCGCGGACGCATGCGCTCGGCGAGCGGTTGGTTGGCTGCAGGCACGTCGGGTGCCGGTGGCGGCAATTTTGAGAACAGGCTCACGTTATTCTGGGCGGCTGCGAAGATGCAGATGTTTGGATGCCCGAGGCTGGCACGGAGTTTCTTTGACGAGCGGCTTCGTAAAAAACGACGGCAGCCGCGGCGGCGACATTCAGTGATTCGATGCCGCTGGCCATGGGAATGCAGATGCGCGCATCGGCGCTGCGCTCGACCTCTTCGGGAAGACCGGCGCCTTCATTGCCGACGAGAAGGGCGACCGGCTGGCACCAATCGACTTCCCACGGAGCGAGCGGAGCCTGCTCACCGTGACTCGATTCACGGACGCTGGAAGCCAGGGTGCGGACGCCCGCGACCTTAAGTTGCGCAAGGAGGATCGAAAGCGACACGCCAGCGAGGATCGGAAGATGCAGAGCGGCACCGGCGGAGGCGCGCAGAGCTTTCGGCGAGAAAGGGTTCGCGGTGCCGCTGATGCCGGAAGCGGCAGTGGCGGCGCCGGTCGCACCGAAGGCGGCAGCGGTGCGCAGGATGGTTCCGACGTTGCCGGGATCCTGGACGCCCGCCAGGACGACCAGCAGCGGAGCGCAGGCCGAAACGGGGGCGCGGACAAGGTCGTCGAAAGAGGTCTCGCGCGGCTTAACGAGCGCCGCGACGCCCTGGGGGTGTTCGGAATCGGCGAGACCTTCGAAAAGGCGGTCGTTGGTCCGAAGAGTGGGGAAGGCGATTTCCGGCCGGTCGATCAAGGGAGCGAGGCGTTCACGGTGGCGTTCGCCGGATTCGCCGAAAAGGACGGCGCGGATCGGGCAACCGGAACGCAAAACTTCTTCAACGAGACGCACGCCCTCGACGCCGACGAATCCACTTTCCGTGGGCAGGCCTCCGCGCAAAGCCATGCGGAACTCTTTGAGCCAGCGATTGTCGCGGCTGGTGAGAAGCCCCGCGTTGTTCGCGGGACGAACGTTACGCGCGATCTTTCCTGGCGTAGCCATTACCGTGGAGGGTAGCAAATTTCTACCTGAAGAGGCCAACTCGCAGCCGACCACGGGGGTATCGACCGGCAGCGGGTTGAAAATTGCTGCGCACAGGCTCTTATTGCGCGGGTTATAGGGGGTATGGTAGCGTCGCCCAATTAAGGGCAGCGCTGGCGGGGCGCTGCAGGGTGGCGCTACGACTTCGCCAAAGGCCAAAAAATTGCCGGCTGAGCTGCTGCGGGTAAATGCGCAATTCCCGGAGGCGGACCTGCTGCGGTATGCAGCAAGTTTTCTGACGCGCGGGGGTGTGATTGCGATTCCCACGGACACCTTCTACGGGCTGGCGGCCGACCCCTTCAATCTTGCCGCGGTGGATGAAATTTACCGCGTGAAAGGGCGCCCGGAAACGAGGGCGCTGCCGATCCTCGTGAATTCGATCGAACAAGCCATTCTGCTCGCGCGCGAAGCTCCACGGAAATTTTTGCGGCTCGCCCAGGCGTTCTGGCCGGGAGGATTGACTCTGGTGGTAAACGCGGCGCAGCGCATCCCGCTCAAAGTCACCGCAGGCACGGGCCGCATCGCCTTGCGTTGGCCGAATAGCGCAGTGGTGCGGCGCTTGATCGATGAATTCGAGGGCCCGGTCACGGGAACGAGCGCAAACATTTCCGGGTTTCCCTCGTGTTCGAACGCCGAACAAGTAATGAAGCAACTCGGGTCGCGGGTGCCGCTCGTGCTGGACACGGGAGAAACGGGCGTGACGCTGGCTTCGACCATCGTGGAACTGACGGGCGACACGTGGAGGATCGGCAGGGAAGGGGCGATTCCGGTGGCGGAGATTGAGAAGGCGCTCGAGTAGGACCTAACTTGGAGGCGCGAGGCGTGCTCGCTAATTAATTCCCGGATGAAGAGTCGCAAGAAAATTGTAGTTGCCGGTGGAGGGAAGATCGAGTGCGCCGAGCGAGCGGCGATGGACGGAAACGACGTCGTTGAACCACATGGGCAAGTAAGGAAGATCTTCCGCGAGAATTTTCTGAACTTCACTGCATAGCTCCTTCCTTTTTTCTTGATTCATCTCCACGCGAATTTGATCCGTGAGCGCGTCGATGCGCGCGTTGCGATAGTGTCCGCGATTGGCGCCGTCGGGCGGGAAGCGCTTCGACGAGAATGCGTACTCAAAAAAGTCAGGATCGGTGTTGGCGCCGACCCAGCGCTGGTAGGTGATCTGAAAATTTCCCTTGGCGACGTCGGAGAACAGCGCGGCGAGCTCGAGCGGCCGAAGTTCGAGGTCGATTCCGGCGCGGCGCCATTGTTCCTGAAGAGCCGCGCCGATCAGGCGGGCTTGCTCTTCGGTGGAGCATTTCAGAGTGAGACGTAGGCGCACGCCATCCTGCTTTCGAGGGAATCCCGCAGCGTCGAGAACCTCTTCGGCGCGAGCGGGATCGTAAGAATACTGAGCGACATTCGGTTCGGCGGCCCAGTGATCCGGAGGCAGCGCGCCCGCGGCGAGCTTTGCTTGCCCACGGAGGAGATAGCGGATGAGCGCTTCGCGGTCGGTCGCGAGTGCAAGCGCTTGGCGAATTTCTCGATGGGCCAAGATAGGATCTTCGAGATTGAAACCGAGATAGTTGAAATTTGTGCCGGGGCGGTCGGTCACTGCAAGATCGAGCTGGCGCGCGAGAACGGGAATGATGTCAGGAGAAAGGGAACTTATCTCCAGATCGGCAGAGCCTTTGCGGAGTTCGAGCGCGCGAACGACACCGTCGGGGACAACGCGAAATCGGACGCGCGTCACCTGAGCCGCATCACGGAAGTACTCAGGATTTCGCTCCAGGACAACCTCTTCGTCCTGCGATTGCCGAACGAATCGAAAGGGACCAGAGCCGATGGGGTGGCGAGAAAAATCGACGCCGGCATTCGCGGGAACGATGCCAATGGCGCTCGGAATGAGATTTACGCTGAAGGAAGCGTACGCCTGTCTGAGATGAAAGATGACCGTAGCGTCGTCGGGAGTTTCGATGGTGGTGACCATGCGAAGGGCTCCCTGTTTCGGGGATTTATTGGCGGGATTCATGATGAAGTTGAAGGTTGCCTTGACGTCGGCGGAGGTGAGCGCGCGGCCATCGTGGAAACGAACGCCGCGGCGCAGATGAAAGACGTAAGTGAGCGGGTCGGGAGTCGACCAGGATTCGGCAAGATCGCCGTGAAAATTCATCTGATTGTCGCGTTCCAGCAGGCCGCTAAAGAGGAGTCCGTCGATGCGCTGGGATTGCGAATCGGTGGCAAAGCGCGGGTCGAGATTGGTGGGGCTGGATTCGATGAGGAAGGTGAGAGAAGAGGGATCGCTGTGAGATGAATGTGAACATGAGGCGAGACAGAAGGAAGCAAGGACGTAAAGAAGCAAAGACGAAATGAAAAGACGGAACTTCGAGGCGGTGTGGTTAGCGCGGCGGGGCATAGGATATTTTACCGAGGATCGCTGGGCCGCGGGCGCCGGTTGCGGAGGGCAAGTTCGCGGGGCGTCGGTGAAATGTTTCGTAGGCGAGAAGGGCGAAGGCGAAGGCTTCCTTGGCGCCTTCGGGAATACCGAGACGTACAGAGGGCAGGACTTCGATGCCGGGGAGAGCGGCGGAAAGTTGGCCGACGATCAGCGGATTGTGCGCGCCACCACCGGAAACGATGAGTTGGTGGATCTTCGTTTTGGGCGTGACGAAGCGATTCAGGGCATCGACGACCGAGAGCGCGGTGAAGATTGTGGCTGCGCGGATGAGATCGTTCGGCTTGGCGTGATAGCGTCGGCCGAGGGCCAGGAGTTTTTTTAGGTAGGCGTTGCCATAGTATTCGCGGCCGGTGGATTTCGGGGGTGCAAGCTTCAGGTAGGGATCGCGCAAGAGCTCATCGAGCAGCGCGGGGAGGCTGCGGCCCTGGGATGCTAGGCGGGCGTTCTCGTCGAAACGCAGGCGGCCGTGCGTGAAATGCGAGACTAGGGCGTCGATCAGCATATTCGCGGGTCCGGTGTCGAAGGCGAGGACTTGTTGCGGCTTGGCCGCGCGCGGAAGAACTGTAATGTTGGCGATGCCGCCAAGATTGAGCGAAACTCGGCCAAGTTCCGGGTGGCGATACAGAAGATAGTCCACATAGGGAACGAGGGGCGCTCCCTGACCACCGAGAGCGATGTCCGCAGGGCGAAAATCGCCGACGGTGGTGATGCCGGTGCGCGCGGCAATGGTGGCTGGCTCACCGATTTGCAGCGTCGATGCGGTGGGCCGACCTAAAAAGCTGACGCGCTTGCCTTGGTGGAAAATCGTCTGGCCGTGGCTGCCGATGAGCGCGATTTTCTCTGGTGGAATCCCGAACTTGCGGCACGCGGCAATGGCGGAGCCGGCGAAGAGTTCTCCCAATCGAAAATTTAATTGGCTGAGAGCGCCCGCGGTGATGGGGTGCTGTTCGGCGACGCGAAGAATTTCCTTCCGAAGCGCGAGAGGACATTTAACAGAGGTGTGGCCGAGCAGCTTGGCGTTCAGATTCGGCGGTGCGCCAGAGATGCGAGCGAGGGCAAGTTCGATGCCATCGGCGGATGTTCCGGACATCATGCCGAGAACAAGCATGGGTTTTTCGTTCATGAGATTTGTTTTTTCAACTCGGCGAGGAGATTCAGGGCGTCGAGGGGCTTCAACTGGTCGAGGTCGGCGCCGCGCAATTTTTCTAACACCTCGCGATCAAGCGCAGTAAAGAGCACCTGCTGATTGCCGTTCTTGTGGGCGAGGTCGGAGGCGCCGGGAGAAAGCGTCTCGCTAAGTTCGTGTTCGCTCTGTTCATGCCTTTTTAGGACTTCGCGGGCACGTTCAATCACGCTGCGAGGGAGCCCGGCGAGGCGGGCAACTTCGATGCCGTAGCTCTTGTCCGCGCTGCCGGGCTCGACGCGGCGCAGGAAAATAATCTCGCTGGGCGTTTCTTTCACGGAGACGTGAACATTCTTCACCGTGGGGAGAAGATCGCCAAGCTCCGTCAGCTCCTGATAGTGCGTGGCAAAGAGGGTGCGCGCGCGGGTGTGCTTTTGAAGATGTTCGACTACGGCCCAAGCAATGGAGAGGCCATCGAACGTGGCGGTGCCGCGGCCGACTTCATCGAGGAGCACGAGACTTGCAGGAGTGGCGTGATTCAGTATGGCGGCGACTTCGCTCATTTCGACGAGGAAGGTGGAGCGCCCGCGGGCAAGATTGTCGCTCGCACCGATGCGCGTGAAGATGCGGTCGGTGATGGGCAGTTTCGCCTGGCGAGCGGGAACGAAAGAGCCCATCTGCGCCATCAGGACGATCAGTGCGGACTGGCGAAGATACGTGGACTTGCCACCCATGTTTGGGCCAGTGATGAGCAAGAGCTGCTGCCGCCCGGGCTCGAAGCAAAGATCGTTGGGAACGAAGTGCTCGCCTTTTTGACGCAGCAGCTCTTCGATCACGGGATGGCGCCCGCCGATGATGAGGAGTTCCCCGGTGGAGTTGAATTCGGGGCGAGAATAGCCGCGATCGGCGGCCAGTTTTGCGAACGCGGTGAGAACGTCCAGCTGTGCGACGGCCGCGGCGGTATGGCGCAAGCGCGCGGCTTTGGCGGCCACGGATGAACGCACATCGACAAAAAGCTGGCGCTCGATTTCCAGGATGCGCTCATCGGCGGCGAGGATCTTCCGCTCGTATTCTTTCAGCTCGGATGAAGTAAACCGCTCGGCGTTGACCAGCGTTTGTTTGCGTTCGTAGTCCGCCGGGGCAAGATGCAGATTGGTTTTCGAGATCTCAATGTAGTAGCCAAAAATCTGGTTGAAACGAATCTTTAGCGAGCCGATGCCCGTGCGTTTGCGCTCGCGCTCTTCCATGGCGGCGATGACCTGCTTGCTGTGCTGGCTGAGGTCGCGAAGTTCATCCAGTCCGGCATGATAACCGCTGCGGATTATGCCGGGATCGGTGGCAAGGGCGGGCGGCTCGTCGGCGATGGCGCGTTCGAGCCGATCGCGGACGTCGGCGAGTTCGTCTATTTCATGGTGGAGCTGGCGAAGAAGTTCGCTACCCCCGGCGGGCTGCGGCGTGAGAAAATTCTTAAGCACCGGAAGCTGGACGAGCGACTTGCGCAGCGCCACGAGCTCACGCGGAGCCGCAAGACCCAGCGTGATCCGGCTGGTGATTCGCTCGAGGTCAAGGATGCCTTTGAGTTCCTTGCGGATTTCGCCGCGGACAACGGTTTGTTGGACGAGGTGTCCGACGGCATTGAGGCGGGCGTCGATGGCCTCGCTGTCGATCAGTGGGCGGAGGAGCCAGGAGCGCAAGAGGCGCGCGCCCATGCCAGTCACGGTCGCGTCAAGCGCGGCGATCAGAGTAGTGGGACCACTCGTGCGGCCAGCGTCCTCGGTGAAAATGGGCGAGAGCAGCTCCAGATTGCGGACGGACACGGGATCGAGGACAAGAGCGTGGTGCTGTTCGTAGTAGCGGACGCGGTCGAGATGCCGCAACGCTTCGACGCCGGAGGCATCAAGGTTTTCATTGGCGGGCGCAGAGCGGTCTCCGCGCGCGGAATTTTCTCGGAGATAGTGAACGATGGCGCCCGCAGCAGCCAGAGCTTGCGGGTGATCGTCGAGGCCGAAACCCGTGAGTTCGGCAACGCCAAACTGTTCGCGAAGGATGCGCTCGGCATAGTCGCGCTGAAAGACCCAATCTTCGAGACGGGATTCCGCGCCACCAACGCCTTCCAGGAGCGATGTTTTCGCCGTTTCGAAAAGCTGTTGCGGCCGGGGGAGCAGAGTTTCCCTCGGGCGGAGCAATTGAAGTTCGTCGCGAAGAGCGTCATCGGCGCGTGCGCCGGAGAATTCAGTGGCCTGAAATTCGCCGGTCGAAAGATCGACGAATGCAAGGCCGATGGGTGAACCAGAGGCATGTTTGGCGACGGACGCGAGGAAATTGTTTTCGCGGGCGTCAAGAAGCGCCCCGTCAGTAGCCGTACCCGGCGTTATGACGCGCACCACCTCGCGGCGCACGAGCTTTTTGCCCGGACCGGGCAGTTCCATCTGATCGCAGATCGCGATCTTGAATCCGGCGCGAATCAGGCGCGCGATGTAGCCTTCCGCGGCGTGGTACGGAACGCCGCACATGGGAATAGGCTGGCCCTTTTCGCGGTTGCGCGAGGTGAGAGTGATCTGAAGCTCGCGCGCGGCGATTATCGCGTCTTCGTAGAAAAGTTCGTAGAAATCGCCCAGGCGGAAGAGCAGCAGGGCGTGCGGGTAGCGCGCCTTGATAGCGTGATACTGCTGCATCAGCGGTGTTGTAGGCTCGCTCATTCGTCAGTCTTAGTTACACCGTTCTCTATGTTTACGCCCTGCCTGTAGTGGCGCAGCATGCTGCGCCACTACAAAGACAATCTCCGCCCGGCGGATCGGTGGAGAGTTGATCATTCCTTGATGCCTAGATGCGTCAGGAAGAAAGCATAATCCAGGGCAATCTCGCGCAAATAGTCATAGCGGCCGGAAGCGCCGCCGTGTCCCGCACCCATGTTGATTTTCAGAAGCAGCGGATTCGAATCGGTTTTCAACGTGCGCATTTTCGCAACGTATTTCGCGGGTTCCCAGTACATCACCTGGCTATCATTCAGCCCCGTTTTTGCCAATATCGCAGGGTAAGGCTTCCGCTCCAGGTTGGTGTAGGGACAATACGACTTTATGTAGAAATAATCTTCCGCGATTTGCGGATTGCCCCATTCCTCGTATTCCCCGACGGTCAGCGGGAGAGACGCGTCGAGCATGGTATTCAACACGTCGACGAAGGGCACTTGGCTGATGACGATGCTAAAAAGATCGGGGCGCATGTTCGTAACCGCCCCCATGAGAAGCCCGCCGGCGCTGCCTCCCTCAATCACGAGTTTTTCCGGCGTCGTGTAGCGTTGCTCAATGAGGTGTTCAGCCGCGGCGATGAAGTCCGTGAACGTGTTGCGTTTTTGTTTCAGGCGGCCGGCGTCGTGCCACGACTTTCCGAGCTCGCCGCCGCCGCGGATGTGCGCGACGGCGTAGACTACTCCGCGGTCCAGCAAGCTAAGCCGATTCGAACTGAAATTGACCGATATCGAGATTCCGTAGCTGCCGTAACCATAGAGAAGTAGGGGGGCAGAGCCATCGCGCGGCGTATCGCGGCGGTAGACGATGGAAAGAAGGACGCGAGTGCCGTCGGGAGCGGTGGCATGCAGACGCTCACTAGCGTATTGCGAAGGATCGTAGCCGCCGAGCACGGGTTGCTGCTTCCGAAGGCTTCGTTCACGCGTGCGAACGTCGTAGTCGAAGATGGAACGAGGAGTCACAAATGATTCGTATTGGAACCTGACTTGGGTGGCGCCGAATTCCGGGTTTTCACCGATGGCAGCGTTGTACGCGGGCTCGGCGAATTCGATGCGATGCGACGCGGCGAGAGCGCTGGGGCCGTCCGCGGTCAAATCCACGATGCGGAGAAAAGGCAGACCGCCTTCGCGTTCGAAAAGCACCAGATGCGTCTGAAAGACTTCCGCGGCAGCGAGCATGACGTCCGGGCGATTTGGAATGATCTCGCGCCAGAATTCTCGGCGAGGGTCGGTCACCGGTGCGGTCGTGAGGCGGAAGGTGCGCCCGCCGGAATTC
The DNA here is from genome assembly GCA_035490055.1 of Candidatus Limnocylindria bacterium. Taxonomy (GTDB): domain Bacteria; phylum Acidobacteriota; class Terriglobia; order Acidiferrales; family UBA7541; genus Acidiferrum. The sequence continues at coordinate 5,929 of DATHIB010000142.1, read as the reverse complement.
GTTCGGATGTAAAACACTTCGTCAGTCGCATTCGGGGCCGGCCCGGGATGGTGGTCGGCATAATATTCATGGTTGTCTTCGCGCGGAGCGACCAGCCGAAATTCTCCGGTGGGCTGATCAGCGCGCAAGAAGCGGACTTCGCTGGCCGTATGACTCGCGATGGTAAGAAGTAGAAAAGCGCCGCTGCGCGTGCGTTCCACCTCGATTCGAAACCGCTCGTCGGTCTCCTCGTAGAGCAAGGGGTCCGGTTCGGCGGAGCCCAGAACATGCCGATAGAGCCGGTGAGAGCGCTTCGTCGTTTCGTCCTCGACGGTGTAGAACAGCGTACGATTGTCGGAGGCCCAGGCGGCACTCGTGACGCGCTCGAAGCGCTCGGGAGAGGTGGTCCCGGTGCGCAGATCTCTAACTTGAAGCACGTATTGGCGGAATCCCGTGTTATCGATTGAATAGGAAAGCAGTTGATTGTCCTCGCTGACTTCGAAGGAACCCAATCCAAGGAACGGATGGCCTTCCGCAAGCAGATTCAGGTCGAGCAGCAATTCTTCCGTCGAGCCATCCGCATCGCGCCGCCGGCAATGGAACGCATACTGCCTTCCTTCTTCGGTCCGCGTGAAGTAGAGATACCCACGGAGTTTATAGGGAACGGAAAGATCCGTTTGCAGGATGCGCCCGAGCATCTCCTGATATAGCTTCTCTTGGAATTTTTCCGTGGGCTTCAGAATGGAATCGGTATATGCGTTTTCGACCTTCAGATAGGCGATGACTTCGGGGTTTTCTTTGTGGCGAAGCCAGGCGTAATGGTCGACGCGGCGGTCGCCATGCAAAACGTGCTCCACGGGTTCGCGCCCGGCAACCGGGGGCTTGAGAATTGTACTTGCTGAAGTTTCCTGGGCTGGCGCTGGCGTCGCGGTATTGGCATCCGGGTTCATGCGTCTATTTTTTGTCGAGGACCAGGGTGCGGTCCATCTTTAACAAAGACCGTAATACAGTTCATCGTTGGTGCGCGCGGCGGGGTGGTGCGACGCGCGGAATGATTTGGGTGCGTTCGCTATACTATCGGAAGTCGGCGGCGAGAGAAAGCAGCCTGCGGCGGGCGTGAGAACCCAATGGCAAGAGAGACTGAAATCAAGCTGAAGATCACCGACGTGCCCGCGTTTCATCGCGCTTTGAAGCGCATCGGAGCGCGCCCCGCCGGCCCCGGAAGCTCCAAAGTTCATGAGGAAAATGTGATTTTCGACACGCCGCAGGGGGGACTTGCCAAGCATGGCCAATTGCTGCGCATTCGAACGGAGACGCCCGAAGTGCGAGGGAAGTCAAAGAAGGCAGGACCGAAACAACGCGCGGTTTTGACCTTCAAGCAGCCGATGGTGCAGACCCCGGTCGCAGGGTTGGAGAGCTCATCTTATGGGTCATACAAGATCCGAGATGAGATTGAACTCGAGATCACTGACCCCGGGAATCTCACCAGAATTTTTGAAGGGCTGGGGATGAGCGGCTGGTTCCGTTATGAGAAGTACCGCACGACTTTTCGCCTTCCCGATTCGAAAGCCTGGACCAATGGCCTTCTGATTGAACTCGACGAAACACCCATCGGAACCTTTGTGGAACTGGAGGGGCCTGCCTCGGCCATCGATCGGGCGGCCGAGGAGCTGGGATTTACAAAACACGACTATGTCTTGAAGAACTATCTCCGCTTGTACATGGAAGACTGCCGCCGGAAAGGGGAAGAACCGCATCACATGGTCTTTCCGAACCGCAAGAGACCCTCCCCATAGGCATTCGAATAAAAAAATCGCTTCGAATGCCATTCTGTTCTTGACAATGCGAAGCACGCGGCTTATCAATGCAACTGTGACTGCGAAGCAGTCACGTAACGGAGTGAATTTCCTCTCAATGAGTGCGGGCAGCGAACTCGAACCTGGCCCTAGTTGGTCGGGGCTCCGGCGGAACCTGAAAATGGTTTATCGGCTGGGTGTCCGGATGATGTCGCGCGAGGCGCAAGCCACAGCGCGAGCGGTCGGGTGGGGAGGGTTCACTGGCGGCTAAAGGTAAGTCCATTTGTGTGAGGTACTTGCCCGCGGCCGAGATTTTTCGGTGCGCGGGCTTTTTGTTGCCGGGATGAGACGCGCGAGGAGGGTGACGGCATGGATCTCTACGCGACAGAATTGATAGGCGCGAAGACTTACGACGTGGCAGGGAATTATGTCGGACGTGTGCGCGAATTCTTTATCGAGCCCGCGGAAGCGCCCAATCGTGTCTCGCATTACCTGCTCTCACGAGGCCATTTTCAACCGCTGGTGGCCAAACACAATCAGGTTGCTTCCGTGGCAGCGGGAAAGATGGAGTTAAGCGTCAGCGAAAGGGCCCTTGAGCTTTACCGGCCGAATGAGTCGTGGCTGGCGGTTCAGAAGGATCTGCTGGATCAACAGATCATCGATACCCGCGGCCGAAAGGTCGTGCGCGTAAATGACGTCGATCTGACCCCGTTCCGCACGAATGGCAACGTGGAGCTGCGTCTGACGCAAGTCGATGTGGGGTTGCCCGGAGCCGTGCGGCGGCTGCTCCAGGGAGTGGTGCCTTACGCGGTGGTGCGCAAACTGCAGAGCAAATTGCCGCAGAGTGCGATTCGCTGGGAGTTTGTGAACCTGGTCGAACCGGACCCCATGCGCCGCGTGAAGCTGCGCATCACACACGAAAAGCTAGAGGACCTGCACCCGGCGGACCTGGCGGAAATCATGGAGGATCTGTCCGCGGCGGAGCGACAGGGAATTATCGCGTCGCTGGATGAAGAGACCGCGGCCGCGGTTCTCGCAGAGTTGGACGAGCGGCTTACCACGCAAATCGTGGAGAAGCTGGATCCGGAGAAGGCGGCAGACATTCTGGAAGAAATGGCCCCGGACGCGGCTGCCGACCTTCTGGCGGACTTGTCCAAGGAAACATCCGATGAGCTCCTGGATGAGATGCCCGGCCAGGAAGCCGACGAGGTCCGCGAATTGCTGGAATTCGACCCCGCAACGGCCGGCGGCATGATGAACCCTCAATTCGCCTATGTGGACGAGGATTCCACGCGGGAGGAAGCTCTGGAGTGGATGCGCGGAGAGGAGTTGAACTTTGACCAGCTGGACACGATCGTGCTGCTGGACAGTTCGGCACAGTTTTCGGGCACCGTTCCCGTTGCGCGACTTCTTCTGGCGGCGGGCGATCAGCGCATGGCAGAGCTGAAGATGGAACCCTTGCTCAGCCTGCCCCCCGATGCGGACGAAAAAGAAGTCTTCGAGCTTTTCGACAAGTACAACCTGCGAATGTTGACGGTGGTTGACAAGGAACACCAGCCGATTGGAGCCATCACGGTGGACGACGTGGTGTCGCGGCTGGTGAAGCAATAGGAAGGGAATTCGAGCCGATTGATGAACTGGAATGTTATTTCGTCGAAGTTTGACCGCGTGAGGGCCGGCGACACGGATTTGCAGAAGAAGATCCGTGGACTGCGGCGGCGTCTGACGCTGCTGCTGGCGGTGGTGGGCCCGGGGCTGATCACGTCCAACGTGGACAATGACGCGGGGGGAATTTCAGTCTATACGCAAGCCGGAGCGCAATACGGCTACGCGCTGCTCTGGTCGCTGATTCCGATGACCATTGCTCTCTACGTCACCGAAGAGATGTGCGCGCGGATGGGCGTGGTGACCGGGAAAGGACTCTCCGATCTCATCCGCGAGGAGTTCGGGTTCCGCTCGACTTTTTTTGTGATGATCACGGGTTTCTTTGTGGACCTGGCCAATGTGGTAGCGGAATTTGCCGGTGTCGCGGCATCCATGCAGATTTTTGGGGTCAGCAAGTACGTCGCGGTGCCGATCGCGGCGATCGTCGTGTGGGTCCTGGTTATTCGAGGGACTTACCACCAGGTTGAAGTTATTTTTCTATTCGCTTGCGTTCTGTATCTGTCCTACGTATTTTCCGCATTTTTGGCAAAACCAGATTGGCTGATCGCCGCGGAACATACGGTGGTTCCGAATCTTAGTCTTAATTCAGGCTATCTACTCATGTTGACCGGACTCGTCGGAACCACGATTGCTCCGTGGCAGTTCTTTTACCTTCAGGCGGGATTCGTGGAAAAGAAGGTGGGCCCGCGTCAATATCGGCAGGCGCGGGCCGACGTCCTCTTTGGCAGCATCAGTTGCATGGTGATCGTCTTCTTCATTATCGTTTGCACGGCAGCCACCCTCTACAAAAATGGCCACCGGGACATCTCCGACGCCGCGCAGGCAGCGCAGGCGCTTATTCCGCTTGCCGGCAAAGGGGCAGGAATTCTATTCGCTTTTGGGCTGCTCAACGCGTCGCTCTTCGCCGCTTCCATTTTGCCGCTTTCCACCGCGCACGTGATTTGCGAGGGGCTTGGGTTTGAAGCGGGACTGGACCACAAATTCAAAGAGGCCCCCATTTTCTACTGGCTGTACACGATTTTGATCGTGGTTGGGGCGGGCGTCGTTCTGCTGCCCAATGCGCCGCTTTGGAAGATTCTGATCTTCTCGCAGGTGGGCAACGGGATTTGGCTTCCGGTGGTGGTGATTTTCATTCTGTTGCTCGTCAACCGGCGCGACCTGATGGGCGACTACGTCAACACGGTGACATTCAACATCGTGGCGTGGGTGACGGCAATCGCTATGATCGGCCTGACGTTAGTTCTCACCTATACGGCGCTCTTTCAGAAAAGCGTGCCACCGCCGCCCTAATGATAAACACGGCAACTGACGTTGCGCGACCACCGAAGCGTATGCTAACTTTGCGTCGTAAAGAAGTTTCCATAGAAAGCCTGCATAGACACCGTGTCCCACAGCAATACTCCCAAAACGCTGCACGTCGCCACACCCGGTTCGCTCGGCCCGGTAACGCCAGAAGAGGCGGGTCTGCTTGAAAAGCTGGACTTGACGCGGCTGCCGAGGCACGTCGCGGTGATCATGGACGGCAACGGGCGCTGGGCGCAGAAGCGGCACCTTCCGCGGATCGCGGGGCACCGTTCGGGAACGCAATCGGCGCGCACGGCGATCGAAACGTGCGCGCGATTGAAAATCGAAGCGCTGACGCTTTATGCCTTTTCCGTCGAAAATTGGCGACGGCCCAAGACTGAGATCGACTTCCTGATGGCGCTCCTGCGCGAATATCTGCGCAAGGAGATGCCCCTGATCCAGAAAAACAATATCCGGATGCGATTCCTTGGCCGGATGGACGAACTCCCCACTGGAGTGCAGAACGATGTGCGGGACGCCATGGAGAAAACAGCAGGGAACCAGGGCATGGTGCTGTGCGTGGCGCTGAATTATGGCGGACGGGCGGAGATCGTTGATGCCATGAACGCAATTCTTTCCGAACGCAACGGCCACGGTACTTCAAATGAGGTCACCGAGGAGCAGCTGGCGCGGCACTTGTACACCAAAGGCTTGCCGGACCCCGATCTGCTGATACGCACCAGCGGGGAGATGCGGGTGAGCAATTTTCTGCTCTGGCAGATCGCCTATGCGGAGATATTCGTCACGGAGACGCTTTGGCCGGACTTCAACCGGGCGCGGTTGCTCGAGGCGTTGCTGGAATTCCAGAAGCGCGAGCGCCGTTATGGCGGGATCCGCGAAGGTGAGCCTTCTGACGAAAAGCCGGCGCGCGCTGCGGGGAATTGATCTCGTGACCCGACAAGGTCGGGGCAGGCTAGCATGGCTAGTCCCGATATGGGTCGTATATGCGTGGGGCCAAAGGAGCAGCCAAGGGCTGTTGGTTTCACTTCCCCGGAAAGGGTCTTCTAGCCCGAGTTTACCGCGCTCGCCTGATTTGATGTAATTCCCGCAACAGGGCTAAGTGCTTCCGCGCCCCATTTGGAGCGGTTCGCAGGCCAACTCGCTTCAGCTCACGTAGCCAGTTTGTGTATGACCTAATCTTATTA
>DATHIB010000141.1:0-9795 GCA_035490055.1 Candidatus Limnocylindria bacterium | reverse complement strand
ACCCTGCCCACCTAGCCCCTGTTTTATGCTTCGATGGTTGCCTCGCGACAACTCATCGCCAAACTCGGGGCCGAGCGGATCGTTACTCCTTACTCGTAGGGCTCTTTCATCCCCTCCTTCAGACCGGTTTATCCCGGCGCTTTGCTAGTCTTTTTCATAGCCGGTCTCCTTTTCATTGTGCCTTGAGCACGTCGAACATTGGGAGCGTATCGCATCCCGCGGGAGACCGGCCCTCTCATCCCATCTGATATGCCGGAGTGGCCAGGTAGTTATTCCACCTTGGGCGTTTTTTATTATCAAACGGGAGAAATCGCCAAAGCCCGGGAAGTGCTGAATGACTTCAAGGGCAGCAACGCAGCGGTCGGCCTGGACGTGAATCGAATTGAAAAAGCCCTCGCCAAAGCCCCGACGGTGCCCTCTTCGCTTCATGAATCCATGTCGATGGTTGTCAGGCAGTAGTTACTTCAGCTGGCGCTGCCGCTTGCTGACCGCAAACTCTGAGAGAATAAGAAAACTTCTGGTTGAGTGGGTTGATTGGCCGCGTTAGAATGTGCGGGCGACTGAAATATTCTAGATGAGTTCCGAAGCACATCCCCTCGGGAAAGAATCAATTGCAATCGCCCTCTGCTGTTTTGCCATCATCGTTTCTCTGGTGGCGGGTGTAGGTTTTCCCGCCGGCCTAGTGTTGTGCTACATCGTACAGACGCTTCCGCTCTGGATAGGTATTGCGTTTGGTATCCGCCGTGCCCGTCCGGCTGGCTGGATCGGGCTTCCACTTTTTCTATTCTGGTTGACCTTAATGGTGTTCATTTGGCTATACGTGCTAGGTATCGCTAGCATCATTAGCGGACATTTCTCACCTTTCGAAATCGCGATGACCATTATCGTGGGAGCGGCATCGGTGACCGGCATTGTAATATTCACTCGGCTCAAGTCTTCTCTGTCTCCCGCAATGGCGGTAACGACATTCGTGGTAACGGCCGTAGTGCAATGTGCTTGCTTCCGCATCAGCTTCTTACCTGCAATCGCACATCGGTAATCGGGAATGAAAAAAATCGAAACTGGGTAGAGGACTCCATCTCGGAGCCGCGTGCAGCGCAATCCTGACGTTAAGCAATCTGATTGGTACAACCCTTCATCAGAAGACCCTCTGGACAGACTTCTAAAGCGCAGGATTCCCGAGTAACCGTCCGTTACCCCGACGTTCGACAATCGGCCGGAATCACTCTTCGTCAAGATGCCACGCAAACGGAAGAAAAGTATTACCTCGAAACCATGGGCAGCGGCGTCGGTTGGATCGATTATGACCAGGACGGCCTGATGGATCTCTACTGTGTCCAATCGGCCGCCACTGACATTTACAAATCAGCGCGACCCTTGCGCTCGGCGCTTTACCACAATAATGGTGACGGAACATTTACCGACGTCACCGAGAAAGCCAGCGTGGGCGGGGAAGGACACTACGGTCAGGGCGTTTCCGTCGGGGACTACAATAATGACGGCGACATCGACATCGCCATCAATAATCGCGGCGATTATCCGGAGCTTCTGCGCAACGATGGCGGGAACGCCAATCACTGGCTGGAAGTCCTGTTGATCGGTACAAAATCCAATCGCCATGGGATCGGCTCTTCGCTGAAGCTAACCTCAGAAAAGGGTCGCGCACATCGAACAGTCCAAGGGCGGCATGAGCTATATGTCGGCTAATGATCCACGGATTCATTTTGGTTAGTGGGAAGCGCGCCAAGATCGAGTCTCTGGAAATCACTTGGGCGAGCGGGCATGTGGATCGACTGACGAATGTGCCTATCGACTGGATCATCGCCGTCAAGGAGGGCACAGGAATTGTGCCGAGCAACTTTCCAAAGGTACCGAGCCGATGAAGAGAAATGGAGCCGCACACCTGACAAACGGATTGGTTCACTCGCGAATTTCCACCGTGGCGAACTTCGTTCTCGGCGATCACAGGCTATGAATATCCAGCGGCGGCGTTTCCTCGGCTCATCCCTGGGACCAGGCATCAGCGAACGTTTCTCCAGCCGCGGTGATGCGTTCGGCGACTATGATACCGACGGCGACATCGACGCGCTGCTTCTATTATAAATATGAAGGACCCGCCTTCGCTTCTGCAACGACGGCGGTAACCAGCAGAATTGGATCAAGATCAAACTGATCGGAACAAAGTGCAATCGCACCGCCATCGGAGCTCGCGTGCGCGTGGTGACTGGCAAGCATGTGCAGATGGACGAGGTCCACAGCGGCTCTAGCGTCATGTCGCAGAGCGACCTGTGCCTCCACTTCGGCTTGGGAAAAGCTCAAACCGTGGATCTCATTGAGGTAAAGTGGCCGACTACGCAGAAACTGGAACGGTTCACGCAGGTGAAGGTCAATCAGATACTGACCATCCGCGAAGCCAGCGGGATCGTCGATTCCTTCAAACCCAAACTCAAATAGCATGTCCCGGTATTCAGCGAGGCGAGGAAGCTGCAGGCTGGTCCTTTAGAATAATCAGGAATTGCCGAAGTTCCCGCCGCTGGCGTTCGATTGTGGCGGTTTCGGTCTTCTCCACCTTCTCGTACACTAGAAATTCCTGCTCGGCCTTCGATTCTTCACCAATTCGTCTGCACGCCAAACCAGGCGATAATAGGTTTCGCCCTAACCTTAGCTGGGTGCGGGAGGAACGGACGCGGGCTGTAAGGACTCCGATCATCGTCCTTCCGGCTAGAAAGAAAATCTGCGCTCTCTCAGTACGATAAAATGAAATTTGGCGAGCTGCGGATCCAGGATCGGGCCTGGCGTCGACGGATTGGTTGCGGGTCAGAATGAAACCGGTTGACGACCTTCGGGTTATGAGCGCGTCTGATTACAACACGGCTCGTTGATTCTGTGCGATTTAACCCGGCTTTTGCGCTTCGGAGTTCATTCCCGCATCTTTCCCAGGATGTCGGGCGAGTTCGCGCAGCCACGCCTCGACTGCGGAGCGCTGCTCTGGATCCATCTCTTCAAAAACCACACCCACGCCGAAAATTCCAAAGCCGCCGCCAGAATGCATGTAGATCACTTTGCCGTCTAGTTCGCATGTGCTCATGCCATCGCAGATGCGGAGACGTAATTTCGTACGAGTGGGAATGGGTTCGAGCATATCGATATAGCAACCACGCGAGCTCAATTCGGAAAGCTGTGCGCGAACCCACGTTCCATCGCGAAGCGTAATTTCGGCATCTGCGAAAAACGAGAAGCGCGGATTGGCGCGCTTTGCTGTAAAGGGACCTTCAGCCATGGTGTCTCTCCAGTCCGCGAACGTCGCAGTGCGTCTGAATCCATTGTATGGAACCTCAGCGCGGCACACCCAGGCGTGTGTTGTTCTGGATTGCCGTAAGAGGCAGCTGGCTTTCCGTACAGGTGCTGAGCGAGGACCGAAAATCGCCAGGGGTACCCGTAGCGTACCTTTTGTTGCGGATGTGCCCCCCCGTGCGACGTGCATCAGCTTCCAGCGGCTCCTGTGATTATTCGAGGACAAGCGGCAAGCCTTCCCTTACAGATACGAATCCGTTTCTTGCCTTGTTCCCATTCGATAAGATAAGTCTCGCCGAGTCGCAGAAACGCAGCATCTTCGGATTCCAGGATCGTCGACGTCGTACCGAGGCACGTATCAGTGCCTATCGGGTTCATCGAGAACCTTTCGGGACAGCTGGCCGAATGCGGTTAGCAGGCACAACTCCCGAACCCTCGAGCACCGAATAAAATTGGTCGGCGGCCAAATCTGTGAGTGTCTCGACGGCTCCTGAAGGCCAGGGAATCTCGATGCGGTCGATTTTTTTGGTGGAGCCAAGGCCGAAGTGCACGCGCGTATCATTCTGCAAAAGATAGCTTCCGCCACTGTGCACCTCATCAGACTGTGTCATACCGCTCGCTACGAGTTTCACTCTCGCGCCAATCGCCATGCGATTGCTCTTGGCGCCCGCCAGATCGAAGCTGACCCAATGACGGCCTGGCACTCCGTGATTTTTCAAAATCATGGGAGCGCCGTCGAGGTCACCCACGACTATGTCCACATTGCCATCATTAAAGAGATCGCCGACGGCCAAACCTCGTGAAACATGGCGTTCCTGAAGCGCTGGCCCGGCCAGATCGCGGGCATCGCAAAAAGTGCCGTCAGTTTGATTGAGGTGGAGGAGTTTGGGCTCGCGATAGCCGCCGCCGGATGGCAACGAGTCCACCTGAGGATAAACGTGACCGCTGACCGCGATGAGGTCGAGCCAGCCATCGTTATCGAAGTCCGCGAAGGCCGTGCCCCACTTTACATAGGGTAGTGAGGGCAGGGCGATTCCAGATTGGTAGGACACATCGGTGAAATTCCAGTTACCGTCGTTGCGGTAGAAGTCGTCGTATTCGTCGGAGAAATTCGTGGTGTAAATCGATGGGCGCCCGGTGTGATTGTAATCGCCGATGGCAATGCCCATGGAGGCTTGTTCGGAACCGTCTTGACTGACCGCAGTGCCGGACTCAAGTCCAATCTCCTTGAATTTTCCATTGCCGAGATTCTTGTAGAGAAAGCTGGGAGTGGAATCGTTAGCGATGTAAATATCCGGGCGCCCGGAATTGAGTTCGGTCACGAATTCCTGGCGGATTTCCGGCGTGTCCGTCCATTCATTGTTCCAGAGCAGTGCCAAGCCGAGGAAGTAGTGTGCGTGAGGCGTCCGCGTATCCAAAGCGATAGCCTTGCGGAGTTCGCGGATGGCGTCGTCTTGCATTTCCGCTTTCCGATACGCGTGGCCGAAAAGTACGTGAAGCGATCCGGAATCGCCCATGGCGGACACGATCGTGTCGAAAAGTTGCGCGGCTTTTTTTTGCTTTCTGGATCCTTGAGAGAAAGCAGAGATATGACCCGGTAAGAGTAGTGCACCACTGCCTCGTTCGGGGGAGGATCGGCCGATGGGCTCTCTTCGGAAATCCCTCTTGCCCTTCAGCCATCGGTACGGCTAGTCCGCCAAGTCGTAGAACCTCGCTGTTCGGTCATGGAACTCTTGGTATTTCTTGTTCTGGCCAGAAACCGCGGCTAGGAAATCGGGTATCCTGCCACGAAGCGTGTATCGCATTCCCGATCGGATATTGACTAGGCCGTCCGCCTGGAGTTCCAGCGCCTCGTGTGTTTCGATCGCAGAGCAGATTCAAGTAGCGCATCGATCGAACATCCTCACGCGCCCAGTCTATCGCATCGGAGCATCACATCGCTCATCGCCCACTCCTCGTCCGCCATGAGCGCGGTCTCCATTTCCCCATCACGGCCCTCCGCGAAATTCAATTTCCGAGAACTTTGGATTTTCGTGCGCCGCGGTTGTGTGCCTTACGAATATGATCAGATCAAAGCTGTGTGGAGTCACGGGACCGAAATATGCGTCGGGCGCACTCTCGCTGTAAATCGCCCCGATACTTCTCATTGGTTGTGGGGTATTCAACCAATCCGCAACGGCTCCGCTCGACGGCGCTCTCCGCAGATCAACGGCAAACAAGGGAATTCCCGCTGTTGCCAGGGCCGCATCCAGCGAACCCGGAATTGCCGGACCTACCGTGAATTGCCGAAGCCCTTTGCCTCTCTGCAGCGCTTGAAAAGAACCCTGGTCAAAAGAAAATCCACACACCACCATTTTCGCCCCGTAAGTCTTTCGGAGGACCATGCCCATGGACTCCCCCTCTCCGAGCGGCGCCGTGGACACATGTCCGTTGTGCGCCCATAGCATGATTTTTGACTCCGGCCCCTCCCGGTCAAGAATCCATTCCACATTCGTTGCCATGGCCTGGTCGCGCGGCGAAAAATTGCCCAACCGGTCCACAGAATGCATTTCCACAGCCTGTCGCACAATCTCCAGATTGTGTCGAGCCAATGTCCACTCTTCGAGCGAGGACGCCTCCACGTACACTTTCTTCCGGCGTTCAAGCGACCCCAAGAAGGATTCAATCATCCCCTCGGTCTTCTGCCAGAAGTACTTCGATTTGTTTGCAGATTCGCGTTCCCGGTTGGCATCACTCAAAGGAGCAAGTAGCGTCGAGGCCAGTTTGGCTTCTGCGGGGTCAACCTTTTCCAGGTACCTTTCCGCATTCCTCACTGCCACGTGCGCCACCTGCATGTCGAACCCCAAAAACTTTACCTTGTTCGTGTGCTTCGGATCCTGGTTGTACTTGCGCATCCATTGGATCATGTCCAGCATTTCTCCCGTGTTCCAGGTCCAAAAATACAAACCGTCGAGCGCCTCCACCGCATCACCGGTGCCGTTCAACACATAGTCGTTGATCGCCAGGGATTCCGGCCAGTTCGCCTCAATACCGAATACAGTGAAGCCTTTTTTTTCGACGAGAAACTCCAGCATGCGGTGCTTCAGTTGGAAGAATTCCCGGGTACCATGCGTCGCCTCTCCCATGGCAACTATGCGTGCATTCCCAATGGTTGACTCCATCTGACGCAGGTCGTCCAGCCCGCTCTCGGGACTCGTGCTGTCCAGAGGCATTGCAGCGCTCTTAAACCACGACGTGACTTCGCTTGGGACGGAAATCGAGGAGGGAGACTTAGTCGCCTGGCCCGTCAGAGTCGGACAAACAACCAGTTCGAGTACAAGACCCCCGAGCGCCAAATAGCGTCTTATCGCAACGTCGCTGGTCATTCTTCACTCCGCCACCCAGCGACAATTCTAGAACAGGTGAGCGCTTGGCAAGGGGAAGTTTCAAAAGTTCGCGTTCGACAATCGCGAGATCGACTGGCGAATCCTGGTTTCAGGACTGGTGTCTCCCGTGTCTGTGACGGGAGTGTCTGAGACCCGCGCCTCACGCTCGACTAGCCTGGTCACGATGGCGAACAGGAAGCTCGCCGACAACCCGCACATCAGCACGCCGATGATGCTTTCCACCGGACCTAAAGGTCCGCCACACTGCGGGAGAACGACATCACCATAGCCGAAGGTCGCATAACCGGCAGCCGAGAAGTAAAAGGGGGATTCCCATAATGGAAAACAAAGCCTGCGATAGAACCCCGCCCAGCCGCTTATACCAGATCACCCATCCATCGCGATCCCAGTACAAAATCTTCAATCGGTCGGTGCGGCGATTACAGAAAACCAGCAGGTGCCCGGAGAAGGGATTGCAGTGGATCACATGTTCGGCCATCATCGACAACCGTCGAAGGAACGCCGCATGTCGCACGGCACCGTGCACAGGTAGACCTTAATCGCCGCCGGAAAACTCAGCATCCTTATCTATTTCCCCGACTCCATGGCTGCGAGAACCGCTCTCAAGGTCTCTTCCTGGACTCCCTGGCTGATGCGTAGCCGACGACCGTCCCGCAGCACCAGCTCCAATCCGGCCGGCATGTCGATACCGTCTTCACTGACGAGGGCGAAACTCGCTGCTCTGTCCTGAATACCCGCCTTGCTCCGCTCTTGATCGTAGCTAAGAAGGTGATAATGTCAAGAAAACGGCGATAAGGTAGATGCTGGATCAGGATGGAGGGAATCGCAAGTCATTGCAAGTACGTCCCAGTACGTCCTGAAAATCTCTATTGTTTACCTCGGCGTGTACCGCGCAATCTGGATGGCTGTTGGATAGCAAATCTCTTATCGGGCCCATCTCGCCGTCGACGTGAGCGGTGGACCACAGCAGCCAAGGTGTCATAGCCTAGACCCAGTCACGCGGCCTAAGAACTGATAACGCATGCGCCTCTATTCCGGCACCACACAATCCCTTATCGAAGACTCAACTTACAACCGCATTGCCACGAAACTAAGAGATGCCTTCTTTCTTGAATTTCGGTACCAGCCACCAGTCGCTGAGGTGAATTCCTGGAACAATTCTCTCCGCGCCGTGTCACAAGTTTTTCAAACAGCAAGCTTGCTCGATCATGGCGTTTTGCTGGAACTTCAACTCCCACTCACCTCCAAGCGGCTTGACTGCCTTGTGACCGGGTATGACAGCAAGAAAGCGCCTAACGCAGTCATCATAGAGCTAAAGCAGTGGAGCGGCTGCAAAGGAGCATCTGGCAAGAACGAGGTAGCGACCTTCGTCGGCGGCAGTGTCCGGGATGTGCTTCATCCTTCCGTCCAAGTCGGTCAGTACATGACGTATCTCACCGATTGCCACACGGCTTTTCAGGGCGAAGACGGAATCGACGCACATGCCTGTTCTTATCTGCACAACTACAGCCCGATAAAGGACGATCCTCTTTTCTTACCGCAGTTTGCAGAGCAGATTAGGCGGTCTCCGGTCTTCACTGCCGATCACGTGCCTGATCTCACTGCGTTTCTAGACGAACGAATCCATGGTGCCGATAGCGGCGAGGTTTCGGCGAAAGTAGAGCAGAGCAAGTACCGCCCCAGCAAGAAACTGCTCGACCACGTCGCCAAACTTATCAAGGGCAAGCCGGAATACGTGTTACTCGATGAGCAGCTCGTGGTTTATGACAAGGTTGTGGAAGCTGCCAAGGACGGTGTCGAAAGCAGGAAGAAGGTTGCCATTATCGTGCGAGGTGGCCCTGGCACGGGGAAATCGGTCATTGCCATGAACTTGCTCGGTGATCTCTCTGGGATGGGCCTAAACGCGCACTACGTGACGGGTTCTCGTGCGTTCACCTCCACTATTCGAGAAATCGTAGGCACCCGTGGGGCTGCGCAAGTGCGTTACTTCAACAGCTATATGGGCGCGGACGCGAATGTGATTGATGTCATGATCGCCGACGAGGCTCACCGAATTCGAGAGACTAGCAACAACCGATTCACGCCAAAGGTAAAGCAAAGCAAACTCTCACAAATCCACGAGTTGTTAAAGGCAAGTCGCACATCTGTGTTTTTCATTGATGACAACCAGATCGTAAGACCAGGGGAGATCGGCTCTACGGGCTACATTAAGACTGAAGCTGAAAAACTCCATTGCGGCGTTTGTGAATTTGAATTGGAAGCCCAGTTCCGCTGCGCTGGCTCAGATGCGTTCGTCAGTTGGGTGAACAACACCCTCGGAATTCAGCGCACACCACATGTGATGTGGAATCAGGCCGACGAGTTCGACTTTAGAATCATGCTCACTCCCCAAGCCCTGGAGGACGCAATCAGGAAAAGGCTGGAAGAAAAATCCACAGCGCGGCTGGCAGCAGGCTTTTGTTGGCCGTGGTCTAATCCCCGGTCTAACGGGACACTCGTAGATGACGTAGTCATCGGCGATTACGTCCGACCATGGAATGCCAAATCCGACTCGGGTAGCCGCGCTCCTGGCATCCCGAAAGAGAGCCTCTGGGCGTACGACTCAGGTGGCGTGAATCAAATTGGTTGTGTTTACACGGCGCAGGGATTCGAATTCGATTATGTGGGCGTCATCTTCGGTCCTGATTTAGTCTACGTACCCGAGGCTGCAGATTGGAAGGGAGACAAGACCAAGTCCTTTGACACTGTCGTGAAGAGGTCCGGCGACCGATTCACGCAAATGGTAAAAAACACTTACCGCGTTCTTCTGACTCGCGGCATGAAAGGCTGCTACGTCCACTTCATGGATAAGAACACAGAGAACTTGTTTCGAAGTCGCGTGGAACATATAGGAAAAGTGCAATGATGCTAGCGGAACACGCTATTGTGGAAAGCCAAATATTCACGTGAGGGCAAGGTGTTACTCTCGCGCGGCCTCTTCGCCGGAAGCAACGGTCCGCACAACGATCTCGCGCAGGTCCAAGGAAGTATTCTGCTGCGCAGTGCCGCCAAAACTTTTCCCATACATCACCGGGGAGGATACATCATTGGGACTGGTTTGACCAGTACAAGCTGT
>DATHIB010000140.1:0-27255 GCA_035490055.1 Candidatus Limnocylindria bacterium | reverse complement strand
TTCCTTGATCGCCTCCAGCGCGATTCGTGCTTTCATCTCCGCGCTGAAGCTCCGCCGTTGCCTCGATTTCATTTCTGCTCCCTTTCCGAGGCAGCGATTTTATACCTTATTGACTGGTCCGAATTTTGGGGAGCACCTCACGGTCGCAGTAGCGCATCCACCACAGCTTTGAACCTTTTCGCCGGAAAACCACACCATCATGCCTCTTGGGTCTAGCCATTCTCCATCTCCTGTTTAAACGAAGCGCGGAAGGGTCCGAGATCCGATTTGAGAAACCGGATGTTTCGACCCATTACGCGGAGATGGGGAATCTGCTTTCGCTCAACCCAAAGATACACAGTTTGGGGGCTTACGCCAAGATAGGTGGCAGCTTCCCGAACATTCAGAGGGCAATCTTCGGCCAGAGTTGATGAGTTTCGGTCTAGTTGGAGAAGA
This sequence comes from Candidatus Limnocylindria bacterium, assembly GCA_035490055.1. Classification (GTDB taxonomy): domain Bacteria; phylum Acidobacteriota; class Terriglobia; order Acidiferrales; family UBA7541; genus Acidiferrum. The sequence continues at coordinate 26,820 of DATHIB010000140.1, read as the reverse complement.
GTCTCTCGAATCATCGCGCTTACCTTTGGTTCCAGGTGGATTCGATCGTGCCGGCCATGATGCTACTATACATATAGCACCATGCAAAGAGATTTTTGGCTCAACTGAATATTTTTGCGGGAAGGGTCGCGGGGACCTCCTGGAAGTCCTTGTACATCCCGAGCCGGCAGCCATGGCGGGCCCGCGAACGCGCCGGCTCAACGCTGGCCATGGCCACATCGAGCTTGTCTCAGGCGATGAGAGGGGAAGAAGGCGGCTAAGAAAAAAGACAACTGGACAGGGAGGTCAGCGGCATAGCGATTGAAGCAAGGGAGGGTGCAACATTCCGATTCGAGGTGTCCCTCATTTTCCGCCCGCAGTGCTCGAGGGGTGACAGTCCACTCCACATTTTGTCGAGTCCAACGCGCATGTTTCGCCGAACGGGATTATCTTGCCCGGCCCGGCTTCGCGCGTTGCTTTGCGGGGTGTAATTCTTTGCCAAACACTTTAGCAGCCCAGTCCGGTATCGTCTGCGCGGTCTCACTCAACTTGCTGCCGATGAAGTGCGCCACCACGCGGAAGCCGCGGCGATGAGCTGTGTTGTCGTACACGATCAAGTCATCGGCATGTCTAGGGACTTCGGAAAGATTCCTCGTTGACTCCCGATAGGAATCAATCACGCTGGACATGGGCACGGCTTGTCCGCCTCGACTCATGCGCACCAACACCCGCCCGACATTCAAATTTGCGTCTTCCGTCGAAATAAAAAGAACCTTCGTTGAATATCCTGCTGCCTTAGCCTCGTCCAGCAGTTGCGTGTCCACACGAATGTCTTCGACGGCAAAAGAACGCCGATCATTGAGAAAGGCTTGTTGCTGATCCCTCACGGCGGGAACCAGCGTAGGGAACGCTTCCTTCAAATAAGCCTCATAGAAAGTTGTCTTACCGGCCCCCAATGGTCCGGCGATAATAAATAATACTGGCTTCTGCTGGCTCAGGGTGTGATTTCCTCGTGTGTAGATTTGTGTGGACCCCTATTGGGAGGCGCGCTCAAAATCTGCATCTAATCCCTCAACGGGGTATCGCTCTCCATCAGGCGTGACTTTCACGGTCCCTTTCAGATTGCGGTCGTATTCGTAGTGCGTCCCATCAGGCTTTTCTGTGTCGACGGAGACCGATCGCACTGCCGGAAGACCCGAGAGCATCTGGTGAAGCTCCCGCCGCTCCATCTCCGACATTCTGTCGTACGAATGCGTGGATCCCCCGCGTCGTTTCGTCGATCCTTTGAGTTTGCCTTCCGCAGCCTTTGAGTAATAAGCCAGAAGAGCGCTATTCACCAGTTCGTTCATCGAACACTTCCGCTTTTGAGCGACTTGGTGAATGCGCTTCCGAAGACGCCGTAAGATAACAACTTGCGTTTCTCTCCCGGTTTGCTTCTGTCTGGATTGAAGATTGACGAGCTCGACGGCATTCAGGTTGACCTCCAGAAGGGCATCGTTGATCGAGGTCGACAGTTCTCCCAAATATCGAGGTTTATCCCGCAGAAGTTTGTCGAGGGAACTCAAGAGCCGGACGTTGTAGACTCCGAAATTAGCGCTTCGCCGCTTCGCCACGTTTCCTACCGTCTTTAGACCGGCTCCCCCAACTGAAGAAACCATGCGGTCCATACATGCGATATATACATGACCCTGGGAGCTTGTTCAACCCTTCCTTTCTTTCAGACGCCCCTTTGGGATCGCGTCTCCGTTCCATGGCTAGCACAGCGAATCAGCGCTGCTTTTCTCTTCCGGGGAGTGCTGGCAAGTTTCTCCACCCAGCGGCGGTAGGCTTTCTGTATTGAAGCGTCTTCTAGAAGTGCGGCGCATTTTGCGCCCGGACGCATAGATATGAAGCATGAAAAGGATCTGAGTCGGCAGAAATCAACAAAAGTCAACAAGAGTCAACAAAAGTCAGCACAAGTCGACAAAAATCAACAAAAGTCGGCACACGTCGGCAAAAGCCGGCCAAAGTCGGCAGAAGTCGACATTATGCAACTGCATCAAGAGCAGCGTGCATGGAATACAGGCAGATTATCGGCGACGGACACCACGTATTGGAACATAAAGGGTTGTGGCGACGCTGCGCGTTTTTTTACAGGTAACTCCTTGTTTTACAGAGAGAAAGCATGTGTCGACTTTTGTCGGAAATGTGGCACAAATGTGCCACCACTGGGAATGGGGGCAATGTATGGCAAAAATGGTTTTCCGCCGCCGAAACATGCCCCTTTAAGAGTGGTGCCTATGTGGTACCACAATCTGTTCGAAGTGGTACTGCTCAAAACGCATGACGTAAGCAGTTAAGGCAGAAAAACACCACAAAGTGGCCCAAACCCTTTATGTTCCAATACCTGTGTCGTCGAGCGGCGAGAGAAAGGTCGCGCCCCCGTCAAAGGGCGAGGGTTCCGTTCCGGGTAAGTTTTCTTCATTGCCGCTTACGAGCACTGAATTCGGGAGGACGCCAACACCAAAGCGGCAGCGCGTTTAAGGCGGGCTTTGGCTACATCGTGGGACTTCCAGTTGCTGCCTATCTGACATGGGAAGGAAGGCTAATCGAAGGCAAGGGAGTGTCGCCGAATATCCCGGTTGGATTGGCCCCTGAAGAGCTCCTGGCAGGCGAAGACCCTCAAATGCAGAAGGCATTGGAACTTGTGCGCGAGCTTTGACCCAAGTTGCCACCCAGGCTCATTACCCCATAATTCCACGTTCAGGAACAAAACAAGGGCCGTTGTCCGGCTTCTTCACTTTAGCTACGAGTTCAATTTCATCTTCTTTTTTCCACTGGATCTTAGCGCCATCATTTCCGAGCTGAAGTAGATAGGTCGGCCCGGATGAGGTTGCTTGCGTAATCTTATAAATGTCAGGTCCGCCGTTCTTGATTCTTACAGTGTCGCCAAGTTCGAATTTCATTTTCGCCTTATTTCAATGGCACGGTTGCTCACACTGAACGATTAACGTGCTGCATGATACTAGCAGCCAGGTCACGGTGCTCTTTCCCCGACGGGTGGAAATGTATTTCTGTTTGGCCGCACGGCCACTGCCCTGCGGTTCGCATAAGAAAAGCAACTTCAGCTTCTACAGTTTCCAGGTCAAGTGATGAGTTTTCTCGCGCATCTTCTTGGCACCAAACGTAAAGCTCTGCTTCCGTATGTGTATGACGGAAAGCGTAGCCGTGATACCCATTCTTCCCGTTGGCATTCCACCCGCTGTAAAGACGCTCCCGCATCTTGCGCTTTGTGATACCCACATAAATGAGTTCGCCTTTAGCAACGACGACGTAGAGCTTCGGCAGCCTCGTATTAGCCAAGCCGGAAAACTTGGCCGCACACCTCTTGGCGTCAAACGTCAGCTTGAAATGCTCGGGACCACTGATTTTCATCTACATTATTTTACTACGGCGTAAGTGGCACTCTGTCGACTCATGTGTTCAAAGCCTAAGTGTTAGTTTAGCGAACACAGAGTGTCGCCCGCATTGCCCGGCGCAGTGGTAGAATCCGCCGCAAGGGAGGTAGCACGAATGCCGAAGAAGCCGCCTAGGAAAAAAGTGAAGACGCCGAAACCAAAGAAGCATGCGTTTCCGCCGCCGAGAAGAAGCAAGAACGACTTGATCCATCCCGACCCCGCTTCGCACTGAGTTGAGTGGAAAAGCTGGACGGGAGAGCGAAGATGCGTTTATTTGAGTCGACGTCCCAGGATATTCGCTATGCGGTCCGCGCGATGCGGAGCAGCGTGGGGCTTACCACGATCGCCATTCTATCCCTCGGTCTGGGAATCGGCGCGACCATTGCCATCTTTTCCGTGATTTACGCGCTGGCCATCAAGCCCCTGCCCGTGTCGCAGCCTGACCAGCTGGTTGAGGTGGAGGGTCATCTTGGGGGCAATCTCCACAACTACGCAGAGTGGAAAGTCTTTCGAGACCGACAGGATATTTTTTCCGGCGTCCTGGCTTACAACTGGTCCGACGCGTACTTCCAAATCGCTGACGCAAAAGGCCAGCATGACGTAGTGGGTGGGTATGTTTCTGGCGATTACTTCTCAACGCTTGGCATCTCCGCCGTTCTAGGTAGGACCCTGCAGTCTTCGGACGATCGGCCGGGTGCGCCTCCCGTGTGCCTGATCGGGTACGGATTGTGGCGGCGATTGTACGGCCAATCGCGAGACGTTCTCGGCCGGTCGATCCGTGTAAATGGAAATGAATTCGCAATCATTGGAGTGGCCCCCAAGTCTTTTTTCGGCGTGGAAATCGGCGACATACTTGAGATTTTCATGCCAATGGAGGCGCAGAGGACGTACAAGGACTATCCGATACGCTACGGGAAACAGATGCCTTCGCTGGACGAACCTAGGGCTCTAAAAGTGAGCTTCGTGGCCCGACTAAAGCCGGGAATGAATGTGGGCAAAGCCAATGCCGGATTGCAAGTTCTAAGCTCAGACATATACAAAGCCGTGCCGCCCATTTCTGACGCCAGTGGACGAACAGTTGGGCCTGCGCGTCTCGTGGCCCGCCCCATCACCTCCGACACCTGGCTGCAATCCATGAACATGGTGCTGCTCTTGATGGCTATGGCCGCAGTCGCTCTCATCATCGCTTGCGCGAACTTAGGCAACCTTCTGCTCGCGCGAGCCGCAAAGCGTCGCGGCGAGATGGCCACTCGGCTTGCCTTGGGCGCGTCGCGTTGGCGCCTGGCGCGCCAACTGCTGACGGAGAGCGCGCTGTTATCGGTAGGCGGCGCTGCAGCAGGTCTTATCATCTCGCGCTGGGGGAGCCAAATACTGCTATGGGCGCTTTCATTTCCTGACGACCCGATTAGTCTGGACTTGTCATGGGATGCGGAGCTTGCGACCTTCGCCGTAGGCATCACTGTATTCTGCGCTCTTCTCTTTGGGTTGTCTCCCGCGATCCGGTCAACACGTATTTCGATTTATTCGGCCATGTACAACGGCGTAACAACAGGAAAGCCTGGAAATCGGTTTTCCAATTCTCTCCTCGTTGTGGTGCAGGTTGCTTTATCCGTGGCAGTGCTTGCCAGCGCGGGCCTACTGGCGCGGACGCTCCAGGCATTCTTGACCGCGGATCTGGGCTACGATCCCAAAGGCGTCGTGACGGCTCAGGCGACATTGCATGGATCCGGCGTAGACCCACAGCGCAATGCATCCGTCGGGGAGGAATTGCTGATGGCATTTCGGTCTATGCCCGGCGTCCAGTCTGCGTCGTGGGGCCGTATCTCTTCCAGCACGAAGCTCACACAGCTGGTTGTTCCCGGGCCAGGAGGATCTGAGCGACGATCTGGCGCTTATCCCAACTTCGTTTCTCCCGATTATTTCATTACCAAGCGAACTCCAATGCTAGCCGGGCGGGATTTCAATGCCGGCGACAACGCCGCGTCGCCTCCGGTCGCTGTTCTGAGCGAGGCCCTGGCGAAAACACTTTTTGGCGGAGTGAATCCTATCGGACTGAGATTCCGTGAAAGCGATGGGGATGCTAACGGGCAAGGCTATCCCGTCGAGGTTGTCGGGGTCGCCAGAGACATACAATATCGAAGGCCCGATTACGGTCCCCTTGCGATCTTGTACCGGCCGGTCTCGCAATGCGGTAGTACGTGCTCGGGGATTGGCGGCTACGAAATTCGAACGGCCGGTACGTTCGCAGAAGCGGAGAAACAGCTGGAGAGCGCGGCTACGGCGGTTGACCCTCGGGTCTCTTTGAAGCTCGGCCTGCTGAGCAGTGCCATGGACGTAGTCCTCCATCGAAATCGCGCCATGGCGTTGACCGCGACGGCGTTCGGTCTGTTTGTCGGCCTGCTGGCGATGATTGGCGTTTACGGAGTGACGTCGTATGCGACAGCGGAACGAACGCGCGAAATCGGCATTCGCATGGCACTGGGCGCGAAACCAGGCGACGTGCTGCGCATGGTACTTGGCGAGACGATGTGGGTGGTCTGCGTGGGCGCGGCTCTTGGCGCGGGGGCTGGCGTTGCCGCGGCACGGATGTTTGAGGGAATAATTTGGGGAGTGAAGCCAACAGATCCTCTCAGCTTCGGTTTCGGCGTTTGCTTGATGCTTCTCATAGCCGGAATCGCTGCTTTTCTCCCAGCGCGTCGGGCGATGCACGTCGACCCCATGGTGGCGTTGAGATACGAGTGACTACTCCCAGTCCACTCTTGTACGAAAACATTCACAGCTCCTGGTTAGTCGGCAATCCGCAAGTTGGGAAGGGAGCGCGCCAGGTATTACCGGGGGAATGTGATTTTTTTTGGAGCTAGGTTTTAGACCCTGCAGGAGGTTCTCGTTTTAGACTTTCAGCATGTTCTCGGTACGAGCCCGCCTCGTGCAAAAGCTCGCCGTTGTCGTCGTAGACGTAGGTCCACAAATACGATTCCCCACTTCGGTCAGCCAAATCTTTCGCTTCGTCGAAAGTTTCGCAGTCTTGCGATAGAGGGCCTTCCGGGCAAAAACTTGCGAGGGGAATTGCGGCTCGCAGCAGACTCGAATGGCATGGTCGTACATTCATCACGCGCAGCTCCAATGTTCAAACAGGTGGCTTGAATTTTAGAATTTTAAGCGGACCTAGTGTTAGTACTGCTGTGTCAGAACTGTGCCAAAACCCTATCCGTTCGAACCATGGGGGTTAGCTTTGAGCGAAAAGCAGATTCCCCAAGTTGTTGGAAAGTTTAGTAATTAAGAAAAGAGGACAGAACTATTGGAACCGATCATCGTGCTTAGAAGGCAGACGCTCTATCCAACTGAGCTACGGGCGCTCTCGTTCTATTGATTCTAAACCATTTACTCTCCGTGCGGACGCTGTTTTCACTCGTTGACCCTCTACCGCAGGAGCAGACGCTCCATTTCAAACCGAGCTGCAGGCAAATTGTCAACCATAGTATCATCATGTAGTTATAGCTATCTCTTCAATGCTCCAACGTCGACTCTCGGTCCATTCCGTCCAACAAGCCACTTTTTCGACACGTAGTAGTTGGCACGTGTCTCGCAGCAGCTTTTGACGACTCAGACGGGATCATTGGTAGGGACAGGAGGTCATGACCCGCACGGCCTCCGGTAAGGCACTCAGGAGTTGCTCCGGCCGCGAGATGCGGTCCCAATAACGGGAGACCGCCTTGAAGCAATCGTTTGACGGAAATGTCTTGTGTCTGCGGAGATTCGAGTTGTTGGAGAACAGGTGCGACGTTGCGGCGCGCGAATATGTCTCCCGGAAGCAGGAGCACAGGAATGCGGTTCACGGTACCAGTAGCAGCCCAGATACCATGTTGGTAGCTCCCGGACCAATCGAAGAAGTGCACGCGAACGCCCGCAGGCGGTTGCTCATTTTCGAGAAGGCCACGGCGGTGTGAACCATAGCTTGTTCGTTGCGGCTCAGGTAATAAGGAAACTCCTCATTCTGCTGCAGCGCCTGTCCAATTCCCGCTACATTGCCGTGGCCAAATATCCCGAAGCAGCCTGCGAAAAACGGACGCACGACTCCCTCCCTTTCGACATACTGATTTTTCAGGAACTTGATCGTGGCCTGTGCCGCCGTAGCTCGACATGTGGACGCCAAACCGCCTCCTTCAAGGACGTCTGATCCCATCCCGTGGCTGGATCAAGAACGCGCGGCACATCAGAAGTACAACTTCAATGCAAACTGGATCTCGCGAGGATCACCAGGTCCCCCAGAATCGGTACCCAGAATGGGCGCCAGCGTATTGGAGACCCTTCCAAACGAACCTGGTGAGGAAATATCGGCACTTGGGTTACCAAAGTTAGGATGATTGAAGGTGTTGAAAAATTCCGCTCTAAATTGCAGCTGCCATCTTTCGGTAAATTTGAATTGCTTGAACAGGCTCAGGTCGACCATCTGAATCCCAGGGCCATGGAACTTCCGGGGAGCACAGGTCCCGAAGGATCCGTTAGCGGGTTGCGCAAATGCCACCGGATTGATGAGAAAACCTGTCGTTGTATAGGAATTGTGATCGGTCGTCGCACCAGTAAATGGATTCCCTATGCAGTCGGCGTAACCGGCATGGGTAAAGCCCATCAAGCCATCATTCGCGGCAACAACACTGTATGGACTGCCGGTCTGCAGCGTCACGATTCCGTTCAGTTGCCATCCTCCGAGCCAACGGCTAGCCGCGCCAGGACCGGAGAGGAAGCGCTTCCCCTGGCCGAGGGGCAAATCCCAGATGAAATTCCCGACAAAACGACTGCGAATGTCGAGATTTGAATTGCTCATCTCTGCAGCGTAGTTGTAAGCGTTTTGAGGGAGAGCTCCGGCGGTGAGGTTGTCGCCGAAGTCGGCGAGTCCATGACTAAAGGTGTAACCCAGCGAGTAGCCCAAGCCCTTGGACATCTTCCTGCGCAAGGAAACTTCGAGGGAGTTGTAGGCGGTGTTCCCATCGTTGCTGGCGTACTCCAGGAAGGCATGTTGGCCCGTGGAGGCACACTTGCCAGCGGTGCCGGTAAACGTATCAATATTTGTTACCGTGTTCAGGCTGGCGTAGGGATACATCAGAATGGGACAGCTGTTATCGAAGCCTGTCACATGCGCCTGATTGTAATCACGCAGGCGGTTCATCTTCCGGCCCCAGTTTCCGACGTAGGTAGCCGCGAGCATGGTGTCGTTTGTGACTTGGATTTCCGGACCAAAACTAGTCTGCTCGACATAGCTGGAACGCTGGTTCGGATCCTGGGCGCGAAGTTGGAGTTGGGTCAAATCAAAACCCGATCCGGTGATCGAGCTCAATGGGAAGCCGTTTTTTAGCTGAAAGACGGTGCTGGCCCCGCTTTGATTCAGCTGCACGTCAAGAAGTGCGGGCGGGTTCAATTGGAGTAGGCTTTCCGAGCCAATCCGGTTGCTATGCTGATAGAAAACGCCGTAGCCACCCCGCAACACGACGCGATTCGTCACTTGGTAAGCAAATCCAAGACGCGGAGCGAAATCGTTCAAATCCGGATGAATCAGCGAACGGGCATACCAACCGGATGCACTGCCTGCCGCAGTGACAATTCCTCCGCCGTTGGCGGGCGTGAAGTTTGAGGTGTTGTTTTTCCGTTCCATGATTGGCGCGAAGAGCTCGTAGCGGAGGCCGTAAGTGAGGGTGAGTTTCGGAGTCGTCTTCCAGGTGTCCATGGCATAGAAAGAGTGCCCCGGCTGGAAATAATGGACGACCAGAGGTGTAGTGAAGTGCACTCCGTCGACATCACCGAGCAAGAAGTCGGCCAGGCCGAGCCGCCCAGCAGCGGTGTAAATGCCATTCGTCTGCAACTCGCCTTGCGGGGCTCGCAGGTCGAGGAAGTTGTCGGCCCGCTTGATGTACTGATAACCGAATTTAAAGCTATGATTACCCTTCAGCCAGCTCAGGTTGTCAATGATGTTCCAGGCTTGCGAAATCTGGTACTGGGGCCGCCACGGCGACGTTCCGATACGCGTCAGGCCGTTGATCTCGATAGGAGGCAATCCACCGGAGCCCGGTCCATTGGGAATTCCCGTCAAGCCAATCAGAGCCTGGGCCTGGGAACTACCGAGAGTTACGCCGATGGGATCGCTGTGGGCGTAATCACGGTTGAAGCCAAAACGCGCATCGTTGACCAGGGCGCGCGAAAGAGTGCGTGTCCAACCCAAGGCGAAGGACTGGGTGTGGATGCGATACTGTGTTGCGAAGTTGCCGCTGCCGATTACGCCGTTGCTGGTCCACGGGGGATCCTGACGGCTCAAATGACGATAGCTATAGCTGCCAAACAGGCGATTCGTTTCGTTTAGATTGTGATCCACACGTCCGTCGAGTGAATAGACGTCGTCGGGCACGGAGGTCGCGAAGAGATAATTCGGAGCTCCCGTCCAGCCGGCCGGCACCCCTAGCACACCCACCAAGTTGGAAATCACGTTAGGATCGGGGAGCAAAGTCATCAGCTTGGCCCCAACGGGATCGTGGCAAGTCTGGCCGGTCGTGCCCGTTGACTGGATGATATTGCCGACATAGCAGCCGGACTGCCCGGGGACGGATGAATTGTTCAAAGCGTAAGGCAATTCTGTGAAATTCCCCGTCTTCATCAGCGGCGTGGGCACCGTACTGGTGACAGACGTGGATTGCCGGCTGGTGAAGCGTTCGAAATCTCCAAAGAAAAAGGTCTTGTCCTTGAATACCGGACCGCCAAACGTACCTCCAAACTGGTTCTGCGTGAAGCCGCCGCGCGGTTGTTTTGGTTGTTGTGCGTTGTTAATCCAGGAGTTGGCGTCAAGTACGGCATTCCGCAAGTACTCAAAGAGATTTCCGTGGTAGGCGTTGGTGCCAGATTTGATGGTCGCGTTGATCACCGCTCCGGCGGAATTGCCGAATTCCGTGGAGTAAGTCCGGGTTTGCACACGAAACTCCTGCACGGCATCGGGCGGGGGCTGCACCACCTGGACGGAAAACTCCTGCAGGTTTTCCGACCAGGAGTTATTGTCGACGCCATTCAAAAGAAAGTTGTTCTGGAGTTCCAGATTTCCGTTGACGCTGAACCGGTCTGGCGCGGGGTTATTGGCGGCATAAAACTTTTGCACCCCGGGTTCCAGGAGCGCCAAATCAGCATAACGGCGTCCATTAAGAGGAAGATCATTGATGTGCTGCTCATCGACAACACTTCCCACATCGGCCGACTGAGTCTGGAGGAGAGGTTCACCGGCGGTAACCACTACTTCCTGCTTCACCGACCCGACTTTCAGCGTGGAATCAATGGAGAGGCGGTCCTGCACGTGCAGGTCGATGTCATCATGCAAAACACTTCCAAAGCCGTCGGCGCTGACTTTTACCGAATAAGTGCCCGGGATCAACGCGAGAACCTGATACTCTCCTGTCTGATTGACAGGCGTGGTAATGACAACTCCGGTAGCCTTATTCGTGACTGTCACGATGGCGTTCGGCACGGCGCCGCCGGAGGAGTCCAGAACTCTCCCTTCAATTGCACCACGATCAATTTGTCCAATCGCCGGCAGAGCAGAAACGGCCAGCAACGCCCCAAGCAACAATGTCCAGTCAAGGAATCTCCGAGTTCTCATCCCTCGATTCATTGCAGCCTCCACTTTTCAGATTCGAAGAGCAGTCCACCAACCATTGACGCAGTTCGGTACGAAACCACTCAGGCAGCCGTCACTCGCTTGGAAGCAAATAAGGAAACTAAACGCTCCACCCTATCCCGTGCATTCTGAAATCCCACTCGCCGACGAACCCAATCGCCCCCGAATGATTGGTCTCTTCGACGGTTCACGCGCGCAAGCTCACAGTGCCTGACACGCATTCCCAACCAGATCGCCACGAAAGGCGGAAACAAAAAAAAGGGATTCGGCCTCAGAGTTTCCCTGCAAAAAACCCACCCCTCAAGTGTGCCGAAACGATTTGGTTACCAATGCGCTGAGATGTAACACCCGCAAAATTCGTTGTCAAGACCATTTACCATTTTTGGAACTCCTGCCTCTACTGCGGAGTTTTACATGTTTGGAATGAATATGCGTGCCTCGAATTGCTTCTTGGTGATTGATGCCAAAACGTTTTGGTATTTCGTGTTGACAAAGCCCTTTGCGGACGTACAATGCCGTTACTCCAAACAAAATTACGGAGGTTTGATGCCGAGCGCCGCAGTCCTGGACGAATTCGAATCACCGCGCACTCCGCAGACCGGATCCTCACCGCTGCATCCGCATCACTCGCAATGTGGGCATGGCAGATCGCTGATCGGCAGCTACGGAATTCCGGAACGGCATGCACGGCGCGTATTCAGAAATCCTCGATGGTGGCCGGTGATCCCCGTGGCTGCGGAAAATTTAATTCGATATTTCGGAAAAGGCGGAGGAGGGCGAATGGCATCAAGGTCCAGCAAGTTACTTCCCCTGATTTTTGCCGTGTTGGGCTGCGCAGTGCATTTTCTAGTTCGATCGCTTTCCGTGAGAGCGCAATCTCCCAATGCTGTCAGTTCGCGGCCGATCCCGGCCGCCCAGCCGCTGGCTTTTGACCGGGGCGCCGCCGCACTCTGGCAGAGCCTGCAGAAACTCCATACGCGCACCAGCCTGCTGATGGTGACGGCGCATCCCGACGACGAAGACGGAGGAATGTTGACCTATGAATCGCGCGGGCAGGGAGGTCGAGTCGCACTGTTGACGCTCAACCGAGGCGAAGGCGGCGCCAACGTCATGTCTTCGGATTACTTTGACGCGCTAGGGCTGGTGCGCACGGAAGAACTTCTGGCGGCCGATCGTTACTACGGAACACAACAATTCTGGACGCGGGTGTGCGACTACGGTTTTTCCAAGACCAAAGAAGAGGCTCTCGACAAGTGGGGACACGATCGAGTGCTTGCGGATGTTGTACGCGTTGTCCGCATGACGCGCCCTCTCGTCATTACTTCTGTCTTCGTCGGAGGGCGCACGGACGGCCACGGCAATCACCAGGTTGCCGGACAGATGGCGCAGGAGGCTTTCAAGGCGGCGGGTGACCCAGCCATGTTTCCCGAGCAGATCAAAGAGGGACTGCGCCCCTGGAAGCCGATGAAGGATTACGCCCGTGTACCGTTTTCCCCCATCACCGACAAGGGGATTTATGACTATGCAGACGGGAAGTATTATCCCCCCGAATTTCGCAACTATACGGATGGCACCGTCATCAAGGGGGCGCTTTCCGCTTCCGTCGAAATTCCGGAAGGCGAGTACAACCCACTTCTCGGATTAACGTACGCGCAGATATCCCGCCTGGGCCTTGGCCAGCAGAAGTCGCAGAGCGGCGGGACTGGCTTACCACCGGCCGAAGCGGAGATGAGCCCGTATCACCGGTTTGCATCTCTCGTCTCCGTTTCGGAGAAGGAGGCGTCTTTCTTTGATGGCATCGACATTTCGCTTATGGGTATCGAGAGCCTGGCGCAAGGAGGGGACAGCACTTTCCTGAAGGATGGTCTTTCTCAGATCAATTTTTTGGTCGAAAAAACCATGAATGATTTTTCGGCCCAGCATCCCGAAGCGATCGCGCCCACGCTGGCGGCAGGCTTGAAACGGACGAGCGCGCTGATAGAAAAAGTCGCCAGCAGCGACCTGACAGCCGATACGAAGTATGACGTAGCACACGAACTTAAAGTCAAGCAGTCACAATTCGACAATGCACTCGCCGAATCGCTAGGCATTTCGGTGCTTGCGACGGTTGCTCCCGAGAAAGAACCGACCGGGCCTTTTGCACGCTTCTTCAGAAATCAGCCTACCTTCCAGGTGGCCATCCCCGGACAAGAGTTCTGGGTGAACGTCCATGCGACGAACCCAACCAATCGTTCCGTGCAACTGGAGAGCGCGGTATTGGAAGCTCCGATGAACGAACAATGGACCATCGATCCACCGACGCAATCGGGCGGCGCGCTCAACGGAAATCAGTCCGCGGATTTGCGGTTTACAGTTCACGCTGCGTCCAACGCGCGCTTCACACGGCCCCATTTTACGCGTCCGGACATCGAGCAGGCCTACTATGATATCCAGGAATCGAAGGACCTCAATCTATCCTTGGCGCCATATCCGCTTTCCGCCAGATTGCATTTCGTATTCGACGGCGTGCCGTTCGAATTGTCACAGGTGGTTCAATCCGTGAAGCGGGTAACGGGCCTGGGAACGGTGCTGGAACCGCTGATCACAGGTCCGGCCATTTCGGTTTCCATCGCGCCGCAGGCAGGAATTGTTCCCCTGGGCGCCAAAACCTTTGAAGTGACAGTCAACATTCACAGTAATGTCAAAGGCCCCGCAAACGGAACGGTAAAACTCGACTTACCGGAAGGCTGGAAGGCGCCCCAAGAAGAATTTTCAACGTCGAAGGACGGGGACGATCAGACGCTTAAATTCGACGTCACGCCCGCGGGGCTCATGGAAAAGGCGTATGCAATTACAGCGGTAGCCACCTACGACGGTCGCGATTACAAAGAGGGCTATCACACGATCGGCTTCCCCGGTTTGCGTCCCTACAATCTTTACCGCGCTTCCACCTATCGCACCACGGGAGTGAATGTGAAAGTTGCTCCGGGCCTGAATGTCGGGTACATCGTGGGCGCCGGCGATGACATGCCACAATCTCTCGTGAATCTCGGCATCAACGTTCATTTCCTCACGCCGGAAGACCTGGCCAGCGGGAACCTCTCAAAATTCGACGCCATCCTTCTCGGCGTGCGCACCTATGCCGTCCGTGAAGATCTCAAAATTTATAATGGCCGCATCCTCGAATATGTGAAGAACGGCGGCGTGGTCATCGTTCAATACAACACGCCGGAGTATGACCACAACTACGGTCCCTATCCCTACAAAATGGGTTCCAACCCGGAAGAAGTTACCGACGAGCAATCCCAGGTCGAAATCCTGTCCCCGACTAATCCCGTTTTTACCTGGCCCAACAAAATCACCACCAAGGATTTTGAAAATTGGGTGGAAGAGCGCGGCTCGAAGTTCCTTGAGAGCTGGGACGCAGCCTACGAGCCTTTGCTGGAAACGCACGATGCGGGTCAAGCTCCCCAAAAAGGGGGCCTTGTTTATGCAAAATACGGGAAGGGCATCTACATTTATAATGCTTACGCCTTCTACCGCCAGATGCCCGACGGCGTGCCGGGCGCGTACCGCATTTTCGCCAACATGGTTAGCCTTGCGAACAATCCTCAGGGCCTGGGTTCTCGCCCCACGCACCCCTCACCCCGGTGAGGAAGTCCACTCCCTGATGAGTTGGGGAGAGAGCGGACTTTCTTGGACACCGGACCATATTCACTTATGGTTAAGTGTTTTGTTTTGGATCGTGTAGAGGAACGTTTTCATTGTTTCATCGCGCCGGGCGTTCTCATCCGCAAGGCGCTTTGAGGCCCCTTCGTAGAGTTTCATTTCCTTTTGCCAATGTTCCAGTTGCCCCAGATGCTGATAAATCTGGGCAAGGCGGTAGTGCGCGTCCGCGGAGTTTGAGTCCAAGCGCGCGCAGGTTTCGGATTCGCCAAGTGCTTCTTGCCAGCGCTCCAACCATCGATAAGCTCTCCCAAGCTGGCAATGCGGCGAGGCGTCTTTTGGGAGAAGACCTGCAGAGGCGCCCAGGCGCCGCAGAATCTCATCGGCGTGCGTCTTGCATCCAGAGGCATAGTCTCTGCGAAAGAGCAGAGCACCGCAGTAGTACTGCATATTGCCGTCCTTCGGTCGGCGGTCTGAATACGCGCATAGCTGCGCCACCGCGGCAGGATCGGGCGTGGAGGCCCGGTCCATCTGAATGTCTCCCAAATACTTCAACGCAGGCTGGGGCTCCGGCGCGAATTCGGCCGCATGCAGAAGAAACCGGGTGGCCTCCTCGTCGGTACCCGCAAAGTACTCCACCATGCCCAGCGCCAATTGTATCCGCCAGGACTTTGGTTGCAGCTCCTCTGCCTGTTTGAGCACAGCCTTGGCCGCTTCGAAGCTATTGTGGCGGATCAATTCCACCGCGAGCGAGAGACGATACTTTTCCTCGTTCGGAGCCAGGGCCACAGCGGCCTGATAACTCCGCGCGGCAGCGAGGTTATCGCCGCGCGACTCTTGAATGTCGCCGAGCAGGTCTTCGAGATCGGCGTTGTCGCCAAGCTCCTTGCATTTTTCCGCGCTCCCCAAGGCATCGTCCGGGCGGCCCCCCCGGAATTGTGCGAGAGCCAGATTGAACTGCAAGTCAGCACGATGCGAGTCGAGCTCCGCCGCCCCCTTAAGCTCTTCAATGGATTCGGAGTATTGGCCATGAGAGATCAGGAGTTCCGCTAAACGCTGCAGAAAAACCAGCTTGTCTGCGGAACTCAACTGTGTCGAGCGAAGCAACTCCAGGGTTTGATGGAAATCTCCATGCATTCCCAATTGTGCTTCCAGAAGAACGAGGCCAGCTTGGGGATCGCGGGTGCGGGAAAATACTGGCTCTGCCAAACTTGCAGCGCGTTGCCAATGTTCAGATTGCAGTTCTGCCACGGCCGTCGCCATGGCGAGCCCAGAGTCCATGGGCTTCAGGATAAGAGCCATTTCCATTTCTGATGCGGCGGCCAGGGCATTTCCAAGTCCCAGAGCCACCGAAGCTTTCAGCCGGTGAAACCCGATGCGTTCTTCACGGTCACCGGGTGGCGATAGACCTGCCAACGCGGTTTGGGCTTCCTTATACTTGTGGAGGCGCGCGAGAACAACCGCCCACTCCGTTCGAATCTGTGGGGTGCCCTGGCTAGCTTTTGCCGCATGCGCCAGCATTGGCTCGGCCTTTTCCGGCTGGCCTGTCTGTTCGTAGATCTCGCCGAGTGCTGCCAGAGCGACGTAATTCTCCGGCGTATCTTGCAAAACGGTTTGGAACTCTTCCGCGGCGCGGTCGTTCTCTCCGGCGATGGCGTACGCTTGGCCGAGCAGAATCCTTGCGCCGGAGTCCTTAGGGCGAGTTTGAAGATAGCCTGAGAGAATCCGTATTGCTTCCTCTGCATTTCCGTGCGCCAGAGAGGATTGCGCTTCCGCGAGCGGCCCGGAGGACGGAAGCCGTTGCGGTTGAGCTGAGGATTGATTCTGCTGGCCGGTAATCGTGGGCGTGAAACAAAAGAGCAAGGAAGTGCCCGTACCCAGGATAGATCGCCTCAAAACCCGGCAGGCCCTCACGGTTATAGCTTCTCCCCGTTCCTTCACTCAGCGTAGCTGAACTCGGTTTTGCGCGAAACAATGGGTTCCTGGTTCCGACCCGCCTACCAACTCCCGGGGACTTCGTCGTGCTTCAACCAATTCTCGATGAGCTTCACGATTCCGTCTTCGCTGATCTCAACCAGTCTCTTTCCCTTTTCCGCGGACGCCTCGCTTACTTGTCCAGAATACCCCGGCCAGTCAGCCGCCGCGGACTTTTGCAGAAAATACGGCGCTCCGCCAGAGAGGTCAGGCGGTTCGGGCAAGTCGTGCGCCTTCTCTAGATGAATCAGATCCGGGCGGAACGCGGCAACCGCCGAGGTCTCCAGCGGTCCGCCGTGGCCGTGACCGCCGTTGGTCTGACGAAACATGCCCAAGGTCTTCATCATTTCGCTGGGGAGGAATTCCCACCAGCTTACCAAGAGCAAAGCCGCGTCTTTCGTCTCGTCGGCGACTTGCGCGATCGCGCCGCGGCCCGGCCCGATGTTGCCGTCATGCCCGTTGAGGATGAAGACCTTGCGAAATCCGAGGTGGAGAATGTTGCGCAATACGTCCGCAAAGTACATGGTCATAACTTCGGGGCGAACCGAGATGGTCCCGCGAAAATGCGCCGTGTGTGCCGGACACTGGGTGAACTGGATTATGGGAAACAGCAACCCGCCGGTCCGCGCGGCCACCCGTTCCGCAATTCCCGAAATGATGATGGAATCTGATCCCAGGGGATGGGGGCCGTGGAACTCCAGGCTTCCCAGCGGCAGAATCGCCAGAAAATGGCTTTCCACGACCTCCGCCAGTTCGAAACCGGCGGTCTCCTCGAATCGTTTCGGCTTCAAGGAACGATCGTCGCCGGGCGCGTCCCGGTAAAGAGCGCCGGCGAACCCGGGAAGAGCCAGTCCTGCCAGCAGAACATCCCTTCTGGTAAGCTGCGCCATATGCCCTCATCCGCAAAAGAGCTCGCAGGTTAGCGTAAGGTTCCACGCCTTGTCCACGCCCATTTTCTTCGCGAATCCGGAGTAGCTCTCCGCTATCGCCCCGTCGTGGCGGTGGATTCCTAATGCCGGAACATTTCAGTATTTTTCGCGCTTCTTTCCTTGCTCCTGTCCGGCCGCGCTGCTATTGTGCCTACCGAAAAGTCTATTCGGCGCGAATGCTTTTGAAATCAGCGACATCCAAGAAAGTGAAACGTAGACCTCCCTTGCACAACTTAGGATGTCACAATGTTACATTGCGTTGAAAGCTCGGGCGGAGTTTTCGGTAGGCACAGATGGTCGGCCGATGGAGTTTTTGTTAGGGACAGCGGGGAGATCTGGCTTACCAGATCGTCTGGATTTCAGCGGATTGGATTCGGCGATCGCGGGTTACGAGCGGCAGGCCAAGGTGGAGCGCAGTGGCGGCGATGATGCGATCCGGCATGTCGGGCACGATGCTGCGCGGAATTTCTCAAGAGCATCTGCAACGAAGCCATCAACAGGAGCGATGAACAATCCGACACTGGGGTCCGTCAGGGCACTGCGGAGGCGTTGAAGGGCAGCGGCTGGGATTTTCTTCCTTTCGACCAGGTAAACAGCCTCGATGACGGAAATGGCCGACACGTGAACGTGGCGGCCATCGCGTATCGCATCTTCAATTGTTGTGCGAGCAGACGCAGACAATTCCTTGGAATTTTCAAGGTACCAGAGTACGGTGTGAGTATCGAGCACCGCGCTCATAGCTCGATGTCGCGAGGAAAGTTACTCCACATCTCACGGCGAGCTTCCGCGATATCTTCTTCCGTGATGTGTATATTCAGGTCCGCCCACAATCCAAGCAAACTGCGAAGAGGCTTCTTTGCCCCATTCTTTTTTTTCAGGAAGTCTACAAAGTCCAAGACTTCCTTCTGCTTTTCAAGAGGCAAGTCTCGCAGTTTTTCGAGGACTTGCTGTTCGAAGGTCATATGAATGCCTTTCCGGCGATCTCGCTTTATTATACGCCTGCTGGACGCGATTCCGGGCCATTTGGCGCGGTGCTGCCAGCAACACGAATACTCGCGCGGTTGTCGCGGCTTGGAATTTCAAGGACTTAGAAGAAATGCCGAGAAGCGTTAAGACATTGAAAAGCAATAATGAGGAATTCAGCGGAATCCTTATTGGCCCCTCGTTTTTCTCGATCACAGAGATTCCGTCATCGTGTATTTCACTCAACTCGCGCGGTCGGCTTCGGGCTCGCGGATAGCAAGCCGACGTAACTCCGCCAATATGCTAGACCCGAAACGCGTAGTACGGCGGGAGGCATCATTCGGGCGGGTGTGGCTCGCCAAAATTAGAAGCGCGTTCAAAATGAATGACATACGAGGAGGTCGTAACATGTTGCCCATGGATGACATTCAGGCGTTCCGGACTGGTTTGGCGAAGGACAGGGCACGCAGCCCCAAACGCCACGTCCGACTCTCCTCGTGGACATACAGGAGCAGAATCCGTTCAATTTCTGACGCTTCAGAGGATAGTTTGCAGGGATTGAGAAGAGGAGACTTGCGGAAGAACTCGTGGGTTCATATCTTACCAGGTTCACCTCTTCCACTAGCTCGAGTCCAAAGATTACGGGCGGCTCCTGTCAGACAACAACGCAGCTATTAAGGTTAAGCGGATGGTTTGCCTCTCGTATCGGTCAAACTTCGAAGCTATACGGAATCTTTGCCTAGCACACCCGTTTCGGTTCAATTTCGGTGCAATTCGAGGGGGTGATTGCACCGTGCGCTTCCGCGTAAGCGACACCAACAGCGGCACTTAGTTAATTTGCATCGCCTTGTTAGAAGGCAGACGCTCTATCCAACTGAGCTACGGGCGCTCTTGCTCTATTGATTCTAAACCATTTATTCGCCGAAGGAACCCTGTTTTGGTGGATTGACCCTCTGCGTTCAGGGCAGACGCTCTATTGAAAGTGAACTACGGGCGCACGAGGCAATCCAATCTGCCATCAATACTTACAGCGAGTTCTTCGAACTCAGCCTCTTTAGTGTTCGGTGCAATCGGTGCAAAGCGAGAGTACCGGCCTCGCGACTCTCGCCGCCGCTGCTGCCGGAGCACACGTCACTCACGTCGACGCCTCCCGCAAAGCCGTCAAGTGGGCTCGTAAAAATCAAGCTCTCTCGCAACTCGCCGCTGGCTCGTCGACGACGCGCAATCCTTCGTCGCGCGCGAAGTCCGCCGCGGCCGCACCCACGATGGTCTTATCCTCGACCCGCCGCGCTTCGGACACGGCCCAAAAGGGGAACTCTGGAAGGTCGAAGAATCGCTGCCCGCGTTGCTCTGCCAATGCCGCAAACTCCTCTCTCCTTCTCCTCTCTTTGTCCTCCTGAACACCTACACAACCGTTCTCACTCGTGGCCAAATCACAGACGAAGCCGCGCAACTCCATTCGTATTTGCAGGAAATCCTTATAATTAGAGACTACCCCGCAACGCTCGCGTCGGGCGAATTAGTCCTCACCGACTCCGCCAACCGCCAAATTTCTAATTCCGTCTTCGCGCGCGCCCACATCGGCTCACAACTCCTCGAAATCCCAGAACCATAGCTTGCGGTCAATCCCCAAGCGCATTAAGGTACTCGCAGACAAAATCCCAGCTCTCATGAGGAGGCCGACATGATTCGTCTTCGAGCACGACTCGCGATCGCCGCGTCTTTACTGCTTATTCTTTGCGCCGCACATCCAGCCTTCGCGCAAGAAACTTCCGCGCCACAAACCACTAGTACCAAACAATCCGCCGAAGCGCGTCTCGCCGCCGCAGCAAAACCCAAAGCCTCCGCACCAGCGCAAGACGTCCTCAACACGCTCTCTGCCACGCACCGCTTCGAACAAACCGCTATCTCTCCCGACGGCAAAAAAGTCGCCTGGGTCGAAGACCTCATCACAAAGCGAGGAGTCTCCACCGGCGACACAGTAATCTACATCGCGGATCTCGAACGCAAAAATCCCCCCAAGCGCATCAGCGCTGCTGTCGTCGACACCATTCACGCCGAAGGCAGCGTCGCCTGGTCACCCGACAGCAAAAAACTCGCCTTCCTTTCCGACGCCACAAAAGCCGGCCAGCTTCAACTGTATGTGATGGATGTCGCAGGCCCAGCAGGTTCCGCGCGAAAACTCACCCAAGTGAAAGGTTTCCTCTCGACTCCCGGCTGGTCACCCGACGGCAAAACCATCGCCCTCCTCTTCACCGAAAACGCCACTCGCGCGTCAGGCCCGCTCGTCGCCGAAACTCCTGAAACCGGCGAAATCAAAGATTCTTTCTTCGAGCAACGCCTCGCTCTCGTCGATATCGCCACCGGCAAGCTGGACCAAATCTCCCCCGCCGACACCTACATCTACGAATACAACTGGTCGCCCGACGGTCTCCGCTTCGCGGTCACCGCCGCCCTCGGCAATGGCGACAACAACTGGTACATCGCCGAGCTCTACACGCTCGACGCCGCCACTGGCCTCATGAAATCCATTTACAAGCCCCCGCTGCAAGTCGCCAATCCCGCATGGTCGCCGGACGGTCAGCGCATCGCCTTCATCGGCGGCCTTATGAGCGACGAGCCCAGCGTCGGCGGCGATATTCTCACCATCCTCGCCACCGGCGGCGAAGCTATAAATCTCACTCCCGAAATGAAAGCTTCCGCCAGTTGGCTCGCCTGGACTCCCGACGCAAAAATTATTTTCGGCGAATATCTCGAAGGAGATTCCGGCTTTGCCACCATCAATCCCACCGACGGCAGCAAAACCGAACTTTTCCGCGATGCGGGGCAAGTCATCTCAGGCGCCTGGGGCATCAATCTCTCACTCTCTCGCGACGCAAAAAATTCCGCCGTAATTCGCAGCTCCTTCAGCGCCCCACCCGAAGTCTGGGCCGGGCCCACCGCCAACTGGACGCAAATCACGGAACGCAACAAGTCCATCAAGCCCGGCTGGGGCGAAGCCAAAAGCATCCACTGGAAAAACGGCGGCTTCGAAGTCCAAGGCTGGCTTCTCTATCCCCGCGATTTCGATCCCAACAAAAAATATCCCTTGGTCGTCCGCGTTCACGGCGGCCCCGGACTCGGTGTCCTCTCCGAATGGCCCAGCTCGTCCGATTACTATTCGCCACTAGCCGGCGCCGGCTATTTTGTTCTGCAACCCAATCCGCGCGGCAGTTTTGGCCAAGGCGAAGCCTTCACCCGCGCCAACGTCAAGGATTTCGGCTACGGCGACTTCGCCGACATCATGGCCGGCATCGACGAAGCCATTAAAGTTGCGCCCATCGATCCCAACCGCCTCGGCATCTGCGGCTGGAGCTACGGCGGCTACATGACCATGTGGACCGTCACGCAAACCGACCGCTTCAAAGTCGCCATGGCTGGCGCGGGCCTCTCCAACTGGCAAAGCTACTACGGCGAAAATCTCATCGACCAATGGATGATTCCCTTCTTCGGCAAATCCGTCTACGAAGATCCCGAAGTCTATGCCAAGAGCTCGCCCATCAATTTCATCACAAAAGCCAAAACCCCCACGCTCATTCTGGTCGGAGACAGCGATGGCGAAGTCCCAGCGCCGCAATCCTACGAATTTTGGCACGCCCTCAAAACTCTCGGCGTCGAAACCCAATTCGTGGTCTACGAACACGAAGGCCACATGTTCTCGAGCCCCAAACACCGCCGCGACGTCGTCGAACGCACCCTGGCTTGGTTTGACGCGCATTTGAAATGACCGAAGGTCTGTCGACGGGCGACCTGATTTTTCAGGCCTCGCCCGGCTCCAACTCTCTCTGCTGCCTCGGTTCCTCGCCAATTCTTCACGCGACCGCCCGGATGAGGCATAATCGCACTCCATTTCCTTCCGAGGAGAGCCTTTCCTATGAAGAAACTAATCGCCGGCGTTTTCCTTGCTGCTACGTTCGGCTGTGCGGTTATCCCGTCCGCACTTCGCGCCCAACAAAGCGCACTCACTCCTGCGCAACACGAAACGCATCGCCTCTACGTGGCGGTTCCTGGCATTCGCAACGACCTGCAATACGGCGGAGTAGGCATTCTGGTCTACGACATGGATGCCGCCTACAAATTCATCAAGCGCATTCCGACTTGGGACGTTCCACGCGGCCAGGCCGCCGAAAATGTAAAAGGCATCGCTGCCAGCGCGACAACAGGCAAACTCTACGTCAGCACTATCAAGCGCGTCGCTTGTTTCGATCTCATCACCGAAAAGAAAGTTTGGGAGAAGACTTACGATGGTGGCGCCGATCGCCTGTCCATCTCCCCGGATGGCGAACTCCTCTTTATTCCCTCCTTGGAAGGCCCCGACTGGCTCGTCGTGAAGGCCCGCACCGGTGACCTTATCGCAAAAATCAATCTCGGCACCGGCGCGCACAACACTATCTATGGTCCCGATGGCTCCCGCGTCTATCTCGCAGGCCTTCGGTCGCCCCTTCTTGCCGTGGTGGACGCCAAAACACACTCGGTGATCAACAAGGTCGGACCGTTCAGCAATTCCATTCGCCCCTTCACCATCAATGGCAGCCAAACTCTTAGTTTTGTCAACGTCAACGATTTGCTCGGTTTTGAAGTGGGAGACAATAAAACGGGGAAAATGTTGTG
This sequence comes from Candidatus Limnocylindria bacterium, assembly GCA_035490055.1. GTDB lineage: Bacteria > Acidobacteriota > Terriglobia > Acidiferrales > UBA7541 > Acidiferrum. The sequence goes on along the minus strand of DATHIB010000140.1, from coordinate 3,595 downwards.
CCGCGTCGAAGTGACGGGTTTTCAAAAAGGTCCAACGAAGAGGCATGGTTGCCCCAGTCACGGCATCGCTCTTACTCCCGACGAAAAGGAACTGTGGCTCGACGACAGTGCAAACAGCAGCATTCACATCTTCGACGCCACTGTCATGCCTCCAAAGCAAAAAATGAGCATCAAGCTGCGCGATCAGCCAGGATGGATTACCTTCAGCATTGACGGACGGTTCGCTTTCCCTTCCACGGGGGACGTTATCGACACCGGCGCCAAACGCATCGTGGCCGCTCTCCAAGATGAGACAGGACAACCCGTCCAGAGCGAAAAATTATTGGAAGTCGATTTCGCTGATGGCAAACCAGTTCACGCGGGAGATCAGTTCGGAATTGGCCGGAAACAATGATCATGCGACTCAGCGCACCCTGGGCTTGGTTCGACATACATCTGCGCTGATCTGCGCCCGCAACCTGGGATGCTGCCTCATCGCTACTTCGGACAAGATCAAACCCGCTGAGCGCACGATTAAGCCACGAGGCGGCTTTCGGTGAAGCGAGAAATTCTTATGGCGTATCCAGCCGCAAACGTGCGGATCGAAAAAACCGATGATTCGGGGCAGGCAAAATAAGCGGTGAGCCGTGTACCTGCCATGTACCTCACTTCGGTGTTTTTGTGGTTTTTCTCCGTTTTGGTTTTTCTTTCGTCGACTGTGGAACGCGGAATCGAAATTGGAGCTCCGGTAAATGTAGGCCGAGATGAGTCGCTTCCAAATACCTCAGGAGACGCGTCCTCGGAAGTCAGGTCTATCCCGATAAGAAAATCTCCAGCTGGGGCCAGAGTCGCGATCGGCGTGCCGGAACCATCCAAAATGAAAACTGTCAATCGATCAGGAATGCCACTACTGCTGCGGCCCGCCGTCCCCGACAAACCATCTTACGTCCGCCATCGCAAGCTTACGTACTACTGACTACCAGCGAATTTCTTTCCTCGGTCATTTCGTCAGCCTATACATGGGTCTGTATCCCTGTTCTCTTCGTGCCCAGACCTGCTGCCAGAATTTGCTACGGGCGTCAGGGTCGAGGTTCGGGTCACGTGGAGGTAACCGCAGCGACGGCCAGAACCGCGAATTTCGCGGTTCTGGCCGAAACGCCTAGGTGGAACGGTGGATCAAGGCGTTGCAAAACTAGTTTTGTTTTGTAACAGCGTTGCTATCTAAAGTAACCGCGGCATTTTGCGCCAGTGCGCTCCCGTCTAGCGTTGCGCCCGTGGCAATCGTTATGGAGGCGTACGCCAGTATGGTTCCCTTCAATGCAGAGTACGTTCCCAGCGTGGCTGAACTGCCAACTTGCCAAAAGACGTTGGCCGCCTTGGCGCCACCACTCAGGACAACCCGGCCGCGCGTTGCTACCGTCAGTGCGGACCCAATCTGGAAGATGAAGACGGCATTCGGGTCGCCGTTGCCATCCAGAGTGAGATCCCCCGTTATCGCAAGCGTGGAGGTGGATTTATACAGGCCCGGAGCGAGGGTTTGCCCGCCCAAATCCCCGGCCATGCTGATAGGAGCTGTTGATCGTCCAGCGGCGTCGTTATATGCGATGGTCAAGGAGGCTTGCGCGTGTTGTGCTGCAGTATCCCCGGCGTGTATCGCCCCGTTCACTGTTGCGGGCGGAGTTCCAGGCACTAAAGCAGTGCCAGGCCAAACCCCAAGGTCCCCATTAATAATGCTAGGGCCGGTGTTGGTAACCGTGCTGCCGGCCAGAACCGCGAAAGTGCCGGCCGATCCGAGGTCTACAGGCAACTGGGCCGACGCCGTAGGTGCAACGGGCGGGGGAAGCGTAATACTAGTCTGCATTGTCACAGCGTTGGTATCTAATGTAACCGCGGCATTTTCCGCCAGCGCTCTGCCGTCTAGCGTTGCGCCCGTGGCAATCGTTATGGAAGCATACGCCATTACGGTTCCCTTCAATGCAGAGTACGTTCCCAGCGTGGCTGAACTGCCAACTTGCCAAAAGACGTTGGCCGCCTTGGCGCCACCACTCAGGACAACCCGGCCGTGCGTTGCTACCGTCAGTGCGGACCCAATCTGGAAGATGAAGACGGCATTCGGGTCGCCGTTGCCATCCAGAATGAGATCCCCCGTTATCGCAAGCGTGGAGGTGGATTTATACAGGCCTGGGACGAGTGTTTGCCCGCCCAAATCCCCGGCCACGCCGACTACACCTACCGTCAATCCAGCAGCGTTGTTAAATGCGACGGTCAAGGAGGCTTTCGCCTGTTGTGCGGCAGTATCCCCGGCGTGTATCGCCCCGTTCACTGTTGCGGGCGGAACTCCAGGCACAAAAGCAGTACCAGGCCAAACCCCAAGATCCCCGTTAATAAGGCTAGGGCCGGTGTTGGTAACCGTGCTGCCGGCCAGAACCGCGAAAGTGCCGGCCGATCCGAGGTCTATAGGAGCTTGCGCCGGAGGCGCTTGTGCCGCCGCGAGGTTTGCACCCATTAAACAAAGAGCCACCGCCGCACCTAGGAGCAACGCGCTGACCTTCTTCGGAGGATTCACAGACCCACATTTCACTTCACTCTGTTTTTTGTTTTTTTTCATGATTCAAAGATCCTTCTTTCAGTGTGCTCTTCGCGAGAATTTGGTTTCTTCTCAGCATCGGAGTTAGAGAGTAAATCCCGACGTCGATCATGTCCATCAGTCCAGGCTGATTCTTTCTTAGGAAGCAGGCTGAAAGATTTGTCAGTGTTTGTCTTATAGGGAGGCCGAAGGCCGGAAAAGAGGTTGCAGGCTGGACGGTCGCCCCTACATTTGGGATGTTCTCAAATCACCAGGCCGTTTCGCATCGCGTATTGGACGATTTCCGCACTATTTTTAACGCCGAGCTTTTCCAGGACCCGAGAGCGATAGGTGCTGATCGTTTTTGGGCTGAGTGACATTTCCTCGGCGATTTCCGTAACGGTCTTTCCGGAGGCGATACGGGACATGACGTCATACTCGCGGTCGGAGAGCGTCTCGTGCGGCGTGCGCGTGGGATCCTTTTTTACTCCCAAGGCCAGCTTTTCGGCCAGCGCGGGACTTACGTATCGCCCCCCGGCCAGGACTTTGCGGATGGCTTTCGCCAACTCCTCGGGAGCGCTTTCCTTCGTCATGTAGCCTCCCGCGCCCGCTTTCAGGGCACGGACAGCGAATTGGTCTTCCGGGTGACCGCTCAGGACCAGAACCGGGAGCTTGGGCCATTCGGCCTTTAATTCCTTGAGGAGATCCAAGCCGCTTTTTCCCGGCAGGGCAATGTCGAGCAGCGCGACATCCCACTCTTTTTTCCGAAGCTGTTCCAGCGCCTGCCGGGCATCGGAGGCTTCTCCAAATGCGGCCCCGTGGAACTCATCGGAAAGCAGCGCCCTCAAACCATGCCGGACAATAGCGTGGTCATCGACGATGAGGACTCGTATCATGGGATGGCGGGTATAGTGCCGGATTCCTCCGACGATGCGAGCGGAATCCAGGCGGTGACGGTGGTCCCTTTTCCCGGAGCACTGGAGATATTCACGCGGCCGCCCAGAATTGCAGCGCGTTCCCGCATACCCAGCAGACCCAGGGATTTGGAAA
>DATHIB010000139.1:0-4719 GCA_035490055.1 Candidatus Limnocylindria bacterium | reverse complement strand
AAACGCATTGGCGGCGCTGCCTTAAACCATTCCGGATAGCCGGCTAGAAGGCAGCAATCTCGCCCGCGAGGCCGTCCTGAAGCTGAAGCCCGGCGACGAATTCGCCGTGATTAGTACTCGCCGCCCTATAGGGGGCAACGGATGAGCTATGTGATTGAGCCAAGTTGAACCCAAAGGGCCCAACTTGGTGAGCAAGCCGCCCGCACGTTCGCCAAGACGAAGGTCGCAGGCCGCGACACGGAACCAAGCAAGAGCGGCTAAGCTCCTGCGCTCCGAGGAATTATCTCCGCCGTAATGGCAAGAGATCGGGAACGAAAGTGCCCGCCGCGACTTGGAAGCGTGAGACCGTCGCTCGCCGTTAACTACACGGCGCATGTCGCGGATAGCCAAAGGTTCTTATTGCAAGGACCCGCTGTTCTCAAAAACAAGCGCTCGCGCAAGATAGCCAAAAGCGGCGGTCTCCGGTTCCATTCAGAATTGCCAGCCGTGTTCGCAAGCGGGAAAGCTGCGGAGGGGTAGGTAGGCGCAGGCGCTGGGTCTCCGATGCTGGGGCTTTCTTACCCGAACGAGGCTTCGTTATGCCCAACCGCATTGACATAAACCACACACACAGCCGAGCAATCGTTAAAGAGATTGGGGAGAGACTGCGCGCGTTCCTGAAAGAAGAGCCGGAAGTGCCGGGAAACCTTAGAACCCAAATCGACCGGCTCCGCGAATTGGAAGAGCAGTCACCATCAATCATTCCCAGTGCTGAGCGCTGGGACAAACTTCGGCGTTGAGCCGCTTTGGACAGCACAGCCGGCTCGGCCGAACATGGACGAGCAATGCCATCGGTGAAGCGCCGTGCGTCAAAAATTTTGAATGAGTACGGTGCGGCGCAATCCGAATTGATCGGCAAAGCCGTCGTGCTTACCGACGGAAAGGCAGGCAAAGTCGAGAACGTTTGGCTGGATGAATTGCACGGGCTTCGGATTTCCATCGAAGGTCATGATGGAAGATGGCCAGTCTCCACCCCGAGGAGCAACAACATGACCCCACACATCCCCGAAGAATTTTCCACCAGGTTGATCGACTGGAGTCCCTTCGTGATCATGGGCAACACGATGCCGCCCCGAGATCCTGATGAAGACGAAGAGGAAGAGGAAGAGGACCGCGCCGACGAACCGCCGGTCGTGCGCGAGCCGGACGAAGACTAAAGCATGATGCTTTTAGGATTGGGCATAGCCTGAGTTTCGGAAATAGTTGGCGCATTGGGTGGGCGTAAATGCTCGGAGGATTTCGCCGATTGTGACGCGGCGGCCTTGCGCAACAAGTGCTTGAGCTTGGCGCAGAAGCGTAGCGGCAAGCCGATTGCTGCGAAGGCACGGCCGAAGGGTGAAAACGTTGTCGACCTAATGGATGCTCTGAAACGCAACATCGCAAACAAAGGCCGCAGCCGGACAAGAGGAAATGCTGCTGCCAATCAGCGGGAAGCGCGCTGCGAAAGCTGAGGCCCGCGGCCTCGAGAGCCCGGAAATGAGCATGACCGGAGGATATCGCAACGAGACGAAAAAATAACTGCAAGGCATGGACTTCAGACGACGATGAGCGACTTCGGCAGCTCGTCGTCTCCAATTCCTCGCTCTCCAACATCGCGGACGATCTGGGGCGAACCGTTTCCGCAGTGAGGGCGCGCGCTCATGCACTTCGAATTGCCCTCGGGCACTCGCGGTTTATAAGACGAAGGCAAACTGATCAGGCCACGTCAGGCTGAAGGCGAAGGGGAAATGACCGACCTACGGGACGGCCGGAACATAGGCGCGGGTGCGCTGTTAACGGGTAAGCTTGGGTCATTCTGGATTTGCCGAAATGACAATCAGGGCTCTGGTCATTCTCGTTGCGATCTGCTTTTCAGCAAATGCCTTCGCTAAGGATAAGCTACCGAAGGTCGGCAACAAACCGCTGGTTCTCGTGAAGCCGAAAGAGCCAACGGGCTGCAAACTCGTCGGAACGGTCAAGGGCACCAAGCTGTGGGCTGGTGATTGCGTAGCGTCAGAGCTTAGGGGCGCGACACCCGCGACGGAAACGGAATCCTTGCGCGAGCAAGCGCCGCCCGGTCAGAAACAGTAGAGCTGGGGCTCAAGGCGAAGAGGAAATGACGATGCCACGGCCTCAGCAATGGACCGAAGCCGAGGTGCATCGGTTGAGGATGTTGGCCAAGAGGAAAGTAAGCGCGGATAATATCGCAAAATCGCTCGGCCGCTACGTAGGGTCAGTAAAAACAAAAGCACGCGAATTGAGTCTGATCCTCTCCAGGAAGGTGAAGGCGAAATGAAGGCGCCGGCCGCTGATAAGCGAGTCAACGGAACGAATCCGGGTCGCGGATGGTTGTTTCCGCGGAGATCGAGATGTCCGATCACGAACGCGAGATTTACCGCAGCGAGAACGGCGACAGATGGTTGCTGTGTCGCGACGACGACGAACGTGTTTTCGTCTTACACAAAGCTAACGTGTCTTCCGGCGGAGCGGTGACGAAGATCGAACTCGGAGACTTTCTCGGAAGAGGCAAAGCGGGCCCCGAGCATCAAGCGCTCGCCCGCCTGATCGGCAGTCTCGTCGACTAGGACTGCTCCGGTGGCTGCTCATGCGACCTCGGGGATGGCGAAATGACAAGCCACGACATTCCGACCTTCCTTGCCATCCTTTTCTGCGTACTAGTAGCGACAGCGCTCACCGGGTGGCTTTCATTGAGGGCAATCGAGTAAAGGCGAAGCGGAAATGAGCGAGAACGAGAAAAGCACTGATCCCGGTCTCTCTGCCGTAGAGCGAAAAGAGCTCAGAGGTCGCGAAGCAAAAGAGGCGGTCGCCGATCATGAAGCGGCTCAGCAGGCGTTCCATGAAAACCGTGAGCGCCTGCGGGAAGAGCGCTTGGCACGGGAGGCGGCCGCGGGGCCGATGCTCTATCCTGCGCCAGAACTTCCCGACGACACGCCCATCGAAAACGTCCGATTTTCTACGAGGATCAGGAACGCGGTAACAGCCGTGGGATGGAAAACCGTCGGCGAAATTCGCGAGGCTTCGGATGCAACGCTGTTGGGCCTGCCGGATCTTGGACCGGGCTCGGTCACCTCTCTTCGTGAAACGCTGGGCCTGCCGTCATGCGATGGTGTCAGACCCTTGGGCAAAAAGCCGGCCTGATTGCTGATTTGTTAATTCCCCACTGGGGAGTTGGTGCGTTTGCGCGGTGTCCGCCATGGCAATTGGAGAGTGCGATGCAAAAGGCTACGACCTTCGAACACGGCGGCAAGGTCTACGAAGTTCGCGCGATCCCAACGTTAAACGGTTGGAAGGTTCGCATTTTCGTCGAGGGTATCCCGGCAAATGGCTTCACTTATTCAGTCGACTCCGAAGTCTATCAAGATGCTGCGATCGACGGAGTGCCAGAAGATTTGGTGGCCGGGCTGATGGAAACAGCGGAGCGTGATTTTCGGCGCGGCCTTGCCCAGGAATTGGTGGCCGCCGAAAAGGCTACCGACGACGATATCGCAGCGGAAATCGATAAATTCAAACCATGAGACCACCCCTGGCGCTCTTGCGAGATCCAGAAGCGCAAGCTGACGCCGCGATGCTTGTCAGTATCGAGCCAGCACGCGCGGGCGTCGACTTGCATACGTTTGAATGCGCTGTCTGCAATCACGTACTTGAGACCCTTGCAGCGTATGACGACCCCATGAAGTCCAAGGGTCTTGGACGCTGGCTTCAAGGCGATTTGCACCCACCGAAGTAAGGTGCGCCGGCGCATACTCGGCGGAGCGAATGGCCAACGATGCCCGTGATCCTCACGACGCCGGAAGAATGGGACGCCTGGATGCGCGCGCCGTGGGATGAAGCAGGTCAGTTACAGCGACCCTGCCGAACACCACACTCAGGATTGTCGCCAGCGGCGAACGCGAGGACCCGCCATACGAGATGGCACAGTCCCAGCCATCGCTTCCGCTTTGATGGACCGGGTCCAAGCTGTGGTATGCTTAGCGGAAAGCAGGAGAAAAGCTGATGCCCGTGGGGATGTTTCGTAGCGAGGAAGGGTGGGTGCAGGTCGATTACGGAACCGGCGGTAGCATTCCGATCACACGATCAAAGTATGAGGAAAACAAATACAAGCCAGATTTCGATAAACTGCCATCAGAAGCTGAGTATTGGGCGGCAGAGAAAGAGAAAGAAGCGCTGAGGTTCGAATGGGTCAAGCGCGAGGTCGATGCAGCGCGCGCACACGGCAAGATTGCCGTGATCGTGAACCTGAGCGGCGCTGCGGAAGCTGCACCGGAAGATGCAGCGTTAGCGACCATAGCACGAGTTCGACCTGACTCACTTTCTGCTCATGATTGGCGTTGAGGACCCGCTACGAAACGCGCGATTTTGCGAAAGCGCCGCCCCTGGATAGTCTTGAAAACAGCGCAGACCGGCAAGACGTGAAACCGGCCCCACAACTGGAAACGCCGCATGGCGCGCATCTTCATCTCTCATTCGAGCAGCGACGACGAGGCGGCCGCGCGGATGAAAACCTGGCTCGCGAGCCAGGGGTTCGAGACAACATTTCTCGACTTCGACAAGACACCGGCATCCCGCCCGGGGCCGACTGGGAGAAGACGCTTTACCGGGAGGTCGAGCAGTCCCAAGCAGTCATTATCATCCAGACGCCGAGCTGGCTCGCCTCAAAATGGTGCTTCGGCGAGTTTATGC
>DATHIB010000138.1:0-39949 GCA_035490055.1 Candidatus Limnocylindria bacterium | reverse complement strand
GCGAAAATCGCTCAACCAAGAGTGCGGATGGAAGGATGGCGACAGAGGCGGCCCGGCTTGAACGGAAGGAATCCACAGGAAGAATAAAGAGAAAAAACAGAAAAACATGCTTGACTCATACCGGCCTTCTCATGGAAGGCATCTCTAACAACGTCGGCCCTGTCAAGCACTTTTTGAGCGCACTTCTTTCTTTTCACCTAAAAGAGTTTTTCTCTTTCGTTTTCTTTCTTGTTTGTTCTTCTCTGCGTCGACGACCACGGCTCGCCTGTAATCTTTCGGTCGGCTTCAGTCCGACCTAAACATCTCTTCGATCCTAACTTCGACCATGATTACTACTGCAAACTCCCTCTTGCGAAGGAGCGGGATGCCCATTCACTGGGGCGGCGTTTCTAGTTCACGCCATGCCTGGTACCGAGCTGTCCCGCGTGCGAACCGAACTTGACCCACTCTGCATATTCCCAACCGTTCCGCCACATCCAGTACATCCGAACCGCGAGTCTTCGGGCCATGGCCACCTTGGCGATGTTCCTTTGCCGACGCATCGCCAGGTGTATGTACCGTCGCCTCCAGTCCGAATCCCAACGCGCTGCGGCTTGCGCTGCTTCTCCCAGCAAGAAACGCAGCAGAGAGCTACCTTGCTTGGTGATGTGTCCCAGCCGTTGATGGCCAGCACTGGAGTCCTCGCACGGGATCAGTCCGACATAGCTGCCGATCTGCTTGCCGCACTTGAACCGCTCCGGAGTCCCGATGATCAGCATGAAGGCCAGTGCCGTCAGTGGACCTACGCCAGGGTGGGTCATCAGCCGCAACACTTCGGGCCATTTCTTGGCTTCCTGCTCGATCGCTGCGGTTAGCTCTTCGATGGTGGGGTTCATCCGGTCCAGCAGCTCGAGCAGATCCTTCCGGCGCCGTGATGCCCAGGTTGCGAGCGGAAGCTTTTCCAGCTGTGCTCGTCCTTGTTCGTTCCACAGCTTTTTCTTCCGTCGCTGGCCTTCGTTCATCGCCAGGGCCTGCAGCTGATTCATGATTCGCGTCCGCATCTGCACCAGCCGGTGCCGGTGCCAAAGCAGTTGTCGCAGATCACGATTCTCCGGACTGGGTACCCAGATTCGAGGAAAATTATTTTCCCGCATCAGTCTCAGCAGCAGTCGGGCGTCCTCACGGTCGGTCTTCTGCTTGCGGACTCGCTTGGTCTTAATCTCCGCCGCGTCGCCGATCCATACCTCGATACCCAGTTCTGCCAGTAACCGCTCGAACCAGCGTGAGTAGCCCGTGGCCTCCATCCCCACGCGCACGCTCACTCCTCGCTGCGCCAGTTCCCGATAAAACTTCTCCGCTTCTCTATCGCTGTGGTTCAATTGCCGTTCGCCACACTCCCCTGTTTCTGTATCTACAAACGCGATGTATTGGTCGCTCGGGTGATAATCCACGCCTATAATGATCATCTCCGGCTCCTTTCTCCCGAGCCTTTGGTCGTCAGACAACCACAGTCTACTCGGGTCTAAGGAGCCGACGTTGTTATGAGATCACTGACCACCATTGGTGGGAGGGGATTCGCAACAGCGGCGAATTGAAGCTTTTGGACTGACAGCGTAGAAATAATATTACCAAACGCATGCCGAAAACTTAGGCACCCACTGAAGTGATGTGTTGAAATCTGTGCCGCTTCGAGCCGGACTCTACCGTTTGGATATCGTGATCAAGGACATGCAGAGCGGAAACATCGGCGTTCTGGGTACAGCTCTTCGCGTGTCTCATTTTGACCAGGAGAAACTCGATGCAAGCTCACTGATTTTGGCTGACCAGATCGAGCGCGTCGCTTCCAGGCAGATCGGGACCGGTCAGTTTGTGCTCGACTCCTACAAAGTGCGCCAGCGCCTGAGTCAGGAGTTCTCTGGCGCCGATAAACTGGGCATTTATTTCCAGCTTTACAATCTGAAACTCGACGAATCATCCCGCAAGACGAAGGTTTCGGTCGCCTACCGCATCACCAAAGATCAGGAAGAAGTCTGGCGCACCGTGGAGACAGAGGACCATCTTCACCAAGGCGGCGAGCAACTAACGATTGAGCGTTTCATTCCCGTCAGCTCCCTGGCGCCTGGTCGCTACACGATCGAAGCCTCTGCGATCGATCTGCTGACCAACGAGACCGTGATCCGCTCTTCGGATTTCACCGTTAAACCCGCGGCGGTCAAACCGAATGCGTCCGTCCCCATTCTGTAACTCCCCGACAGGATTATCATGTTGTCGCCGGTTGTCGCCGAATGAAGGACCGGCGCAAATCGAAGAGTCGTGTTCGCACGGGATGCCTTATTGTGGTGCAAATTCGTCCATGGGCGCTGTCGTATTGAAGGAAGCCTGATTACCGCAAAAGTGTACCCTTTTGCACCCCGCTGTGTTTCTTGGGAATCCGGTCTTGATTGGTAGGCCCGTGGGGACTCGAACCCCAGGCCTCTACCGTGTCAAAGCAAGGATTGGTTTTACAACAGGGTCGCAAAGCAAGACGTGCTGAAATCAAAGGAGTTAACCTTGTGAGCTCTGCCTTGACTAAGGTTGAGCGATTTTCATCAGATCGAGAGTGATCTGCTGGAGTTGATCCGCCCTCACTACAAACGAGTCGAAGAGGAAGGCCGCACGTTGATTTCAGACGATCCTGTACGATGCGGCTGATATCGAACCCACGCAGGATCAGTTGCGCATCACGCTGGCTCCGCTCAGTTCGCGACATCGGACGCGCGCTCTGGAGATTCTTTGCGCGGCGCTGACCCAGACCAACACCGTGTTCCCCGGAACCAAACTGCAAATGCGCTACTCGGTTGCAACCTGCCCCTGAACTCCAAAAAGCGGACAGGGTTCCGAGGTACTATGTCAGGAGCTCTGAACATAGGAAGACAATTGCAGGATGCGGAGACCGGGTATGGTCGGAAGGTCGCGATCGTTCGTAAGAAAAGCCGTGCAGCCGACTGCCAATGCCGCCACAACCTGGAGAGAATCAGGCGTCTTGACTCCCGTTGCGGCTCTTAGCTGTGCAGCGGCTCGCAGATGGTCACGAGAAATATCTGCAACGTGGACGCCGCGACTCTGCGTGAGAAGAGCTTCATATCGCCCGGCCAGTAGATGGTCTCCAGAACGGTAGGGAACGACCAAGACTTCGAGCAAGGTAAGCGCCGATGTAACCAACTCCTTGCGGCCCTCATTCACTTCTCTGAAAAGGGGCTCGACCAGCGGAAGAAACTGGGGATGTTCTTCGATGAAGTAGATGAAGATGGCCGTGTCCACCCCTAGCGGGCCGCCGCCGAGATCGGCCATCAATCCCATGAGGCCCGTTCTCGCTCAACATGTTTCGATGGGTCAACTCCTCTCCAGTGCTCTTTGCCCAACCCCTTGAGATCAAGAATCGACAGAGGTTTCGGCGTTTCAAGAGCATCGCTGAGAAGATGAGTAACTTCCTGAGCGACCGATCGATGCTGGCGTTTCGCTCTAGCCTGGAGCTTCCTGTAAAGAGAGTCGGGAAAGTTCTTGATGTTCAGAACTGCCATCGTGATACTCCTAAACTCCTCCATAGTGGAGGAACTATCAGCGACGTGTCAAGGTCATTGTTGGCGTCAAAAAACTTACACAAAGGTTTGCGATCATGTAGTTCCAGCCACCTCTGAATTGTTGAGGTTTGTCTCCGTTCTCGAAGGGACGGCCAAGGCAACCACCACTCTTGACCTGTATTCGCAAGCGATGGATGAGTCTAAATTAACTTAGAAGACCGCGGGGACTGCCAAAGAACGCGGAAGTCATACAAGACATACTTTTTGTGGGTTGGGTTGTGGGTTGAAAATAACCCCGGGCAGTAGCAATCACTTGCGTTTCTTTGCCGCTCTAAGAGCGCGCCTTTGATCCCGAGCACCGTGAAAAATGTGGAGGATATCTGTGCCGCCGCGCGTATTGCGATAGTAGATTAAGTATTTTCCTGCAGGGAAACACTTCACACCGCGAGCGATGTTGCCTGCAGGCTTGCCCGCATTTGGATGTTCTCCGAGCAGCCAGAAACGCTCTGTGATTCTATCAATTATCCGGTCTGCCGCCTCCAGGCTTGCTCGATTGGCCCAATAGCGGAAGATCTCATCAAGATCCTGCTCAGCCTCCTCTGAGACACGGTAGCGCATTTACTTGCCACGGGCTTGCCGAGCAAGGAGCTGCCGCCCTCTTGCCTTCACCCCATCTGCAAGCTTCTCTAGTCCTTCGCGCCCTTGATATTCGAGGAATTTCCCTGCCTCGACGCCGTCGATGCTGGCACGCACGCGGCGGCGGATGTCGTCAAGCTGCTCTTCCGTAAGGTCGGTAAGAATGTCCTCTGCGGTGGGCTTTGCTAGCCGTAGTGCGCGCTCGTCGTCCTCTTCCATACGTCGCAACGCTTCGCGGACGACTTCGCTCGCATTGTTGTAGCGTCCGCTCTTCACTTTCTTGCGAACGTAACCAGCAAGCTGATCGGTAATCGAGACGTTCATTTGGTCCATGGATAGCCTCTTCGCTCCCGAATATACTACTTCTAACGTTATCCACAACATCTGTTCATGTCAATCTTTGACATATACATGTCGTATTGGCACATCATGTCAATTTGTTAGAAGAACTTCGAGACTGTAAATGGTAGGCCCGTGGGGACTCGAACCCCAGACCTCTACCGTGTCAATCAAGTACTCACAACAACTTCCAAGGCTGTTGGGGACTGCCAAGTACTTGATAATACCCGTAGTCGGGCACATCTCGGTTGGCCTTCGGGTTGAGATTAGGGAAAATTGCGGGCGACAGCGCCGCCATCACTGGCATTCTCGACCGCCCCGTGTACCACGCCCGCGCGCGTGTCATCCGTGTCGATATTCACGGAAGTGCCGCCTATCTATACCTTACCTTCTTTACCACAAACAAACTGTTCGCGCTTTCGATTTGTACGAGCCACATCAACGTTTTCAGGCATAAGCGGCTGGGGGGATAGTGGTGTCAATTGCTTTCCAAGTATGGCGCCGGCCTAGCAAGAGTGGGCCGCCAATTACTCACTCTGTGAGTTCCTGTTGGCTGCGGACTGCGTCCTTAATGGAGCCATTTGGAGCCTTGCCGAGCGAGGTTGTGAGTGCTAACCCACTGAAAGATATGGTAGGCCCGTGGGGACTCGAACCCCAGACCTCTACCGTGTCAAGGTAGCGCTCTAACCAACTGAGCTACGGGCCTAGAATCCATAAAGTTTAGCACGAGTGCCAGGTCAGAGCGGAGCAGTGACCGCGCCCATCCTGCGAATGATGCCCCCGGCGATAAATCCGGCGGTGTGTTAGTGTGTCCGGGGGAAAGCCGCAGAAGAGCATGCCGATCAAGACGATCATCGAGCCGTTCCGGATCAAGAGCATCGAGGCGATCCGTCGCACCACGCGGGAAGAACGCCAAAAACTCATGGAGGCCGCGGGGTACAATCTTTTTCTGGTGGCTTCCGAAGCGATTCTGATTGACTTGCTGACGGATTCGGGGACCGCGGCGATGTCCACCGAACAGTGGGCGGCGATGATGCGCGGCGACGAATCTTATGCTGGTTCGCCGAGCTTCGCGCGATTTCGCGATTCCGTGCAGGGCATCTTCGGTTTCCGTCATGTGATTCCCACGCACCAGGGCCGCGCCGCGGAACGGATTTTGTTCAGCGTCATGTGCAAGAAAGGCGACGTCGTCCCGAACAACACGCATTTCGACACTACCCGCGCGAACTGCGAATTTGTCGGAGCGCAGGCACTGGACCTGCCCGTCCCGGAAGCAAAGGAGCCCGCGCGCGTGCATCCTTTTAAGGGGAACATGGACACGGGGAGGCTGGCGGAAGCGATCGAACGCGAAGGTGCGAAGAAAATTCCGCTGGTGATGCTGACGGTGACCAATAATTCCGGAGGCGGCCAGCCGGTTTCGATGGAGAATATCCGCGCGGTGAAAGAAATCTGCAAGAAGCATGGGATTCCGTTGTATATCGATGCGTGCCGCTTCGCGGAAAATGCCTACTTTATTAAACTGCGCGAGCCGGGCTACGCGAAAAAAACTCCGCGCGAGATTGCTCGGGAGATGTTTTCGCACGCCGACGGCTGCACCATGTCCGCGAAGAAGGACGGGATGGCGAACATCGGCGGATTCCTTTGCACCAACGACGATACGTTGGCGGAGCAGCAGAAAGATTTGCTGATTCTGACCGAAGGCTTCCCGACCTACGGCGGACTGGCGGGACGCGACCTGGAGGCGATTGCCGTCGGATTGAACGAGGCGCTGGAGGAGGAATATCTGAAATACCGGATCGCTTCCACGGCGTTTCTCGGTAATCACATTGCGAGCGAAGGCGTGCCGATCGTGCAGCCGCCGGGCGGACACGCAATCTATATCGATGCGCGTGCATTCCTGCCGCACGTTCCGCCGGCGCAGTTTCCGGGCGTGGCGCTGGCGAACGAGCTTTACCTGGAAGGCGGGATTCGCTCCGTGGAGATCGGAACGCTGATGTTCGGCGAGCACGCGAAAATGGATCTGGTGCGCCTGGCGATTCCCCGGCGCGCGTACACGCAGAGCCATATCGAGTACGTCGTGGAAGTGATTCTGGACGTTTGGCGCAAACGGGAGCAGATCCGCGGCTACGAAATAACCCACCAGGCAAAGTTCTTGCGGCACTTCTCGGCTCGTCTGAAACCGGTTGCGAGCTGAGGCCGCGATGAATGTAACGATTGATCCAAGATTGAAGACGAAGTGCCCGAGAACAGCGTTGGGATGCGTGACGGCGCGCGTGGAAGCGGGCGCTTCCGCCGCGGCGCTGCTCGAAGAGATGAAGGCGAGAGAAACGGAAATTCAGAAACTGGCCGTGCCGCGCAGCGTACTGGCGTCCCCGCAGGTAGAATCGACGCGTATGGCCTACAAGGCACTGGGAAAAGATCCATCGAGGTACCGCGGTTCGGCGGAAGCGCTGTTGAGGCGCGTGGTGGCGGGAAAAGGCTTGCCGCAAATCAACGTTGTGGTGGACGCGATCAATCTCGCGTCGGTGGAAAGCCGCCTGCCGATTGGGCTGTATGACCTGGCGCATGTGAGTGGAGATATAGTTTTTCGCGCGGGGCACGCAACAGAAATGTACAAGGGCATTGGCAAATACGATTTGAATCTGGAAGGAATGCCCGTGTTTTGTGATGACGGTGGACCGCACGGCAGCGCCACGAGCGATTCGGAACGAACGATGGTGACGGCGGCAACGACGCAAGTACTGGCGATCATTGTTTCTTTCGGAGGTCCAGAAAGTCTCGAACGCTGGACGCAAAGGCTTGGGGCGCTCTTGCAACAATATGCCGTTGGCACAGACATCGTGACAAACGTCGTGACTTAGGGAATTCGGAAGCGTGGGTGAGGGGATGCCCCGCGCGGAGGCAGATGGAAGCGCCCGAGCCAAGAGCGGGCCACACGGCGAGGTGACCGCCGACGTCAGCGGAGGAGTTGCACGGCGCTGGAATAGTTTCCAAGCAGGCGATCATCCGTCCGGAATCTCGTCTGTTACCGGCCAAGGGCGGATATTCCCATTGCAGGAGCCCTTTCTCTTCGCTGCTCTATAGGAGGTTGAAAGATTCGCGAGAATTCGATTTACTCGTCGAAAGAGGAGAACCTGATGCGAATCCCAGGCCTGGTGGGTCTGCTCGTAATTGCGGTATTCCAGTTGATCAACCCGGGAGTTGCGTGGACACAACTTCCCACTGATTTTCTGAAACAAATGTGGAGCGCCCAATGGATCACCTCCCCAGACGGCCCACAACGCGACCCGTCCGTACTGCACTTCCGGAAGCTGATTGAGCTTGCGCAACAGCCGGAGCACTTTATCGTGCACGTGAGCGCGGATAACCAATTCATTTTTTATGTGAATCATCAGCGCGTGGACGCTGGCCCATCACGAAGCGATTTGGGTCATTGGAGATATGAGACCTATGACGTCGCGCCGTTCCTGCGTCCGGGGAGAAATATCCTGGCCGCCGCGGTCTGGAACTTTGGCGTGCTTACTCCGCTGGCCCAGATCAGCGATCGTACGGGATTTCTTCTTCACGGAGAAGGCGAAGCGGAGCGGATAGCCGACACCGATCCAACGTGGGAAGTGGAAGAAGAGAAGGGCATTCAAATACTGCCCACGCCAGAGGCGGTCCGAAATCAATACTATGTTGCCGAACCTGCGGAGCGCATCGATGCAACAGCGTTCAACTGGGGCTGGAACACCGCCGACTCCGGCACCGGTGGGCGCTGGAAAAGGGCGCAACCGATTGGGCACGCCACTCCGGCCGGCGCAGTGTTGCAAGAAAACAACTGGCAACTTGTGGCGGACCCGCTGCCTCCGATGCAGATGGCATTGACTTCTGCCGGACAAGTTGTCAGGTCGACAGGTATCGACTCTCCTACAGGTTTTCCAGCGAGGGCATTTACCGTGCCCGCGCATTCAAAGGCCACGGTTTTAATCGATAACTCTCATCTCACCACGGCATATCCCGAGCTGACTGTAAGCAGTGGCCGCGGAGCCACCGTTCGCCTCACCTACGCCGAAGCCTTGATCGACGACAACGGTAAGAAGGGCAACCGTAACGAAATCTTCGGCAAGCACATCCAAGGCATTTTTGATGAGTTCCTCACGGACGGCGCCAGGAACCGCACATTCATGCCGCTGGGCTGGAAAACATGGCGTTACCTGCAACTTGATATTGAGACTGCCGATCAACCGCTGGAAGTTGAGAAACTCCGGACTTGGTTTACCGCATATCCGTTTGAAGAACGCGGACACTTCGAGTCAGATGACGATTCGCTGAATCCGATCTGGGAAATCGGTTGGCGAACCGCCCGCCTGGACGCACACGACACCTACATGGACACCCCTTACTACGAGCGAATGCAGTACGTCGGGGACACTCGAATTCAGGCACTGATTTCTTATACTGTGGGCGGTGATGACCGGCTGCCGCGCCAGGCCATTCAAGCCTTCAATGATTCCCGCATTCCTGACGGTATCACTCGCAGCCGATATCCCTCGTCCATGAGGCAAATCATCCCGACTTTCTCATTGCTATGGGTCGGTATGGTGCACGATTTCTGGATGTACCGCTCCGATCCTGACTTCGTTCGCGCACAACTTTCCGGCACGCGGCCGGTTGTGGATTGGTTCCTACAGCAGCAACGCGCGGACGGCCTGCTGATGAAGATTCCCTGGTGGCCCTTCGTAGATTGGGGCACAGATTTCGGTTTCGGCGTGCCGCCACAGGATGACGATGGCGGATCTTCCCTAATAACGCTGCAATTTATCGAGGCGTTAAGCTATGCGGCGGAGATGGAATCTGCATTGGGCGACAAGATCAGGGCCGGGCTCTATCGCAGCGCTGCGGAGCGCGCATCGCAGGCGGTGTACAACCTCTGCTGGAATCAGCAGTATGGTTTGCTGGCAGATACCCCCGCACAAAAACATTACAGCCAGCACGCGAACATTCTCGGCGTCTGGCTCGACGTGATTCCCCGCGAACAGCATAAGGATGTGCTTACGAAAATACTTTCGGTGAGTGACGGATACGCGGCGACCGGACCCGTGCCGCCCCTCACCAAAGCCACTTATTATTTCCGTTTCTATCTCGCACGCGCGCTTGACCATGTGGGAATGGGAGACCAGTACCTCCATTTGCTCGGGCCATGGCGGGAGATGGTATCGCTTGGCTTGACAACTTGGGCCGAGCAGCCGGAACCCACGCGCTCAGACTCTCATGCCTGGAGCGCGCATCCGAACTATGATTTCCTGACCATTGTGGCGGGTATTCGTCCAAGGACACCTGGTTTCGCACAGGTCATCGTTGCGCCTCATCTAGGAACACTCAAACATCTTTCGGCTGCGGTCGCGAATCCGAAGGGAATGATAGAAGCCGAATATACGGTTGAACATTCCCACGTCAAAGCAATCATCAAGTTGCCGGCCGGCGTCTCCGGAGAGTTGCTATGGAACGGCAAGACTTCAAGCCTTCATGGAGGCAAACAAGAATTGGAATTGCGGCTAGAGTAACCATTCTATTAGGGCCAACACGCCAAGGACGTCTAAAGTACGAGGGACCCATGGTTGGTCTAGGAGGGCAAGAGCAACGCCGCGCCGGATCAATTTTCATGTTGCAATTGTGTTCACTTGAGTCTAGTATCGCGCCACTGTTGTCCCCCGGTTAAGAGGCGGGAACCGGGTCAACGGTAGCGCTCTCAGCTTCCTAAGACCTATCGTTCCCAACGATTCCCGCTCGTCAAGTCCTGCGTACTTTTGCATTCCGCCATCTTTGGAAAGCCCGCAGGCGGTGGTGGTACTTGTTGCAGCATACCGTTTTCCATTCAAGGAGGTTCACCTCCCGAGTCGAGACGCACGAGCACGTGTGGGTCGATTGGCGGTGCATTGGACGTGAGGACATTTCACGAGTTCGGAATTTGAGCCTGGGTGGTCTGTTTGTCGAGACACCGAAGCCAAGGGGTGTGGGTTCGACGGCCAAGCTTGAATTTCTTGTCCAGGAAGGACAGATCAGGGCCGACGCAGTTGTGCGGCGTGCCGAGTCCGGTCGTGGATTAGCAATGAAGTTCACGGCAGTGAGTGAGGAAGATCGCCCGCGTCTAGAAGCATTGATAAGCAGGCTTCGCCATTCGTGCTGATCTCCGGATTACCGGACATCTGCCTGCCAGCTTTGGCCACTGATCTCCAGTAAGCGCGTTACACGTCCGACTCACCCCATCGTGTGCGCAGTCTGGATGCTCTTCCTAAAGAGTGACAACCGAGGTCGCTCTTGCTCCCGCTGCGTGAATTGCACTAAGTTTCTCTTGGCTGCCATGGTCCTTCCGGGCCATTGCGAAGCGGCCAATTTAGATTAGGATGGGGCAATCTCGTATGGAGGCAAACATTGGAGGCACCCATGCCCTCTTCCTACACTCCACCTGATATGCGCGAAAAAGTCGCTCTTGTGGCCGGTGCTACCCGCGGGGCCGGCCGAGGAATGGCCGTAGCCTTGGGAGAAGCCGGCGCGACGGTGTACTGCACGGGGCGCAGTTCGCGGGCAACTAGAAAATCGGCACGAAGCGCTTCGATGAGACTGGAGACGATTGAAGAAACGGCGGAGAGAGTGACGGCGCGCGGGGGCGTAGGCATCCCCGCGGTCATCGACCATACCAACCGGGAGGCCGTCCGGATGCTCATCGCTCGGATCGCGAAGGAAAAGGGTAAGCTCGACATCCTGGTCAATAACATCTGGGGCGGAGATCCGCTCCTGGAATTTGGCAAACCCTTCTGGCAGCTCGACCTGCCAAAAGGCTTCCAGATGATGGAAAGCGCGCTTAACACGCACATAATTACGAGCCATTTTGCCGCTCCCCTGCTCATCGAATCTGCGAAAAAATCAGGCGGAGGACTGATCGTGGAAGTGACCGATGGCGATTCGTATCAGTACCGCGGGAATTTATTCTACGACCTGGTGAAGACAAGCGTGATCCGCATGGCGTTTGCCATGGCGCGTGAGTTGCGTCGCAAGAATGTGACAGTACTTGCGCTCACGCCAGGTTTTCTGCGGTCCGAAGTGATGCTGGATCAATTCGGAGTAGCCGAAGCCAATTGGCGGGAGGCCGCGAAGAAGGATCCCAATTTTGAGGAGTCCGAGACGCCGCTGTTTTCCGGGCGGGCCGTGGCCGCACTGGCCGCGGATCCCAACGTCGCGAACAAGTCGGGGCGAGTGTTCAGCTCCTGGGGGCTGTCCGACGAATACGGCTTCTGCGACGCCGACGGCAGGAAACCCCACTGGGGCAATCACTCGAAGAAAAAATACGGCGATGTAATGAAGCCCTGCGACGAAGACTTTTATGAGTACTGGACAGGCGGACTGATGGATTCCATTTTCCCGAATTGGCCTTGAGATGGGAAGCTGGGTCGGGGCTAACTAACCTCATGTGGATGTGTAGAGGGTTTACCGGAGAACGGATGCCACTTATACGAGTAGCGCGTCTATAAGGCATTGGAAGCCGCATTCACGCTGGATGCGGCGCGTGCGACGAAGAGGCCGTAGACGAAGTTACCGGAGGCAAAACCTGCACGCATAGCCTGGAAGGCCTTGAGATAGGAGACAAACTCGGCGCCGAGTTTCACGGCAAGCGCCCAAAATGCTTTGTCGCTAATGATATCGAGGCACAGGTCCCACGTCTTGGCGCAATTCTCGTTCAGAATTTCGCGGTGCATGATTTGCAGGCCGTTTAAAGTCAAGAAACGCTCATAGTCATGCATGCTTTGCAGTTCCACAAGCATGCCCTTTTCGATTGGATGGATAAATTTCCTGGTCTCCGCGGGGGTCAGATTTTCTTTTTTGAACCAGTCGGTGATCGCGAAGAGGCCACCGGGCTTCAGGAGTTTAGCGGCAGAAACAAAGAACTCTTCGCGGCGCTGATAGTGGGAGATGGATTCTACGGACCAGAGAAGGTCGAATTTTTTCTGGAAGTGCATCGCTTCGGCGTCCATCAGGAGAAACTTCGCATCGAGTTGCTCCCGTGCCGCAGCCTTGGCCGCCATTTCGGCCTGTACCGGGGAAATGGTTATACCGGTGACGGCGGCGTTATGGTTTTTGGCCAAATAGAGACTGCTGGCGCCGAAGCCGCAGCCAATGTCAAGAATATCCGAGCCAGGCTTTACTCTTGCGAGCCGAGCGAGATGCTCGATGAGCTGAAGCTGGGCCTTTTCCTTGGATTCATCCCCGCGAATCCAATAGCCGTGATGCAGATGCTCTCCCCAGAGGGAGCGATAGTAAGGACTGAGTACGTCGTAGTGTTTGATGATTCTATGCTTATCGTTTGAACGAGGCATGGTGAATGGATGCAACCCGGGGATGTTTCCAGTTCTTGGGCATCGGGCGCATGGCCATTGTACATGTCGAGAAACTAGAGACAAAAAGGAAACCCTGCTGGCGTCGGCGGCGGAGCTTTGACGTAGCGGGAGGCGAAGGTTAGGAAGGTGGGCCAGTTGGGGGTGGGGGTGTGGCCGCCGGTGTGTTGGCGGAAGGCGAGTCGCCGTTGATGAGGGAAGTTTCGATTGGGGGGAAGTCGGTGACGCCGAGCTCCTTTTTGTCGAAGAGTTTGTAGACGGGGCCGGCTGCGGCGGCGGCGAGGAACATGCCTTTGGCGTCGGCCCAGCCATTGCCTTGCGTGGCGCCGGCGCCGATGAAGACGGGACGCGGGGCGCTGAGGGCGGTGAGTTCGTGGGCATCGATGGGGAGATCGTTTTCGGTGAGCGGGCCGTCGTATTTCAGGAAGTTGCCGGCCATCCAGTGGTACTCGCCAGGTCCGGCGACGTTGCCAACCTGCTCGCCGAAGTTGCGGCGGAAGAGCTTGGCGCCGGCTTCGCCGGAGGAGCTGACGTAAGCAATGGCGAAACGCGAATCGTAGGCCATGGCGACGAGGACGGCTTTGCGGTAGCGGGAGTGGCCTTCGAGGCCGACTTGCTTGGCTTCCACGGATTTGTCGGTTTCAAAATAGTCGAGGGCGCGGCTGGCTCTCCAAGCCCACGCCCGCAGAGCGCCCCAATCATCGAGCCTGGCGGGGCTGACCTTTGTTGACGAGACCGATGATGCCTTCAGTGAGGCCTGTGCCGTTGTCCCGGCTGAATACTGGTGGGGATAACCGAGGCGTAGCCCCAGCCTTTGGCGAGAAGCTGCTGCTGCCAGGTGGGACCTTTATCAGCGAGAGCAGCCAATTGAGCTTCGGTGAAGCGCTTTCGGATGGCGGCCATGGCTTCGGCGCTCCAGCTCAGCTCCATGATTACGGGCACAGGGCCGGTGGCGTTGGCGGGAGTCGTCGCCGTAAATATCCGAGAGGCGGGATTCGCCTCGCTTGTCTTTTAGGGCCCTGCGGCCCGCGAAAGCTCATGAAAGCCGTGCAGAGCAATCGCCCATTCCCAGCGCTAAATCCTTTGTTTTCAGGTCAGCTGTGATTGCGACCATGCGCCTTAGGACCCTGTTCGCAACCTTCGCATGCGGTAAGTGCGTCGTGGCAGGAAACCACCGAAGGCATCCATGCGTAAGCGTGGAGCCCGTAGGAATCCCCGGACTTTAGGCCGGGGAGGATGTCAATTTGGGAGTGTTTTTCAGAACGGCGGCCGAGAATTTCGCGGCCGAAATCTTCGACGATTTCCGGGCGGCGCTGATCCCACCACATTTTTGCGGAGGTCACTGGCTTGCCATTGTTCAAATTCAGCACATCGGGTAGGTTTTGCGGGGGAGTCACCTTGGACTCGTCATAGTTGGCGGCGTTCGGGGAGTTGGGGTCGCCGTCGGGACCGCGGCGGAGCGATGTGGAGAAGATCCATAAGGCGCTGATGATCTTGCTCGGCGGCCAAGTGCACGGGAGGGGGCAGGCTGCTGGCAACTTGTTGTGCGGACGAATGGGTGCCGCGGCCGTACGGATAGGGAATCGCGGCCAGCGAGGCGAAGCACAGTAGCCATTGCATCGACCGTGGGATGGACATGGACACGAAGGCCTCCTCAATATTTGCAAGCGTAGATCATGGCATTCACGTTGGCAATTATGGAGGGGGCCCCGCAGGCAGAACCCCCGGCTTGAAAGCAACGCGACTCAGCGGGAGACGGGTTCGGCGAGGCGAGACTCGCTCGGGGCGCGGCGGTGCTTGAGGAAGCCGCGAGCGGCGAGGAGTTCGGCGTTGAGCAGGGCGGCGCCGGCGGCGCCGCGGACGAGGTTGTGCGAGAGCAACGTGAGTTTGACGTCCAGGAGCGGGCATTCGCGGACGCGGCCGACGACGGCGGCCATACCATTGCCCGCGTAGACGTCGCGGCGGGGCTGCGGGCGGTTTTCCTCGTCGAAGACAAGGACGGGGTTCTTCAGGGCGGTGGGGAGCGAAGCCAGATCGGCGTCTACTTCGAAGTTGCGGAGGGCTTCACGAACTTCGTCGAGGGAGGCGATTTTTTTCAGGCCGATCGAGACGCATTCGATGTGGCCGTCGATCACAGGCACGCGATTGCAATGGGCGCTGAGGCCGATGCCGGCGTCGACGAAGCGCGACCCATCCCATTTGCCGAGCAGCTTTTGCGGTTCGAGCTCCATTTTTTCTTCTTCACCGCTGATAAAGGGGACGACGTTGCCCTGGATGTCCAGCGAGGCGACGCCGGGGTAGCCGGCGCCGGAAATGGCCTGAAGAGTGACGACAAAGATTTTCTCGAGGCCAAAGGCATCGGCGAGAGGTTTTAATACCAGGACCAGGCCGGCGGTCGAGCAATTGGGATTGGTGACGATGAAGCCCGTATCATAGCCGCGATTCTTCTGCTGCAGAGGAACGGCGTCGAGATGCGCGGCGTTCACTTCCGGAATGAGCAGCGGAACATCGGGATCCATGCGGTGATTCCTGGAATTGCTGACGACGGGATAGCCCGCGCGGGCGAAATCCTCTTCGGCGGGGCCAGCGACGGAAGAATCGAGCGCGGAAAAAACGAAGTCGCAGTCGAGAGAGAGGTCGAGTCCTTTAACGACGAGGCCGCGCGCGGCATCGGGAATCGGCGCGTCGAGATGCCAGCGAACGGCTTCGGCGTAAGTCCTACCGGAAGAACGCTCGGAGGCGGCAACTTCGGTAAGGTCAAACCACGGATGATTGCCGAGCATTTGAACGAGGCGCTGGCCGACAACTCCTGTAGCGCCAAGGACCCCCGCTCTCCACTTTTTCTCCGGTCGCTTCGCGTGCATATTTTGATCTCCGTCGTTTTGAGATGGGGAATTCATGCCGCACCGCCTTGTTGAGTTGAAATCGAACAAATTGGAACGCAATCCTGCGACGCTGTTCTCGAATCCTGGAGCGAGCGCGGCGTGCCGATGCGCGTGCCGCGCGCCTGCGGATTGAAAGTGTTGCGAACCCAAACGACCATTTCGGTTTCGGCGGCGAGAGGAAGAACTTTTGCGTGGAGAACTTTCGCGCCGCTCGCGGCAAGGGCGTGGGCCTCATCGTAGCTGAGCTCATGCAAGAGGCGCGCTTCGGCAGATTCGTTGGGATTCGCGGTGTAAATGCCGTCGACGTCGGTCCAAATGACGAGTTCGTCGGCGTCCACGACGTGCGCGATGATGGCCCCGGAAAAATCCGAGCTGTTGCGGCCGAGAGTGGTGATGCGGCCATCGGGCGTTGCGCCGATGAATCCGGTAACGACGGCCACAACGCCGGCTTCGAGGAGCGGTAGAAGGACGTCCCGGCCACGTTGTTTACTTTCTTCGAGACGCGGCTGCGCGTCGCGAAAGGTGTCGCAGGTCAGGACGAAATCCGAGGATGTGACGGGCACTGCAGGAACGCCAGAAATTTCCAGCGCGGCGGCGAAGAGCCTGGCGCTGAAGCGTTCGCCAAAGGAGGCGAGGCGATCGAAGATCTCAGCGCCGGCGGCGACGCTTCCGTGGACCGGAATTTCGTGAAGAAGGTCGCGTCCCAGGAGTTGCAATTCGCGGCGCACGCGAAGGTCATGGTGCTCGCTGAGCTGCAGATTGTGAAGCACATCAAGGTGAAGATGCAGGACGAGCTCGGCTGCGCGGCGGGCATGCGCGAGCTTGCCATCGGCGAGAGCGCGGGCAATAGAAAGGAGATGATCGGTGACGCCCTTCATCGCGGAGACGACCACGATGACGCTGGATGCCCGCGTGGCGGCGCGAACAAGACCTGCAGCATGGAGCATGCGGCCCGCACCGAGAAGAGAACTGCCGCCGAACTTGAAGGCCACGACGTTCCGGCGTTGCTTGCTCGCGCCGCCGGCGTAATGCACTCGCTCGTGCAACTCAGCGGGGCTTCCTTCCGCTGCTAATTCTTCCGGTACGTTTTCGAGACTCATGACCTGCGCTCCTGGTTTCCCCTCGCGATTGCAACCGCTGGAGCGTCTCTGGAGGGGGCTTAAAAGAAGAAACCCACCGCCAGGTTCGCTTCTGGCGGTGGGTTGGAAACTTTTTGCTAGTTCGCTAGCTGTTTCTCCACGCGCCGGAAGCGGAAATAGTCGTCTTAGTCGTAGTCGAGGTAGTCGACATGGACGACTTGGACGTAATTCGCTTGGTGGCGATGGACAACATTGCGAAAGGCAGAATAGCACGGGCAAGGATGGAAGTGAAGGAAAATCTGGAAAAGGGGGCGGAGGCGCCGCAGGCGGTCTATCTGACCCTTCTACAGGCTTTTCCTTAGTCCAGGACAGCAGTTCCTTGGAATCACCTGTCCAGTGGAAAGAACCCGCACACGGGCAAAGTAGCATTTCATGTGTGCTGGCTCATCGTCCGGCGGAAGTTGTGTTTGCGAAAAGAAGACTGGAGCAGGTGAGGCCGGATTCGGCTTTTTGGAGTTCGAAGATGTCGATGGAAGTGACGTGGAAGCCACGGGCTTCGATGCGGGCACGTGTGCGCGGGAACGATGCAGGGAAAATGATCGTGTCCTCGAGGGCCAGGGCATTGGCTGCATGCGGCTCTGCGGGATCGACGTCGATCCATTCATGACCGGCAAGCGGCGTGGTGCCAAACCATGCACGGTTCGCCAGGAGCGTGTTGCGGCCGAGGTGCGTGACGGCAGATTTTAGATGAAGGCAGCCGGTGACGGGAACGGTGATGACGTCATAATTGTGCGGCGCAAGAATGGTGGCAAGCTGGCGGATGCCTTCGGCGTTGCTGCGCCTGGTAAGGCCGACAAAGAGCTTGCGGCCGATGCGAAGGACGTCGCCACCTTCGAGAGTGCCGGGAAGAGAAACGTACTCGAGCTTTCTAAACGCGGCGAGCGCTTGAGCGAGTGAAGGCGCCTCGCGGCGGCGGGTCTCCGTTCCGAGCGGCAGGATCACCGCCAATTCATCGAGAACGATGGCGGGGTCTTCGACGAACATCGAGTCGGGAAGATCGGGCTCGGCGGGCAGCGAAATAACGCGAACGCCCAATTTGCCGAGCAGCTTTTCGTAAGCGCGGTGCTGCTCCTGGGCTATGGCCAGATCGATGGGCTTGCGATCGATGAAGGAGAGTTCGCAATTGACGATGGCTGGGCTGACGGCACGCGTGATGGCTGTAAGCATTCCGATCGGGAGAGTTTACACGAGAACGATGCGAGGTAAGGAAAGGTTGAAGGAAGACGGGAGGCAAAATAGACTCTAGGATCGCAAACAGACGTTCTGGAGGCGGGTGCAATGAATGATTCGATGAGGCGCGCGGCGACGATTCTGCCGGTGATCCTGGGAGGGGTGGCGCTATGGTGGGCGGAGAGCGGAGCGCCGGCATCCCCATCGGCGTATGACGCCATGGTGGCGACGATCGCGGCGGCGCGAGAGCGTGCCGCGGCGAGCGATGCGCGCTTGAAGCCCGCATCGCGCTTTGAAGAAGGCGGGTGGATCTACGTGCATCTCGAAGGCGATCCGGGCGCAATGGGATATCAGCACGGGTACCTCCTGGCCCCGGAGATCGAAGATGCGTTCGCGGCAGTGAGCGCGGGGATGATGCGTTCCACGAACCGCGACTGGGAATTTTTCCGTAAAGCCGCGCACGAAATGCTGTGGCCGAAGATCGATGCGGAGTATCAGCAGGAGCTGCAGGGCATCGTCGAGGGACTGCGCGACCGCACCGGGTCGAAGCTGGATGTGCACGACATCGTGGCGTTCAACGCATTCGAAGAGCTGCCGGATTATTACGTGCCCTGGCTGAACAAGCAGCAAAAAACGGCGAAGGCGCCAAACCTTAAAAGCCCGGGGAATTGCAGCGCTTTTGTGGCGACGGGAAGCTGGACAAAAGACGGGCTGATCGTGATGGCGCACAACAACTGGACCAGTTACCGGAACGGGGAACGGTGGCGGATCGTGTTCGACATCGCGCCGAAGAATGGCTACAGAATCCTGATGGATGGTTTCCCTGGAGTGATCGCTAGCGACGACGATTTCGGGATCAACAGCGACGGGCTGATGGTAACGGAAACGACGATTACGCAATTTGAAGGCTGGGACCCCAACGGAAAAGCTGAATTTGTACGGGCGCGGAAGGCCTTGCAGTATGCGGGCTCAATCGACGAATACACGAAGATCATGCTGGACGGAAACAACGGAGGCTATGCAAACGACTGGCTGCTCGGCGACCGAAAGACAGGGGAGATCGCGCAGCTCGAACTTGGGTTGAAAGCGCGCAAGCTGTGGAGGACGAAGGATGGCATGCTCTCGGGATCGAACTGGGCGCGCGATCCGAAGGTGCTCAAGGAAGACACGCCACAGTTTGATCCGGCTAATAAAGAGAGTTCGCCGAACGCCAGGCGGGCGCGCTGGGATGAATTGTTGGAGGAAAACAAAGGAAAGATCGACGTCGCGCTTGCGGAAAAGATGCTGGGCGACCATGCAGACACCGCTCAGCACAAGGAAGAAGCCAACGAGCGCACGCTGTGCGGGCACGTGGATGCATCGCCGCGCGGCGTCAAAGAATGGAATTGGCAACCCTACTATCCCGGCGGAGCAGTGCAGGGAAAAGTGACGGACGCAACGATGGCGAAAGAAATGCGGATGATGGCTCGCATGGGACATCCCTGCGGCGGGGATTTTCTCGCCAAGCCATTTCTCGCGGCTCATCCCGAGTATGCCTGGCAGGAGCCTTATTTGCGGGATATGAAGGCGGGCCCGTGGACGGAGTTCCGGTCAGGCCAAGCCCCGAAAGAGTAAGACAGATCTTAAAAAAACGCGGCCGCTGATGCGCGCGAAAAGAATATTGCCAAGGGGTAGTGGGCCATCAGGGCCGCGTGGGAAATCCAGAGCCGCGTAATTCCCGCGCCGAGGAGCATCCCGGCAAGAATCAGGCCGATCACGCCGAGCACAATCCAAACATCCGACTTGGAAAACGAAGGGGCGACCAAGCTTCGAGAAGCTTCTTGAGCGGAATCAGCGGATGCCTCGCTCTGGGTGAAGAGCGGATGGGCGGGCTTGTCGGAGACTTCGGGCTGCACCAGGAGGCAGTAGCCCTTCCGAGGAATAGTCTCGATGTAGAGCGGCTTATCGGAGGAATCGCCAAGCGCCTGGCGGAGTTTGTTGACGGTGGTATTTACATTGGCGTCGTAGTTCACATGCGTATCAGCGGGCCAGAGCCGTATGCGCAGCTCTTCGCGGGTGACGACTTCACCCGGTTTCTCGAGAAGTGTCAGAAGAATCTGATAAACCTTCCCCTGGAGCTTGAGCCGGGCCCCGTTGCGCGTAACTTCCTGCCGCTGCTGGTCAATCCGAAAGGGGCCAAACAGGACATAGCGGCCGGATGACAGGAGTACTCGCTCCGAAGTCGCCGGTTCATCCGGTTCTCGCATTGAGATCACTTCCGGTGACATAGACGCCCACCCTTAAGATGTATAGACGTAGAAACCAGTCGAGCGTTTTCTAATCTTACGAAAAATTTCATGGATAAGTTCCATGAAACCGATTCGCTGGGATCGCACTAGTGCGGTGAAATAGGAAAGAATCTAAAAAACAGGATGTTACAGAAGCAAATCGGCTAAATTTAGAAGTCAATTATATGAATTAGTGAATTCAATGCCGCCAGCGAAGTGCCGTTTTGTGGCACTGCGCGTCTAAAATCGCAAATCGGGTACTTTCTACCACATGAGGTGGAGAGAGTGGACTGTTTCATGATGCAGCAGATGGTTTGCTTCGTGTGGGCGGGTCAGCGGTAGCGCAAGGGTGGCGCAAAAGGGAAAAGGGCGAATTCTCAGGGCAAGTCGAGGTCGAGAGCGTAGATGTCGGTCAAACCGCGTTCAACCATGATGTAAAGAGATCCATCCAGTCCAAGCCCGCTGAAGATGCAATGCGAGGGGCTGCTGCGAAGCATCTCGCCGCAACTGAAGACTTTCTCGACCTGGCGATTCGCAATCTTCACGCGATAGACGGCCTGCTCGCTGTCGAGCTGATCCTGAAAATAGACCGCCGCGGAGCCGGAAGCCCAGTAAGGTGCGCTGAGAAGTCCGCCTTCGGCCAGGTCACTCCATCGTTCCGTCAGGAAATCATAAAAAACCAGCCGGTGATTTGTTTCGTCAAGAGCCGCGATGTATCGTCCATCGGGAGACCAGCGAGGAGCGACCAGTCCTCGGGACTCCGGCAAGACCGTCCACTCACCGGTGCTTGATTTGAACAAGTAGATACCAAACTTGGGCTGCGTCTTTTGTTCGCGCATGCTGACGACGATTTGCGTGCCATCCGGCGACCAATCGGCATCGGAAGCCTCGCGGCTCTCGGGTAGGACCGCGCGCAAGGCGCCGCCATCGGCGGAGAGGAAATAGATCTGGCGAAAGTAGCCGGGACGCACGCCGGTGAAAAGAATCTGCTTTCCATCCCGCGACCAGTGAGGGGCAGAGGCGACCAGCGGAGGTTTGGTTAGGCGAAGCCGCTGAGCGCCGTCGATGCTGCTCCGCCAAAGCGAGCCGTCCGGACGCTCGGTATACAGAGCCTGATGGCCGTCGGGAGAGACGCTCGCTACTTCCGCGTTGGCATTGAGAATCAAGGTTTCGGCATGATGAGATCGCGGCTCGATTTTCTGCAGTTCACGATTCGAGCGGAAGCTGAAAGCAAATACGCGGGAACCCGTTTGCGTGGGGATGTCCACGTGCAAAGAATCAGGGCCGTGCGTCAATTGCGCAGGATCACGGTGCGATCGGCGGAACCAATTCCAGGCTTCGCGGATGCCCCAGAGATTGCAGTCGTAGTTTTCGCAGCCGGAAAAAAGAAAATACCTGCCATCCGCCGTCCACTCACCGGCGGACTGAGAGGCCAGCGGCCTTCCGCCGGCGAGAATCGGATGCAAACCGGAGCCATCGGCGGCCATCTCCCAGACTGCTTGAGTGCCATCCTCGCGCTTGTCCATGTTGAAACGAATGGTTTCGCCGTCGGGAGACCAGGCAGGAAAATGCGGAAGCCCAGGGCCATGCGCCAACTCGCGGACCTGAGTCCCGTCGGGATGGATGGTATAGAGGCTGCGGCCGCGAACATAAATGATCTGGCTGCCATCCGGTGACCACGCGGGATCGTGTCCAACGGCTTCACCCATGCGCCGCGGCTCACCACCTTGCACGGGCCATAGCCAGAGCGGCATCTCATCATCGCGCCGGTTGAACTGTCCGATCAGAAACTGCGAATGGTCGGGCGAGAGGGCGAAGAGGCGGGTGTTTTCAAAAGGAGCGAGCATTTTTTCCGCGTTGCCGCCTTCCACCGAGGTTTGCATCAGAT
This sequence comes from Candidatus Limnocylindria bacterium, assembly GCA_035490055.1. Classification (GTDB taxonomy): domain Bacteria; phylum Acidobacteriota; class Terriglobia; order Acidiferrales; family UBA7541; genus Acidiferrum. Next base: position 17,714 of record DATHIB010000138.1, on the reverse strand, counting down.
TCCAGTGGCCGCCGTCACGCTCGAGAAAAAAAATCCTCGTGCCATCGGACACGATCCCGCCCCATTCATCGATTCCACCGGCGTTGGTGATGCGCGTCATGCGCTGCACGCTGGGACGAGGGACGGGGTAGACGATGAAAAAGAGCAGCCAGGAACCAAAAGCAATCGCGCAGGAAAGAAGACTGAAATCGATCCACCGCGTCGCGCGCTCCGCCATTTTCCTTTCTCTGGAAAGCTCGGCAGCCCTCTCGGGTGAGAATTCCGGATTGAGGCGCATGCGGACTTCGAAGGACTTTTCGGAACTTACTGGAGAAACGCTTGTCGAGGGAGAAATGGAGTTAGCAGAACCGTTGACGGAATGGACCGGCGTGAGGAAGCGATAACCCTGGCGGGGAACGGTTTCGATAAAGCGCGGATTCTCGGCGTCATCTTGAATGGCGGCACGGAGCTTCTTCAGGGCGGCATTTAGGCTGCCGTCAAAATTAACGTGAGTACCTTCGGGCCAAAGTAACTGCTGGAGCTCTTCGCGGGTGACGATCTCACCGGGGCGTTGCAGAAGCAGCGCCAAGATGCGGAAAGGCTGTTCTTGAATCCTGAGGCGTACGCCCTGCCGGGAAAGTACTCCCTGAAGTAGATCGACCTCATAAAGGCCGAAACGGAGGGCGAATTTGGGGTCAACGCGGTGCTCCACGAAGGATAAATCCCCCGAAATCAATCGGCGGACTATACCACGCGAAATACCGTCAGGAAAGAGCCTAGTTCATTTAGGGACATAACATACTGATTGTAATGATCTTATAGGGTCACAGAATTTTCAGAGTTAGTTCGTTTGACGTTCAAGTGGGATTCAAGTTAAGGAAAGCAACGTCCCCCCGCGGCAGATCAGATCATTCCGTCAGCTGGCCTGCTCCGGGATTATTGAACTCATCCATAGGAGGACTTGGGAAAACTAAATCTTAAAAGCCCGTAGTCCCAAGAACCATCGAAAAACCCGCGTTCGCGCCCTCTGAACCAATCCTACCTAGAGTCGGGCGCGGGCATTTCGATTGTCCTGAAGAAGCTCGTTCCTCTTGTCTCCCGATTCCAGATTTTCCAGGAAAGCCCTGTCTGCGGAATTTCATTGGATGGACACGGGCTGCCCCCCCTTGACACTATGGCGTGTGACGATATAGCGTATAACGATAGAGCCTTTCTTCTGCGGAGCTGAAACCTTGAGTGCTGCTCAAAGCAACGCTGAACCTTTCGGGCCACTGACGCCGTCCATGTTCCATGTGCTGCTGGCGCTGGCTGGCGGCGATCTCCACGGCTATGCCATTCTCAAAGAAGTGGAGCTGCGCACCGGCGGCAAAGTCCGGCTGAGCACGGGAACCCTGTATGGAATCATCAAGCGCTTGCTGAACGATGGCCTGATCGTTGAGCTGCGTTCCCGGCCCGCGGAATCAGAAGACGACGAACGGCGCCGTTATTACCGGTTAACGCCAGAAGGCCGGCAAGTCGCCACCGCGGAAGCGGAGCGGATGGATGAAATACTGTCCATCGCGCGGTCGAGAAATCTGTTGAAGAAAACTCGGACGGCGTAAAGAAATTCCCGGAGCCGGTTGAGCTAGTTCCAGAAACAACGAGTGGTCCGAAGAGCGGTGCTCTGGCGGCGCCGCGGGAGGACGCCATAGCAGCGGCTGATTCCAGGGCGATACGATTTTATCGAGCACTTCTGCGGCTTCTTCCCTTCGATTTTCGGAGTGACTTCGGCCCCATCGCCCTGCGCGTGGAATAGCGAGGTGGGACAGGCATTCTTGTCTGTCCCTTCCCAAGATTGAGTTAACAGGAAGAGAACAGGCAGGAATGCCTGTCCTACATTGTTGGCCGTCCGCAGAGCGAGTCTGTTAAACTATAGACTGCTGCGCCGCACCTAAGGACGTGTGACCGCCAGGCGGTCAACCTACATAAAGGTACATTCGTCAAGGCTGCTGGTTGTTTCAGCAGCTATTTTTGTCTTTAGTGGATTTGGCCCCGAAGCGGCCACGACAAGCAGAAATTATGAGTCAAAATATTCGCAACATTGCCATCATTGCGCACGTGGACCACGGCAAGACCACGCTGGTTGACGCCATGCTCCGCCAAAGTGGGATTTTCCGTGCCAACGAAGCTCTCGTTGAGCGCGTGATGGATTCGAACGACCTGGAACGCGAGCGCGGCATCACCATTCTCGCAAAGAACACCGCGCTTTTCTTCCACGACACGAAGATCAATATCGTGGACACGCCGGGGCACAGCGACTTTGGCGGCGAAGTGGAGCGCGCGCTGCGCATGGTGGACGGAGTTGTGGTGCTCGTCGACGCCAGCGAAGGGCCGCTGCCGCAAACGCGTTATGTCCTGCAGAAGGCGCTGGCGGCGAAGCTGCCGCCGGTGATCGTGCTGAACAAGATCGACCGCACCGATGCGCGCGCAAAGGAAGTCCTGGACGAAATCTACGACCTGTTCATCGATCTCGACGCCACGGAAGACCAGCTCGACTTTCCGGTGGTGTACACGAATGCGCGCGACGGCGTGGCGCACCTCACGCCGGGCGACGGTTCGAAAGATTTGCTCCCGCTATTCGAGACCATCGTAAAACACATTCCTGCTCCTCCGGGCGACCCGGAAGGGGTTCTGCAGATTCAGGTGATGAACCTGGATTACAGCGAATTTCTGGGACGCATCGCGATCGGCCGCGTTTTCAACGGCACGCTCAGGCGCGGCGCGGACGTGGGCATCGTCAAGCTGGACGGCCGCCTGACGCCGACGCGAATCACCAAACTGTATACCTTCCGCGGCCTGGAGCGGGACGAAGCGCAAGCCGTCCCGGCAGGCGATCTGGTGGCGATTGCCGGGGTCGAGGGCATCAACATCGGGGAAAGCATTACGGATTTGGCAAACCCGATGCCCCTGGAGCCGCTGCTAATCGACGAGCCCACGCTGGCGATGATTTTCACCGTCAACAGCAGTCCGCTTTCCGGCAAAGACGGAACGTATCTGACTTCGCGCGACCTCCGCGATCGCCTGCAAAAAGAACTCCTGACCAACGTGTCCATCCGTGTCGAGGACACGGACACGCCGGAATCCTTCCGCGTGCTGGGGCGCGGCGAATTGCAGCTCGCGATTCTGATCGAAACGATGCGGCGCGAAGGTTTTGAACTGATGGTGGGCAAGCCCGAAATCGTTGTCCGCACGGAGAACGGCAAGAAACTCGAGCCGCTGGAGCGCCTGGTGATTGACGTGCCCGAGAATTTCATCGGAATCATCATGGAAACCACCGGCAGCCGGCGCGGCGAGATGATCAAAATGAGCAATCACGGCTCGGGCCGCGTGCGCATGGACTTCAAGATTCCGTCACGCGGATTAATCGGGCTTCGCAGCCAGATGCTCACGGACACGCGCGGCACGGCGCTGATTCATTCGATTTTCGAAGGCTGGATGGAATACGGCGGAGAGATGGCGCTTCGTCCAACCGGCGCATTGGTGGCGGACCGCAGCGGACCATCCACCGCATTTGCGCTGTGGAACATCCAGGAGCGCGGCGAATTGTTCATCGGGCCCGCAATCGACGTCTACGAGGGCATGATCGTCGGCGAGAATTCGCGCGAACAGGACATGGACGTAAACGTTACAAAGGAAAAGAAGCAGACCAACATGCGCTCGTCCAGCGCGGACGAAGCGATCCGCTTGATTCCGCACCGCGAATTGAGTCTCGAGCAAGCCATCGAATTCATCGCCGACGACGAATACGTGGAAATCACGCCGAAATCCATCCGCCTGCGCAAGAAAGTTCTCCAAGCCAACAAGCGCCCCCGCCGCTGGCAAGAAATTCGCGCCAGTCAAGCCACCACCTAGTAAGCTAGGCTGGGGCTGCTATCTTTCATCTTCATTAGTTCCTCAAGTCTTAGATCGGGCTCTGCTCGGAGCGCGTCTTGAAAAGCGTTTGCTGCGTTCTCATGTTGCCCGAGTTCGCTGTATGCCAAACCGAGGGTATGACAGACTTCTCCATATTTTCCTGCCTGCCTGTCTCTCCAAAAAAGTAGCCGGGGCTCATGAACCCCAGCGTCAATCTCCTGCGCCTTTCAATAATTCCGCGAGGTACTTCTTCCACATAACGGCCTTCGTATGGGTTCCATGACCGCGCGTTTCATCGCTGATGGGAATTAAGACGAAACGCGCGTTTTTCACCTTTTTGATTTCGCCTTCGGCCATACCCAACTCGGGCGGATTGATGAAGTCGTCCGCGGAATTGATATACATGACGGGCGCAGTGACTTTCTCAAGCTGCGGCGACGGATTGTAATTACGCGAAGCATTCACCGCGTACATGAGATCGTTGGCGTCCAACCCTGCAAAACGCGTCTTGAAATAGTCATCCAGATATTTGTCCGCGGCGTCCCGCGTCGGCAAGGTTTTCTGCATATAGAGCGCAGCGCTGCCTGCAACGAGTAGCAAGTCAAGCGCCGTGCGCAATCCTTGCTGCGGTTCCGCCGTGTACTCTCCTCCCTTCCATTCCGGATCGTTGCGAATCGCGTCCATCACCATCTTGCGCCAGATGCGGTTGCGTCCGGCGATCTGCGCCGGCTGGCATGCCAGCGGCATCAGTGCGTCCATGAAAACAGGATAAGTTTCTCCCCACACAAAGGAGTGCATGCAGCCCATCGATGTGCCGAGGATCAGGCGCAGATGGTTTACGCCAAGGCCCTCGCTGAGAAGCTGGTGGTGCGCGGCGACCATGTCGTCATAGTCGTATTGCGGGAAGCGCGCGTGCAATCCGTCACTAGGCTTCGAAGATTTCCCGTGACCAACGCCGTCCGGAAGAATGATGTAGTAGCGGTTCGCATCCAGGAGCTGCCCGGGACCGAAGAGCTCCCCGGCAAATTGCTGCTGGAGGAATTGCAGGCCCGAGCCGCCGGTACCGTGAAGAATCAGGACGGCGTTTGTGACGCGGCCCTCCGCGTTGCGCACCGGCTTGCCAAGCGTCGTGTAGTGCAAGCGCAATTCCGGCAGCGTTTCACCCGACCGGAATTTGAAATTTTTGACGACGAAATCGCCTTCGGTTGTTGAGGGAAGTCCAGCCTGCTGGCCTGACGAAGACGTAGAGGCCAGAAGCATAATCGTGGACAGCAAGATGAATTTGCGGATTTCGGACGCCGCCATGGAGCACCTCTTCGACGAAAAATCTAACACACCTGCCGAGCGCGCAGCTGCGACTTCGAACGATCCTGAACTAGGAAGCCTAGCCTTCCGGAAAGCCGGGAATAAATGAAATGGCGCGCCGGTCTTTACAATACCGTGATCGGGAACAACGGATATGCAGGCGCGACCGGGTGCCAGGCGCTCAGCGACTTCGCGCAAGTTTCCGATCACGGTTTCCAAGCGTTCCAGACTGGCCAGCGCTTCCGCGCTGAAGGGGCCGGTATCGTGCCCGAAAGGATCGAGCGCGGTGAAATGTAGCGCCGGCGCGCTTGGAAATTTTTCCTCAAGTATCCACTACGCGTTAGTTCCGTGGATATTGCCGCCTTTAGCCACACAAAATAGTGCGCTCTCTGCTAGAAATGATATAAAGTCAGTGGGTTCGAACGCAGCCTGCCTCGGAAACGCCGCATCCAAACGGTTTATGCGGCGGAGAACAGACAACGCCGGTTTTGTGCCCAAGGAGACTGATGGAATCCGCGCGCAATCGACCCACAGAAGCTGCCGCAGCCTCGTATCCCACCATCGCCGCGACGGCCACCGCGCTCCCGCCCTACACCATCACACGCGATGACGTGAAGGTGTACATGGGACGCGTCTTTGACATTCCCGAGCGCCGTCTCGAAGCGATGATGAGCATCGTCGATAACGCCCAGGTTCACAAGCGGCACGCCATCTTCCCCCTCGACTACATCATCGAGCCGCGCCCACTTTCGCAAACCAACAACGAATACATCGAGCATGCGGTAAAGCTCGGCCGGGAAGCGGCGGAAAAGTGCCTGGAGCGCGCGGGCTTGAAGGCCGATGAAATCGATATGATCATCACGGTGTCCTGCACGGGCTTCATGATCCCGTCGCTGGACGCCCACCTCATCAATCTGATGGGATTCCGCTCGAATATCCGGCGGATGCCGTTCACGGAACTAGGCTGCGCCGCGGGCGCCATGGCGCTGGGACGTGCGGCCGATTACTTGAAGGCCGAACCCGGCGGAAACGTCCTGATTATCGCCGTGGAGCTGCCCACGCTCACGTTGCAGCGCAAGGACATTTCGCAGGCCAACCTGATTTCTTCGATTCTTTTTGGCGACGGCGCCGCAGCCGTGGTCGTCAGCGGAAAGCAAATGCGCGGGCCGAAGATTCTCGCCTCGGAGACTTATACGTTTCCCGATTCGCTGGGCGCCATGGGATTTGATCTCCGCGATTCCGGATTCCACATCCTGCTGGCAAAAGATGTTCCGGAAATGATCGGGAGAAAGATCGGCGGGCTGGTGCAGGGTTTCCTCGATCGCCACGGCCGGAAGCGCGAGGAGATCAAGGGCTGGATTCTGCATCCCGGGGGGGCTCGGCTGCTAGGGAACATCGAGACAGAACTCGGCTTGTGCAAATGCGACACGCAGCCGTCCTGGGACATTCTCGGAAACGTCGGAAATCTCTCCAGCGCGACAATCCTTTTTATTCTCCAGGAGTGGATGGAAAAAAGACCGCCCCAGCCTGGTGAATACGCGCTGGCAGCGGCGTTTGGCCCGGGCTTCAGCGCGGAGTTTTTGCTACTGCAATGGACCTGAGCGTCATGGCGTTTCTCGGTCTGCTCCTTGCCGTGGCGGTGCTGCGGCTGGCCGAATTGCGCATCTCCAAGCAGCACCAAAGGGAAATGGCCGCGCGCGGCGCGGCGAAAGTCGAAGAGCCGAAATTCCGCTGGATGGTGCTGCTGCACACCGCGGTGCTGCTTGGCGCTGCGCTCGAAGTAGTCCTCCTTAGGCGCCCTTTCATCCCCTGGCTGGTTGTGCCGATGTTTGCCGTCTTCCTCGCGGCGAATGCCGTGCGTTGGTGGGTCATTCGCTCGCTCGGGGAGCACTGGAACGTTCAGGTCGTGGATTCCACGCGTCTCGGCGTGGTGACTTCCGGACCTTTTCGCTACGTTCGGCATCCTAACTATGCGGCCGTTTTTGCCGAGATGCTGGTGCTTCCGCTGATACACACCGCGTGGATCACCGCTGTCGCGGGAGCCATTGCGCACGTCGGAGTCCTAACGCAACGGCTCTCCATGGAGGAACGCGTGCTCTTCGCCAATCCAGACTATCGCGCGGCGATGACCGGCAAGCCGCGCTTCTTGCCCGGTCTCTTCTGAAGAGCAGGCCTCCAATGTGCTGGCGAATCTATTGCATGGCATCCCTGCTGTTGCTCTCCGCGGTTATCGGTGGCTCGCGGCCGGAGACCGACGCACGTAGTCCGGCGTTCACCAAGGTGCCGGAACTCGCTTCCGGATTTCACCTTCTTTACACCCAAAACTTCGCCGAAGGCCGCGAAAAATTTGCGGACTGGGAATCCCAGCACCCGGACGAGCCTTTCGTGCAGGTCGCCGTCGCGGCCAGCTATCTCTTCGAGGAGTTTTACCGCCAGGATGTTCTCTCGAGTGATTTCTTTTTGAACGAGAAAAAATTTCTGAACGGCATCGACGGCAAACCCGATCCCGGGCGAATGAAAAGCTTTCAGGAGGCCATCCAGCACGCGCGAAAGCTCGCTAAGCAGCGCCTCGAGAAAAATGCCAAGGACCCCGAAGCGCTCTTCGCCCTCGCGCTGGCGGCCGGGATGGAATCCGATGCCGCTATGATTCTCAAGAAGCAGCACCTGGAAGCCTTGAAGCGGCTCAAGGAAGCCAACGAGCATGCCAGGCAATTGCTCGCGCAGCAGCCGGACGCCGATGACGCGTACGTCGCTCTGGGAGCGGCCAACTACATTATCGGAAGCCTCTCGGGCGGTGCGCGCTTCATGCTTCGGTTCGGAGGAATCCACGGCGACAAAAAGCTCGGCATGGAGCAGCTTGGAAAAACAATTGAAAACGGACGGTACCTCCAGCCGTTTGCCAAGATCTTGCTGGCCTTGGCGGCTCGCAGGGAAAAACAAAATCTCCTGGCGCAGAAACTGTTTCACGAATTGAGCGAGGAATTTCCAGAGAGTGCGCTCTACGCCGCTGAATATGCAAAAACGATGGGGCGGCCCATTCCTGCGCAGATGCATCCCTAGCCTTGTTTACCTGCCTTGCGCCCCGCCACCGGGCGCCTTTCGAAAAGGTCATCCGCAGTCTCTCTGATGGATTAGAATCGCGTTCCGCAGGTGACGCGCGCGTTCAGTCAGCTGCACGAGGCGGTGAAACGTGTTCCAAAAGGAACTGTTGAAGGGTCGTGCCATTTTCCTTACCGGCGGAGGGTCCGGACTCGGCAGGTCGATGGCGTTGCGGTTTGCTGAACTGGGCGCGCGCATGTTCCTCGTCGGCCGGCGGGAAGGGCCGCTGCGGGAAACGTGCGATGAGATCCACCGCGCAGGCGGCGCAGCTGCCTACACGGTTTGCGACGTGCGCGACTATGGCACCGTCGAAGCCGCAGCAGCAAAGGCTGAGGAACAATTCGGCGAAATCAACGCGCTCGTCAACAACGCCGCCGGAAATTTCATGGCCCGCACCGAAAAACTGACTCCCAATGCCTTCAACGCCGTCGTCGGCATCGTACTGAACGGATCATTTAACTGCACGCAAGTGTTTGGCAAGCGCTGGATTTCCCGAAAGCTCGGCGGCAACGTGCTGAATATCGTAACCACCTACGCGGCCGCCAACTCCGGCTCGGGGTTTGTCGTGCCGTCGGCTTGCGCGAAGGCGGGCGTTTTGGCGATGACCACTTCGCTCGCCGTGGAATGGGCGAAGTATCACATCCGGCTGAACGCCATCGCGCCAGGGCCCTTCCCGACGGAAGGCGCGTGGTCGCGGCTGATGCCTTCGAAGCCATTCGAAGATCACGCCAAGGACAAGCATCCCATGAAGCGCTTCGGGCGGCACGAGGAGTTGGCCAATCTCGCGGCATTTCTCATCAGCGACATGGCGGAGTATATCAACGGCGAGTGCGTGGTGATCGACGGCGCCCAATGGTTGCGCGGTGCCGGCGAGTTCAACGATCTATTGATGCTTCCGGAAGCGGCTTGGGAAGCAATGGAAGCCGCGCGTCATAAAGAATCCTGAAGCAGCTTACTGAGGCAGCGCCCGTTTCCGGAGTTCAACGCGAAGTTTGATCTCGCCGATACTTTGTCCATTCGAATCCGCATGAACGCTGATTTCCTGTGGCTCCTGTTTCTTGGCGCCATTTTCAGCAAGCGCGGGCAAAGTGATTTCGACGCGCGTGGCCACGACTTGCTTCGTCGCCACCGTAAACTTCCCGGTGCCGTCTTGCGTCGTCCACCCCGTGGGCAGAGCGACGGAGAGCGTGATCTCCCGAGTTTTCGCGGTTCGATTGAGAACCCACAATGGAATCACCAGCGTACCGGGAGCCTGCAGGGCGATCTCCGGCGGCTCGGGATGCGGGAGATTGGTGAGCCCATGAGCGCGCCGAAATTCAGCGTAGAAACTGTACGGGCCGCCGAGCTCCACCGATAGTTCTGGCCGTGCAGGTTCAGGAGAAACTTCGGGCCGGGTGAAGGCAATTGCACCCGGCGTAACGCCATCGAAAATATCTCCGGTCACACTACCGCCAACCAACGATTTGCCGAGCACGAAATGCAATGCGTCCGTCCAGCCGCCATCGGAGGTGGCCATCTTTTCGATTTGTGCCTCGTCCATTTGAGCGATCTTATCGAGAAAAGATTTCGCTTGGGTCTGGTGAGCGCGAAACGAATCAAGCGCCATCCGCCAGTACGGCTGCTTGCCCGATTTGGATATCTCTTTTACCGAATAGTCCGGGCCTTTCCCGCTAAAAATATCTTCGCGGTCCGCGTCCGGGAAGTAATAAATCTTTTTTGGTTGCCAGGGCCGCAGGTTCTCAAGAAGAGGTTCGAGCCGTTTGGTCGGGCCCGCCAGCTGCTCAGGGAACGAGGCGGGATCGCCCGCCATATCGAATGCTTCCGTCGCCAGCAGCCCGGAGGCTTGGTGGTCCCCGTGGTCTTCGCCAATAAATGTTCCAGGCAAAAACGTCAGGATGACTTCCGGACGAGTCAGGCGAAAGAGGCGCACAAGTTGTTCGAGCGAAACGCCGTGATCCCAGTTCGCCAGCGACTGCAATACGTTTTGCGATGCCGTGTCCTTGCCGCCGAGAAACCACACATTGGTAATGCCCAGCGTCGTGAGAGCGTTCCGCGCTTCGATCTCGCGGATGGCGCCGAGCGCCGCCGCTTGCTCCGCTCCGGCTTCATTCGCGCCGCTGCTGCCGCGCGTGCCGAAGACAACCGCGATACGCTTATGCTCGTCGAGCGCGCGCGCAAGATACGGCGTTGCCGCACCCTCGTCATCGGGATGCGCCACCACCAGTAAAAGATCCACTCTGTAGCGCTCGTCCGGCAGCGGAAGCGCCTTCGGCTCCTGCGCTGCGCTCGCCATTGTGGGCAAAAGAAGCACGAATCTTAAAATCACTGTCACGCCTAAATTTTTCATCCCATTTTCCCCGGAGCATTTCAATACACATTGCAGAAATAAGAAAGTCTACCTTGTAGCCTGCGTCCGACAAAACTGTCTCTTTGCGGAAAATCGGCCGCGACGGGCGCGCGCCAAAACGAAAAACATCGCTCAGTTTTCAGACTGGCTGAATGAAGAGCCCGCGTTCGCGAACCTCCGCGGCACGCCCGAATTCGGCGCCATCCGCGAAGCGTCGGCGCAGCACTGACACTTTCACCGCGTTCCATGCGTAGAAGGAAGCCGGGAATTGCCTATGCGTTCACGGAAGAGTATTTATCTCCGCCTTCTTGGTGTCGCGTACGTCGCTCTGCTCTCCATAGCTCCAGGAACGTCTGCGTCTGTTTCAGCAGCGGATGATGCTCTCGGCGCAGCCGTTGAAGCTGCCAGGAAAACCCACGATGAGAAACAACTGCAATCCCTGAGGGCGCAATTCGAACAGATGATCGCTCAGAACCCCGACGATGCGGGCATCTATCTTGAGGTGGCGAGAGTGCACGAGTATTTCCTGGATGTGTATGAGATGCGCAAGGACAAGAAGGCCGCGGAAGAAGCGGTGGACAAAGCCATTGACGCGGCCCAGCTCAACGATAAGTCCGCCGACGCACATAGCCTGCTCGCCGATCTTTACGGTAGAAAGATTTCACTGGGAAGCGCGGTGTTCGCAGGCCCGAAGTTCGGTCCGAAAGTCAAAGAAGAAAATGCCAAGGCTATGGCGCTCGATGAACAAGAATCCTCGCGTCTGGGCCAGCCTTGGCCATCAGTACCTGATGACCCAGAAAATGTTTGCTGGAGACGTCACCAAGCCATTGATAGCTTCCAGAAGTCCTTGGCCATTGATTCTTTGCAAGACGAAACCTGGGTGTGGTTGGCCAAAGCCTTTCAAAAACAAGGGGATACGAGCAAAGCGAGGGACGCGATTCAACACGCTTTGTCGTTGAACCGGGCTCTAGTTTTGTCCGGGCGGAGGCCGCGAGCCTGGAGAAATAGGGAAATTTGGTTTGCAATGCAAGCTAGTTTGCGGCTACATATTTTCTCAAATGCTCCATCGATACAGGTTCTGGGACACGATTTACTATCAATTGATAGAGAGTGCTGCGTATTGTTGATCGATATTCTTATTGACATACGTCACGCGAGCCTGTTTCTGTCGGAGGCTCTACGGCGGAGAGTGGTGGACCTCACGGATACGATCGCGTTGGCCGCTGCTTCGCTGAGTATTGATTACAAACTGCCGATGGCGGATGCCATTATCTATGCGACGGCTCAGGCGCACCAGGCGGAGCTGATTACGTCGGACGCGCACTTTTCCGGGCTTCCGGGAGTCACGCTGATTTAGGACCAGACCGTATTTGACTCCGACATGCTTGCGATTCGTCTGCCGCGCCTTGACCGCATGGAACACCGCCGATAAGCTTAGTGTTCTCCTTCCAGGTGAACATGCCGATGGAGCAGATTCACATCACATTGCCGGATGGCAGCGTCAAAGAGGTGCCCAAAGGCACGACACCGGCCGACGTCGCGAGAAGTATTTCTCCGCGGCTCGCGGATGCCGCCCTTGTGGCGCGCGTCGCCGCGCCCAACGACGGTGAAGGCGAACTGATCGACTTGCGCCGCCCTCTGGATCACGATGTCAAGCTGCAAATCCTCACGGAAAGAGATCCCGATGCTCTCTTTGTGTTCCGCCATTCCGCGGCGCATCTGCTCGCCGCTGCGGTGATGGAGTTGTATCCCAACGTGAAGCTCGGCATCGGTCCGCCCATCGACACGGGCTTTTTCTACGAATTCCTGCGTGATGAGCCGTTCACTCAGGAAGACCTCGCGAAAATCGAAAAGAAGATGCACGAGCTCGCGGCGCAGGATCTGCCAAACGAGCGCAAACTCATCCCGAAGCGGGAAGCTTTGGAACTCTACAAAAAGAGCAACCAAATTTTCAAGTGCGAGCTGGTGGAAGAAAAAGCAACCGAGCCGATGGTCTCGTTCTACACCACGGGGAAATTCATCGACTTCTGCCGCGGCCCGCACATCCCTTCCACCAAGCGCATCCAGGCGTTCAAGTTGATGAACGTGGCCGGCGCCTACTGGAAGGGCCAGGAAGGCAATCCCCAGCTCCAGCGCATTTACGCGGTGGCTTTCTTCACGCAGAAAGAGCTGGACGCGCATTTGCACCGCATCGAAGAGGCCAAGCGCCGCGATCACCGCAAGCTCGGCACGGAGCTCGATCTCTTCAGCATTCAGGAAGAAGCCGGCCCGGGCCTCATTTTCTGGCATCCCAAGGGTGGCTTGATCCGCACCATCATGGAGAGTTGGCTGCGCGACGAATTGCAAAAACGCGGCTACGACCTCGTCTACACGCCGCACATCATGCGCCTCGACCTCTGGAAGACCAGTGGCCACACAAATTTTTACAAAGACAGCATGTTCGGCGCGGTGGAAGTCGAAAAGGCCGACTACCAGCTCAAGCCCATGAATTGCCCCGGCCACATACTTATTTACAAGTCAAAGCTCCGCAGCTACCGCGACCTTCCCGTCCGTCTCGCCGAGCTCGGCACCGTCTATCGTTACGAACGCAGCGGCGTGCTCCACGGCTTGCTGCGCGTCCGCGGCTTCACCCAGGACGACGCGCATATCTTTTGCATGCCTTCGCAAATCGAAAGCGAAGTCGAGGCTTGCGTCGATTTTGCCTTCGCGGTGATGAAAAATTTTGGCTTCGACAAATTTGAAGTCGAGCTCTCCGATTGGGATCCCGCGCATCCGGAGAATTACGCCGGCAAGCCCGAAGACTGGCATCGCGCCACGGCGGCTCTCGCCGACACCATGAAGCGCATGAACATCCCGTACAAAAAGATGGAAGGCGAAGCTGCCTTCTACGGCCCGAAAATCGATGTCAAGCTGATCGATGCGATCGGCCGGTCCTGGCAGCTCACCACCGTGCAGTTCGATTTCAATCTGCCCGCTCGCTTCGGCCTGCAATACGTCGCCGATGACGGCGCGAAGCATCAGCCGCTGATGGTGCACCGCGCGCTGCTCGGTTCCGTCGAGCGCTTCTTCGGCATTTTGATCGAGCACTACGCCGGCGCCTTCCCGCTGTGGCTCGCGCCGGTGCAGGTGGAAGTCTGCCCGGTTAGCGAAAAAGTCACCGATTACGCCAGGCACGTCACTGAAACTCTGAAGCGCCACAATCTTCGTGTTCACCTCGACGACCGCAACGAAAAATTGCCCGCGAAAATCCGCGACGCGCAACTCCAAAAAATTCCCTATATGCTCGTCGTCGGCCCCAAGGAGGCTGAAGCCGGCACCGTCTCCGTCCGCCATCGCAGCAAAGGCGACCTCGGCCCCAAGCCCCTCGCCGAAGTCGTCGAATCGCTTCGGCAAGAAGTCGATTCCCGTGCCACGAGTTAGATCGTCATCGCGAATCTCGATTCATCGTTCCGTGCAGATCTCGCAAATCATCCTGAATGAAAACGTCTTCGCTCAGGGCGTGCGTCTCCTGGCCGATCGCGACGCCCATTTGGCTGAAGTCGTGCAAAAGTACGGCCCGCCGCCTTTGTGGGTGCGCGATCCCGGTTTCCCCACACTCGTCTACATCATCCTCGAACAGCAAGTTTCTCTAGCCTCCGCGAAAGCGGCCTTCGGCCGTCTGAATGCCGCCGTCCGCCCGCTCACGCCAAGCCGCTTCCTGAAGCTCACGGACGCGGAGTTGCTGCGCATCGGCTTCAGCCGCCAGAAAACGCTGTACACGCGGCTGCTCGCCGAATCTCTTTCGCGCCGCTATTTCGATTTGGGGGATCTTCACGATCTGCAGGACGATGCCGCGCGCAAAATGCTCACAACATTCAAAGGCATCGGTAAATGGACTGCCGACATCTATCTCTTGAGCGCCTTGCGCCGCCCGGACATCTGGCCGACCGGCGATCTGGCATTGGCCACGGCGGTACAAGAAGTAAAGCACCTTCGCCAGCGTCCTTCGCCGGAACGCCTCGAAAAAATGTCCGCGTCTTGGCGCCCCTGGCGCGCCGTCGCCGCCCGCCTGTTCTGGCACGCCTACCTGGCCAAGCGCGGCAAGAACACAACTTCAATTAGCCTCTGAGCAACACGCACGGCACCCACTGCCACGCAAGGAGCGCTAACCGCAGACTCCTTCCGCTCGCGAACGTCCGATCCCTGCATTCCAGTTAGATACTGACTCTCCTACCTCCGATTGAATAAATTTCTCTTTTGAGACTATAGAGCATGTGATAACTTCCGCCCATGGCAGAAATCCTTCCAGGCAGCTCGACGCCACAATTCGGCACCGCCGAATACAAATCGTCGTCCGGCCCCGATCGCTGCAAGTCCTGCGACACGACTCTCACGAGCCGCTACTATCGCATTAATGGCGCGCCGGCATGCGAAAACTGCGCCGAACGCCTGAAGCAGCAGGTTCCCAAGGACTCCCATCAAGCTTTTGTACGCGGAATTGTCTTTGGTCTGGGTGGAGCCTTCCTGGGGCTCATTCTATACGCCGCTTTCGGCATCCTCACGGGATTGGTGATCGGCTACGTCTCCCTAGCGGTCGGCTACATCGTAGGCAAGGCCATCAAGATGGGCTCCGGCGGAATGGGTGGGCGCCGATATCAGATTGCCGCCGCACTTCTGACCTATTCAGCGGTCTCCATCGCCGCGATTCCCATCTTTATTTCACAGATTGTGAAAGACAAAAAGGCGGAAAAACACACTCAGGTACAGCACGCCCTTCCACAATCGTCTGCGCCGGCGCAGCCGCAGGCGCCCGCAGTCAACGGCAGCACTATCTCCCAACAACCCCAAACGCAAACGCCCGCGGGGCCAAAGAAACCGTCGATGGGTCTCGGCGCGGCTTTGGGATTGGCAGTTCTTATAGGCCTGGCTTCTCCGTTCCTCGAGCTGCAGGATCCTTTCCATGGGATCATCGGTCTGATCATTCTTTTCGTGGGCATCCGCATTGCCTGGCGGCTGACGGCCGGCGTGAAACTCGATATCCTTGGTCCGTTCGATAAGAACACTCCCGCACCTGCGCCGCCACCGATTGCGGGTTGAAAAACAAAGCTGAATTCGTGTCCACCAACACGCCGGAATTAATTGAAAATTGCAAAAACTGCACCTGTGCACTCGCGCCCGGCACCTTGGTGTGCCCGCAATGCCACTCGCTCGTGCACGCCCAGGAATTGCAGCGCCTCGCCGCCGCCGCAAAAATGATGGAAGAACACGGCGACTTGATCCAAGCCCGGGCGCAATGGTTGAAAGCACTCGAGCTCTTGCCGAGCGAATCCACCCAAACCGAATGGGTGCGCGATAAAGCACACAAACTCGAACTGGCCGCGCCCACTGCACCTCCTCTGAAGGCCCCGCCCAATTGGGTCCGCAAGCTCGGCCCGCTCGCGCCCATCGCCCTCCTGCTCGCCAAAGGGAAATCGCTTCTCGTTCTCTTCAAGCTCAATTTCCTCTTGAGTCTGTTTGCCTTCGTGGGCGTTTACTGGACCGTTTACGGGGCAAAATTCGGCATCGGCTTTGCCGTCCTCATCCTGATTCACGAGATGGGTCACTTCATCGACATCAAGCGCAGAGGATTACCCGCGGACATGCCCGTTTTCTTGCCAGGGTTCGGCGCATACGTGCGTTGGCAAGCGCTCGGTGTTTCGCAGGAGACCCGCGCGGCAGTTAGCCTGGCGGGCCCGCTCGCAGGATGGCTGGGAGCCGCGGGCTGTGGTCTGCTCTGGTGGAAGACTGGCAACAATCTCTGGGCCGGACTCGCGCATTTCACCGTCTTGATCAACGTCTTGAACCTAATCCCCATTTGGGTGCTTGATGGCGGCCAAGCGATTCCGGCGTTGAGCAAGACCGAACGCATCGTGCTTCTCTGCTATTGCCTCCTCCTCTCGATTTTCCTGAAGGAACCCATCTTTCTCTTAGTGGCCGGTGGTGCGGCTTATCGCCTCTTTGACAAAGCCATGCCCACCGCGCCTAGTCGTTTCATAACGGGATATTTTGTCGCCGTACTTACCCTCTTGGGTCTGGTCCTCTGGCTGGTGCCAATGCAAATTCCGGGCAAGCCCTAGAAGAGGCGCGTTGCGCGACAATTCTGCTTCTAAAATGACGAGGTGCCATGGATGATTTCCCGCCGTCTTTTTCTCGCCTTGACCTGCGGCACGCTTGCCGCGCCTTCCGCATCCTGGGCGGCAGGCTCGGATGAGGAAGATCAGGTACCTGCTTTGCTCGATCACATCATTCTCGGCTGCAAAGATCTTGATCGCGGCATCGATTTGGTCGAAGAGAACACCGGCGTCCGCCCTGCGATTGGCGGCGTCCATCCCGGCCGCGGCACGCGCAACGCGCTCCTCTCGCTCGGAGAACGCCGCTACCTGGAAATCATCGCCCCGGACCCTGCCCAACAGAAAATTGTCCACTTCCCTCAAATCCGCGAAATGCGCGAGCCACGCCTCATCGGCTGGGCCGTCCATCCTCCGGACATCGTCGCCATTGCCAAGCAACTTGGCGAAAACAAAATCGCCTTCCAAGGCCCCGATGACGGTTCGAGAAAGCGCCCCGATGGCGGCGTACTCACTTGGAAAACGGTCAACCTCGCCGACGATCGCCAAGGTCTTCTTCCCTTCTTCATCGAATGGAGCGCCGACTCTGTCCACCCTTCCAAGGACGCTGCCGCACGGTGCCGCTTGGAGTATTTTGAAATCATGAGCGTGGATCCGGACGAACTCACCCTGACCTTCAAACGCATCGGCCTCGACCTCCTCGTCCAGCGAAGCGACAAAGCCCGGCTCCGCGCGCTCATCAGCGGACCAAAGGGCGACCTCGGCCTGAGCACATGAGGCCTCTCGCTTCGATTCTTGCGGGATCTCCTCCAATCCATAATCCCCAGCTGACCCGCCGCCACGCCCTTACGCCCTTCTTACGCCCTTGGGTGTGCGACAAATTTGTAGGTGGATGTTGTGTTTTTCTTTTTTTGGGCTGATAATCTGAATGAGTATAGACATTCAGATAGGAGGCTCCGTGAACCAATCGCTGCACGATCTGGAGTTGCGCCGGAAAGACCTGTTCC
>DATHIB010000137.1:0-78447 GCA_035490055.1 Candidatus Limnocylindria bacterium | reverse complement strand
TCGTGTCGAAAGACTCGGTAGCCTGGCCAATTCAAGATTTTCGTGAATTCGTTGTCGCGCATTCCTCCGAGTCTAGCCGAACAGCCCCATCACGGAAACCTGCCCTAGTATTGGGTCTCTACAAATTCTCGCTCAGAGCCGGAAGATTCAGCGATGGTTTTCGCAGCGTCAGCTTGTGCTTTTGCCGCTCCTGCTAATGCTTTCGTGTCCTCTCCCCCCTTTCGCATTTCGTTCCACTGCAATCCGATGAACACGAGCGTGAAAATCACTGCTATTCCGGCGAGCAGGTCGACAATTTTCTTCGCAACGTCCATCGTGCTAGCCTCCCCAGACTTGATCGTCGAAACCGGATTGTACATGCTCTTGAGGATTCAGACAGCTGTACGACGAAATTACGAGACCGGAAACCAAGCCTTTTCAATGCGTTTGAGATTTTTGCCCATACGTGAACATGCAGGGAGTTATACCAGATCAACGATTCGAAATATTGTTGTAAGCTGTTGATTCTGCGGTCGGCTAGAGTTTTGCGACAGACAGGGGCTGCCGGCAATTTGACGGCTGGTACGTACAGGAACTCTTGCAGAACGCAAACAGTGCTCAGGGCTGAGACATGCATTGATCAGATCCGATTGGAGACATCATGAAGACCTCTACCTCCACCTTCATCCTGTTTGTCGTCTGCGCCGCATGGGCGGCCACGCAGAGCTCCACCTCCGCAGCGGCCGACACGCCCCTTCCGCCGCAGGCAGTCTCCAGCTTCACGGCGGATCCGGAAGCCCGTTACCCGTTCCGCGAAAACATGTATGAGGCAGTGACGCTGCCGGATGGCCGCATCGTTGCACTGTCGGTCGCACGTCGCAACCAACAGCAGACGATGCAGGCGCGTTACTCTCCTGACGAGGGCCGCACCTGGTCGCAGCCGCAAGACCTGTTCGATTGGCCTAAGAGTGCCGGGGGCTTCGCGCTCTTTGAGCGGCTTTTAGATCGCGACGGCGAAATCCACGTTTTCATTCTTTGCGACGCCAACAGTGGCGCTCTTTACCCACGCGCGCAAGACGGCACGCCCGACCGCCCCGGCCTGGTCCTTGACATTTGGCACGCCCGCAGCTACGACCACCGCAAGCGATGGGGAACGCCGCACCGCATATGGGCTGGACCCGGCAGCGACCTGCTCTCGGTCATCCAGATGCGCAACGGGCGTATCGTCCTCCCCTTCTCGTTCAAGCGACACAACAGCTACGACGATCCGCGCCTCGGCTTCGAGGGCTTCACTTACTTCGGCCAGTACAGCGTCACCTCCACCTATTCCGACGACGGCGGCGAGACGTGGCACACTTCGCCCGACGTGCTTAATGTGCAGGTTCCCGACCTGTCCACCTATGGCGCCGACGAGCCCGTTGTCATCCAATTGAAAGATGGCCGCGTCTGGATGTTGTTGCGGACCGAGCGCGGCCGGTTTTACGAGTCGTTCTCCCCCGACGGCGCGCGCTGGTCGCATCCGCAACCTTCGAAGCTGATTTCATCCGACTCGCCGGCAGGATTGCTGCGGCTCAAGGACGGCAGTCTGCTGCTGCTGTCAAACGCCTGCCTGCGTTACCCGTACGCCTACGGCGCGCGCTACGTCTTGCACGGCGCCATCTCCAACGATGAAGGCCGCACCTGGCGCGGCTTTCGGGAACTCCTGCGCGACCCGCACCGGAACGAGCCGATCGATTTCCACGCCGACTACGGCTGGGCTTACAGCTTCCCGACACTCACCGCGCAGGGCAACGTCCTCTTCTCGAACTGGGTGCAGACTGGCAACGTGCGCACCTTCACCCTTTTCGATCCGGCGTGGCTCTACCAGACGCGGCAGGAGACCGATTTCTCGCACGGCATCGGCGACTGGACGGCCTTTGGCAGCAAAGGTGTAGACCTCGAAACCGTTTCTGACACTGGCCATGTGCTCTCGATTCGCAAGGCGGACGCCGATTGGCCGGCCGCGGCCGTCTGGAATTTTCCCGTTGGCGGCAAGGGCGCGCTCAAGCTCAGCCTCATGCTCAAGCCCGGCTTTCACGGCACCAGGATCGGACTCACCGATCACTACTCCGTGCCGTGGGACGACGAAGACGGATTCTTCAACGTCTTCAATCTACACATTGCTCCCGACGGGGAGATCCTGCCCGACATCAAGCTTGATGCCGGCAAATGGCACGATCTGGAGCTTGCTTGGGACATCGATCGGCGCGAAGTTGTGCTCGCACTCGATGGCAAGCACATCGGCGTCATTCAGGACAACCGCCGCAGCTCCGGTATTAACTACATGCGCTTGCGCTCCACCGCCACCGAACCGGACACCGGCCTGTTGCTGCGCCGCGTCACTGCCGACGTCTCATCAAACTGGCCCCAACAAAAGTGATCATGCGCCATGGACCCTATAAACAGGACTTGGAGTTGCGAGCCGACCTCAGCTACGGGTTCTTTGGCGTGGTTGTGGGTAGAGGGATGCGACGTCGATTTGTGAGGTCGTCAGGGGAGGAAGTCGGCCACGGATTTCCTCGGCTTCATTTCGGGAGCTGTTTCCTCTTCGGGCACCAACTCGTAATGCCGCGACTTGGGCTGTGCTGCAGCGTACTGTTGATTGAGCAGTTCCTGCTCCAGTTTGTCCAACGCCTCCAATGCCGCCTGCTTTTGCGGCAGAGAATCGTCTTGTAAGGGAACCTGAACCTGCCTCCAGCTACCGAACTGGACGTCGATGCGCTTCAAGATGAGACCGTGGACGGTTATCGCCTGTTTTTTCATGGGTGTGTTGAACAGAGCCAGATTGACGCTTTCTCTCAATTCTTCCCTGCCGAACACCGCGATCTGCTCCCCGTCGATTTTGAGCACGTAACGTGACGCAGTGAGTCCCGTGACCTTGAGGAGCTGAAGGTTGAGCGCTTGCACCAAATCGGAGCAGCGGACGGCAAGCACCACTGCCGGATCCTCCATATCGATGGGAAAGGGCAGGGCCTTGTCCAGCTCCGTCCAAGACAAACCGTGGGTGCTCTCCAGACGCGTGACGGACGTGTTTTCAACGCGAACTACTCGCTTGTCGGCGGCGGCGATTTCCACCGCGGCGACGATAGCTGGTGCGTTCCAGGCCTTGAGCAGAGCCTCTGCCATCAGCAGATGTCCCGCTGGACCGGGGTGTACACGGTCCGGGATTATCTTCTGGGCGACGGCGGAGTCGGCAGCTTTGGCTTTTTCGAGAGCGGCTATCAGGGGGGCGTTCAGATCCGCGACGGTTAGGCCGTCGCGCTGTCCGAGTTCCTTTACGAAGGCGCCGTAGCGGACAAGGACCCCGTTGTAACCGCCTTCGAAACCAGGCGGGCGGGTAATGTCGTCGTACGGCGAGGGTTGAATAACGGTAAGGCGTATGCCTGGGACCGCGCCCTTCACGAAATCAGCTATGTGCTCATAACCGGT
This sequence comes from Candidatus Limnocylindria bacterium, assembly GCA_035490055.1. GTDB lineage: Bacteria > Acidobacteriota > Terriglobia > Acidiferrales > UBA7541 > Acidiferrum. The sequence continues at coordinate 75,000 of DATHIB010000137.1, read as the reverse complement.
CGCAAACGTGTTGAAAAGCTTAGCATCGTAGGGAAGACCCCAGGCATCGTTCATGCCCAGCATGAGGGTCATGACCGTCGGCTTGTAGGCGATCACGTCGCGCTGGAGGCGCACGTCGATGGGGCCGCCACGTCCGCCGGCGGCTCGATCGCCGCCCCATGCCGAATTTCGGAATTGGAGGCGCCAACCCGGGAAGCGAGTGACGGCGTACGTTTCCACGTATGTGGAGTACACCCGGGGCTCGGCGATGTTGTCATAGAAGTGAATCTCGGTTGTGCTGTCACCGTAGAACACGACGCGATCGCCATCTTTCAACTGAAACGTCGGCTGCGCCTGATCCCAACCAGTCAGGCCAAGGAATGCGACGAACAGGAATTGGGCCTCGCGCGTATGCTTCATGTACCTCCCAGAATTTGCCGGTAGAGTCTGTGGCAACGCACAGCATACGATATTCCCCGATTTCCTGACTGAGTCGTATTGCGATTCACGGCATGACAGTCCTCTCTCTATTCCACGGTTGTGTTATCCACCTTGGAAATGCGCGCGCCGGAATTTAAGGAAGGGGAAGCCGCAAGCACCGGGCTTCTCCTTCCCATGACGATGAAGCTTCCGCCATCTTGACCGCGGCCGGCGACGTCTTTCGCCGCGACGATATACGGCGCGTTAAAGCTTCTCGGCCGACTGGAGTTCCTCGTTCAAGCTGCGCTGATACGCCGCCAGCTTTTGCACGTCCTGGCGCGTGCGGGCGGCGTAGTAGATCAGCCCAAGTGAGCGTCGCTGGCGTTCACTCTCGTTGCGGTCGGCGCGGTGAATGGTGATAGCGTGATGCACCAGCAGGTCGCCGGGCTCGGCGTGAATCGGTTGCTCAGCTTGGCGGTCTTTCGGACTGTAGTCCGTGATCCCTTGAGAGAACCCGAGGACCTGCGTTCGCCCGTGGGGTCTCGTCCCGCAGCGATGCGACTGCGGAACGTAGCGCAAGCAGCCGTTAGATTCGTCCACAGGATCGAGCGCAAGCCACATGGTGACCGCCTCGTTCGGCTCCAGCATGAAGTAGTAGCCGTCCTGGTGAGGTGGCGTCGCGGCGTTACGGCCTGGAACCTTGTTGAACCATTCGACCTCCTGCGGGATGGCCTTGTCGGCAAGAAGCAGCTCAGCCACACTGATCCAGTTGGGGCGCTCGATCAGCGACGCGAAGAATGCGTCGTTCTGTTTCATGTGCGCGAGCTGCTTGAGCGATTCGGGGCGCTCCCGGTCTTCGTACATGACGTCGGTGCGCGGCAGCCTGGGGATCCGGGCAATATATCGCGCGATCTCGCGCTGAAGATCGTCCAGTTCTGCGCCGCGGACGAAGGCGCGAATCACGACGAAGCCGTCGCGGTCAAAATCGCGCTTGAGCTGCTGTGGGTCGTTTGGAATTGTCACATTCATACTTCGCTCCCTGAACTGATCCGAAAACTCGCATCGACGCTTTATCGCGCAGCGATGCCGGTAACCTGAGCGGGCGCATAACCATGCTCGAGAAATGACCGCTCAAACCAGCACAGATAACCGTACGAGGCGCGTGCCAACAGGTCGACGTCGCCATCGCCGTTCCAATCGACTGCGGTCACCACGGATTCGTACGGAAGAAACGCGCCGTCACCCGGACTTTCACGCCATTCCGGCCGGCCGGGTACAGGTTCGAGCGCGCCTCCGGCATGTGAGTTGCCGGGAGCGAGACTCAGCGGCTGCGCGGGCAAGAAACGCGGGCCGCTGCGTTGACCGGAATTCAAGATCACGTAGGCCCGATTGCTGCCAACGATGACGTCGGGCCATCCATCTCGATTCCAGTCGGCGACCTCGGGCACTAGGCGAGTCCCGACGTCGGCGATCACGTCCGGCTTCGCGAAAGTCGGATTCGAGCCGCCAGTGAGATTCCGGTAATAACGGACTTTCCCGTATGTGTCGCCGACGATCAGGTCGACCTTGCCATCGTGGTTGAAGTCGGCGGCGGCCACTGTGGTGCGCGCGCCTTGCAGAACATCGAAGTCCCACGGGTGGTCCGGCGCGGGCCCGACCTTGATAGGGTTGCCGTCCTCCATCATAAGGCGGACACCCTCGGTGTCGAACTTCGTCTTTGTGCCCGTGCTCAGGTTGCGATGAAAATAGACCCATCCCTGGTGAACGCCGTAGAGGATGTCGGGCTTGCCGTCGCCGTCGAGGTCGGCGATGTAGGTGAAGCTCCACTGATCACCGGTCGGCGACTTGTGGAAGATTTTTTCGCCGGGTCCGAGAATGCTCTGGTCAGGGCCGAAGAACTGCGGGTTTCCCTTGTTGAGGTTCAGCTGCACGCTGAACCCATGCACCAGGTCGAAGGCACCGTCGCCATTCCAGTCGACCAGTTGCGTGCCCCACCCGTAGAGCGGCGCAGTGTGCCACTTGCCAGGCAAGGGCGGCGCGTACTCCCACAGCGGCGAGGTCTTCGTACCGACATTGAGATAGATCGAGAGGTCGGTATCGCGCGCGACCACCAGGTCGAGCAAACCATCGCCGTTGAGATCGACCAAGCGGGGCGCGGCGATTGCGCCTGCGGGGAACTTCCCATTCACCGGGAACTTCTGTTTGGCGAACTTCGGAGCGATGCGGGTGCCAACATTCTTGAAGTAGTAGAGAAAGTTCTCACTCGAGGAGGAGTCGCCGCCTTCTTTCGTCATGGGCATATCGCCGGTGACAATGTCAATCAGGCCGTCGACATCGGCGGCGGTGGGCGCGGCGGCCCAGCCTACGTCGAGCGGCTGTCCGTCGGCTTCGAGCGGGCCGACGAAGTGCAGGATCGGTGTGTGGTCAGAATTCCAACCGCGGTTCTCAAATAAATAGATCCGGCCCGTGACGTACCCGCCGGCGAGGAGATCGACCTTGCCATCACCGTTCATGTCGGCTGCGGCGAGGACCGGGTGGTAGTCGGTTTTGTACACGCCCTGGATTTCGGGCACTGGTTCGTGCGGCAACTGGAACGGCTTGCCGTCATCGGTATAAATCAGCCCCTTATAAAGAAGGTTGGATTCCGCGTTGCTGCCGATGTTCTTGTACCAGACGGCGCGGTTCCACTCGACACCGCAGACCAGGTCCTGGATGCCGTCGCCGTCCCAGTCGATGACAAGCGGGGTGGCGCTGAAGCCGACATCTAGCGGCTTGCCGTCCGCGGTGAACATCAGCTTGGCGTAAGGAAAGCTGGGGTACTGCTTCGTGCCGCGATTCGGATACCAGATGACCCCGCCGCGCTCGCCTCCGACAATGATATCGGGGAGGCCATCGCCGTTCCAATCCGCCACTTCCACGCGGCTCAGCAGCAGGCCGTGCGTGCTCGCGCCGATTTCCTCAACTCGCTCGGTGCCGTCGCCGACAAACCCGGTTCGCGGCAGCGCCTCGGGCTGCTTGCCCGGAGGCAGCAGGTCGAAGTAGATGGCGTAATACGAAGTCTCGCGTCCGTGCTGCGTGTGTGTCCACGCGAGGTTGCCGCCGTCCCATTCGCCGAGCGTCTCATAGAAGTAGCCCCAGTTGCGCTCGGGCGTGTACTTCAATTCGCCGGTCTCGGGATTGATGTTGCCGACAACTTCGGGAAAATCCTCAGGGATCGAGTCGTCGTACCAGCGAAAGGGCAGTTCCCAATCGGCATGTGCATACGCCCATTTTTCGTAGGCTACCGCTTTACCTGCGACTGGGTCGTACTGCTCAACCTCTACGGAACTGACGTCAATCTTGCCCTGCGCGCCGGTGCGCTTCTGCACATCGGCGGTGTCAATATGGATGCGCGTCGGCATCTCATCGGAGGCGCGCCCGTGTATGTCGACGGGGTCGACGCGCACCAGGATGCGGTACTTCCCTTTGCCGACCCAGGCGGGCGCATCCGTGCTGGTGTTGCCCATCAGCAGCAGAACGCAGCCAGTACAGAAAAGCACCGCGGTAATGGGCAGCATCACCGCACCGGCAGAAAATTTTATTGCGTGAATCATCGATGTTCCTCCGCGAGCGTCGTGCCCATGCATTCATAAACCTGGCGAGCGCGGTCGAAAGTAGCGAGCACCTCGTCGCGATGCGCGTCGCTGGAGAACTGGCCGTTTTTCAGGATCCTGCGAACGAGCGATTCGAGCCAGCGCAGGCAGAAGTCGCGATCCTGCGCCGAAAAAATCGGTTGTCTTTCCACGTACACGTACGACGGACTGCTGTGCGCGACCAGCACCAGCGTTCCCGAGCGTCGCTGTGACCAGCGCGAAGGGCCGTTCGCAATGCGATCGTCATTTGGGCCCCACACGCGCGCGGCCAGCCAAGCACTGCCCTCAACCGTCACATTGCCCTGCCACTCAAGCCGGTCGGTTGGCTGTGGGCTCGATGCTTCGGCGACCACTCGACCGTTCAGCACGACCTCTGCGCGGCTGATCGGTATCGATGAGACGACACGAATGCGCACCGGGACGGCTGCCGGACCTGAAGCGATTCTCGTCTCCGTTCCGGGCGGCTTGCCGTCTACCTCAAAGTCCAGCAACGGGCCAACCGTGGCGAACGAACGGCCACTCCGCAACCCGTCGATCCAGGCGGTGTAGTCGAAGGTTTCTCCCGTGTAGACATAAACTCGCTCCCCGCCTGGGAGAAACGCGAACACTTGATTGAGAAATGCGTCGCTTCCGCCGGAGATCGCCAATTTGAAACCGAGGTTCAAGAATTTGTACCAAAGTTCCATCGATGGCTCGTCATGGCTGCAGAAGACTTCCATCGCATCGATGCCACCCAGAGCCACGTCAACCACGGATTCGCCTGCGAGTGAACCTTCCGGTATGTTGTCGAACCGGAGCGCCGGATGCGCATACAACGTGACACCGCCATCGGTGTGCGCTCGCTCCTCTTGGGAAAGGTTCGCCGGATAGTCTTCCCAATGTGCCGTGCCGGGAAAACCCGTATACAACGGACGCACTAAGCGCTTGAGGTTGAGCAGGAGCAGATGGCCGTAAGACCAAGTGCGCATCTCCTGGTTCCAGTACAGGATGGTGCCGGTGCTCGAGACCGCGTTGGGCTTGCCTTCGAAGTAACGCTCGTCGTGGATGGCGCCGCCCGTGCTGTTCGAGACCATCATGTTGGCGACGTTCAGTCCTTCGGCGCGCACGGCCAGCAAGTCATCCGCTGGCGTACTCCACTGTTCGCCGGTGTAGTTGCCGTGGATGTGGTCGTCGCCGCTATACCAACCGGCGGTGTTCATGTCGCGCAGCCACTGAAGGCGTACATTGATTTCTGCGTCCCCCGCGGCGAGATCGAATTCCCGGATGACGGGTTGGCAATCGAATCCTTTGCGCACCTCCACTCGCGCCCTACCAGCGGGCAGGACCATCTCCACAACCCCAGGACTGTAGAAGTAATGTTCTGCGGTCATCCACATAACGCGATCCAACGCACCTGCAGCAAAGTGGCTCAATCCATCAGCTCCGTGCACATACACCCGAACAGGTGTAGGGGTGCCCTGCGGATCGAGGACCCGCATGCGAAGCCGGACCGCCGACCGGACCTCACCCATGAGAGTCGCCCTCCCTTGGGAGCGACCATGAAACAAGAGATCCGCGTGAAACTGACCAAGCGTTTCCGAGCGCATCTCGGGCGCGAAGGACACTGTCTCGCCGGGATCGAGTTGCAGGTACGTCTGAGTCCCCGCTACAGGGGTACTCTCTATAGCGGCGACGATCTGTCGTGGGTGAGAAGTCCGATTCTCCACGAGTACGAGCAATCCTGTGAACGGTTGGTTCTGTGTCAGGATGAGGGGCACGCGTGGACCCGTGATGCTCCACCCTGAGTCGGTTAGCGTGGCACGCACGACTCGATTACCGCCTACATCAGCGTACAAAACCCGCAGTTGATCGTAGAAGCCTGCATCGAGACTCTTCAGAGAGCCGAGTTCAGTCGATTTCCAATAAGCGTCTACGGCACGACGCCCGTCGACGCTGTAGTCCCATGTTGAGCGAAAGAGTGCGTCCTGAAGATTATGGACGAGCATCTCGGCACTCTTCGGAGGATGCTGCGGGCCAGGGCATTTGCCCGTCGCAGCTGTCGCTAACAACACAAGTGTCGGCGCCACCAGCCGTGATCGGAGACTCGCCAGCGAGATCTCATTCATCGACGTTTCGGACTCCTAGTTACCGCCCGGTGCCGGCGCTTCGATGCTCTTGCGCCCCGAGCCGCGACACGGCGGCGAACCGCAATGGCATCAATTTCAACACGCAGTTCCCCAAGACCCGCCTGCACAGTGGTGCGGGCGGGAAGCGTCTCGCCGAAGAACTCCTGATATGCGCGGTTCATCGCGGCAAAATCCTTCAGGTCGGCAAGAAACACACCGCAGCGCACAATGCTTCGTCGGTCGCCGCCACCAGCCTCGACGATAGCTTCGACGTTCTGGAGCACCTGCGTAACCTGCTCTTCGATCGTAGCCGCGTGGATGGTGCCGGTGGCAGGATCGGTCGCGACCTGGCCCGACACAAAAATAAGGTCGCCTGAGACAATCGCCTGTTCATAAGCGGCTGCTGGTCGAGGCGCCTGGTCGGTTCGAATGGCCGATCTCATTAGTCAGTCCCTTCCGATTCTCCCAGCAGCCACGCTCGGTTGAACCGGGCGATCCGGATCTCACGTCCGCCCTGCGCCAACTGCTGCTGCCACACGACAATCATCGTTCCATCTTTCGCCTGCCCGGCCGATGGGTAGGAAACCTCCTGCGAGCCATGCGTGTCCACGATGACCTTCGGTTTTGACCAGGTCACCCCGCCATCGGCGGAAAGTGCCGCGGCTAGAGCCGTGCGCGCAGTCGGCAAGTTGTCCCACGCGACCAAAACATCCTGGCTACCGTCCAGCTTCCATAGCGCCGCCGGCGAGTTGTGCGCCGTCAGCGTGCTTGCAGACGGCGTTTTCCAATTCAGTCCGCCGTCGCTGCTCCAGGACTGCAAAAGGTTCGTGCCGGAAGTGCGCAGCAAGGCCATCAGGCGGCCGTCGGCGAGCACGACCGTGGCCGGTTCGTCGAGCCCCATCACGGCATGCGGCGACGTCTTTGGGATTTGGGAGTACATATCTCCGCCAGCGGTCCAGTTCTTGCCGCCGTCGGTAGACCGCAACACGCCGGACTTGATATCCATCTCGCCTTCCGTCGCCGGCGGCATGCGCTGCTCCGCCCAGGTATCCCAGGCGTAGCCGATGACCAGCGCCCCGTCTGCCAGCCGATGGCCCTGATGTATCTTCCCCGCGATGTAGCGGTGCGGGGTCTTGAGCAGGACTTCCTCCCCCCAGTGGACGCCGTCCTTGCTTTCACGCATGTAGATCATCGAGTAGTCGATCCTGACCGGCTCCGGGACCGTCGTCGAGAATGCAAGCACGCGGTCGCCATCCACGAGTAGGTTCGGATCCGCGTCCTCTGCGTTAGGGTGGTCAAACACGATCGTCGGTTGCGACCAAGCCTTGCCGCCGTCATCTGACGTGCTCGCGGCGATGTTCATCTTGGCCGGTTTCGCTAGGGTCTCCACGGAGAAGATGCAGAGCAATCGTCCCGACGCCAGTCGTGCCACGACCGGGTACGCGTTCATGACGAACTGCTGCGGATCCGACCGGGCGACGACGCCCACCTCAAAGAGTGGCTGCGGCGGCGACGCGGCACCGCACGCGGCAACCACGAGCGCCGCAACCGCAAACCCATACTCAATCGAACGGAATCGCATGCCCACCCATCCCTCTAAGATCGCGGTCCAACTACTAGCTCCCAACAGGTTCAGCGCCGTCAACGCGCGCGACTCGGCGCGGCTCATCGCATTCTTCTCGCGGCTCTCGTCGATGAAGCTCCCCTCGAAGTGGCAGACAAAGCAATAGGACGACGCGACGAGCGACGCGCAAAGACATGGCTGACCTCACCAGAGGATCACCGACAACAGCTCAGCTACTCCTGCTCTCATTTTGCGGAACCATCTCTACAAACCGCTGCGTGTCGGAACGCGCCATTAACCACTCCGCGCCACGCAGTGCTCAAATCGCAGTCCAGCCGCCGTCCACTGGCAGGTTCTGCCCGGTGACGTATCTCGACGCTTCGGATGCCAGGAAAACGACGGGTCCCTTGATGTCGTCTGCCTCTGCCATGCGTCCCATTGGGGTGCGCCGTTCGTAATTGGGCACAAACTCGAGCGGAGTGTCCTCGTTGCGGAAGCCGCCGAGCGACAGACAGTTGACCCGCACACCGTGCGGCGCGAGAAAGCTGGCCAGATAGCGCGTCAGGTTCGTCATCCCGCCCTTGGCAAAAGCGTAGTTCACCGGGTTGGTCAGGTTCGTTCCTTCGTAAAGCGAGAAGTCCGGACCCACCATTCCGTAGATCGACGAGATGTTGATGATCGAGCCTGAGCGCGCTTTCTGCATGGGCTCGGAGAAAACCTGGCATGCAAGGAAGAGCCCGGTGGAATTGAGCTTCATCGTCACTTCCCAATCGGCAGCGCTGGTGTGGCGCAGGTCGCCGCCTGCTCGGGCAACGGCGTTGTTGACGAGCACGTCGAGACGGCCGTGGTCCGCGATAATCGTGTCGCGCAAACCGCGAATCGACGTCTCTGCGGTCAGGTCGAGCTCGGCGGCCTCAGCACTCAGCCCGTCTTGGCGAAGTTCCCGGACGAAGCCTTCACAGTTGCGCGCGTTCCGGGACGCTACGGCCACATGCGCACCTGCTTCGGCGAGCGCGCGGACAATATGTACACCGCAAGTGCCCGCGCCGCCGGATACGAGCGCAATCTTGCCGTCCAGCCGGAATAACTGCATCGTCGGGTAATTACGAGGAGAGCCGCTCATACCGCCGCTTTCCCGCTCCGACGCCTGTAGTCACTGCCGGAGCGCTGTTCGGTACATGCGGCCTGCACCTGGGCCACCTCGACGGATGCGGGATCGAGCGGCGCTTCGTTTTTGAGTCGCGCCAGCGTGCGATCGGATGGCCGTCCTTTTAGATCGCGCGGCGCAATGCGCACCAAAATCGGATGCGGGCGGTGTCCATTCCATGGACTCGCAGGCACCCCCTTCGCAGCGTGTCCAACGGAACGCACGACAACCATGACCGGAATACAAAGCCGCGCCATACCAGGGCTTGTCTGCATCAACTCGATCTCTCACCAAGCTTCTCAACATTGATCCGTAGCCGATGCACCCTGATCTTTCCCTGGCCCTCTTCAATACTCCAGTGGCCGGCGAGGAATTCGCCGTTGTCCAAACGCAGCAGAGAAGGTTGGCCGAAGCGAAGCGATGTAAACATTTGCGACATCGCCTGACCGTCTCGGGTCTGTTGACCGGCTTGGCGTCCCCATATAGCGTTCTCGCTGATGACCTTCCAACGATCAGCGGAGAAATCGACGACGCGAACGTAGATGCCCGCGTCCTCCGCGCGATGCGCGTGTATGGTGAGCAAGTAGTCTCCACCTAGATACAGAACATTGGAAGACTGCCCCAAGTGTCCAGTGTCGATCATCGGAGACCAGGTGTACCCGTTGTCGTGCGACACGGTGACCTGATTGGGTAGGTGCCGCTGGTTCGCTTGGTCATAGGCCCAGAGGATGGCGACCAAGCGTCCGGGTTGCATCTCGCAAACGCGAGTCTCCCACGGCGTGACACGGCCTGGCGGTACGAAGAAGGTCCGATCGTCCCAGTTTTTCCCTTTGTCCTTGCTCCGCAGCACCGCTCCAAATTTACCCGTCGGATTCGATCCATCCGGTAGATTGTAAAAACCCGCCGTGGCGATCAGGTCACCCGACGTCGTTTCGATGCATGGTCCTGACAATTCGAGCAACTCAGGGTAGCTGCGCTCAATCACCTGTGGCTTCGTCCACGTCCGTCCCCCATCCCGGGAGAAGGAGACAATGTTGTCGCCCGGCTGAAACCCGCCGGTCTCCGCGATCGCAATGGCCTCCTCCAGGTTGTGCCGATGGAATCGGTAGCCGGTCGCAATCACCGTACCGTCACGCAGCACGAGCGGCTTCAGCGTGTCGGTGGTCTCAAATCCGAGGATCGATTTGTCATACAGCGGTCCCTGTAATTCCCACGTATGACCCATGTCCCGTGAGCGGGTGATGTAGGTCGTTCCGTTGGGCGATTCAAAGGCTTCCGCAAACAGAAACAACCCGATGAGTTCACTGTTCGGCAGCTGCATCAGGCCGGGATGATAGCCATGGCGACTGTGAACGTGCGGTTTCGGATTGTCATACACGACGTAAGGTTCGACGTATTCGATCAAGGTCATTTTCGTTTTCGGCGCCGCGTATCCCGCCATAACTATCTACCCCCCCAATGGGAATCTAGCGGGGACCGACGCCGAAGCGCCCGAGATCGGAGCTGGGTGCCAGCTCGAAGAGACGTCGGCATCGACCGATTCCAATAGCAGACCTCCGTCCGGCTCGTCCGCGGTGGAGTGGAAACGGACATAATCTATACCATCACTCTCACGCTGCGCTTGGAGCAGACCCGCACGCTTCCCGTCGACGCGGATGACGCACTCCCGGCGCTCGGTATCCCAGCGTAGTTCCACCTCGTACCAGCGGTTCGGTACAAGGGCCGCTCCAAGCAGCCGACCGTCGGCGGCAATCGGCAAGTTAAAGACATTATGAAAGGCCGCGCGATCGTCAAATGGCACAGAGTAGTGATCCGTCAGGCCGATCGTGTTGCCGCCGAAACCAGCCCGCAACATCAACCGCATGCGCAGACGGCCGCTCCGCCCGGCGGGGAAGTTCCATACAGCAGCCGACGACCATGCCGCATCGGCGCGCCGAATGGCCAGCGCGCGCGCCGATGCGTTCTGCGGCACCGACGTAAGCTCCACACCACGCGTTCCGAAGACGGACCAGTCGTCAATGCCCTCCGCAAAGTTTGTTTTCTGCAGAGTCTCCTCCAACCAGCGAGGATCAAGCCGAAACACGTAGCGCGGGGTTCCAGTTTGCACCCAGGTCGAGAAGACTACGTCGCCGGTTTTCGTCAGCGCGGGAAACGGGTAGGAGGTACCCCAATCGCCGTCGGGAGGCGGAGGCTCCTTGCGCAACGGGTCGCGGAGCACTTCCCGATGGCCGCGCCAAGTGCGGCCATCGTCCGAAGAGATCGCCGCATGCAGCACATGACGGCCGCCGTAGGCGTAGGAAAAGCGCAGCGCCTCGTTCCAGATCATCAGGATGCTCTGGTTGGGTAGACGGACCAGCGCCGCGGGGGAGTCGGACGAGATGATTTTTGATGGCTTCGGAGGCGTCCACCGGATTCCGCCGTCGTGGGAAAAAGATTCGTAGAACCGACCCTGCTGGGTGCGGATCAACATCCAGACGCGACCATCTTTCAGTTCGAGCACCACCGGTTCGATGCCTCCGAGAGTAGAAAGATCAGGCGCTGGAACCACCAATTCGTCCGGCGATTGTTGCCAGGTATCACCGTCATCATCGGAGTAAAGAGCCGACGAGCTGTAGGAACCGACATAATCGAATGCTTCGAACGCTTCACCGCGGTTCGACCAAGAGCGCGAAGTCATATAAGAAATCGGTAGTAGGATACGACCGCCCTTGAGCTGGATCACCGATAAGATGTCGCCCGCGCGCCCCTTCCAGATGCGTTTCGCGGGCTCCCATCGAGTTGCACGGTCGGTCGACTTCACCTGCCAGATATCCAGTACTTCGCCGCTCCGGACAGGTGGTTCCTCGGCCGACTTGGGCAGTACGGCACCTGTGTTCCCGTCATTGAGATAGAAGATATGGACCTCACTTTTGCGGTCCGTGAAGGCGTCGAAGTAGCCGAACCCTCCCAAATGAGGAGGAAGCGCAAATAGCTCTTGGTCCCGAGACCACGTCCGTCCATCGTCGGTTGAGTAACGCCCCATCATCCGCTGGTCCCGGCCATTTCTGCTCATGGAAAGCGCCAGCAAACGGTCGTCGGCCAGGCGAACCGGCTTCACCATGTTCTCGTCTGTCGACAAGCTGTCGGCGAATTTTGCCAGGATAGCGGGGGAACGCGCAGGTATCGCTGCCAGATTCCTTCCTACATCTTCCTTGTTGGCCGCCAGCAGCACGATGGACATGCACGACACCAAAGACAATGCACTAATCAGGCGTGGACGGCCGAATTGTCGGCCGCTTCCTCTGAACGCCTTCGCTTCCTCACGCGTGTGTGTCGCTCGCATAGGCTAACTTGGCCGCACCTGTTGAATGGTCATGCCATTCTGAGAATTGCCGTAAAAGGTCCCACGCGTATAAGTCCTAAGAAAGACGGCGCAGTTCGTGCGTCGCCCTCACCCGGCCCCTGGAGGAGAGCTCAAGGCCCCTCCTGTCAGGGAAATGTTTAGAACGAGAAGCGAGCCGCAACCTGAATGTCACGTCCATCGCGTGCGCTCGTGATGCTGGCGCCGGAGGCAGAGTTGAAGAAGTAATTGCCGTTGGGCGTGAGCAGATTTGGGTGGTTGAGCAGGTTGAAGGCCTCAGCCCGAATCTGCAGGGTATAGCCTTCGCGAATGGTGAAGTACTTTTCCATGCCGAAGTCGAAGTTGTTGGTCCTGGGACCGGCAATGATGTTAGGCCGCGAGTTACCTTGCAGGTTGATCATACTCGTCATGCCTGTTGCCGGATCCACATAGGTGGTCGGCGGGTGATCCACGAAGCACGTGTAGTCGTACCAGTGGCTCGGCGTTCGCTGGCCGGCTGGCAGATTGCCGTTGCAAATGCGGTCAGGGAAACGCAGCGCGGAGGTGTAGACAGTGAACGGAACTCCGCTCTGGAGGGCGTAGATGAAGTTCGACCGCCAACCACCAAGCGCATTCTGAAGCCACGGATTCCAGTGGCTGCCGAACAGCTTGCCGTGGCCGAACGGAAGTTCATACCCGCCGGCAACCGACAGGCGATGGCGGACGTCGAAATCGGCTTGGCTCCACAACTTCCTGGATATCGTTCCCTGCACGGTAACATCGGTCAGGAGATTTTCAAGCGTATCGTCGTTCGACGACTGGGCAAAGGCATGCGACCAGGTATAGGCCATCAGCATATTGAAACCATGCGATGCCTCTTTCCGTACAGTGGTCTGCAGCGCGTCGTAATGCGAGCTGAAGCCTTTTTGGCGCAAGCCGAAATTGCTGAAGCCGTTTGCAACCGCCTGTTGGTAGAGCGAGTTCGAGTATGTCTGGGTGGTCGTCTGGCCCATCAGATTCACGCCGCGACTGCCTACGTATCCCACTTCGGTGCCCCACCTATGCCCGAGGTCGCGGCCCACGGTAAGATTCCATTGCTGTACGTACCCAGTCGGATAGTACGGCGTATTGGGCAGGAAGTAGCCGGGGCTCGTCCCGCGCGCGAAATCGAGCCCATAGGGCGGCTGATCGACGGTCGTAATGTGATCCTGCTTGTCAGGCCAGAAGAATGCGCGCGGATACGTGTTGACCAGACCCTGAAAGGGAGATACCCAGGAACCGTACATGGTGGTAAAGGCATTCTCCGTGGTGTAGAAAATGCCATACCCACCGCGCAACACGGTGTTATTGTTGCCAAAAGGACGGAGCGCAAAGCCGACTCGTGGCGAGAAGTTGGTGGCGTAGGGTTCGTAAGGCCGGTTCGGCCCGTCCGTCTCGTACTTGAAGCGAATTGGAGCCAGCAGGTTCTGCGGCACGCCCCGTGCATACCGGGGCAGCCCCGTATTGAAATCGAGGGTCATGAAGAGATTGTCGCTCTCGGCGAAAGGCTGCTCGTAGTCGTAGCGAACACCTAGGTTCAACGTCAGCCTGGGATTGACCTTCCAATCATCCTGCACGTACCCGCCGATGACATTGCGGACGAAATTCATGTTCGTGGGGCCTTCCGAACCTCCCAGGCCAAAATAGGTCAGGTTCGGGATAGCCGTGAGCAGATCGCCGAATACCGTCCCGGTCATTCCGTAATACGACTCATATCCGGGGTAACCGTCGAGCAAGCCGAAATAATAGGCTGTGCTGCCCGAGTCATACTGCCAATTGAACATGTCGCGCGTGAATTCGCCGCCGAAAGCCACCGTGTGGTTGCCTTTCACCCAAACGAGATTATTCTTGGCGTAGAAACTGTTATTGTGGTGCTTGAAATCACCATCGTTTCCGATGTCATAGCGCTGGTACCCTATGGTATACATCAGGATACGACAGGTCCCCGGCACAGTGTTGGTGGTCGGGTCGAAGCCCCAACTGACGCAGTAGTTCTTGTCGTTCAGGGTGAATTGACTGCCTGACTGAAACCACGCAAAGCTGCCCTTAAAATCATTCACCAGGCGTGGGGTGAAGACGTGTGTCCAAGTGCCTGCCCAAGTCCTGTTGTGGTCGACGCTCGTCTTATCGCCCCACACATTCATCCCAGGAGATACGTTGTCGTAGTTGTTGTAGTCAAAAGTCCCGGTGATGCTATCCCTGGCGGAGAACCGATGGTCGACACGTCCGAGATACTTCTTCTGCGTATACAAGCCGCCCCGGAACAAGTGCAGATTGAGGAACGGATCGCCGCTAAAGTTGGGGCTCGGCCAGAGCGACATCAGCTTCTTCCCCACGGGATTGATCAAGGATGCCGGTAGTATGTTGCCTGGGATGGGCTGATGTGTGTAAGGGTCCATCAGCTGGACCGGTTGCCCGGTGTACGGATTGATCGTTTTTGTAAAGTCGCCTTGCCGCTCAAGATCGGTGGGCGCAAAGGTGACGATCTGCTGCCCGGGTTTTGCCTGATGGAAAAATTCGGTGCTGAAGAAGAAGAACGTCTTCTTTTTGATAATCGGGCCACCCAGCGTGCCGCCGTACTGGTTGAACAGGTAATTCGACAAATCCCGCCGCTTGCCAGTGTAGAAATACGGCAAGGCGTCCAACGCCTTGTTGCGGTGATACTCGTAGGCCGAGCCATGGAATCTATTCTCCCCCTGCTTCGTCAAGATGGCGACTATGGCGCCGCCTGCGCGACCGTACTGGGCCGAGTACATGTTCGTCATGACTCTGAATTCACTGACGGCATCCAGCGCAGGCGATGATTGCATCTGGTTGTATAGCGGGTCCGTATTGGCCGCGCCGTTGATGTAATAGCTGTTGTAGCCGACTCGCGCGCCGTTAAAGCTGACGTCCACGCCCTTGCTGCCATGCACGCCACGCTTGGGATTGCCGGACACGGCGCCTGGCTCCAATGCTGACAACTGCAGGAATTCGCGGCCGTTCAACGGCAGGTGCGAGATTGCTTCGCTCCCGATCACGTCGCCGAGGGATGCATCTTCAGTGTTGATCGTGGCCACAGATGAACCTACGACGACTTCCTGGTTCAGCTGTCCGACGCGCAAGCGAAGGTCGCTACGGATGGTGGTGCCAACCTCGACAACGATGTCATGGATCTCAGCTTTGTTAAAACCGTCTTTCTCCAGCGTCACAGTGTAATTTCCGGGCGACAGGAATGAGAAACGGTAGTCGCCTTCTGCGCCAGTTGTGGTCTGGGTTTGAATTCCGGTCGCGAGATTGGTGGCTGTCACATTTACGCTCGGAACCACGGCACCAGAGGGGTCCGTGACCGTCCCCACGAGGGCGCCCTGGCTATTTGTCTGTGCCCGGCCGCAGTTCGACATGATCAACAATAGCAAAGCCAATTTAAGGATCTTCATGTCCGCACACCCCCTGTCTGAACTGTTACTGTGCATACTGCTAGCTTCCAAAGCCCTGACATTCTGTCGACAGTGGACACTTCATAATCCAACTCGCCTTGCTTGTCAAGTGATTTTAGTTCCGATCAGAACGTGCCGCAATTCGTGGAGTTCGCCGCCGATGGCGCTTGTTTTTCAGGTGGCAGGTGTGCGAGACTCTGCCGACAGTCGACATGCTCTCGCAATCCTTCAACTTCACAGACTGGCTTATCCTGGGCGGCTATATTGTCGCCATCAGTCTTCTGGGCAGTTTCTTCTATCGGAAGAACACCACCGCCGGAGAATTCTTTCTGGGTGGCCGCAGGATGAAGGCGATCCCCGTCGCGATTTCGCTCGTCGCTGCCGATATGAGCGCGATCAGCTACATGGGCGCGCCGGCATGGACTTACCAGCACAACCTGGAGTTGGTCTGGTCTAGCTGGACCTATCTGTTCGTCGCACCGATCGTCATGTATCTCTTCATGCCGTTTTATTCGCGGTTCAAGTTCTACACGGCATACGAATACCTCGAGCGACGCTTCGACCTCAAAACGCGACTGCTCGGCAGCGCGATTTTCCTGCTGATGCGGGGCTCTCACGTGGCCATCGTCATTTATGCCCCGTCACTCATTCTGTCTCTGATGACTGGAATGCCGCTTTCTCTGTGCGTGCTCATAATGGGTGCATGTACGACCCTTTATACGACTCTGGGAGGGATGAAAGCGGTGATCTGGACCGACGTGATCCAGTTCTCGATTCTTATCACCGGCCTCATCACTGTGGTTTGGTTGTCCATCTTGCATGTGCCTGGGGGCGTTCACACGGTTCTGCACGTCGCCCGAGATGCCGGCCGGTTGCATCTGTTCAATTTCTCGACTGACCTCACCCAGCTAACGACCTTCTGGGCGGCTGCCATTGGGGGTGGTTTCATGGCCCTCTCCACGCTCGGCACGGACCAGGCTTACCTGCAACGCTACTTCACCACGAGTTCTTTGCAGGAGGGTCAGCGCTCCATCCTGCTCGACGCGATTATCGTGGTGCCGGTGTCGCTCTTACTCTATTCGGTGGGCCCGGTGCTGTACACCTTCTACAAGTTCCATCCAAGCGCACTCCGCGGTCTGCCCTCCAACGATGCGATTCTCCCCTTCTTTGTCATGACGGAACTGGGCGGGTGGTTCTCGGGGCTGGTAATCGCCTCCATCTTCGCAGCGTCAATGGCGGTGATGAGCGCTGGGATTAACGCCCTGACGACTGCGACCACCGTCGACTTCTACAAACGGCTGGTGCGCCGGAACTCGAGCGACTCGGAAACGGTGCTCGCTGGCCGCATCGGAACGGTGGCGTGGGGCGCGGCCGCAACCGGCGCCGCATTGTTTGCCAACCGACTCGGACCGATCATCAACGCGTTCAACATGATCAACAGTTTTCTCGGCGGACCGATCCTCGGCGTCTTTTTGCTCGGCATGCTGACCCGGCGTACGCGAGGAACGGCAGCACTCATCGGCGCGCTGGTCGGGCTGGCGAGTGTTTCGTTGCTGGCCTGGAAGACGCACCTGGCATTTTTCTACTTCGCGATTGTTGGCACATTGGTGGCCTTTGGCTGCGGATGGTTACTCAGCCTGCTTCAGCCAGGGCGCCAGGAATCCGAACTGCTCGGACTGGTTCGTGGCCTGGAAGCCCCCGCCGACGTCCCTGTACGATCGCACTCGGGATTCTCGAACGCCGGTCGATCATGAGCTCGGTACAATAAAATTAGAAGAAAGTGTCAGCCTCCTTCACGAGCGCCATGTGCGTTACGCTACGGCCACTTCCCGTCCCTCGCTCGAGCTCTTCAACACAGCATGGAATGCCGCTACTGTGTTAAGTTCCTCTGCGATAGTGCACATCGTATATGGCGCATTGTTCTCTACTGCGCAGAGGTAGTGCCGCATCTCGCGCAGGTAGCACGATTCGTACGTAAAGCTGGGAGCAGCGGCAGCGGGGATCTGACCGGAATGGGCACGTTGCCCCGCCACGAGTTGCGCTGCTTCGCGGCTGGCCTTCACCGCGGACTGCCAGTCACTCGCCCGATCGAATCCGACATCGGCGCTGCGATTATCTCCGCCGGTGTAGACGCGGAGGGTCGACTGGTTCTGGTGCCACTCGATTGTTCCCAGTTCGCCCACGATGCGGATGTGTCGGCCCACGGTTCCGCGCTCGATCACGTCATGGTGGAAGAAGCCAACTGCTCCGCTCACGAAGCGCATTAGGATGTCATGCGTGTCAGGGCCCTGAATCTCCAACGAACTCACCTTGCTTAGCCGTGACTGGACGTGCGCAACTTTCCCGAGCCACCACTGGATTGCGCCCAACTCATGCAGCAGCATGTCCATCCCTGCACCGCCAAGTTTCTGGTCACTGGCATAGAACTTCCGATAATCCTCGTAAGGATGCCAGTCGGGAAGATAATTCCCGAGGCTGTACTCTAAATACAGCGGCCGCCCAATGACCTTGCCCTCCAGTAGGTCGCGAACCACACGGTAGGGCGGGTAATATCGGATTGTGTGACTGATGCCGAACACGCTCTTGCTTCCGGAGGCGGCCCTAGCCGCCACCTTCTTGAGGCTGTCGTAATCGAGAAGATAGGGCACTTCGGCGAATACATGAAGACCCTCTTCCAGGCCCCGCCGCACGTAAGGCTCGTGCAGCGCCGGCGGGGTTGAAACCACGAGCGCCCCGGGCCCGTCATTCAGTGCCTCTTCAAGATTCGTAAAACCAATCACCCCGGCAGCTTCGGAGACCTGCTTGCAGCGATCCACGACAGGCTCGAACAATGCGACTCCAGCGGGATTCAGATAGGTGAGATCGCGCAACCTGCGCCGCCCCATTGACCCGCCACCGACGACAAGAATCTTCAAGGCTTTCCCTCAGAAAGTCTTATTGCAGCTTTTCCTCCCCGTCGACCTTGGACGCGTATTTACGCTGAGCACTCCGCCGGTTTCAGTCCCAGCACTTGCCCACGGATATCGATCCTCACTTCCCCACTCCATGCGTCAAGGATGCGGCGGAAGACCGGGCCACCCACTGCGCCGTCGCCAATCGTTACGCCGTTAACGCGTGTGACGGGCGCCATGCAATACGGCGTGGTAGTCACGAACATCTCATCAGAAGTTAAGGCGTCATAGACTTGCAGATCCCTCTCAACAAATGGAATGCTCAGCTTGCGGCAAAGCTCGATGACGACTTTTCGGCTAATCCCCAGCAGGATGTTGCGGGGCGGCGGTGAATACACCGTACCGTTCTTTACCAGAAGAAAGTTCGAGCCGCTCGTCTCGGTGAGGTTTCCTTGGAGGTCGAGCAGAAGGGGCATGGCCCCGGCGTCGACGAGGTGCACCTCCTGCTCGGCCAACCACCAATGCAGGCGGCTGCGATTCTTGATTTTGGGATCGACGCATTCAGGCGGCACGTGACGCGTCGAGGGTGTCACCAGGTGCAGACCCGTCTCGAAGAAACGCCGAAAAAGGTGGAACGGCATGGGGAATGAGTGAATACAGAACGTCGGTGCCAGTTTATCTCCGTTTGCGGCAGCCGAGCCGGCATATACGAGATTCTCACCCGGCGTAATGAAGTAAACGATGGCGAGTTCCGCAGAGGCCCCCGCGATCTCGGCGTTGCGTTGCGTCAACTCGCGCGTGATCTCAGCGGTCGCTTCGGCGGATATCGGAGGTGTGATGCGCGCATACTTGCACGAATCATAGAAGCGGCGCACATGGTCCTCGAGCCGGTAGGGCTCCTGGCCGAAAGTGCGCAGCAGATCCGTCACCGTCGCGCCGAGGACGATTCCGAAGTCGTAAATGGAAATGTGAGCCTCTGAGGCCGGGACAAGCCGCCCGCGAATGTAGACCACCGGTTCTGCTGTCATACTCACCTCCCTGCGCCTAACACACAGCGCGTTCCACGGCTGCCAGTGTCGCGTCAATCGTGTGGTCGGTATGCGCGATGGAGCAGTACCAGCGGCCATCGGGCAGAGCCAGCACGCCCTCATCGAGCAGCGCCAACACAAATTCGCCGTACTGCTGCGCATCCGAGGCCAATAAGTCGCGGTAGCATCTGGCCGACCGCTCCATGAACGAAACATGAAACACGGCCCCTTCACCGGCGGTCACCACAGTATGGCCGTGACTCCAAAGGATTGACTCAATCCCGGCACGCAGCCGTGAGCCGCGCCTGGAAAGCTCCGCGTACACAGCGCCGTTATCGCGTGAAAGAACGGCCAGCGTTGCCTTCGCCGCGGCCAACACGATCGGATTCCCGTTAAGCGTCCCCGCGTGCACGACTTTCCCGTTTGAGATCAACTCCATGACTTCCTTCCTACCGGCGAGAGCACTGAGAGGCAGCCCACCTCCGATGGCTTTTGCGTACGTCGCGAGGTCAGGCACTACTCCATACAGTCCCTGAGCTCCCGACAGATGAACTCGGAAGCCGGTGATGACCTCGTCGAAGATGAGCAACGCCCCATTGTGGGCCGTCAGGCCGCGCAGGAACTCGAGAAATCCCGGTTCGGCGGGTATACAACCGCTATTGCACAGCAGCGGCTCACATATCACGGCTGAGATTTCACTCGCGTGGTCGGCGAACAAGCGTTCGACCGTCGCGCGGTCGTTCCACTCCGCAATCAAGACATCGGTGTGCGGCCGCTGCCCCGCGCCAGCGCCGATCGGCGCACCGTGGGAGGCGATGATCTCGGCATAAGCTGGATGGTAACTAACGAGGACGCTGTCGTCCCAGCCGTGGTAATGGCCCTCGAACTTGAGGAACTTCGGCCGGCCGGTATAGGCGCGCGCGAGCCTTAGCGCCAGCTGCACGATTTCCGTGCCGCTGTTGGCAAAACAGAGGAGATCGGCACAGGGGATGATGCGGGTCAAACATTCGGCGACTTCGAACTCCAGGTCGTGTTGCGCTCCAAAGGTCAAACCTTGTTTCGCTTGCGCTGCGATTGCTTCGGCAATTTCCTGGGGAGATTGGCCGAGAAGGAGTGGTCCCCAAGCCAGCCCGTAGTCGATGTAGCTGTTGCCGTCTACATCTCGCGCGTACGCCCCCTGTCCGCTCGCGAAATACAGCGGATACGGCCGTGCAAACCGTCGCAGGCCGCTTGAAACTCCACCGGCAAGGGACTTCTGGGCACGCTCGAATCTTTGCCGGGACCCCAGGGTCTTGGCTCGGATGCTGCGTTCTCGCAGTTCGGAATCAAACTTGGCACGGGTGCGCACGGGGCGCATTATAGCAAAATCCTGTCGACTGTCGACAAGTTTAGCTGTGGCCCGCAAGCAGCAACACTTGCAGTACGCCAACTGCCTCAATCCTTGCTGCTTAAGGCCAACCGGAAGCCGATGCAATCAAATCTGCCATCAACGGGATCTTCGTGGCGGTACGCACAACGCATCACGGTTGTGTCCGCGCTCTTAAAGGATCCTCCGCGGCAGACGGGGTTTAGTCGGGGATCGCGGATTTGCGTATCGTCGTAACACATCTTCGATTTGTCGAGTTCTGTCACCTGTTCGAAACACTCTTCACACCAACACCATATGGAGCCAGCCATATCGTGTACACCGTAACCATTCGCTGCAAAAGAACCCACTGGCATTGGCGCGCCATTCGGATTGCCATAGTCACAGCGACCGTCGGGCGGGTTGTCGCCCCACGGAAACATTTTCGCTTTCAAACCGCCCCGCGCGGCTTTTTCGTATTCGGCGTCGCGCACCAGGCGATAAGGCTTTCCGGTTTCGCGCGCCAACCATTGGGCATATCGCACCGCGTCGATCCAACTCACGAAAGCCGCAGGAGCACGCGTTGCCTCAAATCTGGCATCGGACCTCAATTCCTGCGCGATTGCGTAGCCGGTCGCGTCAGCAAACGCCAGATACTCGCCGACCGTGACTGCAAATTTCGCAATGGAGAATGCCGGAACATCGAGAGTCAGCCGGCGCCATGGATGAGGGAGGGTTGAGTCGCCGGGAAATGCCGGCACACCAAGCGTAACTGGACCAGTTGGGATGAGTACGACTTCTGGTTCGACAATCTTTCGCGAAATGGAAGCGCCTCGCAATTGCGCCATCATGGAACCTCGTGAATTGTCGATCTACCAGGAGCTGTCCGTCTCGTGTTCTTGGCGGAAGCGGCGCTCGGGAGCCGGGCTCCTAGGGTCCACCTACCGCGCACTCCAGGACCCGCCTCGCCGCCGGTCCCCACGACCGTCTCGCCGATGCGGAAAAACTTGATATCGGCGAGACCGTGCGGCAACGCGCCTGCACGCTCGAGGTTCTGCGTGGGGGTGTACCAGTAAACCTCACGAGCAAAGTCATTCGTGTATCCAGCCAGCACCAGGGCAACCTCACCAAGGCCAACGGCCCACCAGGACCGGTTTGCAACTGCAAGATCAGCCAGACGCGTCCACGTTCGGGTGCTTGGATCGAAACGGTATGCATCCTTCAGATTCACAACATCCTGTGGCCCGGCGGTTGCGCCACCGAATACAAAGATGCTGCCCTGGATCTCGGCCATCGCATGGCTGATGCGGCCGGGACCGGGCAGCGGCGGCATGATCTCCCAACTCTTCGCACTCGGGCGCCAACGCCAGAAGGTGTTCGTCACTGTTTTGTAATCGCCCGCGGTCGGCATGCCGCCTAGCAGGTAGATGTACCCGTCGACGGCGATCGCGGTTGCGTATAGTCGCGCCTCCGGCAAGTCGCCGGCCGGAATCCTGTTCCACTTGCCGCCGTGGAAAACGAGTGCATCTTTGCGGACGTCTGTGCCGCTGCCGCCGCCAAAGATGTAGATATCATCGTGTAGCGAGGCCGAAGCAGCATCGCTTCGCGGCGCCGGCAATGGCAATTCCTTTCTCCAGCCGTTCGTCCGTGGATCGAACACCTGCACAAGGTCGCTCCAGTGTTTCTGTTTGTTTTCCCAGAAGCTGCCACCGATAATCAAAAGCTTTCCGTGGCTCACTCCCGCCATGTACCCAGCTACCGGGCGCGGCAGCTCTGCCAATTCTTTCCACACGAGTTGTTGTGCGCTGGCTGAGCCGCCGAGCACCGTGCTAGCCAGGAATAGGATACCCAGTTTCATCATGAGCAGGCCTTCCCCTCAGGGCGTCCCCTTCTTCGGAAACACTCCGAGTTTGTCGTAGAACTGCTTTACCTGCGCCATTTCCGCGTCGGTGTAGCTGTGCTGTGGCGCCCGCAAGTACCGCAGAGCGACTCCAAAATATTCCAGCGTCGCGTGCCAGAAAGGAGCGGAGAAATTCTGGATGAACGGATGATCGTACTTCTCGATAAGCTCCGTCTCGGTGGCGTAATCGCCGCGCTGCACCGCCCGCAAAAAGCGGACGGCGATCTCCGGAGCAAAGGTGGCAAATGAATCGAAATAGGCGGTTGCGCCGTACGGCTGCCCTACCATGAACCAGTCGAGCCCTCCTCCCGAGAAGCAATTGATGCGCTTTCCAAACCGGATGATCCCGTCGATGTAGTAGCTGAGACTGACGTCCTCTTTCAGCGCCACAATCGACTCGGTCTCCGCCAAGCGCCCAAGCAGCGGTAAAGGGAAATCACCATGCAACACGATCGGCAAACGCGTCGCTGCAGCGATGCTTCGATAGTGCTCGACCAAACTGTCCTCATTCGCGCCGGTTGGCTTCAGCACTTGTAGTGCAGTGGCGCCCACCGACTCCGCGTAGCGTGCGAAATCGATGGCGCGCTCCGTCCACCACGGACCCGAGCCGATGATGCTCATGCCGTGAGCGGCCACGGTCTCGGTGACCAAGCTTGCCAACTCCTTGATCTCGTCGTACGCCAAATACGAGTACTGGCTGTCACCGGCCGTGAGTTCGAAAATCTTGATGTTGTTCTCGAGCCCCATCTGGATCATGCGACGGAGACCGCCAGCGTCGAGCCGAAAGTTGGCCGTGAAAGGAGTTGGAATGGAGACGATCGGACCCCTCAGCCGTTCTCTAAACTCCGCCGGAGTCATGCGTACCCGGCTCGGGGAGTTCTGTGGTGCATCCGGCAACCAGGATCCCGCCGCGACGAGCGCTCCTGCTTTCAGAAACCCACGGCGATTCCATTGCAAAACCATTCCAGCCCCCTCCTCAGCGGGATCGCTGCATGGACCCCGTAACCAAGAACACTGCGTCACCCGGTTCGACGACCGGGAAGATGTGAATCATTCCAACTACGCCGTCGCTCGGTGACGGAAACGATTCCACGAGTTGACCTTGCAAGTCGAACGTGCGTCCAAGTTCCTGGCCCGCCTTAACATCGTCGAGTAAAGTCACCGAAGGCACCAGGAACCCCGTTCGTGTGGCGCTCACGCTCAAGTCAATGTCGCCACGGCCGTAAAGGACGCGCTCCACCATCGCCGGCGTCACGCGACCGGGCAACATGCGAAGGTATCGCAACAGATTCAGAACACCGCGTTTAAACATCGCGAGGTCTTCCGCGTCTATCCGGCCGGCACCGCGCGCCTCGGTGTACAACCAGGGAATGCCGCGCGACGCGGCAAAGGAAATGGTCCGACCCGGTGGAATGGCTGGGTGGCCCCATACGACAGGCGCTCCGAAGATCACTGCCGCCTCGCGAGAACGCGGATCCGTGGCGTCGTAGCCGACCATGCTGGGCATCAACAATTTCACGCCGGCGCTGTGCAGGTCGAGGTAGAAATCCGCCCGTGCGATGATTGAGTGGCCAAGATGAAACGCGAGTACCTGCGTTGGGCTGCCTTGCTCCACGCCCGGAAACGCGCGTGCAAGATTGCCGTTGTCCAAAGGGCTTGTGCGCGTTCCGTTCCAAAACGCTGGAGGATTTGCCGCCGGCACCGCAATTATGGTTCCGCTCAGGGTCGCCGGATCGAGTTCCCCGTAAACCTCAAGGATGGCGCGCACACCCTCGAATTCGTCGCCATGCACGGCGGCCGTGACAACCAGAGTTTTTCCCTCCTCCTTTCCTCTCACCAGAAGAACCGGCAAAGTCACTCCGCACGCCTCCGGCCCCAGGTCGATAACCACAGAGTGTTTCTGACCTCGCGCATAATGCGCCGGATCGAACTCGCAGGTTCGAATCGATCGCTCGACCGTAAATGGCATCCGGGGTTCCATTTCCTATCCTCAGTAAGCGAGAAATCCACCATCGACAAGCAAGGTCGTGCCGGTGATGAAAGTGGCCTCGGCCGAGACCAGGAACGCGACCGCGTGTCCCACATCCTCCGCACAGCCGCGCCGACCCATGGGCGTGAAGCGGAGGAAACGCCCACTGGCTCCAGATTCGTGAATGTCGCGGACCGCTTCGGCACTCGTTTCCGTTTGAATGTCTCCCGGCGCGATGCCGTTCACGCGAATACCGTACGGCGCTAACTCTATCGCCATTCCCCGCGTCAACATCACCTGCGCCGCCTTCGTCGCGCAATATACGCTAGCGTTTTCCTGGGCCGCATACGCGCCGACCGAACTCACGTGGATGATGCTTCCTTCGCGTTTCGCTTTCACCATGTGCCGCGCAACGGCCTGCGAGCAATACACTGTCCCCTTCAAATTGGTATCGACAATTCGATCGACCAAATCCGCAGAAGAGGCAAGGAACGGAGCCAGTGCCGATCGGCCCGTGACACCGGCGTTGTTCACCAGGATGTCAATGCCACCGGAGCGATCGGCCACCGAGTCGACGCACCGCTCCACGCTTGCGCGGTCACGGATGTCGAGTTCGCACGTAAGGACTTCCGCCGGTTTCAGCCGCTCGACGGCATCGCGTCCGCGGCTGGCGTCGCGTTGCGCGATCACAACACGCGCACCACGTTCTGCCAGCACCTTCGCCGTGGCGAACCCGATGCCGGTCGCGCCCCCGGTGACAATTGCGACCTTGCCAGACAGACTCATAGCGGATCGAGCGGGTACATGGGCCGCTCCAATCTCTTGTAGTTGAAGTGCCGTACGTCGGCCGCTGCTAATCCAGGCGTGTCGACCTCAATGATCCTCGTCGCGATGGGCCCGTAAGCGGCACGGTACGCGATCGCGGCCTTCACAACCACGATGCGCAGCTTCGTCGGTTCAATCCCGAGGGCCCGAAGCTGCTGGAGGTTCCACATGGGCATGCGCCGCTCGGTGAGCGTAACAAGCACGCCGCCAGTGTCCACAACCGCGGTCAGGCCCTGGTCCTCGAGCACTCCATCACGCATAGGGCCGACGTTGCGATAAATACCGTCACTTAACAGTCGCACAGAACCAGTGATCTCCACGGGTTGACCGTGATGGCGATCGCACTTAGCACCCACCTTGACGGTCAGCTGCTTCCGAACGCCCGCCACGATGCAGGCCGCAACCGCTTCTGGATCGCAGAGCAAAACCAGAGCACGCTGCGCGCCCTGCTTGAGCAGCTCGGCGAGCAGCACCGTGCCGTCACCTGGTGTGCCCGCCCCAACGTTATCGCCAACATCGACCAAGACGACCAGCCCCTCCGGCTGCGCGAACGCTTCGCGGACTGCAGCCGCAGGTTGCGGAATGTCGCATGCAAACTGGGCTCGGCGGTTCCACACCATGTCGGCCACGCTTTCGGCCGCTGCACATGCCACTTTCCGTGTTTCCCCCACTGCCAGCACGGCGAAACCAGCGTGGTGGACATCCGTGTATGGAAACCCGGCTGCGACGGTCACGCTGATCACTCCCGGTGCGTGCTCGCATTCGTGCGCCGCTTCGATGACTTCCGCCATCGGCGCACGTTCGGTCGATTGGCACAGAATATGAAGCAGCAGCGGGCGGCGCGCGAGTGCCATCTCCGGCCGCAAGCCCTCGCGCACCATACGATTCAGCAGCCCGGCTGCTTCTAGCCCGCGCTCCACCTGATCAATATGCGGATACGTGTCGTACCCAATCAGCGCATCGGGCCAGCGTACCATCTCCTCGGTTAGGTTGGCGTGGTAGTCGAGCGTGACAACCAGCGGCACTTTTGAGCCGATGGAGGCACGCACGCGACGCAGGATCTCCCCATCGGCATCCTGATAGTCCTCCGACACCATGGCCCCATGCAGAGAGAGCAAAACCCCGTCGAGAGATCCGGCAGCCTGCAGCCGCGTAACCAGGTCATTCACGAGTGTTTCGAAAGTCTCTTTCGTCACCGCTCCTGACGGCATACCCCAGGCCATCAAAGTGGGAATGGCTTGAAATCCGAACTGGTCAGCGCCTTCGAGAAAACCTGCCATCTCGGAGCACGTCCCTCTCCACTGGCGTGGCACATCGACGCCGTAGTGCAGCTGACTTTCGGCGAAACGCTCCATCGTCATCGGCTGCGAAAAGAATGTATTCGACTCGTGATAAATTCCACCCACCGCGACGCGCATTACTCTTTGACCTCGAGCAGTTGTGCACTGATATCCGTTTCTTCGATCAAGACCACCGGATTCTCACGCGCGACGCCGGCGAGCGACAGCTGGTCTTTGAAGCCGTGTCCCGTCACGAGGCAAACGACTGCTTCTCCCGGCACGATCCAACCGTCCTTCCGCGCGCGCACGCAACCTGCCAGCGCCGCCGCCCCGGCCGGCTCGCACCAAATCCCTTCTTCGCGCATCATGGACTTCTGCGCCGTGAACACGTCCGCGTCAGAGACCGCAATGCCGCGCCCTCCCGACTCGCGCAGTGCAGCCAAGGCAATACTGGCATCAATGTCGAACGGGACCGCCAGCCCGCTCACATTCGTCGTGCTCGTGACGGGGAGGATCGAGTCTCGACCCTCCTCGAAGGCAGATACCACCGTCGCGCAACCCTCCGGCTGGACGGCATGAATTTTCGGTCGGCGCCCGCCGACGCGTGAAAAACCGCGGCACACCGCGGAGAACAGCCCGCCGGACCCGACCGGTACGAATACGTGATCGAGCCTCTTTCTGCACTGCTCGAGCAGCTCCGCGGCAATACTTTCCACGCCCTTCATTCCCTGTGGGCAATAGCGGTACGCCGAGACCACAACGGGGATCGAGTTTTCCTCCGACATTTGCTGCAGGCGTTGAAAAACACGCTCGGTTACCTCTGGCGACCTGATGAAGTCCTTTACCTGAAAGACCTGCGCCCCGTGCGCTTGCATCTGATGGAGTTTGCCTGAAGGCGCAAACTGGTTGACGAAGATGGCGCATGTCATTCCATACCGTGCGCCGAAGGACGCGAGAGCAGCACCTGTATTGCCCGAGGAGGTGGCCACACACGCTCCGAAACCACGCCGGAGCAGTTCGGTCACTTCCGCGGCCACGAAGCGGTCCTTGTACGAACCGGTCGGATTGCACATCTCCATTTTGAAAAGCAGATGCAGATCTAAATCCGGCCCTAGGCGTGTGCTTTCGACCAGAGGCGTGTTGCCTTCTCCCATTGTGGCAAGCGCTCTCAAAAAAATAGATCTCCTTGTCCGATCTGCCGTCCGAGGAACCCTTTGCGAACCTGCTCGACGGCGCAGTCGAGGTGTCGCTGTCCACCACTAAGCGTGAACAAGCCATGTCCGGGGAAAAAACCTTGGACACCATGTCCCTCTAGCTTGTGAAGATCCGATCGATACCCCTCCATTCCAGAGCCATCAGCGTTGATCACGCCAAGAACGCCCCCATAGAAGACGGAGTCACCTGTGAACATCCAGGCGCCTTCCTTTCCCTTCGTCAGAAAGCAAAAGGAATCGCGGCTATGACCGCGCACATGAATTGCAGTGAACACTGTGCCCGCAGCGGTGAATACGTCGCCATCCTGAACCGCTTCATCGACCGCACAGGGCCGGAGGCGAAATTCCATCGGGTAAAGCCCTTGATCCCGGGCGACACGCAAGCCGGAAGCCTCCTCATCCCCAGTCTCGAGGATGTTGCGTGAACACTGCGGAGCAATAACCCTGCAACCCGTCTGTTCGCGGATAGCCGCGGCACCCCCACAGTGGTCCGCGTGGCAATGCGTGATCAGAAGAGCTGCGACGGTACTGGATGACAAATCAGCGGCGACATGCTGCAATAACCGCTCCGTGTGGGTCCCCGCTCCTGAATCGATCAGGACCACCTCTTTTGTGGACCCGCACATGGCATAAACATGACAATCGAACGGCCCTGACAAGCCCAGCTGTAAGCTCCCGACCAGGGCCAGGGTGTCGCAAATTCGCATAAGGTGTCGACAGTATACCGACAGCCAGACGGAGTCAAGGTCGTACCCAGCCGGACAAAAAGGGAGATTTTCTTGTCGACAGCACGCCCAGAAATATGTATTCTGTCGACCGTATGTTACTCTGATGCTCCACCAGTCGAGCACCTCTCAAGAGGAGTCGAGCACATGCCCAAGTTATCAGGTGTCGTTCCACCGATTGGAACGCCGGTTACCGATCAGGATCGCGTCGACAAAAAGAGCCTGCGTCGCCTCACGCGTTACCTCGTGGATGCAGGCGTCAACGGGATCCTCGCCAACGGCACCATGGGTGGTTTTGCATTTCTCACTGATGAAGAGCAAATCTGCGCCATTGCCGTTGTCGTCTCTGAAGTCAACGGCGCGATACCGGTTATGGGAGGGATCGGTGAGACTAGCACTAGTCGTGCGATCCGTAAGGCGAAACAGATTGCCCGCGAAGGCGTAACCCATCTGACGGTGCTCGCCCCCTACTACTTCATGGCGACGCAGGAGAATCTGTACGCCTACTTCTCCGAAGTCGCAGCGGCTGTCGATATTCCTATCTATCTTTACGACAATCCCGTGATGACCAAGAACAGCATTCTGCCAGAAACCGTAGCGCGCCTTCGGCGGGACATTCCGCACGTCGTTGGTATCAAAGAAAGCAATCAGGACTGCATCAATCTGCAAAAACTGATCGACTTGAACAAGGGCGATGACTTTTCGATCTTGACCGGAAGTGAATTCCTGATCGTCGTAGGACTGCAGATGGGCTGCGACGGCTTTATCGGTGGGCTACACAACATATGTCCGCATATGGCAGTTTCCCTTTACCGAGCGTTTTGTCGAGGCGACCTTACGACGGCCCGCACTCTGCAGCGTGACCTGATTGCGACATGGGAGTTGTTCCGCTACGGAAATATCTGGGGTGCCTTCGATGAGGCGCTGCGCTACCTCGGCATTGCGGAGCGTGCGACGGGCGCCCCTTATGTCTCAATACTATCGCCGGAAGACGCGGCGAACGTGCGCGCCATCCTCGATCAATACGTAAAGCCATATCTCTGTGCAACGGCTACGCCGTAACGGCCGGCACGCTTGCGAACTTCTGAGGTTCTTGATAACGAACGGCGAGGTGAGCCACCATGACCTGCTCCGCTGATTCCCGCGATCTGCCACAGATGAATTCAAAGAGCGGCCGATGGGAATCAAGGATGATGCGCAGCTTCTCACTCCGCAACAGCGTTCGTACGGAATGCGCGAAAAGAGGCGCGGTGAGACTCGACAGGATCCTTTCGAGATATTCGTTGCCGCTGTGGCTCCAGATCATTCGGTGGAACTCAAAATCAACACGCATCGAAAGCTTAGTTGGAGTCGGTTCCATGTTTTCCATTGTGGTTAGCAACTGTTCCAGTTTCTTCTCGCGTTGTGGGTTCAGGTGCATGCGGGCGAGCCGCAGCGCCTCGGCCTCCAGCACGATGCGCAAACTGTTGATTTTCTGGATGTCCTCATTTTCCAGACTGACCACAAACATGCCTCGTCGCGGAATATTCACGATGAGTGATTGCTCCAAGAGTTGCTGCAGCGCTTCGCGGACCGGCGAACGACTGACGTGGAGATCGCGGGCCAGCTGGCTCTCGTTAAGCCGTTCTCCAGGCTTGAGCTTCCCGCTCAAGATGGCATCGGCAAGTATCTCGACGGTACGCTCTTTCAAAGTCCCATTGCTCTTAATGGGTGGAAAGGTGGTTTCTCTTGCCATTCAACTCCTCAGTTATCGACCTGTGCTCCGTCGACGCTACCGTGTAACTAATAGCCTGTCAAGAACTTCCGATCTCCGTTCGTCAAGCAACTGTCGGCGGATCGGGGCCGCGCAACTACCTGCCTGCAGCTCTTCCTGGCGCACCGTCAGTAACTTAGATCACTCTGAGCAGAGCTGGGCTGACACTCCCAATCTGACCAGATTCGCTCCTTTTTTTTTCGCCCCTTCAGGGCGCCTATTCAACGGGGTCACCCTCAGCCGCGAAGCGGCTAAAGGCGCGGTTCTATTCAAGAGAGATGACACCCCTAGCTAGAAACCGAGATCGAAGAGATCGGTGGATTTCTGCGACTCCGATTTGTCAAAAATAAAGTGGGAAGTACAAAGGAGGCCCCATGGTGCGTGGCTTCACGAGCCGGAGATCTTTCCTCAAGCAAGTAGCCTCGGTCGGAGCAGCAGTGCCAATGACAAAGCCAGTGGCAGCCCTGGCGTTTATGTCAGACGAGCGACACAACGGTTTGGGGACAGCTCCGGAGATGATTCCCATCCCCGGGTATATGGTCTATGCAGCCTTGCCTGACGGAAGAGTGATTGGCCTGTTGGGCGCCATCGAGAAGGGCAACGCAATGGCTCGGTTCAGTTCCGACGAGGGCTCCACCTGGGACAATACCATACCGCAGTTCCCGCTCGATGAAACGATCGGCGGATGGTCGCTGCACAACTGCTTCCTCGATCGTGACGGCGAATTGCAACTCATCTACACGAATGACGCGAACACGACGCGCAATTCGAAATCACTTTACGATATTCGATACGATATTTGGCACGTGCGGTCGCGGCAGGCCAGACAGTCCTGGAACAGGCCCACGCTGGTCTGGAAGGGATATGCTGGTTCCCTGCTCTCTTTCGTGCAGTTACGCAACGGCCGCGTGTTGCTGCCGTTTTGTTATCTCACTCGCCGCTCTTGGGCCAATCGCGGCCAAGGATTCGACAACTTCACCTACATGGGCCGTTTCAGCTCTTCGGCCACATACTCAGATGACAACGGTCAGACCTGGCAATTGTCACCAAACGAGCTGAAGGAGCCGACATCCACTCTGTACGACGATGGCGGAATCGAGCCGATCGTGTTGCAGCTCAAGGACGGACGCATCTGGATGCTCATCCGCACCCAGAACGGAAGATTCTACGAATCATTTTCGCAGGACGGTTCGACTTGGACACATCCGGTACCGTCCGCCATCCTCTCCTCGGATTCGCCCTGCAGCCTGACCAGGCTGCGCGACGGACGCGTTTTGATGCTTTGGAACAACACGCTCCGCTTTCCTTATGCAAACGGCGGTCGCGCCGTGCTGCACGGCGCCATATCAGAAGATGACGGGCACACTTGGCGCGGCTATCGCGAGGTGGCGGCTAACCCCCTCGCCGTTGAGCCTCCGCCACCCAACGGGGATCATGGCGTCACGTATACGGTTCCGGCGCTCACCGCCAGCGGCAAAATCTTGACCTCACTCAGCACCGGTCCCGGCGGCGGCACCTACCTGCTTCGCGTCGATCCCCAATGGTTATACGAGACCGTGCAGACGGACGACTTCTCGCATGGCCTTCGCGGCTGGTCCTCGTTCGGTACCCATGGCGTCTCTCTCGAAACGCACCCCGACAAACCCAGTCGGCAGGTTCTGGCGCTCCGGAAACCCGATGAGAATTGGCCTTCTGGGGCAACCTGGAACTTCCCTGCCGGCAAACGCGGTCAGCTCCGCTTACGTATACAAGTCGAGCCAGCGTCCTCTGGCGCTTTGGTGGGGATCACCGACCACTTCTCGGCGCCGTTTGACGAGCAGGACTCGATCTGGAACGTTTTCAACTTCGAAATCGGACCAGGGGGCACTGTCCACGAAGGTAGTCGGCTTCAGCCAGGGATGTGGCACGAGTTGACATTCGAATGGAACTGTGATCAGCGCCAGTGCAACGTGATTCAAGATGGACGGCCGATCGCCCTTCTTCACATGAAGCGTGACACACCCGGACCGTCGTACTTGCGTTTAAGATCAACTGCACTCGGCCAGGATAATGCCGGGCTACGGGTCGAATCCATATCCTTGGATGTCAGCGCTAGTTGGAAATAGCGGCTCGCGGGCGTTTGTGCCCTTAGGTCAGCGAGCTTGCCGGTTATGCCAATGCGGTCAAGGGGACCAGTCATGAGATGCATGATCCCGTTCGGGTTGTTGCTCTGTTTTGCGGCGCCGGCTTTCGGAGATCAGCTGTTCTTAAATAACGGCGATCGCATTTCTGGCGAGGTCCAGATCGACGCCGACATAATAAACGTGACGTCTCCTCTGGTGGGCCAGTTGAAGGTGCCGCGCACGGCAGTCACCAAGATCGTCATGGAGAAAGCGACACGCATTTTAGTCAGCGGCAAGGTTGTGGACGCAATCTCAGTAACATTTGGAGCTCACGACGCGACTGTGCACTTGCACGAAGGAAGGGATGTCAACGCTCCGGCAAGCGCGGTCATGCCCCCGCCGCTGCCCGCTTTTGCTTCTCGCTCCATCATTGACACACTGCTGCGGCCGTGGAACACCTCCTTCGACGCCGGATTTACCGCCGCCCGTGGCAATACAGCCTTCAACAATCTCCACTTCGGACTCAGGGCGGTTGAAACCGGGACAAAGCACCGGGTCAATCTTACTTTCACTTCGTTCCTTGCGCAAACTAACTCATCGGGTGGCCACGTCACCACCGCCAATGCCATTCGAAGCGGCGGACGTTACGAATTCAATGTGTCCGATCATGCGTTCGCTTTTGGTTTGGTCACATTCGATTCCGACCAATTGCAGCATCTTGATCTTCGATCCGTGGCGGGAGGCGGTCTTGGGTTTCGTCTGGCGGAGAATAAAACGACTATGCTCGATGTCTTCTCTGGCGGGACGTTTGACCGCGAGTCCTTCTCTGACCATAGTGATAGGAATTCAGGCGAGTTGCTGGTCGGCGAGGAAATGAGCCATAAGTTTTCCGCCAGGACGTCCGTGACTGAGCGGCTTATCGTGTTTCCGAATTTCACGAGTCCGGGACAGTACCGCATCACTTTCGACTCCTCCATTGTTCTGAAGCTGAACAACTGGCTGGGCTGGCAGTCGAGCTTAACGGGAATGTATCTTACGAATCCGGTGGTAGGTAGTCGAAACCATGACGTGCTTGTTACGACCGGCCTCCGTTTCACATTCGGGCAGGAGCGCGTTTTTAAACCGCGATCCAAGATTGCGCCGCTTTCAAATTGATGAATCTCTCTCTCTCGAAGGAACTTGGCGAATGACTGAGCTGCCTCGTCGCGCGTTCATGGGCATCATGGGGTGCCTTGGTGTCCATTCGACTCTCGACCAGCTCGCGTTTTCCGATACGCTACAAGCCGCCGATAGCCGTCGCGAAGATGGCGCCGGCAGAGCGTGGAAATGGGACGTCACATTGTACGATCGACCTGGCTGGTGCAATCA
The DNA here is from genome assembly GCA_035490055.1 of Candidatus Limnocylindria bacterium. Lineage (GTDB taxonomy): Bacteria > Acidobacteriota > Terriglobia > Acidiferrales > UBA7541 > Acidiferrum. The sequence continues at coordinate 40,976 of DATHIB010000137.1, read as the reverse complement.
CGCCTGGTATCACGTCGTGGAAAACGACGGCAGAATTCTTGTGCCCATCCAAAGCTGCGCGATGCGCGTTCCATACGGTGACTTCATCCGCACGGAGACCGACGATCTTGTGTTGAAATCCACGGATTCAGGACGAAGCTGGACGGCGATGCGCGATCCGTCATTGACGACCTTCCCCTGGGGTTGTTACGGACTTCCGGCAAAGAGCCCAGACGGGACTCTCGTCGCAGTTGTTTGCGCGGATTACATGGCGGGCCCGGAACAACGCAAGGCCCACTTGGAACAGTACGGACTCGCGAAGTTCTACCCGCCACGTTCGGAATGGCTCTACCGGCCATGGCCTTTATCCATGGCGGACGAGCTTCGCCGACAGGGTATCTACTTGTTTGAGGGCGATGAGGGATCGGGCCACATGGTTTTCTCGCTGCTGGGGTATTGTTGCCGCACGTCAAGAGACGCGGGCAAATCGTGGTCCACCAAACCGATCAAGGGGCTGCCATTCTTTTCGAATGAAGCCGGGTCGTTTCGCAATACGATCGTGACTAAGAAAAACGTATGGGTAGCGTCGGTATTTGGTACGCCAAACCCCAACCGTGATCCAGTCCCGAGAGACGGTTTCGGAACGTCTAAATTACCAATCGGCTCGTACGCCCTTCGGTCCGAAAATCAAGGGGCGGATTGGACGATTCATCAGATCGGTTACGACCCGAGCGGCGAGCACAGCTTTGATGAGACGGCAATTCTCGAGTTGCCTTCTGGGCGCATTTTGGCAATGCTCCGGCACTCCGGCTTTACAGATCCGCAGCACCGCGATATCACTTTGTTCCAGTCCTACTCCGAAGACGCTGGAAAGACATGGTCAACTCCTGTCAGCAGTGCCATCGTGGGATTTCCCGCTCATCTACTCCTGTTGCGGGATGGTAGAGTGCTTTGCACGTTTGGTCATCGCGTCGATCCCTGGGGCCACCTGGCAGCGATCAGCACGGATGAAGGAAAAACGTGGCGCATACACGAGACAAAAGTCATTCGCGACGATAGTTTGCCGGGTTGGACGACTTATCCGACATCCTCTCAGTTAATTGATGGGTCTATATTCACGACCTATGGAAACTTGAAGAAGATTCCGCCCTCGGCTCTGGCAGCATTAACTCAGCAGGGCACATTTCGTGCGGGCAAACAGCACGAGTTTGTGTATGCCGCCGCGAGCGTTTACAGCCCAGAGTTCACCCATCCGATCGAATGGACACAACGATAGAGCACGCGAAATATTGATGTGGATCACGCGCTCTCATCTCAGCGCTTTTCCTGTGGAGACATTCCCCTGTTCTGGAAATTGGCTTCTCCGGAAAGCAGGCTGCCTCTGGTTCCCTTCGGAATAGCCGTGCGTCCTCACTTCGGATTTGCTTGGGTTAGTCAAGCGGTTAACAAGGAGCAGAGCTAAGGTATTGACAACTACAATTGGCGGCGCGGCAGGAATCGAAGTTCCACAGTCCCGCCATGAGATCGTACTGGGGCAAGGGAGACCGGAACTGAGACTCTTTTCCTAAAGCGCTGCTGTTATCGAGTGCCCGTTTATTTCGATCGATCTGACAGGCATGTTTTCAGCCAGACATAGATCATGTCGGCCATCTGCCGGTACCCGGCCGCAGCGGGATGGATTCCATCCAGGACGCGCTCTGTTTCTTCGGCATTCTCTGCATTCCAAGCCAGCGGTCGGGTCACGAAATTATGCGCGGTATCGATGTCCAGGTAGGCCGGGACGAGATAAATATTCTCCTTTTCGCGGCCCCCATAACGCACGATCAAGCGCTCGATCATGCGGTGCTGGTCGCGCCGGTATTGCCACCGCGTCTGCCGCTGCGGGCCGCGATAATTGCGGAAGCCGTCCTGGGAACTGGAAGGTGGAATGACCAGCAGGACGCCAATCCTGGTGGACCGATCGAAATCATGTATCATGCCGATCAGTGAATCGAAATAACCGAGGATATTGTCGATGAGGCTGTTAATGTTTTCGTCGGTACCGTAGAAGATGTCGTTGGTGCCGAGGGCAATCGTTACGAAATCGGGTGCCCTGCCGCCGTTGAACTCCGTACAGTACTTCCCGAAATCCAGGTGTGGCTTGCCATTCTCCATGTACACGAATGGGCTGCCTGTCTCGCGGCCTTTGAAATAGCCGCTCCGCGACAGCGGCCCGGCAAACGTAACGAACGCCTGGGCCGTCCATCCGCTGTAGCCCTCATGACGGTTGGAGCCATGGGCCGGGCCATTGTCCGGCCCTCGCGAACCGATGAGTTTCATCGCAGGCCCGTCGGCGCTGTCTGCCAATTCAAGAAGGTGTTGGGAGTAGATCGACGCCTGGGTCAGGCTATCGCCGATGGCGAGCAATGTGACGGGCACCGCGACGCCTGCTTCCGCGGCCGCGACGACAAGCGTAGATTCCGCGCGTGCAATCACCGCATTCGTATCGTCGCGAACTTCGAGCGTCAAGGGAAAGCGGCCTTTTTCGTTTGCGGCCGGCGTAAAGCTCCATCGGTCCACCAGCAACGAGCCCTTCTCGCACCTAACGTCGAAGATATAGTCGGCCGAATGCGGAGCGAGGACAACGTTGTCGAAGTAGATGTTCGTCTCGACGTTTACGGCGGCATAGATGACCTTCGGCAAAACCAGCCGCACTTTGCCCGAAAACTCCGAAGCGCCGGCCGGCGCGGCTTGTGCGTGCGCCATCGATGCGAGCGCGGCCGCCAACAGGATTGTCAGTATGCTCGCGGTTCGCCTTGAGGAATGAACACGCGACTTCGGCTGTGCCGTCTCCAGGTTCTTCGAACGATAACGGTCTGCACCTACCATAAGGTCCATCCGCCGTCGACGTTCAGGATGTGCCCGGTGACGTAAGAAGCCTCGTTCGATGCAAGGTAAAATACGGCGCCAGCGACCTCGTCTTGCCGACCGATTCGGCCCAGTGGCGCCCGCGCCGCAAGCATGTTCATCCAGTCCGGTTCCTCACGCTGTTGCTGAGGATGAGGAAACGCTCCCGGAGCGATCCCGTTGACCCGAATATTCCGAGGCGCCCAACATACCGCCAGATAGCGCACCATTTGTTCCAAGGCAGCCTTTGAAATTCCATACTCGATCGGGTTGGGCTTGATGTGCGCCGGGTAGTTCCGTGGATCGGGGGCAACCTCGCCGTACATCGACGAGAAGAAGATAATGCTGCCCCCCTCGGTCATGTGCCGGCTGGCCTCGCGCGCCAGCAGGAAGGCGCCGGTCACATTCACATGCAGTGCCCGTTCGAGATCCGGACCGCTTAACTCCTCGACGAGGTTTCCGATGCTCAGATAGGTAGCATTCACCAAAACATCCAGCCTTCCGAAATTCCCGACGGTGGCCCGGACCGCGTTCTTGATCGATGCCTCGTCGCCGACGTCCAGGGTCACTCCCGAGATCTTTACTCCAGGCACCTCCTGTCGCAGTTCCGAGACGCGCTCCTCGACTCCCTTACAGTTGACGTCGGCGACCATAATGTCGGCTCCGTGCTGCGCCATGCCCCGACAACTCGGCACTGATAAGTAGCCCGCTCCGCCCGCAACCAGCACTACCTTGCCTCTCAAATCGAACATGATGTTGTCTCAACCTCGAGTTCCGAAAGCAAAACCGTGCGGCCCTTCTCGTCCCGGCTGCGAATGCCCGCGATAATGATCTTCATCAGCTCCGCCGTCTCGTCGAAGGGGTATGGCGCGGATCCGGTCTGCAAATAGGAAACGAACGCCGCCAGCTGTGCCTTGAATGCAGAAAATGAGTCGAGAAAACGGGCACTACAAGTAGCCTTTGTCCCATACAATGAAAGACAGCCGGACGCTCCGTCCATGTCGTCGACCGCAGCGATCACGACGTCTACATTCGATGCGTGGCGTATGTGGGCAACGGCCACCTTCTCCGTTCCGCTGTTCGTGACACTCAGCCAACCGTGCGGGGGTAGCAGCTGGTAGACTGCCTCCATCGCGTGAATGCCATAGCGCTCCCAACTGCGGCAGGTCGTTGCCGTGATGAACCGCAGAGGACCCGTCGCGTTCACACTCTGGCGACAGTCGAGGAATTCCTTTGCGTACCGCATACAACTGGAAGACATCAGCGGCCTGCCTTCGCGCTGCCACCGAAGGAACTCCCGCAAGTGATCCTCGCGGTCGGTGAGCGGCTTATCGATGAAAACAGGGATGCCGGCCGCGATGAACGGCCGAGCCCGTTCGAGGTGCTCGTGCCCTCTATCGGTCGGAATCAGCACCGCGTCCACTCCGCCGATTACCTCCTCGGGACGCACGACCACATTTGGAATTCGGCTCACGCGTGCGACACGCCTGGCGTCATCCGCATCCTCGGCCCAGACATGCGTCACACGAACGCCTGGAATCCCGAAGTTCGCCTTCGGTTGCGCTGCAAGGTACTGGCGGATGACCGGGTTCGGGCAGTTGGGCAGCGCCTCCGGATCGTAGCCGTTCAGGATCGCGCTCCAACTATAAGGGTGATCGTTATCTGCAAGCTTGCCGACAACGGCCAGTCTGATATCGTCGACATCTCCCACGAGCGGCGCGGTGTTCTGTCCGATCATATGGCAATCACTTTTCACGTGGCGGTCATGACTTATAGTCGGCGGGGTTCAACCCTTGGCCGTCAAAGAAGCGCTTTACCTCTTTCATCTGTTCGTTGGTAAAGGGCACCAGCGGCGGACGCACGAAGCGCCGGGCTACCCCGAAATGCTCCAGCGTCGCGTGCCAGAAGGGCACGGTGAATCGCTTGATGAACGGGTAGTCGTAGCGGGTGGTAATCCGCGCCGCTTGCTTGATGTCACCCTGCTGGACGGCGCCCCAGAACTTCATGGAAATATCGGGCGCGAAGCTTGTGTAAGTGCTGAAAAACGCTTTCGCTCCATAGGGGTATCCGACCAAGTAGCGACTTTCAGCTCCACCGGAAAAGATCTCCAGCCGGTCGCCGAACGTGATGATCCGATCGATGTAATAGTCGAGGGCGGAATCCTCCTTCATGGCCACGATCGATTCAATTTGCACGAGCTTGGTCAGAAGCGACTCCGAATAAACACCGTGCAGCACAAGCGGCAGCCGCGTCGCTCGCGCAATGGTTTCGAAATGCTGCACCAGGGCGTCTTCGCCGCCGTGGGGCTCGGGCATCAGGATCTGCAGCGCATCGGCCCCCACCGACTCGGCGAACCGCGCATAGTCGACGGCTCGTTCCGTCCACCAGGCGCCAGTCGCCGCGATAGTGATTCCCTGCCCCTCCACCGCTTCCACCAGGGTACGAGTGACTTTCTTTGTCTCCTCATAGCTGAGAGAAAAGTATTGGCTGTTTCCGGCGGTCAATTCGAAGATTTTCACGCCGTACTGCCGGCCACGTCTCACCACATTGGTGAGACCTCGGTAGTCTACTTCGTTGTTGGGTGCGATTGGCGTGGGCTGAGACTGAATCGGCCCGGCGAGAATGCGCCGGAATGCCTCCGGGCTCATCGGCCCGGGTCGCGCGCGGAGTGGCGGATCGGAGACTTGCGGCGAGTTGCTCGCCAACAGCGTTACGCGTGGCGAGCCATGCACAACCGCAAAAGCACCTGCGGCCGCAGCAGCTCTCTCGAGAAAGCGCCGCCGGTTGAAGGAGTGGTTTTTCATCGATCTCCCCCAGCATGACCCGTCCGGCCATTCAAACTGTGTTTCCGCTCAACCCTGATGACCAGAGCCTCGGCGTAACCGTGATCGAGGAATGACCGATCGATTAGGCAAGATCCTTGCGTGCCGGGGATGAACAAGTCCTGTTGGCCGTCGCCGTTGAGGTCCGCCATGATAACTCGTGGCTCAACAATGGGGGGAATGTTGACATTTATTCCGGGCCCGAATCGCGCCGCGCCTTCTTTCGCAATGTTCAGAAAGGTGAGGACTCGACCGTCAGACGTACCGACAATGACGTCCATGCGACCGTCACCATTCCAATCGACCGCGTCGATCATACCGCGATCCTTGGTCTCAGCGATCACCTGTGGGAGCGCGAAGACAGGCTTGCTTCGGGTGCCGACATTGCGGTAGTAGCGCACGACGCCGTATGTGTCGGAAACGACGAGGTCTGGCAGACCATCATTGTCGAAATCGGCCACTGTGAACACCGTGCGCGCACCTTGAAGCGCGGCAAAACTCTTGTTCGGGTCGCCCGTGGGACCGACCTTGATGGGCTTTCCGTCGACAGTCCCGAGCATGTAGCCCTTGGTGTCGAAGTGAACCTTGCCACCTCTGGACAGGTTACGGTGGAACCAAACATGCCCCGCCCAGTCTCCGAACAGCACGTCCATCTTGCCGTCACGATCGAGATCGTACAACCGTGGCCAAAACCAGTCGTCCCCGACTCCGGAAGGGTGTGCGATCTGCTCCCCAGGAGGAAGGACGGAAACCGCGCGGTCATAGACGCCGGGATTGCCCTTGCCCGTGTTGAGCTCGACCGTATAGTTGGTAACTACATCCTGCCGGCCGTCGTGATTCCAGTCCATGAACTCGGTGGCGTAGTAAGCGCCGGTTCCCGGAAGGTCCGCACGCGTCCAGTGCGACGGAAGCGGCTTATCGTGCACCCGGAAACGGGGGGCATCCTTTGTTCCAACGTTTTCGAAGATGTAGACGTTCCCGCCGGAACTCACGACCAGATCGAGAAGGCCATCCCCATTGATGTCCGCGGTGCGCGGCACGCTTAAGTTCAGATTCGGTGGAACACCTTCCATGGGGAAGGGGCGCTCGGTCAGAACAGGATTCGTCCGTGTGCCGATGTTTTCATAGTAGCGGAGGAAGTGCGCGGAATCGGCGCGCTTCTCCCATGTGTAGCGACCAGCAATCAGATCCAGGTCACCATCCCCGTCGAAGTCGCCGACGCAAGGCGCCGCGCACCATTCGCCCACATTAATGGGTTTGCCGTCGGCTTCGAGCGGACCGCGAAATTTGAGGATCGGCATGCCCTCGGCATCGCGACCGACATTCTCGTAGAAGTAAATTCGCCCGGTCACGTATCCGCCCGCCAGAAGATCCAGATCGCCGTCTCCGTCCCAATCAACGGCTTCGAGGACCGGATAATAGTCTTCGGTGAAGATAGCCTCGCTCCCCTTCGCAAGAGGAGTGACCGGAAGTTCAAGCGGTTTTCCATCCACCATCAGAAAGCCTTTGTACACGTAGCGGCGCTCCCGATTCGTACGCTCGTTCTTGAAGAACAGCACGCGGTTCCAATGCGTCCCGATCAGGAGGTCCTTCCTGCCGTCTCCGTCCCAATCGGTGACCAGTGGTACTGACCCCATGCCCGCGTCAATGGGTAGGCCCTCGGCATCAAAGATCATCTTGTAATGCGTGAAGTTTGCCTTCGATATGCTCCCAGTGTTCGGGAACCAAAACAGATGACCATAGTCTTCTCCGAAGACGATGTCGATCCGGCCGTCATCATCCCAGTCGTCCAGTGCAATCGAGACTTGCGATGCGCCCGTAGTGCTCTGCCCGGTCTCGTCGAAGCGCGGCAGTCCATCTCCAAGCCAACCGGCCGGGGGATTCTGCGCCGGCACTTGCCCGGCAGGCAGGAGGTCAAAATAGATCGCGTAATAAGACGGCTCATGGTGATTCTGGGTATGCATCCACGCCAGATGACCGCTGCGCCAGTCGCCCATCGCGCTGTAGAAATAGCCGCCGCGCAGGCGATTCTTGCGCTGGATTTCGCCGTTGGTGCGATCCGCTGTGTTATAGAACTCAGGAAAGTCGTACGGAATGGAGGCGTCGTACCAGCGAAACGGTCGATCATAGGCACTGCGCGCATAGGCGTAGTTGCTGTAGGGTTCCGGCTCTCCGGCTCTCGGCTCGAACTTCATCACCTGGATCGATGAGATGTTCGCCGCGCTTGCGGCGCCAAATCCATTGAGCGCGCTGAAATCGAGCACAACCTCGGCCGGCATTTCATCTGAGCCACGCAAGCCGATTTGGAAGGGATCGACCCTGACCAGCACGCGACATTCCCCCTCCCCAGCCCACCTCACGTCGCGAGATTCAGGAATGGCCGCGCTGACTGGCAGCGGCACATCGGTGATCCGTCCAAACTGCACAAGGCTTGTGCCGACGAGTGCCGCCTGCAGAAACTCGCGCCGGTTGCTCGTTCTTCGACGCATGCCGTCTCTCCTTCATTCGATCGTAAACCTCTCACGCCCTCGATGCGGACGCGTCCCGCTGTCTTAGGAAGCTCCTGGAATGCGGATCCGAGCGGCTTCAATATCGCCATACTGCTCGGTATCGGAAAGAATCAGACGCGCCCAAATCACGATCACTGCCCCATCCTTGAGCTGGGCGACGGAAGGATATGAAACTTCCCGCGCCCAGACAGCTTCTCCCGGCTGAGGAATTGGCACCTCAGCCAGGTGGACGGGGTCTGTCCACGACTCCCCGTTGTCGCGTGAAACCCGCGTCACCAGCGGCGTGCGAACATTTGGAGGAGATTCGTTCAGGGTGAGCAACAGGCGGTCATCCTTCAGACGAAAGAGGTTGTGTGAAGTTGTGGCGGCTTGAATTTGCGTTCGCACCGCCGGGGACCACGTCTCTCCCCTATCCGTTGAGAGTGTTTCCCAAAGGAAGCCATCCGAGGTTCGCAAAATCATCAAAACTCCGCCGGAATTCAGCTCGGCGAGCGACGGCTCACCTGCACCCGCTGGCGTCGTGATTGCTCCATAGCGCTTCCAGCTCTTCCCGTCGTCGATAGATTTCAGAACGCCCCCGCGCGAGGGGATTTCGTAGATAGGCAGCAGGAGCTCGCCCGTAGACAGGCGAATGCCGTTGCTCCGGCAGTACACACGTTCTCCCGCGACCTCGGGCTTTGACCATGTGCGACCCGAATCATTGGAGATGCGAGCATACGTCTTGAAGGAGGAGACGCCGACTTCTTTTTTCTCTTCGTGGGCCGGCGGATAGCGGTTCTCCCGCCCCGCCGAAAAGAAGAACAGCGTGCGCACGCCGTCGGCTATGAACGCCGGATCGAAGTCGGACTTGTGGGGAAAATCCTGCAGCACCTCGGCCTTGCTCCACGTCCGGCCGCCATCCGACGAATGGGAACCGAGGATAACCTGGTCGACCGAAGCTTCGAATGGGCCTGAAAACCATGCAGCCAGAAGCCGTCCGTCCGGCAGCAAGACGACGCTCGGAGCGTGGTTGAAGCCATAGAAATTGTCCCGCGCATAAGGATCAGATGAGGGGTGCGCGAATACGATCGAGCGGGACAGTATCTGTGGAGTATCGGTTTGCTGCGGCCGCGCGGGATGCGTCAAAGCGCAGCCGATCACTAGTAGAGCTCCGGCGGAGAGGCAGGATCGCCAATTCTCCAGACGGCGCCGACCGAGGAATCCGGCCCTCGATGTCATCTCCGTCAGATGCATTTGTGACTCCTGCAGCGGCGCTCACAAGGCACCATGCATTGCGATTTCATTCGTGCCTCTTTGCGCCATTGCGGGGCAGGATGGCCTCAAGCGTCCACGGGGCGCGAATCTCCGAAGCCGATTCACCGCCCATCCCATATATGGAATTGCCGATGGGGAAGAACTTCGCGTCGCAAAGACCATGCGGCATCCGGCTGATTCGAGTCAGTTCCTTCATCGATGGACGATAAGCGAACACGTCGGTTTCATACGTCGTCGTCACGCCGCCGAACAGCAGCATTTCGTTGCCAAAAGGCATGCCCCACCAGCAGCGGCGTTCGATCGGGAGATCGGGAAGAACAGTCCACCGATTGCCCCGCACGTCGTACTCGTAAGCCGTCTTGACGTTCACCACATCCTTGCCGCCGGTTTTCGCCCCCCCCAATACGTAAATCTTGCCCTTCACGGCTGCGACGGCTTCCGTGATCAACCCCGGACCCGGGATCGGCGCCAGCTTCCTCCATCCTGTATTGAGTGAACGTGGATTCCATACCCACAGTTGATTGCTGAGCGAGTCCCACTTGGTGTGGTCCGACATACCGCCCACCAGGTAGATCAGGCCGCGGTCCGCGACCGCCACCGAGTAGACTCGCGGTTCGGGAAGTTCCCCCGCAGGAAGCGCATGCCACTTTCCTTTGCGGAAGACCAATGCATCGCGCCGAACCTCATCGTGCTGTCCACCGCCGAACACGTAAAGCGCGTTGTCGAACACCACCGAGGCGGCGTCGCTGCGGGGTTCCGGCAAGCGCGTCCCCGCGGCCCAGGCGTTACCGAGCGGATCGAAAATGTCGACCTCATCGGTCCACTGCTTCTGGTGGTTCACCCAATCGCTTCCTCCGGCGATCACATACTTGCCTCCAATTACGCCCGCCATGTAACCAGCGCGGGCACGCGACACCGGCGCGCGTTCGCGCCACTCCAGGGCCTGTCCGTAGTCACGGACAGCGCCGACGCAGAGAATTCCCGTCGCGAACGCTATCCAGCGCATCGCGCGCCGGGGGAACTTCTCCGGAGGTGCGGGATATGGAAATGCCTTTGCCGCTGACACGAATAGCACTCGGTTCATCCTCCCTGGGTCAGTTTGGTCCACTTGAATTGGGTCGCGAAGGGCCGAGGGTGACGCCGGAAATTTTTCCGAACGCCCGTCAGCCCTTCGCGTGAAGCGTCACCCTGCCCTTCACGCTCAGAAGGTGAGTCGCAGGGCCAACTGAATGTCGCGCAGATTTCCTGCCCGAGTGATCTTCGCCCCTGACGGAGCATTAAAAAAGTAATTCCCGGACGGAGCCTGCAGATTCATATGGTTAAACACGTTGAAATACTCGCTGCGAAATTGCAGGTTCAATCGCTCCGTAAACTTGAAATTCTTTTGCGTGCCGATGTCCCAATTGTTGGTTCCCGGTCCGCGCATCACGTTCGGCGGCGAGTTCCCTTGGATGTTGATGGTCTTCGTGAGCCCAGTCACCGGATCGGTGATCGTGGTCGGGATGTGCGTCGGGAAGCAGCTGGTGTCCAACCAGTGGTCCGCCGAGCGCTGGCTCTTCGGCAGAACGCCGCTACATACCCTGTCCGGGAAATGCAACGAACTATCGTAGACGGTGAAGGGGAATCCGCCTTGGAGTATGCCGATGACACTTACCTGCCAGCCGCCCGCAATCGCGTTCAGCGCGGGATTCCAATTCTTGCCGAACGACTGTCCGCGCCCGAACGGCAACGTCCAGATGCCGCTGAATGTGAACCGCTGACGGTAATCGAAGTCGGCGTTGGCAATCCGCTTCGTGATGATGTTGCCCGCTTGCGTTGTGTCGGTAAGCAACGTTTCGTTCGTGTCGTCGTTCGACATGTCGGTCAGCGCATGGCTCCAAGTGTATGCAGCGATGAAATACACCCCGTGCGACATTTCCTTGCGCGCACTTGCCTGCAACGCATTGTAGTAGGAACTGAACCCCTTGACCCGCAATCCGAAGTTCGCGAGTCCAGGATTGGCGGCCTGGAGTTTTGCCAGCAGTTTCGGATCGTAGTTGTAGATCGTCGATGGACCGTTGAGGTTAATACCGTGAGAACCCACATAGCCCAGCTCCACGGTAGTTCCGGAAGGAAGCTGCCGTCCGAACGTGAGGTTATACTGTTCAACGTAAGCCGTCGGATAGTACGGCACCGTCGGATAGAAGAACCCCATGCTATTGCCTTGCACAAATTCCAGACCGTAGGGCTTCTGGTCGAGCGTGTTGAAGTGTTCCTTACCGTCGAACAGCGGATTGGCCGGCTGGTTCTTGGGCTGCTGCCAGAAGTAGCTCCCCGGATTCCAACTGAAGATGCCAGCAAACGGCTGCACCCAGCTGCCGTAGGTGGTGTTGTAGGCGTTTTCGCTCGTGAAGAACAAGCCGTATCCGCCGCGCACTACTGTGTTGTCTTTGCCAAATGGGCGGTACGCAAATCCGACGCGAGGAGCGAAGTCGCGATAGTCGGCTTTGTGGTCGCGGCACCGGCCACCGGTCTCGAAATTGTAATGCATGATCGAGAGCAGGTCCTGCGGCGCGTCCTTACAGTACTGCGGCAGACCCGAAGCAAAGTCGAGGCTCAGGAATTCCCCGTTGTCGATGCCGAATGGCGCTTCGAAGTCGTAACGGACGCCCAGGTTTAGGGTCAGCCGCGGGCTCAACTTCCAATCGTCCTGGACGTAGCCGCCTACTCCGTTGCGGCTGAAAGGCATCAGCTTGCCACCGCCGCTGCCGACCGTCATCAAGTTGGGCATAGCCGTCAGCAGGTCGGTGAACACCGAACCGGTTTCGCCGTAGATCGCCTCATAGCCCGGCAGCCCATCGAGCAATCCGAAATAGTCCTGCGTTTGGCCGGAATACGCCGACCATAGGAAATTTTCCCGACGGAAGTCGCCGCCGAAGTGCAACGTGTGCTTTCCCTTGATCCAGATCAGGTTATCGCGCATGTAGAGCGTGTGCTGGTCGTGGAACACGGGGCCAGCATTGCCGATACCGAATGTCTGATAGCCCTGTGTATACATCAGGATGCGGGGCGAGCCCAGGCCGGCGTTCAGCGGCTCGTACATGCCCCATTTCACGCCGTACGCCTGATCGGCCAGAGCAAATTGCGTACCTTGCGTGTCCCAGGTACGGCTGAATTTGATGTCGTTGACCAAATTCCCCGTGAATGAATGTGTGTAGGTCAGGCCGATCGTTTTGTTGTGCTCTTTATACACCTGGTCCCCGTACACGGTGTGGTAGACGCTCGCATTGTCGTAGTCGTTCCAGTCAAACGTTCCAAAGATCGAGTTGCGGTCGTTGATGTTGTAGTCCAGGCGCGGCAGGTACTTATTCTGCTTGTTGCGGCCCGCTCGGAAGAAACGCAAATTGACGAACGGATCGTTGTAGTTGGGTGAGTATTGCGACCAGATGGCCATCAGCGTCTTACCGATGGGACTGACCAGGTTTGCGGGAAGGACGCCGCTTGAGATGACCTGCCCCGTGTGCGGATCTTTCAGCACGACGGGCTGATTCGTATAGGGATTGATGGTGCGGCTGACGTCGCCGGCCGCTTCCGCCGCGGTAGGAGCAAAGCTGACCATCAACGAACCGGGCGTGACCTGCCGGAATCTTTCCATGCTGTAGAAGAAGAACGCCTTGTTCTTGATGATAGGCCCGCCGACCGACCCACCAAACTGGTTGAACAGGTAGTTCGGCAGGCTGCTCTTCGGCTGCGTTGCAAACGGAGGACGAGCATCGAGCGCTTTGTCGCGGTGGTATTCGTAGAGAGAGCCGTGGTACGCATTCGTCCCGGAGTTGGTGACTGCCGTGATGACGGCGCCGCCCGACCGGCCATACTGCGTCGAATACATATTCGTTTCGACCCTGAATTCCTTGATGGCATCGAGCGCCGGCGAGGAACTCAGAGTATTATGATACGAGTCCGTGCTGTCGGCTCCGTCCACGTAGAATGAGTTGAAAGTGTCACGCGCGCCGTTGAATGAGACCTCCACGCCCTTGTTCGTGTATGTTCCCCGCTTCACGTTGCCCGATTCCGCACCCGGGATTAGCGCCGCCAGTTGGATCCACTCGCGTCCGTTGAGTGGAAAATTGACTATGGCCTCGCTGCCGATCACGCCTCCCCGCGATGGCGAGTCCACGTTCAGCGGAGCTTCGATGGCCGAGACGATGACCTGTTCATTCCGTCCGCCCACCTTCATCTTTACGTCGGCGCGCAGCAACTCCCCAACCAAAACCGACACGCCGACGATTTGGGTCGTTTGAAAGCCGTCAACTTTAGCGATCACCACATACTCCCCGGGCACGAGGAAGTTCACCCGGTATTCCCCTACTTGATTCGTGGTCGCCCTGTGCGATACACCCGTGTCCAGGTTCTTGACGGTGATCTGAACTCCCGACATGACCGCACCGGAGGGATCGGTTACTTCTCCTACGATTGCACCCTGATTACTCGTTTGTGCCCAGCAGAGTTGGATTGCGAAGAGCCAGCTCCAAACCGCCAAGAGATATCTAACTTTCATTGTGTACCACCTTGTGGCTGGACGCGGGAAGATCCGCCAATCGTTCCTTGCTCACCGTCGACCGTCGGCAGTCGGCAGTCTATATACATTTGCTTCCTCCTTGTCAAGAGATTTTTCTCCGACAGAGCGTTACCACATCTCCGGCTTTATCAGCCCCTTTTCAGAGAACAAACGATAATACCTGGTTAGATAAGAGGAATGGACAAGAGCGCCACTTTCGAATATTCTGCCGACCGTCGACAGGTGTCGATAAGGTTGTGTTCCTGTGGCAGGCGCTACCGACGCCCACCTACGACGAACGCAACGCGCCGCGCAACGCGATTTCCTTTGCGGCGCTTGCCCGAGGGAAACGTGATCCGATTCTCATTCACCGAATGGGTCGTTGTAGGCCTTTACGTGCTCGTCGTCACGAGCATCGGTAGCCTGTTTTACCGCAGGCGCTCTTCGGCAGCGGATTTCTTTCTCGGTGGGCGCTCCATGAACGCGCTGCCAGTCGCTATCTCCTTGGTGGCCGCCGACATGAGCGCGATCAGCTACATGGGCCTTCCCGCTTGGTCATATCAGTACAACCTGGAATTGTTCTGGGTCAGCGCGAGCTACATCCTTGCCGTGCCCGTTGTTATGTATCTCTTCCTGCCCTTTTACATGCGCCTCAGGCTCTATACCGGTTATGAATACCTGGAGCGCCGCTTCGACATGCGAACGCGCCTGACGGCGAGCGGCCTGTTCCTGCTGATGCGCGGTTCGCACGTGGCGATCGCGATTTACGCTCCCTCGATCGTGCTGTCGATGCTCACCGGACTTCCGCTCCACGTCAATGTGCTTGTGATGGGCCTGTTCACAACACTTTATACATCGCTAGGCGGAATGAAGGCAGTGATCTGGACTGACGTGTTGCAGTTCTCCATACTCGTATCCGGCGTGATCGCCGTCTTCTGGCTGTCGGTGTCACGAATTCCGGGCGGTCTTACGGCTGCTTTTCACGTCGCTGCAGTCGGCGGACACCTTCACATGATAAATCTCTCACTGGACCCACACCAGATCACGGCCTTCTGGCCGGCGGTCCTCGGCGGGGCAGTCATGATTCTCGCCACGCTCGGCACGGATCAAGCCTATCTGCAACGCTATTTCAGCACCGGCTCGCTCCGCGAGGGGCGCCGCTCGGTACTGCTGGATATGGCGATCGTAGTGCCGATTGCTGGCGTCCTCTACCTCCTGGGCGACGTACTGTATGCTTTTTATCACGCGTATCCCGCACGCCTTCAGGGCTTGCCGACTACGGATGCGATTTTGCCGTTCTTCGTGATGCGCGAACTCGGCGGTGTCTTTTCCGGGCTGGTCATGGCATCCATCTTCGCGTCCTCGATGGCCGTAATGAGTGCCGGCATCAACGCCCTGACCACGGCTACGACCGTGGATTTCTACCAGCGATGGCTCAAGCCAGGCATGCCGGAGAGTCACTACGTTCGTGTCGGTCGTTGGGGGACAGTCGCGTGGGGCGCCGCCTGCACTCTGGGTGCATTGTTTGCCGGACGTCTCGGACCGTTGGCCAATGCGTTTAACAAGATGAACGCATTCATCGGTGGACCGATTCTCGGAATATTTCTCCTGGGTATGCTGACACGCCGGGCGAAGGGCACACCCGCAGTCACGGGAGGCGCGGCCGCTTTCGCGATCGTTGCCTGGGTGAATCTCAAAACCAGTATCTCTTTTTTCTATCACGCATTGATCGGAATGCTGATCACGTTTGCCGTGGGCTATTGCCTCTCTCTGCTCGGCAGTGAACCCGAGGAAGCCAAACTAGTCGGGCTCGTACACGGCCTTAGGGATCCGAACGCGGATCGTCCAGCGTCCGGGCGAGTTGCCGCAGACCAATAGGAGCTTGCCGACTCGAGCCAACGAACTGATCTTTCTAGGAACCGGTCCTCGAAATTGTCCGCTTGTGTCCAAGTAGAGGAAAGCACGACGGGTTGTAGGTGTTCCTTGGCTCTATCCGCCGTTTCCAGCTTCGTGCGCGTTTAGGTCCACCATGACGTCGGCTCTCCCCCCTCACAGACCCCACCGTGCAGATTTACCGCAGCGGGTTCCTCAAGCGTGGCTCTCCGCACTGCGCCAAGGGTGTACGATCCGAGGCAACAACAATGGGTGTTGCCGTAGGATGGCTGCATACTTCTCCCAGGTCATCCCGTTTCCACGAGTGCGTCGGCTGAGCCACTTTCGCCAGGTATGAAGGACTTCCCGAAAGAACCGCCAGATACTCCGGTAGTTTGTCGGTCGCCCGTAATACTGGTAGTGGCCCCGGAGCTTGGCGTTAAGGGTCTTCTGCTGCTCATCCACAGGCATGTGTCGGTTCTCCTGGCACCATTCGGCGATTGCCGTCAGGCCCCGTCGGAACCGCTTCTTCATCGTTCTCACGTGCACGGTGAACTTCCCCTTTCGACTGCGTGCGCAGATGTGCGTCAAGCCGAGGAAATCCAGAGTACGTCAGACACGATGCCTATAACAAAGGCGGAGCGATTGCTCTTAATCGCGCAACACATCGCCGAAGCGACATCGGCGGGCTTGCGGGCATGGTTCCGAGACTCTATAGCAGCGAAGACCGTACAAAAAGCAGACCATGGAATCGTGAATTCTCAAACATCCGCGCTCTGAGCACACAAAAAACACGGCACATTTTGTATCGCAAATCGTAGCGCACTTAGTGAGAGGGTTGCACAGGGGAACTTGAGCCAATTCAACAGCTTAGATTTGGCACTGCCATGGTTCGTAGCCAGACGCTCTATCCAACTGAGCTACGATGCATCCTTGGCAACTTCATTGTTTAACGATAGTTACGCTACAACGTCAAGTTCCGGTTCGCCGAAAATTTCGGAGCATTTGGAGCAACATAGTAGGAATCTCGAACCCGACGACGACTATTTCCACTTCGCGAAGTCCTTGTTCCAGTTCTACATCCGTACGGGAATATAGTTCCGACATCCGTCTTCGGGTTGTGTCGCCAAGAAGCGATGAAAACCGCTGGTAGAGAAAACCCAAACCACGGGGTCACGTTGCCCCGCAACCGAGCACATGGCGCGGCAGGTCAGAACAGATCTCGCTCGATCAAGTGGGCTGAGAAGCAAGAAAAATTCCCGGCCGAAGGAGATGTGTTTTTTCTTGACTTCTACCTTTATAGAACTTATCGGGCATGTGGATGTAAACCGGTTGGGGTTAGAATCAAAGAGCTCGGGAGGCACGTGGCGTGAACCTTGTCGAGGACCTGCTTCATGATTTGCGGCAGGGTGTGCGCATGCTGCGGAAGAATCCGGGCTTCGCGGCAGTGGCGGTGCTTACGCTGGCATTGGGCATCGGGGTCAACTCGGCCATCTTCAGCCTGGTGGATGCAGTGATCCTGCGGCCGCTGCCTTATCCGGATCCGGAACAGCTGGTGGGCCTGGGACAGTGGCGCAACCAGAAGGGCGAGGGCTACATTCAGACGGGCGTCTCCGCACCGAACATCGGGGACATCGCCAAGACTGGCATATTCCAGCAAGTCGCCTACTATCGCTGGTCCGGCTTCAACGTCACGGAAGGCAGCCGTCCGGAGAGTGTGGATGGCATCAAGGCTTCAGCCGAGCTGCTGCCAATGTTTGGGATTCCACCGCAGCTAGGACGCTATCTTGCGCCCGAGGAGATGCAGGCCGGCCACGATCAGGTAGCGATCATCGGCCATAGCCTCTGGCAGATGCGTTACGGTTCCGACCCCGCGATTCTGGGCAAGACCATCGAGCTGGACGAGAGACGCTACACCATTGTGGGCGTGATGCCGGCTTCGTTCCGGTTCACCTGGGACCAGGAAAGGGACGTCTTTGTACCGCTGGTGCTCACGGACGAAGAGCGGAGCGAGGCGGGACGCGGCACCTCGCGCGATCTGCAAACGCAGGCGAGACTGAAGGGGGGTGTGAGCATTCCGCAAGCGCAAGCCGCCATGAATGCCTTGGCTAACAGCCTGGCGCAGGAATATCCGGCCGCCAACAAAGGCTGGGGCATCAAGGTAGAGCCTCTGCACGCCGCCTATCATCGCCAGATGCAGATGCCTCTGCTGATCATGCTGGGCGCGGTTCTGTTCGTGCTGCTCATCGCCTGCGCCAACGTGGCCAATCTGCTGCTGGCGCGGGCCACCGGGCGGAAGCGCGAGGTGGCAATCCGCACCGCGATGGGCGCCACACGGCGGCGGCTGATGGCGCAGTTACTCACCGAAAGCCTGTTGCTTGCCGCGCTCGGCGGAGCGCTGGGGCTGCTGCTGGCCTACGCGGGAGACCGCCTGCTGACGTTCGCGATGACCCGCTACCAATTCAATCTCCCGAACGCCAGAGTGATCGACGTCGATTGGCGCGTGCTGCTGTTCAGCATGGCGATCACGATTGCCACGGGAGCGATCTTCGGCCTGGCGCCGTCCTGGGCCACGGCGAACACCGACCTGAACGAGGCCCTGAAGGAAGGCGGGTTGAGTACCACGACGGAATCGGGCCGCCGCCGGATGCGCAACGCGCTGGTGGTTTCCGAGATGGCGCTGGCGCTAGTGCTGCTGACCGGCGCGGGTCTGCTGGTGCGTACATTCCTCCGGCTAGTGGACGTTGACCTGGGTATCGACCCGGGGAACGTGGTTACGATGGGACTGCGTTTGCCGGATTACAAGTACGCGTCCAAGGTCCAGCAGGCGCTCTTTTACCGGGAGCTGCTGCAGAGAATTGGGCGCACGCCGGGTGTGAAGAGCGCCGGAGCGGAGAGCGGCGGCGCCAACGTTTTCTTCCAGCCGCAAGACCAGCCGCCCGCGGCGCCCGGCCAGGAGCCTACGGCAGCGTACAAAATCATCACGCCCGACTTTTTCCAGGCGATGGGAACACGGCTGGTGGAGGGCCGCGAGTTTTCGGTGCGCGACGCCGAGGGCGCGACGCCGGTTACCATTATCAGCGAAACCGTGGCACGCCGTTACTGGCCGCACGCGAATCCGGTGGGCAGCCATCTCACGGTCTTGGCCCGCGTCTACTCGGGCCAGAAGTCAGGCGCAGATCAGCCTCTGGAGATCGTAGGGGTGGTGAAGGACGTGAGAAACGATGACCTTTGGAATCCCCAGCCTGACGTGTACGTGCCGTTCCAACAGCATCCTGCGCCTTCGGTGTTCCTGGTGGTGCGAACCGCCGTGCCGCCCATGAGCGTGGTGCCGGGCGTGCGCGACGCGGTGCTGGCTCTCGACAAGGGACAACCTCTGAACGACATCCGGACCATGAGTGAGATTGTCGCGCAAACCTATGGCGCGATCCGCTTTCCGATGACGTTCCTGTGGATTTTCGCCGCGCTAGCTCTGGTACTTTCGGCGGTGGGAATTTTCGGCGTGATGTCATATACGGTCAGCCGGCGCACGCGGGAGATGGCCATCCGCATGGCTCTGGGAGCAAGCCGCCGCGAGGTGCAGTTGATGGTGTTGCGCGAAGGACTTCGGGTGACGGCGCTCGGAGTAGCGATCGGTCTGGGGACGGCGCTGGCTCTGAGCCGCGTGATGGCGGGTTACGTTTATGGAATTACATCTACAGATCCCGTCACACTCGTAGGAGCCTCGCTACTCTTGTTGCTCGTAGCCTTGCTCGCCAGCTATCTTCCGGCTCGGCGGGCGACCAGAGTCAATCCGATGACGGCGCTGAGGTACGAATGACGGCCGTAGTCTCCGCGATAAGGGCGGAAATTGAGCCGGTGCTTCGTGGTAACTGGTGACCATCAACGGTGACTTCTGGCTTCCCGAGGCTGGTTAGGGACTGCTTCGCCACAGCCCGGCCGGCTCGGCTCCATCCGTTCAGCGCTTCCGAATCGGTCGCAGCCAGCCCGGTTGCGAACTGCTTCTTCGCTTCCACGATCTCCGGGATGGTACTGCGCCAGCGGATAGTTGGGATTCAGTTGCAGAATGCGCCTGGTATTCGTCGATCGTTCATCTAAACGGCATCAAACTTAAGGTAAGCGTTGGCCAGGCAGTCCTCGTATAGATCCAGTCCGGAGCTCGGCGGCAGGTGGCGAAGCGCCTGTTTGAAATGGCGGATGGCCTCCTCGGGCTGCCTTGCCCGAAGGGCAAGAGTTCCCAGATAGTAGTCGTAGCTCCTCAGCTCACTTCTGAGGCCAATTCCACTTCAGCAGACTCTAGCGGAGTTCCTGTACCTGCCCGGTGCGGACGGATTCGCGCGCCGCGTCCAGAATTTCCATCACCTGGACATTCAGACTTGTCGAAAGCGGATCCTCAATCGGCTTATCGTGCCGGATGCAATCTACAAAATAAGAGATCGGATTGCTTGTCTCCCGTGGCGGCGCATTCAGTGAAACACGCTCTCCTTCTAGCCCCGTCATCGTACCCCGGTCATCTGAGGAGCGGTAGAACAACTCCCTCCGGGTTGCCAACAAGCTTCCTTTCGGACCAAACACTTGCACGCGGCCCATGTCATACGGCCAATCCCAGGAGGCCTCGATGATTACCGTCGCGTCAGGATAATCGAGCACAATCGTGGAATCGTCGTCCACCTTGTTGTGCTGCTCGACCTTTAGTTTCTGGGCTGTTGCCATCACTCCTTTCGGCCGCCCTTTCAGCCACACCGCCCACTCGGCCCCATAACATCCAAAATCCATGATCGCCCCGCCACCGTTTTTGAGGGGATCATAGAGCCAGTCGGCAAAATATTGAGAGACACCAATCTCTTTAGGTCCCTCATGCCCGTATTGCACGATAATTTTTTGTACCTCCCCCAACTGTCTGTCTTTTACGCGGTGAAAGAGCTCATGCGTCGGGGCCACCCACGCATTCCAATAATTCACCATTACCTTGATCCCGGCCTGCTTCGCCAGCCGTTCCATTTCCCGTGCGTCGGCCGCGTTCGTGGCCATCGGTTTTTCCACGGAATAATGGATGTGCCGCTTGGCGCACTCGCGCAGGATCTCCAGGTGGCAGTCATTTGACGTGGTCACGATCACCGCCTCGGGCTTGGCCTCATCCAGCATCGCGACATAATCGGCATAAAACTTCACGGAGTCCGGAACTTTTGACTTCGCTTCTTTCACCAGAGCCGGCTGGGACTCCGCGATCGCCACAAGTTCGGCGTCCGGTTCCTTGCCGATGTACCGAAGCAGTTCCCAAACGTGGTCGTGGTCCAAGCCGACAATCGCCAGCCTCGTTTTTCCGTCCAGGAGCTTCGCTGTAGCAACAGAGCTCATCCCCAGGGCGGCCGCACTTCCGAGGCAGACCGCCATAACAACTGCTTGAAGGAAAGGACTGGTCTTCATATCAGGGATCTCCTCTCAGCGTTGAGAAAAAAAATTGGGAGTGTTAGCCAGTCTTAGAAACCTTGGCAGGTACTGTCAAGGTTCCGTGATGTCATCTGCGCCTTCCCTAGCATCTTATTGCAAAATAAGACTGTCCCTTTAGATGTTCTCTGTAGGATTTGGAAAAGCTGACCCCGATCATGCGCTCGCTGATCTCGAAATACAGGAGAAACAACTAGTGAAGCATCTCGTTCAGCCTGGTCGCGCGTTTCCGTTCCCGCGGCCTACTACCGAGGTTGCGGCAAGAAATAGGCTTGATCTCGGAACGTTGTCCGAAATGGTCGATTGCGCTTTCGATCCTGGCTCCGGGTCCGTACTCAATTCCGTGCATGCGGCGCCGCTGGAATCCGTACTCCCTGTAAAGCTGGTGACGCCTGGCTAGCTATAAGATGGAATCCTTCCGTGTGGGCGTCCTTGGCCAGGGTTTCCAGGTACGTCCTCCCGGCAGCATGATCCGAGGAGTCCATCTGAATTTCACCTTTGGCCAGGCGCGCTTCATACACAACCCCCGCGAATCCCGCTGCGCTGGCCTCGCCAATCAACCTCTCAAGGTGCCTGATAGATTCGCCAACCTCTGCGAGATTTCCGGATGCCGCCTGAAGGCGTGCCGCGATGATGGCTGAGTTCAGTTCGAGCTCACGATTGTGGCTTTCGCTCGCGGCAGCTATCACTTGCTCGACGTACTTGCGCGCCTCTGCAATCCGCCCCTGAGCCAGCAGCGCTTTGCATAACGAAAGCTTCGCCTCGGCAGTATATCGCCCGGCTTTCTCTGCCTCAAACATTTCGGTCGATTGCCGCGCGGAAGCCGCCGCCTCGGCACTCTTCCCTTCGTCGAGCAGGAGCTGAGCCAGTTGCAGGCGAACGTGGGCCGCTTCGCTGTGGTCGCCAACTTCCTGGAAAATCGCAATGGCCTCAGTAACATTTTTTTCTGCTCCAGCGGGATCCCCTTCCAGTCGCAGCACCTTTCCTGCACCCGCAAGGGCTTCTCCTTGCCTTCCGCGACTGCCGAGCCGGCGGCAGATCTCAAGTGCTTCCTCATACATCTGTTTTGCTTCGTTGTGCTTCCCGAGAGCAAGAGACACGTCACCGAGGCCGATCTTTGCCAGCGCCTCCCCGTTCTGATCGCCGATCTCACCATAGGTCGCCAGCGCCTCCCCGTATCGCTTGCGCGCCCCCGCCAGGTCACCTTGATAGAGAAGGATGCCACCAAGATTGTCATATTCATTGCTAAGGCTGAGCTTGCTCCCTGTCTCTCGGTAGATTTCCATAGCCTCTTCGTAGCGTTTCTTTGCTTCCAAGTAATTTCCGTGCCTCTCCAGTTCGATCCCTTCCAGGGTGCTGGTGGCGGCGACGCCCAGCCGGTCATGCGCCGCGATATATAATTCCTTTGCCTCGCGGATTGCTCCCTCAACCCTTTCTTGTTTTCCGGAGTTTTCGAACAACCAGGCCTGCTCGCGTCGGGCTTTGGCCAGCAGCAATGAAGCCCCCGCGGCTTGCGCTTTTTCCACGGCATGGGCCAGGGCCGCTTCGGCCCTCTTCATGTCGCCCAGTGACCTCGCTGCATCGTTCTCTGCCAGATCAATCCGAGGATCTTCGCCGAGCGGTGCAGGCAGTGCATGT
Organism: Candidatus Limnocylindria bacterium; assembly: GCA_035490055.1. Classification (GTDB taxonomy): domain Bacteria; phylum Acidobacteriota; class Terriglobia; order Acidiferrales; family UBA7541; genus Acidiferrum. The sequence goes on along the minus strand of DATHIB010000137.1, from coordinate 18,030 downwards.
AGTGCAGCGATGGTTGCGAGCGCATCTTTCCACCGATTGGCTTTGACCTCGGAGTCCGCAAGCGCCAGACCGTAATCCAGGTTGTCCGGGAAAAAGTCGAAGAGAGCGCGGTGAATCTCAATGGCCTTCTCCCAGTCACGCATGGTCTCGCGATAACGGCCTTCAACGAGCAGCCGCTCCGCCCGGGAAAGATTCGAGGACACTTCGAACGCCTTTTTCGCCTCCAGTTTCGCTCTCTCATCGTAGCCAAGCTGTTCCCACGCGTTCGCCAGTGCCGCGTGCGAGAGCGCGAAGTCTGGCTCGACTTCCGACGCTTTCTGCAGCCGGTCACGAGCTGCGAGCATATCGAACACTCGCAGCTTCGCAAGCCCCTCAGAGTATAGTTTGGCGGCTTGGCCTTTCGAAGGCAGCGCAATCGCCACCTCTGCTGCCTCTTCCCTGGTCACCGCACGCACTCCAAGTTTTTTCCGCAGCTCTTCGCCGGCTCGCGAGACCAGATCGAGCAGATGCACTTCCGTCCCGGCTTCGGAAATCGCCCCGATCGTTTCTCCGCTACGCGTGTCCTGCAACCGGAGATCCAGCCGGACCTGTCCCTCGGACTTGGGGCCCAGCGTCGCATAGGAACCCACTACCACGTAATCCGTACCTAGATTCTTACGGATTCGCGTCAAGCTGTCGCGGCTCAAACTGTCCACGTCCGGAAGAGCGAGTTCCATCTTCATTCGTGCCACGCTCTCAGCGGGTATGGCGCGCACATGTTCCCCGGCCGCGAGCTCGGTCATCAGCCAGTCCGAAAGCGCCGTGGAGAGCCAGGCTTCCTGCGCATCACCTGATAAATTCTTGAATCCCAACACCGCCACCGACTGCCTTAAATTCGCGGAGCTTGAAGTTCCGATGAGGCCCGCGGAGGCGCGGATCCGCAGATAGACGACTGCAGCTAGGATGGCCACCGCAAACGCGGCCGCCAAAACAATGAGGCGCCTCCGCCCGAGTCGCGTGCGCAAATTCAGCGATCCAAAGAAAGATGGAACGGAACCGCGGTCTTCCCCCACTCTTGCTTGGACTCCCGAGTGCGTCTCCGCCGGATGAACGAGAGCGGCGACGGCTGTTTCGGTTCCCTCGCGCGGGTGATGGACCGGCGCCAGGAAGCGGTAGCCGTGACGCGGAATGGTTTCGACGTAGCGAGGGTTCTCGGCGGAATCGCCCAGCGCGGACCGCAGCTTGGTCATGGCTTTGTTCAGGCTGCGGTCAAAATCAACGAAAGTGTGCGCCGGCCAGAGCTTGTGGCGAAGCTCTTCCCGAGTCACCACTTCGCCGGAGTGATCCAGCAGGAGGCACAGGATCTGGAAGGGTTGTTCTTGCAGCTTGATTCGAATGCCGCGCTTGCGTAGTTCCGCAGCCCGCTCATCCACTTCAAAAACGCCGAACCCCCGAGTCTGTACGCGGTCTTCCGTGGCTTGCATGACAGAACTCCCCAATATTGATGAGCAGCGTAGCACGCGGATTTCGCCGGTTCAATACTCACCTTCAGGCTTCCCAAGTACACCCTTTTGCACCTCCCTGTTCGAACGCAAGGTTTGCGGGAAACATCGTTCGATCTTTCGGTCCTACGGCTTCTGAATCGGCGTAGACTTCTTTGAGATCATTTTCCCGCGGTGTAAACTTGTGCGCATGCCGCAGTTCCTGCAAATGCGAGATTTGAATGTCCACTTGCGCCGGACCAAAATCCTGCTGACTTTTCTGTTTGGTCTGTTCTCCTTCGCCATTGCGCCAGCGACCCCGGGTCAATCGAATGCCGATGCGAATGACGAACGCGTGCAGACACTTTACTCCCAGGCAAAATCCGCCGAAGCCCGTGGCGACCTCGCCGCCGCCGCCGCGAATTATGAGTCTCTTTTGCAGATTGCCCCGCGCCTGGGGCCAGCCTACAACAATCTGGGCTCGCTTTATTTGCGGCAGCGCGAATATAAAAAGGCCGCGGATGTTTTGGAAAAAGGATTGAAAATCGATCCGAAAATGTTTTCAGCCGCGGCACTTTTGGGAATCTCAAGATACGAGATGGGTGACTACGCCGGCGCGCGAGCGTCCTTAGAGGCGGCGCTGCGCGGCAATCCCAAAGACAATAACGCGGAATTGATTCTGGCGAACGATTTGATCAAACTCGGTGAACTAGATCTGGGGGCAGAGCATTTGAGAAAGCTTTCGGAGCGGCAGCCAGGGAACCAGGAAATCTGGTACCTGCTCGGGAAAGTCCACATGAAATTATCCGAGCAGGCGCTTTCGAAATTGAATGAGATCGATCCCAACTCCGTGTGGGCGCACGAAATTTCCGGCGAGATCATGGAAAGCATGAAGAATTACGACGGCGCGCTGATGGAGTACAAGAAAGCGGTGGAGATGGCGCCGGAGCAGGCCGGCACCCACTATATGCTTGGGAATGCGTACTGGTCTCTAAGCATGTGGGACGCGGCCACGGAGCAGTTTCGGGCGGAGCTCGTGAATGCCCCGATGAATTGCCAGGCGCAATGGAAGCTTGGCAACATCGTGCTGGAGCAGCATGCCGGTCCAGAGGAAGCATTGGCAGATGTCGAAAAGGCTCTGGCAATTTGTCCGAACCTGATGGCGGCACGAGTGGACCGCGCGAGAGTGCTGATGAAATTGGATCGCCATGCGGAGGCTCTGAAAGACTTAGAAGCCGCGGAAAAGGCTGATCCCGCTGAAGCTTCCACGCATTTTTTGCTGGCCCAAACATACCGCGCGCTCGGAAGAACACAGGAAGCGCAAGCGGAGATGAAGCTATTCAGTAAGCTGGAAGAGAGTTCCCGCGCGGCGACCGCGGAACGCGCCAAGCAGATCCTGCAGGAAAAAAGCAAAGAGCCTTGAACCCCGAGCAGAGTCGCATGCAGTTTCCTTGCAATTCTTTCTTGAAGGTATTTTCTGACAGCACAGTTGTTATTGCGAAATTCTTTTTCAAATCGAGAGGGGAGTCACGGTCGAGGAGTCTCCGAGACGGAGTGGCTGCCGGCCAGCGCGGCGCAGCGGTCGAATTCGATTTTCGCTTTTTCGGCAAGGCTCTGCTTGCGATACACGGGAGCAAGCATGCAATGGAGATTGGGAGTTTGCGGAGACAGTTCAATGGCTTTTTCTAATTCTGCTTGCGCCCTGGGGAGTTCCTCCAGCCGGGTGTAAGCCTTGCCGAGAAGTTCGTGGGCACGTGAGTCGCCCCGAGCGATTTCCGTCGCCTGGAGAAGAAACGTGAGTGCATCTTGCGGGCGGTTCTCGTCAATAAGAAGATTACCCATGTCGATATATGGACCGGGATATTTTGCAGTGGACTGCGCTTGCCAGGCGATGGCCTGCTGGTAGGCTGCGGTGGCTTCGTCGTTGCGGCCTAATCCTGCAAAGGACAGCCCGAGATTGTCTTCCGCTTTCACGTTTTTGAGATCCAGTTTGAGACATTGTTGAAATGCGCTGATGGCTTCAGCGAAGCGGTTCTCGGTGTATTTCGTGCGGCCAAGATGGTACCAACCGTCAGAATCGTTCGGAGCCCACTCGAGCATTTTCGTCAACCACTTGTCGGCATCAAAGTAGTCACCCAGCAGGACATAATCGAAAGCCACGACTTTCAAATCGGCGGCGGTGGGGGTACCGTATTTTGCGCCTGCGGTAAACTCCGCCAGTGAAGCTTTAGCCTTCTCGTCCCGGTCCTTTGCGTCGGAGGAATTTGCACCGAGGACCTTCGCGCCGCCCCTAGCAGCCTGAACCTGAAGCGCGAGCTGGCTCTCCAGCCTTGCTTCTGCCTGAATCTCCCGGAAAAGGATGTGCCCGAGCAAGAAATGAGCATTCGCGGAGTCAGGATGCACGGCGAGATATTGGCGAACCCTGCGGTCAGCTTCTGAGGCCATGCCCTTATCAACAAGCGATCTGGCTTCGGCGAGAATCGGATCGCGAGACGGCGGAAGTTCTGATGAATTACGCCCGCCAGCAGGGGCTTGGGCGCCATTCTGCCGCGCAGAGTCCAGAGTTTTGATTGGGGCTGACTGAGGCGAGGCTGCGCAGGCCGATTTAGGTGTGGTCCATTGCATTGCAGCGAGGGCGATGAGGACCAAAGCGATGCCCCCACGCCCCCGGGTATTTTCGGAACTGCTGATTCTAGCGGGAGTTAAGCAGCTGTTTTTGGCAAGCTTTAATGGCGGGGCAGCAAGAACGCGCGTGCAAAGGCGCATGACAAGCACGGCGAAAATTACGATGGCGATTTCGAGGAACACGACGGATTCTATCAGAAGAACTAAGTTCGCCCAAGAAAAAACGGATGACAGCCAGAGAGCTGGCTGCGATGGCCGCAAGGCGGCGTGGTGTTCTAAAGCGCTGGGTCGTTTTGGTCGACCATTTACTGGAGTTCAAAAGCAACGCGCAGAGTTGAGCCTTCGATTTTGCAGGTGAATTCGACGGCCTCTCATCGGGAGAGATTGTATTGTAGGAACGCCCGATTCAGTCTTCCTTGGAAATAAGAAGACAGCGGCGGCGACGAATCCCTTCTTATCGTGTTCATAACGAACGTGGCTCGGAAGGGTGCGCTGTTTGGATTTTGTGGACTGAAGATAGGCGTTCGCTTGAAAGAAGTTTTCGTCTTTTCGAACAAAAGGAGCCATGCCCTCCGACTGAATGACGACGCGTTCATCTGCCGGTTGCGTCAAGAATTTCTGGCGTCAGTTTCTCCGTGGATGTTATAGTTTTCGTTCCTATGCGTTTTCTAGCGGGTCTACCGCTTTGGGGGTCTCCCGAGCGTCAGAATGTTTCTCGGCGGCTTGTTCAACGAACCAAGGAGCAGGCGCCGTACGTGATAGATCGGCGCTCGGCGCTTATCTTTCTTTTCTCGGCGTTCGTTCCGGTCGTGCCAATTTGGGGACAGAAAACCGCGCCGCAAATGCCCGGCGCAGAGACCGGGGCCAAGTCCTTTGGCGCGCCAGAAGCGACGGCAGCGAAGTTTACCGACGTCACTGCGGCTCTGGGTTTGGATTTTCGCAACCTAGCCTCTCACACTTCGAAAAAATATTTGATTGAAACGATGGGCAGCGGGGCTGCGCTCTTCGACTACGATAATGACGGCCGCCTGGATCTCTTCCTTGTGAATGGCGCGCCGCTCAGCGACCCTACCCCCAAAGGAAGGATTCCGCAGAAGACCGGCCCGCAATATTGGAATCGGTTGTATCGCCAGAAGCGCGACGGAACGTTCGAGGACGTCACGGAAGAGGCCGGGCTGCAAGGATGGGGCTATGGCATGGGCGTGGCGGTAGGCGACTACGACAACGATGGAAATGCCGACTTGTTCGTGACCGCGTATGGCGGCAACAGGCTCTATCACAACAATGGCGACGGCACGTTCACGGACGTCACGGCAAAAGCCGGGCTCAACGGCAGCGGCTGGTCCACCAGCGCAGCATGGGCGGACTTAGATAATGACGGGCTGCTCGATTTGATTGTCTTGCGCTACATGGAATGGGATTTTGACGATCTCTGGTGCGGCCCGCCCAAAGAAGGCTTCCGGTCCTATTGCAATCCCAACCGTTTCCGGCCAGCAACTCCGCTCGTGTATCACAACGACGGCGACGGCCACTTTACGGAGGTCTCTAAGAAGATTGGTTTCTCTAAGGCAGGGAAAGGCTTGGGAATCGCGTTTGCCGACTACGACCGCGACGGCCGCCTGGATATTTGCGTCGCCAATGACTCCATGTTTGAATTCCTCTATCGCAACAAGGGTGACGGCACATTTGAAGAAGTGGGCTTGATTGCCGGAGTGGCCGTGGATGGCGACGGCGCAGCATACGCCGGCATGGGCGTGGACTTCGCCGATTACGACAATGACGGGCTGCCCGATTTGCTCATCACCGACTTGGGCAACCAGGCCTACGCGCTATACAAGAATAACGGCGATGGCAGCTTCACCTACGCGACCTACACCAGTGGACTTGCGGACATCACCCGGCCTCACTCCGGGTGGGGTTTTCGTTTCATGGATTTCGATAACGATGGGTGGAAGGACCTACTGATCGTCCAGGGACACGATATGGATAACGTGGAGCTGACCACTCCCAATTTGCGTTACCGTGAGCCGCCAGTTTTGATTCGCAACACAGGGGGAAAATTTGCGGATATTTCCGCAGCCGCAGGCAGCGTTTTTAAGGAGCCTTGGGTGGGGCGCGGGATGGCCATCGGCGACATTGACAACGATGGCCGCCTGGATGCAGTGATTACCACGAATGACGGAGCGGCGCATATTCTGCGAAATGAGACGCCTACGAGAAACCACTGGCTGATTTTAAAGCTGGTGGGCCATCGTAGCAACCGCGACGGCATCGGTGCCGAAGTGAAATTGACGACTTCAAAGGGCATGCAGCTTCAGACCGTGACCACGGCAGGTAGCTATCTGTCCTCGAGTGATAAGCGGGTGCACTTCGGCCTGGGAGCGGAGGCGGTGGCCCAGCGAGTGGAGATCCGCTGGCCGAGCGGGATTGTGCAAGTCTTAGAGGCCGTGCGCGCCGATCAGATTTTGCAGGTGGAGGAACCGCTGCACAGTGATGCGCCACGCGGAGCAGCGAAGCGATAACGGACGCTTCGCAGGATACCCAAAAACCCTTCCAGTTGTCATTCCGGGGACGATATCGGATTCCGATGTCAAGGGCAAACGTATTGTCCAGCCCAAGGGTCTTCTTTGGTGACAATCTACTCACATCGTGTCACCGGCGGCGCAGATCAGCACCCTCCGAGCAAACTGCAATATAAGCGACACAAACTCTGTAACCCAGAGAATATTTTCCAGTAAGCCGAATAAACTCAACCGTTAAGACGGGAATAATCAGGTCACATGAATGGCCCTTGACAGCCATAGTGCTTTTGCATTAGCGTCGCCCACCAAAGGGGTGGTGTAAGCACACCTCTCCGTTATTTCGCGGGTGGACCGTTGGAAGCTCTCACAGGGAGGAAAAACATGGAAGCGATCTTGAGGTTGTGTAGTGGTGTGCGCAACCGGATGGCAGTTCGCCACGGCTTGGTCGCTGGGCTGGCCATTTGCTTGGCTGTTCTCCTCTGCCCGTGCGAAGTGCGTGCGCAAGCGGTTAGCAGAATCAACGGCACCGTAACTGACCAAAGCGGTGCGGCAGTTCCGGACGCGAAGGTGACGGTGACGAACGTAGATACCAACGTGTCCCAGACGACCGTTACTACCTCTGTGGGCACATACCTGGTCGTCGACCTCAACCCCGGCACGTATATTGTTAAGGTCGAAAAAGCTGGGTTCAAATCGTTCTTTGATAAGAATGTTGTTGTAGTGGGTGGGGCAACATCCACAGCCAACGCCACTTTGGAGCCTGGCTCAGTCACGGAGACAGTTGAGGTTACAGCTCCAGAGGTCGCTTTGCAAACCGAGCAACCGGAGATCGGTACGACGATAAGCGAGACGCTCACGCAAGAACTTCCGCAGATTGTTAATGGAAGTAACCGTCAGATTGACAATTTTATCTTTCTGGCGCCCGGCGTTACGGGCAATGGATTCAGCCACCGGATTAACGGAGGTGTGGACCAGCAGACAGAAATAATGTTCAATGGCGTTCCCGAGGCTTTTTCAGAGACCGCCGGCTTCACATTTTGGAACCAACCCCCGTACGACTCGATAAAAGACGCGGATATTCTGACGGGCACGTTTTCGGCGCAATACGGTCTCGGGCAAGGGGTTGAGCAGTATCACACGAAGTCCGGGACCAACGCGATCCATGGCGACGCTTTTTTCTTGTACAGGGACGACACGTATCTTGGTGCTCCTGGCGCCTATTTTGATCTGCACCCAAACAATGTTCGAAAGGTTGGCCAGCCCAACCAGGACATAGAAAACAACTGGGGCGGGTCTGTCGGCGGACCGGTGTTCTTGCCTAAACTCTACAACGGGCGAAACAAGACCTTCTGGTTCTTTAGCTATGACCGGTACAGGAAGGCGGTCGGGCAGTCTCCCATCACGCTTCCCACACCGGCGGAACTTTCAGGTGATTTCAGCGGCTTGGTCAACCCGAATAATAACAACGCCCCCATACCCATTTTCGTCCCCATCGCCTGGAAGGCCAATCCCTCTCTTGTACCAGCGGGTTGCTCCGTGCCGGCAAGCGGTGCTGGTAGTCCGGGAACCCAGTGGCCCGGGAACAAGATTGCGACCAGTTGTTTCAGCTCGGTTTCCGCCGGCCTCCTAAAACAGTTCCCTATCCCGGCGCCGACCAACTCGTCGTCGGTAGTCAACAACTATATCCCGACGACTATCCCGATAAACCTCCAGACGGATCTCAGCGTCAGCATTGATCATAACTTGACGTCGAAGCAAGCCATCCATGGCCTTTACTGGCGACAAAAGTACCCGCAGCCGAGCAACGCGGACTGGGTCAATAATCCTTTAAGCAACGCGTTCGTCAACACGATCTTGGGGCGCGGCGTGGATATCACCTACTCGAACGCGATCTCTTCCAGGCTCGTGTTAACAGGCGGTTTTTTATACGTTTACCAGGCCAATGATTTCTTTCCGACGCATCTGCTGTCAGGGCAGTTCCCTGGCACTTTGCCCTCGGGTCTATCCGGGCAGCCCAATGCTTTTCCGAGCATTATTTTTGGCGGGGGCGGATGGGAGCCACAAAGCTGGGGGCCCGGAAACGGCCTGTCATCGACCATCAATCACAAAACGGGATTCTCGTACCTGGCTAACTTGCTCTACATAAGGGGTCGGCACACCATGAACATCGGTGTCGATATCCGGAAGACGCACCAGGATGACTTCGAAGCGGGCGGCTCCGGGGGCCAGCCGGGAGCCGCAGGATTGCTGGCGTTTACCTCCGACGTCACGGCAGACCCCAGTGAAACTACACCCGGCGCAAATACGGGAAATGGGTTCGCCAGCTTCCTGCTCGGAGATGCTACCTTAGGAGCTAGGGGTGGCGCCGGCAACACCAACCTCAGGAACACCTATATCGCTCCTTACTTCCAGGATGACATGCAGCTTAAGCCGCGCCTCAAGGTGAACTGGGGTCTGCGCTGGGATTTGGCATTTCCCTTTACCAGTGATTTCAAGACAAACCAGCTTACGTACTTCGATGCTAGCGCGGTCAACACCGCTGAGATCAACCCTCTAACCGGTAAGCCGCTCATGGGTGCTATGGCGGAGCTGGGAACGTGCTCCGCATGCAGTGGCTGGAGTCACCAAGAGATGAACTGGCACCATTTAAGCCCGCGCGTTGGGTTTACATATCAGTTGAACAACAAGACCGTATTACTGGGCGGCGTGTCCTGGTATTGGCTGGACACGGGGTCATTCGAATACGGAGTGAACAAGGTTGCGGTGAACTACGGAAATAACCTGAACGGCATTGTGTCGATCGGCTCGCCAAGCGCGCAGATTCCAGGCTTGGGTCAGTGGGATACACGTCCACTCCCCGGGCTGCCATCGATCGGTTTTAGTCCAAGCTTCTTTAACGGTACATCTATTTTGGGATTTGGGCAGGTCCACGAGCTGCCTAGGCACGTCAACCAGGCTTATGATGAGCAATTTGTAATTGGTATTCAGCGTGAGCTGCCCTGGAACATGTTCCTCTCGGTTTCTGGCGTGCACACGCATGACGTCCACTTGCCGGCGACGCTACAGTCTGGAATTCAGTCGCTTCCGTACAGCCTTATAACATCGGTTTGCCCGCAGGGCCCTACGGTCACTAAAACCACTGATTGTGTCCTCGCCCAGCCGTGGACCTCTTCGGCTGCCCAGACGTTTATGGCCACTCAGGGTACCTTCGGTCAGGTCACGTACCCCGCGGGTACCTGCGGGAACCCCGGGGGGCCCGTCACCTACTATGCCCCCTATAATAATTTCTGCCAAGAACAGGGCACGGGAACCCCTCTTTTCGTGACCAAGCTTCCCTATCCGCACATGCCCTTTGTGACTAACAACTTTGATACTTCAGGAGCGGATAAATATAATGCGCTTCAGGCCAGCCTGCAGAAGCGCACGGGCAACGGGTTAACCTTCTTGGTCTCTTATACCCTTTCGCGGTATTTGACGAACACAGATAGCGGTTTCTCAACGTTCAACTTCAGAGGTCTGAACCCGGCCAACCCCAACGCAGAATGGTCTGTGGGCAATAATGACCAGACCCACGTGCTCACCATGGCCGGGGTATATGAACTGCCGATCGGTCCCGGAAAGAAATTCTTGAACGCCGGTGGCACGGCTAGGAAGAACTTGCTCGGCGGTTGGAAGCTTGCCATGGTCAACTATTATGAGAGTGGGACACCGCTCCCCTTGAACGCATGCCTCGACCAGTTTGACTGCGACCCTGTAGTCGGCAACATCTTTGTGGCCAACCGGCCGAACCTTGTCTCGACCCATTTCGGCTTCGACTGGCACAATTATTACAAAGGACTGCCGCTCATTAATACCTCGGCCTTTGCTCCGCCGGGCGACTGGACCATTGGAAACGCGGCTCCCCTCTTTAATACCATCCGTGCGCCTGCTTACCTGGATGAAGATGTCTCGCTCTCCAAGAGGTTTTTCTTTGGCGAGCGGTTCAGCGGCGAGTTGACCATCCAATTCTTCAACGTGCTCAATCGCATGTTGTTGAATGTTGGCCCCGTTAATGGAGCTGGCATCGCGTGCTGGGATGGCAACGTTTGGGACCAAACCCAGTTCGGTCGGACCCCCAATTTTGGCAAAGCCAATTTCGCCGGATCAAATTGTCAGGGCAATACACCGAGGAGAGGGCAGGCGGAATTTAAGATATACTTCTAATCGGGCCAGGAGCCGAAGGCTCTAGACTTCGGATCTCTTTCTTGGCGCTGCTTGCCGCAGCGCGGACATTCCAATGCCGGGGCCTTCGGGTCCCGGCTTTGCCTTCTGGAGGCGCGATGAAGCCGCGGACGACTTTCCTTCTCGATTCGAAAACTTTCTCAAAACAGCTCGTACTTCTGCTTGTGCTGCTTCTTGAGGTAACTCTCGTTTGGGCCGCAGACAAGCCCTGGAAGACCAAGCCGTTGCAACAATGGGACCAAAAGGAGCTTCAAACTATCCTCACGGATTCACCCTGGGTGCGTATGACTACGGTCCAGCGCACATGGCTTCCGGTTTCAGAGAAGGACGTTGCACCCGACCCTCAGATCAACGGAGGTGTGAGGCAAATGCCCCCCGCGGGCGGCCAAGCTGGTGGAAGCGCTAATATACGAGCTGGCGAGGGCTCGTGGAGGGAGCTGAACGTTTTTATTTATTGGCAATCATCGCGCGTGATGCGCGCCGCCACGGCGCGCCAGGCGGTTCTGCGCGGCGAAAAGGTGGACGTCGAAAAATATGCCAGCGAGCCCCAGAGCGAATATCAGATTATTCTGCGCATGGAGGACATGACTCCGTTCGTACAGCATAACGAAGAGTTTTTCAAGAGCAGCGCATTTCTTCAGATGAAGAAGGGTAAGAGCAAGATCTCCCCTAGTCATGTCCTTTATGAACGCAACCAGAAGGGATTAATTCAGGATGCCGTCTTTTTCTTTCCCAAGACTGGTCCTTCCGGCCCCGCGGTTTCCGGCGACGAGACGGAGGTGCAGTTTTCTTGCAAAATTGCGGACTCCACTGTGCGCGCCGATTTCAAGCCGCGGGAAATGGCGGATCAGTCCGGCCCTGATTTGTGATGGCGTGTGCCGGCCGCAAGGTATGGGCTGTTTTCCTTTTGAGGGCTGAGCAGCCACCGTCCTATAATTGCAGAGAGGGAATTTTCGGTGTCCTCTGCGCTCTTTGTGGTAAATCGCAGCAGCCTTTCTACGCGCACTCTTTCATTTTCGGCCTCTCGCGCTGGGCAGGGGAGCGCCTCCAGGATTTGTGCTTCTCTCTGCCTCCCCTGCCTCATAGGTTTCCTTTGCCTCCTGCTTGGTCCAACAGCAAGAGCGCAAAGTTCTCCGGGCAGTGCGCAGCAGGACCCGTCTTCTACGAAGCTGGCTAGCGCGGCTCAGACGAACGCCGGTCCAGCCGTTGCCGAAAATGCGGTCAAGCCTGGCGAATCTCTCACGCCAGATCCCGCGCTCGCTCCAGCGAGATTGTTTTTGCAACGAGGAATGCTGAGCGAGGCCGAAGCAGCCATAAGAAACTATTTGCAGGCGCACGCGGACTCCGCGGATGCGCATTTCTTGCTTGGTTTCATCTTGTTTAGGGAGGTCCAGGCAAAATGGCTGGAAGCAGGGGAAAAGGACAACGAAGCCTTGCGCTACAACAGTGGAGATTTGAGCGGCTCGCTGGTTGCTTATCGCGATGCGAAGGTTAAAGAATCGCTCGCAGAATTCACCGCAGGAGCAAAGTATCACGTCCCGAACGCGTTTGATCTGAAAATCGTGGCTCTCGACTATATCCTGCTCAAGGATCACATAGACGCCGACCATTGGCTCACGCGGTCGCTCCAATGGGATCCTCGCGATGCGCAGGCCTGGTACTACCTGGGGCGCACGAAATACAGCGAGAGCCAGTTTCCGGAGGCGATTGAAGCCTTTGCACAGTGCTTAAAACTGGAACCGCGGAACATTCAGGCGGAAAACAACGTGGGATTATCTTACGAGGCCCTCGGCCAGCGGGACCAGGCCATCCAAGCCTTCAAGAACGCCATTGCCTGGGAAGTCCAAAGCCCGGCCAAAGACCCTGAGCCGTTCATTGAGCTCGCTCACCTTTACCTGAACCAAAATCAACCGGAAAAAGCAATACCCTATCTCTCGCAGTCTATCGCCATTTTCCCGAGGGTATCCAAAGCGCATGAGACGCTAGGAAAAGCCTACTCCCTGCTACATCGGCTGCCCGAGGCCCAGGCGGAACTGGAAAGGGCCGTTGCGCTCGAGCCGGAAAGGGCTTCATTGCACTGCATGCTGGGCCAGATCTATAGGCAAGAAGGAATGGTCTCGAAAGCCAAGGCCGAATTCGACCGCTGCACCGCGCTACAGCAAACGCAATCCGCAAGCCCTTCAGCAACGGAGCCTCAAACACAGAAAGATATCCAGCGCCGGTACTAAACCTACAAAGCGAGCGAGCGCCGGAATCCCTCAGTTCTTTTCTTTCCCTTCCCTTCCCTTCCGTCGCCGAAACGCGCTTGGTCAATCGCGCGATCTCTTCAAGCGCTGCCTGCACCTGTCCGGCGTACGGTCCCCGCGGCTCCAAGTGCAAGTATTTCTGGTACGCTTCGATGGTCCCCCGCGGGGATGACGTAAACGATCTTGCCGTCTTCCGATTTCGTACTGACGGTGCTGCTCAGGGCATCGCCTAAAAGCTTCCAGGCCAACGCATCCTGGGGATTGAGTTCTGTGGCCTTCTGGAGCGGCACAATCGCCTCAGCCAGTTTCCCTTCATTCATGAGCACGATGGCGATGTTTTTGTAGCAGCCCGCCGGCACGTTTTTGGCCGCGGGGTCCACCGTTGGGATTTTGTCGCAGGTCGCGGTCGTTTCCTGCATCCTGCCCACCTGCGCCAGGTCGGTTCCGAGCTCCATATATGTCCGCGCCGCTGGCTTCAGGATTGCGGCCTGCCTGCAGCACGGTTATCGCCTCTTGATATTTTCCTAGGCCGCCGTATGCCATGCCGAGATTGCTCAAAATGACCGGCAGATCCTTGTTCTGCACGAGCATCTCCATTGCCTTCTCTTGACTAACTAATCCGTTGCGGATAATTCCGAGTAAACCAATCACGCGGACGCTATCTTCATCGCTCACACGCGTGTCTTCCAACGCCTGCTCATATTCTGTAATTGCCGTCTGATAATCCGCCTTCATCTTGGCAAGCAGTGTAGGCTCTTGGTTGTTCGCCGCCGTTTGGAGTTGTTGCCGGATCGCTTGAGCATCCTGCATTGCCCGATTACCGTTCGCGAAATGTGTCTTCATCAACTTAGCTCTGTTCTTCGTCTCTTCCTGCTTTTCTTTCTCCGTTTCAGTGCTAGTCGCCTGCTCTGCGGCAATGTGCCCGGTTTGCGCCGCGGACCTGGGTGCCAGAACTGAAAGCAGAGCCAACAGCAGCGCCAGTCCGCCAGCTTTCGCAAGAAATAGGTCCATAAGAATTCCCCTTCTTAATTCGATAGGGTCTCCGCGCAGATTATCGCGCAACCTCGCCCAGCGAGACCAGACATTCAAAACGCCATTACCTGGCAACTCCAAAGCCCGGCTTAAGACGAGCCGTTCATTGAATACCCTTGCCCTCGGTGAGGGTGAGGATGCGGTCGACGGCGGGCACGGGAAGCTGCTCCACAACTCCGTCCGGCCAATGGATTTCCAACTTCTCGATTTTAGTGGCCGAGCCCAAGCCGAAGTGCAGGCGAGGATCAGAGCTGGAGGCGTAGCTGCCCCCGCTGAAGACGTCAGCACGCTGGCGGATTCCTCCGGAGGTCAGAAACACTTTGGCGCCGATGGCATCGCGGGGGCTCTTGGGACCGCCGATGAGTTTCAAGGTCAGCCAGTGGTTGGCGTTCTTGACCACGTTCCGAAGCAGGGTAGGAAGGGAGTCCATATTGTTGAGGATAACGTCGATGTAGCCGTCGTTGAAAAGATCGCCGAAAGCGGCGCCGCGAGCCGGAATAATGGCGGCGAGGCCGCTGCCGGTGGCGGGCGGAACTTCCTGGAATTTTGCGCCGTCAAGATTGCGAAACAGCTGCGGGCGCTCGGCCCAGGTGGTGCCCCATTCTGTGCGATCTGCGATGGGGTAGACGTGGCCGTTGGCGATGAAGATGTCGAGACGGCCATCGTTGTCAAAGTCGAGAAAGCCGGCGCCCCAGGCAAGAAACGGAATTGTGGAGTTACCGAGGCCGGCGCGGAAGGAGACGTCTGTGAAATTGGCGCTGCCGTCGTTGCGATAAAGCGTTTTGTAGTCGTCGGAAAAGGTGGTGATGAAAAGATCGAGCTTGCCGTCGCGATTGTAGTCGCCGAGGGCGATGCCCATGGAGGCTTGGGCGCGGCCTTCTTCGTTGACAGCGAAACCACTCTCATAGCTCACATCTTCAAACGTGCCGTCGCGACGGTTGCGATAGAGGTAGTTGGGTGTGGAATCGTTGGCGACGACGAGGTCGAGCCAGCCGTCGTCGTCGAGGTCGGCGAAAACAGAAGCGAAGCCGTAGCGGCCTTGGCGGTCGGCGACGCCGGCTTTGAGACTCACGTCGGTAAAGGTGCCGTCGCCATTGTTGTGGAAGAGATGGTCGCTTTCGCCGATCAGTCCCATGGGACCGCAAAAAACCGAGACGCCACGGTATTGGCAAGCACCTTCGGGGACGCCGTTTTTCCCGGCGAAGACGGGACGGTCGAGGTTGTAATTGACGTAGCCGGGAACGAAAAGATCAAGCAGGCCGTCGTGGTCGTAGTCTCCCCAGGTGGGGCCGGTGGACCACCCGCCGAGAGTGACGCCGGCCCTTTCGGCGACGTCGGTGAATGTGCCGTCGTGGTTGTTGTGATAGAGGCGGTTCTTGCCGAAGTTGGCTATGTAGATGTCCGGCCAGCCATCGTTGTCGTAGTCGGCCACGGCGACGCCGAAGCCCCAGCGCTCGTTGGCGACGCCGGCCTTGTCAGTGACGTCCGTAAACGTGCCGTCATGGTTGTTGTGGAAGAGCATGGCGCGGGGCGGTGGTTCCTTGCCCTTGATGGCGGGGACCGTGGAACCGTTGAGGAAATAAATGTCGAGCCAGCCGTCGTTGTCGTAATCGAGGAGGGCGACGCCGGAGCCCGGGGCGTCGATGATGGTGGATTTTTCGGGTCTGCCGGAGCGGTGGTGGAATTTATCGAGACCAGATTGTTTTGTGATATCGAGAAAAATGACCGCAGCACCATCGACGAAGCCGCCTGCGGTGATGGGGCGGGAGAGGGCGTCTTTGATGGGAGCGTGAGCGCCGCCGGTGGCCATGCCGGTGGGACTGAGTGGAGCGGGAGATTGGGGCTTTGGGATGGGTGGCGATGTTTGTTTCTGACTTTGAGCCCGGCGCGATGAGACGAGGATAGCGATCGGGAGAACAATGAAGAGAACAAAGAGCAGGTTGCGATAGTGGCGCGCGCGCGGATTCATTTGCTGGGCGCACTTGGGAGTGGCTCGTCCACTTGCAAGATTTGATCGCAGCGGATGTTTTTCAGCGTTTGAAGAATGCCGCTGGGCCAGCGAATCTCGATGGATTGGGCGACGGATTCGGTGCCTAGGCCGAAATGGAGGCGCTTGTCGCTGGAGGACAAGTAACTGCCGGCGGTGGAGACGGTGGCGAACTGCGGGCCTCTTGCGGTGACGAGTTTGACTGCCGCGCCGATGGCGTCGCGATTGCTCTGGTGGCCGACGAGCTTCAATAAGAGCCAGTGATTTTGCGTGGGCGTTTCGTTGTGGAGGATGTAGACGGGACCGTCGTTGTTGGTAACGACGGCGTCGAGGCGGCCGTCATTGTCGATGTCGCCGATGGCCATGCCGCGGCCGAGCCAGGACTGATGAAAGATTGCGCCGGAGTCCGCGGAGACATCGACGAAGTCTTTACCGGTGTTGCGCAGGAGCAGCATCGGTTCATGATAGTGAAGATTGGGATAGTTGAGTTCAACGGTGTCGAGATCGTGGCCCTGTGCGACTAACAGATCCTTCCAGCCATCGTTGTCGTAATCCAGAAAACGAACGCCCCAACCGGAGTGCAGCATCGTGGAGCGCGCGACGCCCGTGTTGAAGCTGGAGTAATTAAATGTGGAGTCGCCGTTGTTCTGGTACAGTGCGTAGCGTTGATTTGCAAGATCCGTGATTACCAGGTCGGGCCAGCCGTCGTTGTTGTAATCGGCAAAATCGACGCCCATTCCCGCGTATGTGCGGCCGTCGCCGTCCACGGCGACCTGAGAGAGGAGGCCGACTTCCTCAAACGTCCCGTCACCTTTGTTGTGATAGAGAAATTCAACCATCGAGTCATTGGCGACGAAGAGATCAATGTGGCCATCGCGATCGTAATCGGCGATGGCGATGCCAAGGCCTTTGCCAGGTTTTGAAAGGCCGATTTTCTGCGAGACCTCGGTGAAATGACCGTTGCCGTCATTGTGATAGACCAGCGGAGCGATGGGCTGGAAATAGTCGGGATGGCAATAGGAGCGGTAGCCTTCTTTGTGCTCGCCGCACCAGATGTCGTCGAAGTCCCATTGAACATAGCGGAGCACGACGAGGTCGAGGAGACCATCGTTATCGAAGTCCACCCAGGCGGCACCGGTGGACCAACCGCTGCCCGCGACTCCGGCCTTATCGGTCACGTCGGTAAAAGTGCCGTCACCATTGTTGTGATAGAGCTTATTGCCGCCGTAAGCGGTCACATACAAATCCTCGAAGCCATCGTTGTCATAATCGCCCGCGGCGACTCCCATGCCATAGCCAGAGCCTTGGAGACCGGCCCTCTCGGTGACATCTTCAAACGTACCGTCCTGTTTCTGATGGAAGAGACGATTCCAGGATTGAGGGCCGCTTTTCTGTGGGATGCTGCCTTTAGGGGTGGGATCAGCGAGAGGAGCGCCATTCACAAGAAATATGTCGAGGCGGCCATCGTTGTCATAGTCAAAGAGAGCGACGCCAGCTCCCATCGTTTCAGGCAGGTAATGTTTCGAGGTGTGAGAAGAAATGTACCGGAAATGTACGCCCAGAGCAGAAGCGAGATCTACGAATTTGCCCGGGAAAGGTTTTGCGGGCTCCCCGGGCTTTGGGCCTTGAGGGGATGGTCCTGCGGCCGTGAGAAGTGCGAGCAGTAGGATTCCCGGCAAGATGCGCATACGGCTTCATACTACAGCATGAATGCACGAACGTTCGCCGCGAGGGCCAATCTCCAAGAGATGATGCGGGGAATGATCGCAGATATCTTTAGACGAATGAATGGCTTACGGTTCTGTCCCCATTCCTGTAGAAAAGTAGAAGGCGTATTCTCCTGAGAAGTCATTGAAGGAGAAAGCCCGGAATCTCCACGAGAGGTTCAGGGCATCAGGAGGAATACGCCATGGCGAAGACTAGCACTGCAATGGAAG
>DATHIB010000136.1:0-19283 GCA_035490055.1 Candidatus Limnocylindria bacterium | reverse complement strand
ACGCATCGCTTTTCGCGAGATGCTCAGGAGATCCTGGTGCTGGGTGGGAACTAAAGAGCCCACGAAATGAAAGGGGCTGTCCGCGACTCGCTTCAGGTTCTCTTCGGAGTTGTTGCCTTTGTCGAAAACCAGGGTTAGGTCGGGGCTAGGGCTCGAAACGCTAGAACTTGGTCACTTCGGAGAAACAGAAGTCACGAACTTTCATGGCGGGCACGACCATCTCGAAAGCCTCTTCGCCGGTGGCGCGGACAGCGGGACCCAGCAATTCGACGTTTTTGAGCATTTCGATGATCGACTGATTGAAGCGGAAGTTTCGCACCGCGCCCGTAACCCGCCCATTCTCAACAAGAAACAGGCCGTCGCGGGTCATACCGGTCATCACCTTTTCGTAGGGATCGACTTCGCGGATGTACCAGAGGCGGGTCACAAGCAACCCTCGTTCAGTGGAAGCGACCATTTTCTCTATCGAGGAATCTCCGCCGCCGAAGACGAGATTCATCGGCGCTTCCCCGTATTCATTCGGAAGCGCAAAACCGTGCCCCGTGGGCTGTTTGTGCGCGGCTTTGGCGGCCGCGCGTGAATAGACAAGATTCTTGGGAACGCCACGATCCACCAGCAAAACCCGCTGACGCGGCATTCCCTCGCCATCGAAGGGGACGCCCTGTTGCAGCGGATGATAAACGTCGTCGCTGATGCTGATGTTTTGTCCGAAGAGCTGTCTGCCCATGCGTTCGTTGAGGCAGGAGCGCTTGTCTTCGAGGGCGGTGGCGGCGAAATCGTAAAAAAGAAAACCGACGAGATCGAGCACGGCCGCGGGTTCAAGGATGACCGAGTAACGTCCAGGCGGAAGCTCGCGCGCGTTGACGGCAAGGTGCGCTTTCTCGCAGGCTCGCGCGGCTAGTTTCTGTGGATCGAACGCGCGGACGTCAGCGGAGTTAGCTTTGGCCCAGCTCGCCGCAGAGTCTTCCTGCGCGGTGATGGAAAACTCGGAGTGCGTTTCGCGATACGCGGCAAAAAGGCCTCGAGAATTGCCCAAAGCGGACTGGCTTTGCCCGTTCGAATAGATTCCAGCGGCGACCTGGTCTTTCTTGACGGCCAAGTCACAGGCACGGCGGACGGCCCGAGCGCGCTCTTCGGCGTCGAGAGCGGCAGTCAGTTTGATGAACCGTTTCACGGCGCGATAACGCTGTCTTCCGGGCATCGGGAGGAGGCGCGAGTCCTTTGGCTGGCTGTGCGCAAGCGAGAGAGAAGCTTCGATCGCCGCGCGGATCGAGTTTTCATCAATGCGATTCGTGGTAGCGCGCGCGGTTCGGCCGTCAACGACCGTGCGAATCGAAACCGTCAGCCCATACTCGGCGACGTTCTGGTGAATGGCGTTGTTGGCGAAACGCGTCAATGCGTCCGCAACTTCGTCCACGTGGACTTCCGTCTCTTCGGCACCCGTGGATTTCGCCAGACGAAGAACCGCGCCGACGATGCGGCGAAGCTCGCGATCGTGGAGAAGCTCCGCGGCTCCTTCGCTTTCCCCTGTTGATGCTTTCTTGGTCTTGGCCGCCGGTTTCATGGGTTCGAGAATGCCGTCCCGATATGCACGTTGCGAAAACGCGCTGGGGAAGCCCCGTGGCCCGTGCCCATGGTCTGCATGGGCTGCCCTTTTCCGCAATTGGGCGTGCCCCACAGCGTCCAATGATCGAACTTGCAGATGGCATCGCAGGAATTCCAGAACTCCGTGGTAATTCCGCTGTAGCTGGGATTCTTCAGCATGCGCACTTTCTTTCCGCCTTTGATCTCCCAGCCGATTTCGGTTGAAAACTGAAACTGGTAGCGCCGGTCATCGATGGACCAGGAGCGATTTGTCTCCATGAGGATTCCGTCGTGCGTGTCGGCAATCAAATCGCCGTAGTCCCACGTGCCTGGCAGCAAACTGACGTTCGTCATTCGAATGATCGGCAGGCGGTTCCAGCTTTCCGTGCGCATGGTCCCGGAAGAGCGGTCCAATCCCACCAGGTGCGCGGTTTCGCGATTCGAAAGATACCCGCGAAATTTCCCATCTTTGATGATATCCGTGCACTGCGCGGGAACGCCTTCGTCGTCGTAAGCAAAGGTGCCGAGTCCCTGTCCGTGATCGAGCCGCGCGTCGGCGACAACGTTCACAATGCTCGAAGCGTACTTCAGGTGGTTCAACTGGTCGAGAGTCAGAAAACTCGTGCCGGCGAAATTCGCTTCCTGACCAAGAACGCGGTCCAGCTCGATGGGATGGCCGATCGATTCATGAATCTGCAGGCCGAGCTGGCTACCGCCGAGGATGAGGGTGCCGACCGTTTCCGGGCATTGCGGCGCGGAATGAAGCGCGGCGGCCTCTTCCGCGATGCCCGGCGCGTTTCTCATCAAATCGAGTGATTCAACGAGTTCGTAACCTTCGAGAGAATGCTGGCCGCCAAAACTATTGGGATAAGAACGTTTTTGAATTTCTTCATCCTGAAACGAAGTGGCGGCAATTCCGCATCCGGAAATCACTTTGCGCTGGTGAATGCGCGAGCCGGCGCTGGAAGCAAACCACGAATCGACCTTGCGGAATTGCATGTCCGTTTCCGTCAGCGTCACGCCTTTTACGCGGCGCATTTCGGCGTCGGCAGCAAGCAGCAGTGCCAGCTGTGTTTCGAGGGGAATTTCGAAGGGGTCTTTGCGGAACGGACTCTGCCAACTGTCCACATAGACTTTTTCCGGAGCAAGAACAACTTCCCCGCGTTTCGCTAGTGCCGATGCCTTCGCGAGAGAAACAGCCTGCGCCGCGCAAACCGCGACGCCTTCCCGCGTCAAACGATCCGTGGAGGCGAAACCCCAGGCGCCATCTGCCAGCACGCGAATGCCAAGGCCGATGGATTCGCTCTGGGACAGCGTGCCGACGCGGCCGTTCTTAGTCGTGAGGTCGCGCTGGCGCAGATGCATCACACGCGCGTCGCCATAGGAAGCGCCGCGCAGCCTGGCGGTATCAAGTGAGTTCGTGCAGAGATCCCACATGGGTATACGTCAAACTGAAAAAAGCATCAAATGCGCAGGGGCGCAGCACCTGTTCCGACCCTGTCGGAATGCTGCGCCCCTGCAAAGATATCACGATTAAGCAGCCGGGAATGGCGGCAAGAGTTACGTGCCTTCGTTCCAGGAAGCAAGGTAGCGTTCCTGCTCGGCCGTGAGCTTGTCGAGCCTGTGGCCCATCGAATCGAGTTTTAGGCGCGCGATTTCCTTGTCCAGGTGCTCCGGAACGACATAGACCTGCGGCTTGAGGTTCTTGTGGTTCGCGCGCAGGTATTCGGCGGAAAGCGCCTGGTTGGCGAAGCTCATGTCCATCACGGAGGCGGGGTGCCCCTCGGCGGTGGAAAGATTGACGAGGCGCCCTTCAGCGAGCAGGTACACCTTGCGGCCATCCTTCAGTTTATATTCATCAACAAGCGGGCGAACTTCCTTCTTTCCACTCGACAACTTTTCGAGCGCCGGAATGTCAATCTCCACATTGAAGTGCCCAGAGTTGCAAACAATCGCTCCACCCTTCATGTGTTCGAAGTGCTCGCCACGGAGGACGTTCTTGTTTCCCGTCACGGTGATGTAAACGTCGCCTTCCTTCACCGCTTCGGCCATGGGCATCACGCGGAAGCCGTCCATGGCCGCTTCGATGCCCTTGACCGGGTCGATTTCCGTGACGATCACGTCCGCGCCCAGGCCCTTGGCACGCATGGCCACGCCGCGTCCGCACCAGCCATAACCGGCAATCACTACCTTGAGACCGGCGAGCAGCACGTTGGTGGCGCGGATGACGCCGTCAATCGTGGACTGCCCTGTGCCGTAGCGATTGTCAAAGAAGTGTTTTGTCATCGCATCATTCACGGCGATGATCGGATACTTCAGCGTGCCATCCTTGGCCATGGCGCGCAGGCGGATCACGCCGGTGGTGGTTTCTTCCGTTCCGGCGATCACGTTCGGAACGAGCTCGGTTCGCTTGGTCAACAGCATGGTAACCAGGTCCGCGCCATCATCCATGGTGAACTGCGGCTTGTGCTCCAGCGCCGCGCTCAAGTGCGAATAGTAGGTGTCGTTATCTTCGCCCTTGATGGCGAAAGTAGGAATGTTGTAGTCGCGATTCAGCGAGGCGGCGACTTCGTCCTGCGTGGATAGGGGATTGGAGGCGCATAGCACGGCATCGGCGCCGCCGTCGCGCAGCGCGATCATCAGGTTTGCAGTTTCGCTGGTCACGTGCAAACAGGCGGAAACGCGCAGTCCCTTGAGCGGCTGCTCCTTGACGAAACGCTTGCGGATCGATTCGAGCACGGGCATTTGCTGCGCCGCCCATTCGATCTTGCGCTTGCCGGCATCGGCCAGCCCCATGTCCTTCACATCACCTTTTTTCAGTTCAGCGATTGCCAACGTCTTACTCCTCAGTTGTGGATTTCGTTCCGTAGGGGAGTAACCCCGAGTCCCCGGCCAAAGGTCCGCTTGCTCCCGGGTCTTGTGTTGCTCTGGTTTTGGAAGCTAGCGGCGAGCTCCGACTTCCGCAGTCGCGGCAGTCCCGAGACCAGCGGCCTTGCGGAGAGCATCCGCGCGGTCCGTGCGCTCCCAGGTAAATCCGGCTCCGCTGCGGCCGAAGTGGCCATAAGCAGCGGTGGCCTTGTAAATCGGACGTCGCAGGTCCAGGGTCTCAATGATGCCCTTCGGAGTCAGCGCAAAAAATTCACGGATCAGCGCGGTGATTTTTTCTTCCGACACCGCCGCGGTGCCGAAAGTTTCCGCCATGACAGAGACAGGTTCGGCGACGCCGATAGCGTAAGCCAATTGCACTTCCGTCTTTCTCGCCAGGCCCGCGGCCACAATGTTCTTCGCGATATAGCGCGCCATGTAGCAAGCCGAGCGATCCACTTTCGAGGGATCCTTGCCGGAGAAAGCGCCGCCACCATGCCGGCTGTACCCACCGTAGGTGTCGACGATGATCTTGCGCCCGGTCAAGCCGGCGTCGCCCATGGGTCCGCCAATCACAAAGCGGCCCGTCGGATTGATGTGAAACTTCGTTTTGGCATCCAGCATCGATGCGGGAATAATCGGTTTAATCACGTGCTCGGCGACGGCGTCGCGAAGGTCCGTGTTCGACACTTTCTCGCTGTGCTGCGTGGAGACAACCACGCAATCGACGCGCGCCGGGCGGCTGTCGCGGTACTCGATAGTGACCTGCGACTTTCCATCAGGCCGGAGAAAATCAACTTTGTTGGCTTTGCGAATATCGGAGAGGCGTTGCGTGAGGCGGTGGGCGAGCTGGATAGGCATGGGCATCAATTCTTCGGTTTCATCGCAGGCGAACCCAAACATCAAGCCCTGGTCGCCCGCTCCACCGGCATCCACGCCCATGGCGATGTCCGGCGACTGCCGCTTCACCGTACACATGACGGCGCAGGTATCCGCGTCGTAGCCGTACTTCGCGCGATCGTAGCCAACGCCGCGAATGGTGTTGCGTACAAGCTCATCGTAATCGACGTGCGCGCTGGTGGTGATTTCACCAGCGACGACCGCCACGCCCGTGGTGACGAGCGTTTCGCAAGCCACGCGCCCCTTGGGGTCGTGCTTCATAACCTCGTCAAGGACGGCGTCAGAAATCTGGTCGGCAATTTTGTCCGGATGGCCCTCGGTTACGGATTCCGACGTAAATAGAAAGTTGCGTAAGGCTTCGCTCAAACTAATTCTCCTTCGTGACTTGCGGGGGACACCCCACTGCAAACGCCCCTGTCCATTCGGCACTCTAATAAACCTTACAAAATTACCATTCGCGCGGAGAAGAATCAACGCATTGATTCCAAGTAGCTTGTCAGTGCGTCGAACGGTCGAAATCAGACTCCGAACGGCTAGCTGACGCATTGAACGGGCACGCGCTACGCCACGTCCGCATCGTCGTCCGGCTGGACCTCGAGCCTTCCCTTCGTCTTCTTGGCCATCAGGTAGGAGCGGATGAAAGGGTCCAGATCACCGTCCATCACCCGGTCCACGTCGCCCACTTCGAACTTCGTGCGGTGGTCTTTGATCAGGCGGTAAGGCTGCATCACATAGGACCGGATTTGGCTGCCGAAGGAAATGTCCAGCTTGCTCTCGTCCAGTTTGTCGGTGTGCGCCTGGCGCTTCTGGATTTCCAGATCGTAAAGGCGCGAGCGAAGCATCTTCATCGCCAGCTCGCGATTCTTGCTCTGGCTGCGCTGGGCCTGGCACCCAACGACGATGTTGGTCGGAATGTGCGTGATGCGGACAGCAGTCTCCACTTTATTGACGTTTTGCCCGCCTTTGCCACCCGACCGGAAGGTGTCAACGCGCAGATCTTCCGGCCGGATGTTGATCTCAATGCGATCGTCGATTTCAGGAATTACGAAGACGGAGGCAAAAGAAGTGTGTCGCCGCGCCGCCTGATCGAAGGGGGAGATTCGAACGAGACGGTGAACCCCGGTTTCTCCCGCCAGAAGACCGTAGGCATTTTCGCCGGAAAATTGAATCGTGGCAGATTTGATGCCGGCCTCTTCCCCCGGGGTCTCATCGAGCACCGCGGCACTCATCCCTCGACGCTCCGCCCATCGCAGGTACATGCGAAGAAGGATGGATGCCCAATCCTGGGATTCCGTCCCGCCCGCGCCGGGCTTGATGGTCATGATGGCGTTCAGGTGATCGGTCTCCCCGGAGAGCAGCGTCTTGGTTTCCAGTTCAGAGACGTAGCTATCCGCGGTGTTGAGTTCCCGGTCCAGCTCTTTCAGCAGGTCGTTCTTTTGCTCGACGTTGGTCTCTTCCTGGGCGAGATGGATGTACGTCTCGATGTCGCCGGAGATGGACGTGAGCTTCTCATCCGCGGCAATCTGTTCTTCGGCCCGCTTCCGTTCGCGGAGAACGCTCTGTGCAGCTTCCTGATTGCTCCAGAAATTGGGGTCGGCGACGCGCGCTTCGAGAGCCTTCAGGCGCTCCCTGTACTGCGGCGCGTCAAAGATAGCTCCGCACGAGCGTGATGCGCTGCTTGAGGCCTTCATAGCGGTGCTGGAGATCTTCGAGAATCATGCTTTCTCTGGTAAATCGCCCGCCAGGGAACGGACGTCACTTTGCCTTTCGAAAAGTTGTCGCAACTAGAATAACGGAAACGAGCACGCAGAGCCAGGCGAACCAGTCCCCGAAGCGCGTGTAAAGCGTTTCGTCCGTTCGAAAATCGTAGGGAAGATCGGCCGCGGCTCGCACATCCGGCGGAAGCGGCTCGTAGATGCGGCCGTAGGGATCGACCGAAGCGGTAAAGCCGTTATTCGTCGCACGCACGAGCCACCGGCGGTTTTCCACGGCTCGCACGCGGGCCATGCGAAGATGCTGCTCGGCGGCGGCGGACCGCCCAAACCATCCGTCATTCGAAATATTGATGAGGAGCTGCGCCCCGCGTGCGGCAAACCGGCGCACCTCGCCGGGATAGGTCGCCTCGTAACAGATAAAAACGCCGAAGGTATACCCGCGTGGAAGCTGTCCCACGACGTACTTGTTCCCTTTGTGAAAGCCGCCCACTTCGCCGGACACGCTGGTGACCACACGATGGATCAATGGAAAGGGCTCGTACTCACCGAACGGAACCAGATGAACTTTGTCGTATACGAATACGCGCTGGCCTTGGGCGTCAAAAAACAGCGCGCTGTTGTACGGCACAAGACTGCCATGGGGCGCCACGCCCGATGGGTCCACCGGTGCTCTCCATTCGATGGCCCCCGTAAGGAATGGGTGCCCGAAACGGATCGCCAGCGTCGAGGCAAGCCTTGCGAATTGCGAATCTTGGAACGAAAAAGGCGCGGGCGCCTCAGGCCAGACGAGAAGATCTGGTTTTTCCGTGGCAGGGGCGAGGCTGATTCGTCCGATTTCGTCAAGATCTGCGGCGTGCGCCTGAAACCAATCCGCGGCGTACGATTCCACTTCTGGGAAATTGAGCTGCACGGCGCGCGCGAAATGATGTGCTTGCGCCTGCGGCGCCAGGCGAGGCCCCGCCAACGCGACACTCAACAGGATCGCCGTTGCAGTAACTCCGCAGGCGATCCGCCTGCCGAGTGTCGGGGTGTTCGATGCGATCGTCCAGGAGAGCAGTGCATTGAAACCCGCCACAAGAAAGGATAGCCCGTAGATTCCCGTGATGGTCGTGAGCTGAACTAAACACAGGTTCGCGGCCGCGGGATAACCGAGCAAATTCCAAGGAAAACTAATTTCAGGCAAATGCGCGCGGATAAACTCGAATGTTACCCAGATGAACGGCGCACCTAGGCATGCCAACTCGGTACTTTGGCGGGACAGCCTGTGTACGGCCCAAGCAAAACCGCCAACGAGAATTCCCCAGGCAATGGCGATCAGAAGCAAGACGCCCCATCCGCCCGCTACCGAGAGGCCACCATGAACGGTAAGAACCGTCGCAATCCACGGCACCGACGTCAGGACGAAAAGAAGTCCATGAAGAAACCCACACCCCAGCGCCACGCGAGGCCGCCCGCCAAAGAGTGAAGAAATGAGAATTCCGGTGCAGACCCACGAGTAGATGCTGAAATGGAGGCCGGTGTAGGAGAGCGAAAGCGCGGCTCCGGACAGAGCGGCGCCTATGAAACGCAAGCCCGCAGGTATTTCCGCACCGGCCTGCGGACGAAGATTGGCGAGCCAACTGCCCCGAGGCATCAGTGTTTCACGATGGCATTAAAACCTGCGTCCTCTAGGCCTTTCCTGGCCACGTCGGCGGCCTTTGGATCAGCATAGGGACCAACTTGCACGTGGTAATACTTGTCTGCATGCGGAGAAAGAACGAACGCGGGAAATTTTTTCTTCTGCAAGCGCGCCGCGAGTTCCAGCGCATCCGCTTCTTTCGTCACCGCCGCCACTTGCAACGTATACGCGCCCCCTGGAATGAGCGGCGCGTTCCGAGTTTTGGATGAACTGCCAGCTTTTCTCGGTGCCGCCGTGGTCCTCACGAGCACCGGTATGTTTTTCTGCGCTGGGGCCGGCCCGGCTGCCACGGGCTTCAGGCGGTCCTCGGGCTTTTTATTGTCGCCTGCGTGATAAAACTCCCAATCCGAATTCGGCGGCGCCGCCGTGCCGGCCGGAGTTGTGGCAGGGACGGGATTGTTGGCCCGCTTCGAAGTTACATCCGTCTTGCGAGAAACGGAAATCTCTGGCTTCTTGAAAAAGTCTGTCGCGGCGCGCACTTGTCCGCCGGACTGGTCGCGGCCCATGAAATAGCCAAGCGTAAAGAAGCCGGCAGAAAACAGCATCATCACCAGAAACAGTCCGATGACATGCCGGCTCTCGAGCACACGCTCTCCGGCGCCCCCACGTTTTCCCCCGGAAGCCATTCTTACTTTTGTGGTCCCCCTAAATTCTTAGTCCACTGATTAATAATATCGATAGGCAGCGGAAACACAATCGTTGTGTTCTTCTCGACACCTATCTCGGTCAGCGTCTGCAAGTAGCGGAGCTGGATTGCGGAAGGCTGCGTTTCGAGAACTTTCGCGGCGTCGGCGAGTTTCTGCGAGGCTTCGAACTCTCCTGCAGCGTGAATAATCTTTGCACGGCGTTCGCGTTCGGCTTCCGCTTGCTTCGCGATCGCGCGCTGCATCTGCTCGGGGATGTCCACTTGTTTCACCTCGACTTTGGAAACCTTAATGCCCCACGGTTCCGTGTCGGTGTCGAGGATGATCTGGAGCTTGGCGTTGACTCTATCGCGCTGCGAGAGTATTTCATCGAGTTCGAACTGTCCGACGACACTGCGAATCGTCGTCTGCGCGAGCTGCGAAGTCGCGTACGTGTAGTTCTGCACCTGCGAAAGAGCCTGATTGGCGTCGACCACGCGGAAGTAGCAAACCGCATTGACCTTCACCGAGACGTTGTCGCGCGTGATGATGTCCTGTGGTGGAACGTCGAGCGTCTCGATCCGCATGTTGATGCGGTAGAGCGTTTCAATCGGCCAAAAAACCAGATTTATGCCCGCGCTCTTGGCTTCGGGTATCAACCGTCCGAGCCGTAGTACCACGCCGCGTTCCCATTCCTTGATGATATAGATCGAATTCCAAAACCAGATCAACAACAGGCCCACGATCAGCGCCATCCCGACAAAACCAATTTCCATATTTTCCTCCTGAACCTGAGAACTCTTATTTCGCCGCTGACACAGCCACTCCGGCCGGCTCGACGTACAGCTTCAGTCCTTCGACACGCAAAACCCGAACGGTTTCGCCTTCCTGCACGGGCCGGGAAGATTCCGCTCGCCACAGCTCCCCATGCACGCGAATCATGCCCTCGGAGCCTGCGGACAGCTGCGCAACCGCGATGCCGGGCGCTCCGATGAGTTCTTCTTTTCCGGTCACCGATTTCCACCTCCGGGACCGCAACACCAGCCGCATCAGAACCACGGCCAGCACGGCGAACGGCAGCGTGCCGGCGAGCGCCACGCCCACGCTCACTCCTCCGGACGTGAGTGGGGAGCGAATCAGGAAGAGCGCGCCTAGAAACATGGACACAACTCCACCGAAGGCCAGTATGCCGTGACTCGGAGCTTTCGCTTCAAGTATGAAAAACGCCAGCGCCAGCGCAATCAGGAACAGGCCAGCAAGATTCACCGGCAGAAAATGCATGGCATACAGTGCGAGAATCAGGCAGATGCCGCCGATCACTCCGGGGGCGATAACGCCAGGATGCGTGAATTCGGTGTAGAGACCCAGGACACCAAGAATCAGCAGAACAAAAAAAACATCGGGCTCGACGATCCGCGCGAGGAACTTCTGCCGCGCGGAAAGTTCAAATGGCGCGCGGACCGGGCTCTTCAGCGCCAGCGTAACTTGCGTTCCCTCGAAGCGCTTGATTGTCCGCCCATCCAGGTGCCGTAACAAATCCTCGGGCGAACTCGCGATCAGATCGATCATTTTCGCATCCAACGCCTCTTTCTCGGTGAAGGCTTTCGACTCGGTGATGGCTTTTTCCGCCAGTTCCGGGTTGCGCCCCCGCCTCTCCGTAAAACTCCGCAGAAACGCCATCGCATCCTGGTTGATCTTCTTTCGAAAAACCTCATCAATTTGCTGGGGGAATCCGCCGATGGCGATGATCGGGGAAGCCGCGCCTGCATGCGTGCCCGGAGCCATCGCGGCTATGTCTGCGGAGAGAAGAATGTAGAACCCTGCGGAGGCTCCTCGTCCGCCCGTCGGGGAAACGTAAACGGCAACCGGCACGGGTGAGGCCAGAATGTGCTGGATCATATCTTTCATCGAATCGCTCAGGCCGCCCGGCGTGTCCATGGTGATCAGAACAAGCGCCGCGTGACGCTTCGCCGCATCGGCGAGACCTTCATCAATATATGTGGCCAGGATAGGTTCCACTTCACCATCAAGACTCAGTTCAAGAACGAGAGGGCCAGGCGAGGGCTCGTCCGCCACAACCGAAGGCATTAGCAGGAAAATGGGGCCCGCGCAAAGGACCCAGAGAAAGAAGGAGTACGCCGCAAATCGAGACAGGTCGAGACAAAAGGAGCGCCTCATCTGATGGAACCAATCGCTCATCGCGCGCCTCCGCCTGGCTTTTTCTCGCTTGCTTTGTAATTCTGCAGATGTTCGAGCAGTTGCTTGGCCTCTGCATAGTTCGGCGCCAGCTTCAGCGCTTTCTCGACCTCCGCACGCGCGAGATCCGGCTTCTTCTGCTCGAGGTAGATCTTCGCCAGCATCGTTCGCACCACCGCGGAATCGCGCGCTTCCAGCGAAGCCTGCAATTCCTTCACCGTATCATCCATCCTGCCCTGACGGCGGTCAATTTCCGCGAGCCCGCGGTGCGCCGCGGCACTGCTCGGATCGGCGGCAAGAACAGCTCGAAATTCTTTCTCCGCGGCATCGGTGTGTCCCGCGGAGAGTTCCTGCCGGCCGCGCCGAATGTGCGTTACGGGTGTGTCGCTCGAAGAATCGAAAGCGGTCGCGCTCGCAGGAGACCCAGCCGATTCAATCTCCGCGCGAAGAGCCGTTACGTCGAGCTCGGTCTTGATGCGATGCAGTCGCGCCATAGTTTCATTCTTCGCATCCAGACGAATCGTAGGAACTCCGTTTGGGCCAAAAGTTTCGTTGGCCGCCTCATGTTCCTGGTCGGCCTCGTTCTTCCTGCCCGCTTTTTCCAAGGAAAGAATAAGCAGCGCCCGGTCCTCCGGGTTATCCGGCTCGCGTTCCGCTGCTTCGCGGAAATATCCCGCCGCTGCGGAGGCGTCATTGGTCTGCAGCGCAAGCAGGCCAAGATTGAATGGATAGTCGTCTTCGTCGGGATCCAGCTCGACCGCACGACGAAAATCGTTTTGCGCCGCAGCCGTCTTGCCCTGCCGCGCCCGCGCGATCGCCAAATCATTCAGAATCTCCGGCAGGTTCGCTCCGGAGACCATGTTGTTCTTCAAGGCCTCCTGCAACGAAATGAACACTTCCTCCGCGTGGTCGGGCTGGCCAAGCAGAAGCCGGCAAACGCCCGTTGCGAAGACCGCTTCCACATAGCGATCGTGAGTTTTTGGCACCCGAGCGTACCAGGGGAGCGCGGAATCGCAGTCGCGCCGCGCGAAATAGGCTTCGCCCAGCGCGAAGTCAGGTTCCGGCCATTCCGGTTCGAGGCGCGCCGCTTCCCGCAGTTCGCGCAAACGCGCTTCATCTTCGCTGGCCAGCAACCCGCGACTGTAGTGTTCAAACGCATCGAGACGCAGCGGACGCTGGCGCTTCGTGAACTCGGCGAGATTCAGCGCATAGTTGCGATCGCTCGCGGAGAGCATCCGCCAAACCAGTCGGGTGTGCAAATCCATAAGCGAATCCAACGTGCCGGTTTCCCGCAAGGCCGGCAGCAATCGCGCCGGACTCACCTTTAAGATCCGTGACTCGATGGTGAGCGACGTCCCATTCACAGTGAATCTGCCAATTACCACAAAATCTACGTCGAGGTCTTCCCCAATATGAAGCATGGTCGCGCGGCTGAGTTTCGATGAGCGGGGCAGACCGTACCGTTCCAGTTCAACAAGGCGGCCTGCGTGCGAATACACCTGCTCGCCGGCTCCCGAAAGCCGCTGGATAGTCAACTCTTCGAGTCCCTCACCGAGCCAATCCAACCGTGGGGATGCTCCGGCATTTTCAAAGGGAAAAACCAGATAGATTCCCTGCTGATGGGCAGCGGCCGAACGCGCGCTAGGAGGTGGAGCTGATTGATGTGCGCCAGCCGAAGTGGTTCCAAAAACGACGACAGCGGAGAGTAAAACCAGATAACGCGCGCTGAAGAAAGGGCGCTCCATGTCTGCTGCATTGTAACAGAGGCCAGGGCGCGTTTCGCGCCGGACGTGTGGATATCACCTCAAATCGGCGGACCGAAACCGGTTCAGGGTTGCGTGCTGTCCGGGGGCTTGGGAGCAAGAACTTCTTGTATCGCCGGATCCTTCAGGGCCGCCGCAAAAGAGGGATCGGATTTTACGGCCGAAAGCTCCTTGTAGCCTTCGTCCTTGGCCTTGCGCAAATAAATCAGGCAGCGCTCCAGGTTACCCGCTTCCGCGAACGACTTTGCGAGCAGGAAATAGAATCGGCCCCGGTCGCCCACGGAGCGGTCCTGCAGAATCGACCCGCTCCTCGAGCTGTTGTGCTCGAAAAGTTGGGGATCCAGTGCCAGTGCTTGACGGAACGAGGAGATGGCCTGTACGTATTTTTTGTCGCCAAAGTAGGCATAGCCAAGGTTGCTGTGGAGGACGGCCATGTCATTGCGAATAGTGATCGCCTTTTGATAGGCCTTGATGGCCCGGCCGTACTTCTTCCGCTGATACCAAATTGTCCCGATGTTATTCTGCGCATCGGCATAGGAAGGATCGACCTTTGACGCGCGTTCGTAATACTTCAGGGCCGCTCCCAGAGCCGCCTGCTGGTGCAGCGCAATCCCGAGCTTATTCAGATACACCGGATTCTGGGGGTGCTGATCGGCAAGCCGTTTATAGGAGAAGGCCGCCTCTCGAAAATCCTTCCGCGCCATGTAAAGATCGGCAAGCTGCTCGTCGGTGAGCTCCGGCTTCACGACGATGACGGAGGACTCTGCCGGCGATTGTGACGGCAATTGGGCCACGCGCGGCGCCACCGGCACTCCCGCGGTTTCAACGAAAGTCTGTCCTGCAGAGGATACCGAAAGAGCGAGGAGGAAAACGATTACTGGAAACGCCATTTTGATCCTGATCATGGCGAATCTCCCTTCTCCGGCTTAGGCTTAGCCTGGTCGGGTTCCTTCTTCTTACCTCCAAAGATACCAAAAATCTTCTGCAAAGGATTCTTTTTCTTTTCGCCGGATTGCTCCGAAGGAACGGCCGGGCCCTGGCCGGTTGCATTGGGCGGCCGGTTGGGATCGTAGGGTGTGACGGGCTTGCCATTTGCATCCGTTTGGGGCGTTTTGGGCTCGCCTCCAAAGACTCGAGAGAGGATAGAGCCCGTGGTAGTTAATAGGTTGTGGCCCCCGTGGACCTCGCAGTACACGGTCGGGGCAGAGCCTGCCACATAAACCTCTTCCCGGGTGGTAGGACAGTTGGCCGTCGCAAGCTGCAGCGTATCGGGATCGATGAGCACGGATTGCACTCCATCCGGCATCGTAAAATCCTTTACGTCCCGATATTGGGCGAGCGCCGTGGCGCGCGTCATGAAGTCCGCCCAGATCGGTGCGGCCACCGCGCCGCCGGGCAGCCCCAGGTCGCGATTGTCATCGAAGCCAATCCAGATCACGCACAGGAGATTCGAAGTGAACCCCGCGAACCATCCGTCACGGGATGTGCCGGTCTTTCCTGCGGCGGGCAGGGTGAAGCCGCGCGCGCGGACGCCCGCGCCCGTGCCCCGGTTCAGAACGTCTTTCAGCAGGCTATCGACGAGAAATGCAACTCGGGGATCCAGCGCCAGGTGCGTTTGCGGCGAGAACTTTTCGAGTGGCGTGCCGTCCGCGTTGACGACAATGCGGAGAAACTGCGGCTCCGCTCGCGTCCCGACAGTGGCAAACGTCGTGTACCCCGCGGCGACGTCGATCGGCGTCATCTCATACGCGCCAAGAGCAACTGCGGGGGTCGGCTGAATGTTCATGCCAAGTCCCATTTTCCGCGCGACTTGCACGACCCGGCCGTAGCCAATGAGTTCGGCGACTTTGACGGTCGCGACGTTCAGAGAGTTCGTCAGCGCGTCGCGCGCCGTGACCCGCCCCATGAACCTTTCACCATAATTGTTCGGCGTGTATTCCTTGCCGTCGAATTCAAACGTCGTCGGCTCATCGTCGATCGTCGTGGCCGGCGTGATGACGGGCTGCACTCCGTCTACGGCATTGTCGAATGCCGCGGCATAGACGAACGGTTTGAACACCGAGCCGGGCTGGCGACGCGCCTGCGCATGATTGAGCTGGCTCTGCCCGTAATCGCGTCCGCCAATGACCGCCTTGATCTCCCCGGTCCGGGGATCCAGCGCGACCAGCGCCACTTGCGCCTGCGGGATCGGCTCGTTACTTCCCTTCTTGGCCTGCTCGCGCCGCCACTTGTCGTACTTCTTCGCCAGGAGCAAGTCCACATTCTTCATCCCCGCATCGACGGCGGCGGCCGCAGCACGCTGCAAAGCAGGATCAAGCGTTGTATAAACGCGGAAATTCTCGCTCAACAGTTCGCCCTCGGAATATTTGTCCAGCAGGTGGTCTTTCACCATGTCGACGAAATAGGGCGCTTCGCTCCCTGAAATCGAGGTCCGGATAATCTTCAGCGGCGCGCGCTTGGCATCCGGAACTTCTTCTGCATCGATGTATTTGTTCTCGAGCATCTGCGTCAGCACGCGATCGCGAGCCTGCACTCCGCGCTCCGGGTGACGGTCGGCGGACGAATAGTAATTCGGCGCGCGAATGATCCCCGCAAGGTACGCGCATTCCGGCAGCGTCAGCTGCCGCAAATCCTTTCCGAAGTAAGCGACGCTGGCCTCCGAGAACCCGCGAATGCCAAAGCTCCCGCGGTTGCCCAGGTAAACTTCATTGGCGTACAGCTCGAAGATTTGCTGCTTGTTGAAGCGCTGTTCGAGCTCGATGGAAATCATGGCTTCGGACAGCTTGCGCCGCCAATTGCGATCGGTCGAGAGAAAGAACGTGCGCGCCACTTGCATCGTGATGGTGCTCGCGCCCTGGTAGTGCTGGCTGCTGTGCCGCACGTCGGCCCACGCCGCTCCCACGATGCGGATGAAGTCAAAGCCTCCATGCTCGAAGAAACGCTTGTCCTCGGAGGAAAGAATCGCGTCTACCAGCATTACCGGCACATCTTCATAGCGC
Organism: Candidatus Limnocylindria bacterium; assembly: GCA_035490055.1. Classification (GTDB taxonomy): domain Bacteria; phylum Acidobacteriota; class Terriglobia; order Acidiferrales; family UBA7541; genus Acidiferrum. Next base: position 2,960 of record DATHIB010000136.1, on the reverse strand, counting down.
ACGGGCCGCCGCTTCTCACGCGCGCTGTCGAAAAGATTGGTAATCAGTTCTGGTTCGATTTCCGCGGTATCAAGTTCTCCGCCGCCGGCAAGCGGTTTGATGGATCGAATGCTCTTTCCCCGGAATTGCACCGCCAACGCATTGTTCCCAGCGAAATAAGAAAACTTCGAAGGCCGGATATCGACCGTGTTCGCCTGCACTGTGAATTGGCCGATGGCGCTTGCATCCTGCACCGGGCGGTATCCCACGCGGGTGAGATAAGCGGTCAGATCTTCCGGTCCCCAGGCCTGACCAGCCGAGATATGTTCCGGCGCGGAGAAGATCTGCGTGGTGTTCTGCAGCACGTTGCCGGAGAGCCGCGCATCGATCATGCGCGAGTACTTGATGTAGTAGTAGATGAAAACTCCGCCGGCGGCCAGAAAGATAGCGAAGGCAGTGCCGAGGATGCTCAGCCCGATGGCTGAAGTAAAGAACCCCTTTTGAACGCGGATGCGCAAGACTTAGCTCCCGAGGGCTGAACTCTTATTGTCTCGCAAGACCGTACTCTGGGAAAGACGGTGTTCTTCGATGCCGGGTTGCCAACAAGAAATCGCACAGTTGCAACAACGATGCCTAAGGTAACGATAATTCAGAAGAGAGCCTTATTCTCGCTGGCCGGAGAAAAATGGAGATCCGTGTGGTAGAAGAACAAGTCCACTGGAACGGTGTATTCCATCGAGATCTTCACGACGGCATTGGTGTTGAATACCTTGATGACGTCGCGCTTTGCCGGAATTTCCAATTCCTGCACGACCTTAAAAACATTGTCGCGTATCTGCTCTTCTGTGTAGCGATTCACCACCGCAAAGCGCGCCTGTTCTTGCATTTTGTCGGAAAGCTGATAATTCGAAACATAAATAGGCACGATTTTGACCGCGGAATAGATCATGAGCAGAAAGATCGCCAGGTAAATGACGGCCTTGAGCTTGCCTTCTCCCCGTTCGAAACGGCGGTGCGCCGTCGCGCGGCGCTCTCGGATGCCTTCAAGATGCACTAGATTCTCCCCGGTCGGTTCGTGCCGCAAAGTGTCCGCGGCTGGGAATGTCGGTGCATGATTCCTCGACTTACTAAAGCTAGCACCCGCGCGAGGGAGTGTCGAGAAATTGGCGCGGGAGATGTTCCCGGAGAGAAACGGGCCTAATAGGCCCGAGCGAAGATCGCCCGCGCGGTGGCGGGCTGGCCGCAGTAAACACATGTCCCGCCTCCGCCCTCCTGCTCCAAGGGAATGCAGCGCATGGTGGCGCGGGTTTCTTCCTTGATTTTGACTTCGCAATCGGCACTCCCGCACCAGAAAGAGTAGGCAAAGCCATTTTCGACGGCCTTCTTCAGATCGTCGTAGTTTTTCGCATCGTGTGTGTTGCTCTTTCGGAAAGCCAAGGCCTTGTCGTGAAGCGATTGCTGGATTTCCGCCAGCAACCGCTCGATGGTGGCGGGCAGGTCGGCGAGCGATGCGCTGATCTTTCCTTCCCTGCCGGGACGGTCGCGCCGCGCTAGAACGGCGGCTTGCTTGGCGACGTCTTTGGGTCCGAGTTCCACGCGCAGAGGTACGCCCCGCATCTCCCAATCGTTGAATTTCCAGCCGGGACTCTGGCCTTCTCGCTCATCGAGTGTGAAGCGAATGCCGGCTTTGACTAGCTCCGCCTTCAGTTTTCGCGCGGTGTCGAGGACGGACGCCTTTTCTTCGTCTGTCTTGAAGATCGGAACGATGACGACCTGATAAGGCGCAAGCTTCGGCGGCAGCACGAGACCCTGATCGTCGCCGTGAACCATGATAATGGCGCCAATGATGCGCGTGGAGAGTCCCCACGAAGTCGTCCAGCAATGCTGCAACTGGCCTTTCTGGTCCAGATATTTGACTTCGAAGGCTTGGGCGAAATTCTGTCCCAGAAAATGCGATGTGCCGGATTGCAGCGCCTTGCCGTCGCCCATCATCGCTTCAATCGAATAGGTGATGTCCGCGCCGGCAAATTTCTCGGCATCGGATTTTTTCCCGGGGATCACCGGAATTGCCGCATCGTTTATCGCAAAATCCGCATAGATATCCAGCATCTGGCGCGTTTCCGCTTCCGCCTCTTCTCGAGTCGCGTGCGCGGTGTGGCCTTCCTGCCAATAGAATTCGAGCGTTCTCAGGAAAAGTTTCGTCCGCAGTTCCCAGCGCACCACGCTGTTCCACTGGTTCATGAGCACGGGCAGATCGCGGTACGACTGAATCCACTTGGACCACATATGGCCGATGATGGTCTCCGACGTTGGACGAATTACCAGTGGTTCCGATAGTTTTTCTCCGCCGCCAATGGTGACAACCGCAAGCTCTGGCGAAAATCCCTCGACGTGGTGCTTCTCCTTGTCGATGAAGCTACGGGGAATGAGCATCGGAAACGCCACGTTTTGATGGCCGGTGGCCTTGAATCGGCGGTCAAGCGCCTGTTGGATGTTTTCCCACAGCGCCCAGCCGTAGGGTCGCACGATCATGCAGCCGCGCACCGGCGCGTAGTCGGCGAGCTGCGCCTTGAGGACCAGTTGGTTGTACCACTCGGAAAAATCTTGCGCGCGGGTAGGAAGCTTTTCTTCGGCCATGCGGCGGTTCGTCCGTTCCTCTCAGATGCCATAACTCAAGCTGAGTAAACTCAAAAGCGTATCGGACGCATGCAAGCGTGTCAACGCATGCTCTGAAAACGGAAGACCCCTTCTCCGTCTTGCGGGCCTTGTCGCACGGCATTACAATGCCACTCGTTCTGCACGGCTGTATTCCAGGCCATGTCCGGTCAGCGATGTTCCCTGAGTCGGAGTAGGGATCATGATTGCTCACAACCCCCTCCACGGATCCGGACGAGCGGCACTACCGCATCCGGCTCTTGCCTTAGGTGACGACGCCCATGCGGCGCAAGGGATAGGGATGACAGACGATAGGCAGAGGCAGC